>NZ_DKTK01000017.1:0-99245 GCF_002473195.1 Pantoea sp. UBA7232
ATCCCTCCGGCCTTAACGGACCGCGCGGATTCGCTCCTGCTCACCCCGCGCTCTCGCCGGCGTCCTGCCGGCTCGCCCTGGCCGTCACTCTGCGCCCGGCGCTGCGGGAAGCGCCCCCCTCCCCGCCTGCAAATTCTTCATTTTTTTTTAAATTTGGTCTGGTGTGCGCTGAAGCTTTTCGACAGGACCGTCAGCCATAAAACACATGTGAAAGGAAAAAAGCGCAAACCACCAGAACCCACCGCCATTAAAAAAGCCCAGGAAAGAGAAAAAATCGGAAGACGGGGGAAGCGCCATCCGGGTCCGCCGAGGGAGGGCACGGTTTCGGGATGAGCCGACAGGACGTCGGCGAAAGGGCGCGCTGAGCAGGAGCGAATGGCGCCCGGTCTCAGGGAAGCGGGCGTGAGCGAGGGAACCGCGCAGCGGCGGACGGGGCTGGCGCAGGGCCGGGGAGTGCAGAGGGCGCGGCCAGGCGTCCTCTGCCCGGTCGCCGTGCCGGGGCAAAGGCATCTGCCGCCGCTGACGGCGAACGGAACCGGCGCTTAACATGCGCCCTGGCGCAGGGCCGGGGAGTGCAGAGGGCGCGGCCAGGCGTCCTCTGCCCGGTCGCCGTGCCGGAGCACAGGCTGCTGCCGCCGCTGACGGCGAACGGAACCAGCCTCGGGGCCCCGTAGCGAACGGAACCGGCGCCCGCGCCCGTGGCGAACGGAACCAGCTCCCGTCACAGATCCTGCTTATACACCCTCACCCGCTCGGCGGGAAACTCCAGCGCTTCGCAGACATACTCCCAGCCGTGCCGCTCGTAGTAGCCGGAAAACGTTGACCAGAGCCAGATACGCGCGTGGCCGCGATCGCGGGCGAAATCGATCACGTGCTGCTGCAGCGCCTCGCTCACGCCCTGACCGCGTGAGGCGGGATCGACATAGAGCGCTGCCGCCCACGGCCAGAGATCCTGGCGGCTGATCAGATCGCAGCGCCAGAAACCGATAGTGCCCAGCGGAATATCGTGCGCGTCCAGTGCGACAAACGTCACCGGCAGATCGGCACCGTTCAGGCTGCTGCGCACGACACTGTGATAAAACTCACGCGTTGTGCCATCGCCAAACGCCTGCCACAGCCAGTCAGTTATCTGACTGGCGTGATGCGGCACGCTGCTGAGCGGCAAAATACGCATCAGTTCAGCTCCAGCGCCAGCAGCTCCTGAATCGTCTGCGCGCGGCGGATCTCACGCACGCTGCCGTTTTCAAACAGCACTTCCGGGATCAGCGGGCGGCTATTGTAGTTAGAGGACATGGACGCGCCGTAAGCACCGGTGTCGTGAAACACCAGATAGTCGCCAGGCTGCACCGCAGGCAGCGCGCGGGTCTCCACCTTGCCGCCCTCCTGCTGGGTAAACACATCGCCTGATTCACACAGCGGCCCGGCCACCACGCTCTCCTGCGTGACTGCCTCCGGCGTGCTGCCATCGGCTGGCAGCACCGAAATATGGTGATAGCTGCCATACATAGCCGGACGCATCAGATCGCTGAAGCCTGCATCAACCAGCACAAAGTGGCGACTACCCATCGCTTTAACCGCCCGTACCTGTGAAACCAGTACGCCCGATTCAGCCACCAGGAAGCGTCCCGGCTCAATTTCCAGCTTTACCGGATGCCCGAGGTGGTCGGCAATGCGATCGCGCGCGCGGCTCCAGAGGCCAAAGTAGTGATCGGTATCGATCGCTTCTTCACCAAAATGATAGGGAACAGAGAGACCGCCGCCGGCTGAGATGGCGCTGAGATCCTGACCAAACGCAATCACCTGATCGACCATGGCGTCACACACCTGCTGCAGATGCGCATAATCCACGCCGGAGCCGATATGCATGTGCAGCCCCACCAGCTGCAGACCGTGCTGCTGAATCGCAGCCAGCGCCAGCGGCAGATCGCCATACCAGATGCCGTGCTTGCTGTTTTCGCCGCCGGTATTGGTTTTCTGGCTGTGACCGTGACCAAAACCAGGATTGATACGCAGCCACACGTTATGGCCCGGCGAACGCGCGCCCAGCTGGTGCAGCATATCTACCGAACCGGCGTTTACCGGTACCTGCAGCTCAGCCACGCGCTGAAGCGTCGGCAGATCCAGCAGGTCCGCCGTAAACACAATGTCCTCACCGCCCGGTTCAAATCCCGCCGCCAGCGCGCGTTCAATTTCACCCAGCGAGACGGAATCGACTTTTACCCCGGCCTGACGCATCAGGCGCAGAATATGAATGTTTGAGCAGGCTTTCTGCGCAAAGCGCACCACATCAAACTGGCTGAGCTGCGCAATACGCTGCTGAATAATGGCGGCGTCATAGGCCCAGAACGGACCGCTGTAGCGCTGCGCCAGCGGCAGCAGATGGGTAGCGTTAAGCGCAGATTCGGTGGTGTCTAACGGACGTGGCATAACAATTCTCCTGTACTGTTGCCCCCATTTAGCCACACCACATCAATTCACAGAAATATCTGTTTTAGCGGCAGCTATGCAAATATGATATGCCTTTAATGGAGGAGCGATGGCGAACATCAACTGGCGGCATATTGAGATTTTCCATGCGGTGATGACCAGTGGCAATCTGACGCAGGCCGCCGCGCTGCTGCACACTTCGCAGCCCACCGTCAGCCGTGAGCTGGCGCGTCTGGAGCAGCAGCTGGGACTGACGCTGTTTGAGCGGGTGCGCGGTCGTCTGCAGCCCACGATGCAGGCGCTGAGTCTGTTTGAAGAGGTGCAGCGCTCCTGGTACGGACTGGACCGGATTCTCGATGCGGCGGAAGGATTACGGCAGTTCCGGCATGGCGAGCTGTCGGTGGCCTGCCTGCCGGTATTTTCCCAGTCGCTGCTGCCGCCTCTGCTGCAGCCCTTTATGCAGCGCTATCCGCAGGTGAATCTGAACATCATTCCGCAGGAGTCGCCGCTGCTGGAGGAGTGGCTGTCGGCGCAGCGCTACGATCTTGGCCTGACTGAGACACAGCATGCGCCATCCGGCACGGAACGCCTCTCGCTGCTGACCTGCGATGAAGTGTGCGTTTTGCCGCCGCAGCATCCGCTCTGTCAGCGTGATGTGCTGACACCTGCCGATTTCCATCAGCAGAATTTTGTCAGCCTGTCGCGGCATGACAGCTATCGTCAGCTGCTGGATGCGCTGTTTCTGGAACAGAAGGTTGAGCGGCGGCTGGTGCTGGAGACGCACAGCGCCGCGTCGGTATGCGCGATGGTGCGCGCCGGGGTTGGCTTATCGATTGTAAATCCGCTCACCGCGCTGGATTACGCGGCGAGCGGCGTGGTGATGCGGCGTTTCAGTATCAGCGTGCCGTTTACCGTGAGCCTGATCCGCCCGCTGCACCGGCCCGCCTCCGCGCTGGTTGACCGCTTCTGCCACCACCTGCAGCAGCAGGTGGCGGCATTTCCGGGGCTTATCGCCGCGCAGCTTGCTCAGACGCGGACCGTATCGCCCTGACCGTTAGCGTTGCGGAAGGTGATGACACACACCACCAGGCCGACAGCGGCGATGGCGGCAGCCGCAACCGGCACTGCCGTCAGGCCGTAGCCGCGCGCAATAACGGCGCCGCCTACCCAGGCACCCAGCGCGTTACCCACGTTAAAAGCAGCGATGTTGAGCGTGGAAACCAGGTTCGGTGCCTCTTTGCCGTGGCGCACCACGTTGATCTGCAGGCCGGGTACAGTGGCAAACGTCGCCATGGCCCACAGGAACAGCGTAATTTCAGCCAGCCAGAGCGCATGGCTGGTCCAGCTGAAGAGCAGTGAGAACAGCGCAATCAGTGAGAAGCTGAGGATCAGGCTGAAAGAGACTTTCCAGTCCGCCAGCTTGCCGCCAATGATATTACCTGCCGTCAGGCCGGCGCCAATCAGGAACAGCGTCCAGCTCACGCCGCGGTCGCTGATGCCGGTGACCTGAAGCAGCAGCGGCGCAATATAGCTGAACAGCGCAAACATCGCCGCGGCAAAGCAGACCGTCATCAGCAGCGATAGCCAGAGTCGTCCGTTGGCCAGCGCACTAATCTCACTGGCCAGATGAACCGGCTTCTCTTCTTTATTTGCCGGCAGGCTGACAATCAGGGCGATAAACGCCAGAATGCCGATAATCGCCACGCCCCAGAAGGTGGCACGCCAGCCAAACAGCTGACCAAACCAGGTGCCAAGCGGTACGCCAAGCACGTTTGCCAGCGTCAGCCCGGTAAACATCAGCGCCACCGCTGACGCCTGACGGCCGGGCGCCACCAGGCTTGCGGCCACTACCGATCCAATGCCAAAAAACGCGCCGTGGCAGAGTGCGGTGACCACACGCGCCAGCATCAGCAGGTTATAGCTATAGGCCAGCGCGCAGAGCACGTTACCGATAATAAAGATCACCATCAGCAGACTCAGCGTGCGCTTGCGCGGCAGGCTGGCGGTCAGCAGCGCCATTATCGGCGCGCCAATCGCCACGCCGAGCGCGTAACCGCTGATCAGCCAGCCGGCTGAAGGAATCGACACCTGCAGATCGCCTGCCACTTCCGGCAGCAACCCCATGATGACAAACTCCGTGGTGCCAATGGCGAACGCACTCAGCGCCAGCGCCAGTAATGCAACAGGCATAACACACTCTCCCAAGATAATTTTGCAGGCGGGCCGTACTGCGAACACAGCACGGTAAAACAGAACGCTTATTAATATTTGAACTGCGTCACGCTGCATTAAAACACAGCCCTGGCAGCGCAACCACCCTGTGCGCCGCAAGGCTATGTTGCCGGCGCGGCAATAATCAGCGCCGGTCCGGCTTGTGGCGCGGTGGCGGATAGTGATAGCGTTGCCCGGTTTTCAGCCGGCGGAAGCGGGTAACGGTCAGAACGCAGCGCGCAGGTGAGCGCCCCACAGGAGAAAAAAGAGATGCGCTGGATAATTGCGCTGGCGGCGTGCTGCCTCAGCGGCTGCTCGGTTGGACACTATGAATACAGTAAAGAAGCTGCGCGCCGGGTGGATATGACCGTTACCGGTATTCCCACCATTCTTGGGGTCGGCACGCTGGGCACGACTATCCCGCTGACCGCCGACTACAGCCTGACGGCGGCACACGTGGCGAAATACTCACTCTACCGGGTAAAAGCCTGGCACCCCGACTGCGATCTCGCCGTGGTTTACCATAAAAACCGGGCGGGCAACCTGCCGCCGGCGTTCCGTAACGGCCACATTGGCGATCGCGTAAATCTTTATGGCTATAGCTTTATCTCTGCCCTGCCGGTCGCCTCCAGCGGAGAGAACCTGGTGAATACCACGCTGGTAAACAGCTGGAACAAAGCAAACTGTGTGGTGGTGGCGGCCAGTGCTGGCGTAGTGAAAGGTATGTCAGGCGGCGCAGTCTATAACGCCAGTGATGACACGCTGGCTGGGGTGATCACAGGATACAGCCGGCGGATCGATGATAACCAAAGCGGAAAAACGCTGTATAGCGATGTGGCACTCTACATACCCTATGCGCGTTTTCAGACGTGGCTGGCAGAGGCGATTGCGCCGTGATAACTGCTGCCCGACTCTCCCCTGCGGGAGAGAGACGGGCAGCGCCTGCCGTTACTTCGCCGTCGGGCGCAGCGCCGGGAACAGGATCACATCGCGAATGGTGTGGCTGTTGGTAAACAGCATCACCATACGGTCGATACCGATACCGAGGCCAGCCGTTGGCGGCAGTCCGTGCTCCAGCGCGGTTACGTAATCTTCATCGTAGAACATCGCTTCATCATCGCCGGCATCTTTTGCATTCACCTGCTGCAGGAAACGCTCTGCCTGATCTTCAGCGTCGTTCAGCTCTGAGAAGCCGTTACCGATCTCGCGACCACCAATAAAGAACTCAAAGCGATCGGTGATTTCCGGGTTCTCATCATTACGGCGCGCCAGCGGTGAAACCTCTGCCGGGTATTCGGTGATGAAGGTTGGCTGAATCAGATGGGCTTCCGCCGTCTCTTCAAAGATCTCCGTTACCACGCGGCCCAGACCCCAGCTTTTTTCCACTTTAATATGCAGCGCACTGGCGATCGCTACCGCTTTATCAAAGTCTTCCAGGTCAGCCAGGTCCGTTTCCGGACGATATTTTTTGATCGCTTCACGCATCGTGAGCTTCTCAAAAGGCTTACCGAAGTCAAAGGTATGTTCGCCATAGGCCACTTCAGTGGTGCCCAGTACGTCCTGCGCCAGCGTGCGGAACAGGCTTTCGGTCAGCTCAATCAGATCTTTGTAATCTGCATACGCCATATAGAGTTCCATCATGGTGAACTCAGGATTATGGCGCGGCGAGATGCCTTCGTTACGGAAGTTACGGTTGATCTCAAACACGCGATCGAAGCCGCCTACAACCAGACGCTTCAGATAAAGCTCCGGCGCAATACGCAGATACATATCGATATCCAGCGCATTGTGATGGGTGATGAAAGGACGCGCAGAAGCGCCGCCCGGGATCACCTGCATCATTGGCGTTTCCACTTCCATAAAGTCGCGGTTTACCATGAACTGGCGAATACCCGCCATGATTTTCGAGCGTACCTGGAAAGTGTGGCGCGATTCATCGTTGGAGATGAGATCAAGATAGCGCTGACGATAGCGCGTCTCCTGGTCAGCCAGGCCGTGAAACTTGTCCGGCAGCGGACGCAGCGCTTTGGTCAGCAGGCGCAGTTCTGAGATATGGATTGAAAGCTCGCCGGTTTTGGTTTTGAACAGCTTACCGCGTGCACCCAGAATATCGCCCAGATCCCACTTCTTGAACTGCTCGTTATAGACGCCTTCCGGCAGATCGTCACGTGAAACGTAGATCTGGATCTGACCGCCAACATCCTGCAGCGTGGCAAACGACGCTTTACCCATGATGCGGCGCGTCATCATACGACCGGCAACGCTCACTTCCACGCCCAGCGCTTCCAGCTCTTCGTTGCTCTTGTCGTCATAGCTGGCGTGCAGCCGATCGGAGGTGGTGTCACGACGGAAATCGTTGGGAAACGCCACGCCCTTTTCACGCAGCGCGCTGAGTTTTTCGCGACGCGCTTTCAGTTCATTATTTAACTCAAGTGCGGCGTCAGCGTTCTGCGGTTGTTGTTCAGACATGTCGGTTCCTTATAGCCCTGCTTTTAAACTTGCTTCAATAAAACGATCCAGATCGCCATCCAGCACCGCCTGAGTATTGCGGGTCTCTACGCTGGTGCGCAGATCTTTGATGCGGGAGTCATCCAGCACGTAAGAACGAATCTGGCTGCCCCAGCCGATATCCGATTTGTTCTCTTCTGCGGCCTGCTTGTCAGCATTTTTCTTCTGCATCTCATATTCATAGAGCTTGGCGCGCAGCTGTTTGAAGGCCTGGTCTTTGTTCTTGTGCTGTGAACGGTCGTTCTGACACTGCACCACAATGTTGGTCGGCAGGTGGGTAATACGCACCGCAGACTCCGTTTTGTTAACGTGCTGACCGCCCGCACCTGATGCGCGGTAGACGTCAATGCGCAGATCGGCCGGGTTGATATCGATATCGATATTGTCATCCACTTCCGGATAGATAAACACCGAACTGAACGAGGTGTGACGACGGCCGCCGGAGTCAAACGGACTCTTGCGCACCAGGCGATGGACGCCGGTTTCCGTACGCAGCCAGCCGTAGGCGTAGTCACCAATCACCTTGATGGTGGCGGATTTGGTGCCCGCAACTTCGCCTTCCGACTCTTCAATGATCTCGGTTTTAAACCCTTTGGCTTCTGCCCAGCGCAGATACATGCGCAGCAGCATGCTGGCCCAGTCCTGCGCTTCCGTACCGCCGGAGCCTGCCTGAATATCCATGTAGCAGTCGGCGCTGTCATACTCGCCTGAGAACATGCGGCGGAATTCCAGCTCACCCAGCTTTACTTCCAGCGCGTCGAGCTCAACCACGGCTTCGTTGAAGGTTTCTTCATCGTCCGCTTCAACCGCCAGCTCCAGCAGTCCCTGCACATCTTCCAGGCCCTGGTGCATCTGATCGAGGGTTTCAACGACGGCTTCGAGCGACGCGCGCTCTTTGCCGAGCGCCTGCGCGCGTTCAGGTTCATTCCAGACGTCCGGCTGCTCCAGCTCGGCGTTTACTTCTTCAAGACGTTCTTTCTTGGCATCGTAGTCAAAGATACCCCCTAAGAACGCCGCTGCGCTCGCTAAGGTCCTGGATACGATTTTTGACCGGATTAATTTCAAACATGGCTTTTCAGTCTTTTTTGGCGATACGGTGAGAAAAGATAAAGTAACGCATGAGTTTACCCGAAAGCGCGCGCGGTTTGTAGCGGCGCGCGCGGTCAGAGCGGCCAGATATGATCGATTATCAGCTGCACGGAACGGTTACCGCGATACTCGTTGATATCCAGCTTATAGGCCAGCTCAACCTGCCGCACGCTGGTATCCGGCCAGAGGCGGGTATCAACATTAAACGCGATACCGTCCAGCAGCGGTCCGCCGCCGACCGGTTCCACCATCACCTTCAGGTGACGCTCGCCCACCAGTCGCTGCTGCAGCAGTTTAAATTTGCCGTCAAACACCGGTTCCGGGAATGCCTGTCCCCACGGCCCCGCCTCACGCAGCATTTCAGCGGTATGCAGGCTGAACTCCTGCGCGTGCAGCTCACCGTCAGACCAGACCACGCCCTGCAGCGCTTCTCCATCGAGCCACTCATCAATCAGCGCGGCAAAGCGCTCGCGAAACGCGTCATACTTATCCGTTTCCAGCGAGAGTCCCGCCGCCATCGCATGGCCGCCGAACTTGATAATCAGCCCCGGATAGAGCGTATCCAGCCGCTCCAGCGCGTCACGCAGGTGCAGTCCGGCGATTGAGCGACCCGATCCTTTTAGCGTGCCATCGCCCGCGGGCGCAAACGCAATGACCGGCCGGTGAAAACGCTCTTTCAGGCGCGATGCGAGGATCCCGACCACCCCCTGGTGCCATTCGGGGTGATAAAATGCCAGGCCCAGCGGCAGGTCGCTATGCTGACGCTCCAGCGCATCGCACAGCGCCAGCGCTTCGCTTTTCATGCCCTGTTCAATTTCTTTGCGCGTCTGGTTCAGCGCATCCAGCTCGCTGGCCAGCATGCGCGCCTGCGCAATATCCTCGGTCAGCAAGAGCGCTACGCCAACCGACATATCGTCAAGCCGCCCCGCCGCGTTAAGACGCGGGCCAACGGCAAAGCCGAGATCGCTGGCTGCCAGCTGACGCGCATCGCGGTTTGCGATCTCCAGCAGCGCCCGAATACCGGCGCGGCATTTACCGGCGCGAATGCGGCTCAGCCCCTGCCACACCAGAATGCGATTGTTCGCATCCAGCGGCACCACGTCCGCTACGGTGCCGAGCGCGACCAGATCGAGCCACGCGGCCAGATTGGGTTCGCTGCGCTGGGGGGTAAACCAGCCCTGCTCGCGCAGATGCGCGCGCAGCGCCAGCATCAGGTAGAACGCCACGCCGACGCCTGCCAGCGCGCGCGACGGAAAAGCGCTGTCGCTGAGGTTAGGATTAACAATAGCGTCGGCGGCCGGCAGCGTTTCGCCCGGCAGATGGTGATCGGTGATCAGGACCGGGATGCCGTGCGCTGACGCCGTTTCGACGCCCGCGTGCGAGGAGATGCCGTTATCCACTGTGAGGATCATCTCCGCGCCGCGCGCACGCGCCTGCTCCACCACTTCCGGACTCAGGCCATAGCCATCGTCAAAGCGGTTAGGCACCAGGTAGTCCACGTTGCCGCCCATGCTGCGCAGCGCCAGCACGGTCAGTGCGGTGCTGGTCGCGCCGTCGGCGTCAAAATCGCCGACGACCATAATGCGCTGGCCGCCCGTAAGCATCCGGTGCAGCAGCGCAACCGCAGCCTCTATACCGCCGAGGCTCTGCCACGGCAGCAGATATTTTGCCCCGCGCTCCAGCTCTGCTGCGGTTTTAACGCCGCGATGCAGATAGAGACGGCGCAGCAGAGGCGGCAGGTCGTCAGGCAGGCTGGCATCAGCCGGCAGCGTGCGCCGACGCAGTTCTGTAGTGTGCATCACTGTGAATTAACCGCCCCGCTTCTGACCATCAAGCACCTGTTTCAGCTCCTGCGGGCCCTGATAGCCCGGGATCATCATACCGCTGTCGGTAAGAATGGCGGGCGTACCCTGAATGCCGAACAGAATGCCGAGTTTGTAGTGCTTATCGAGATTGAGGCTGCAGGTCGCTGGCGCATCCATCTGCGGCGTATCGCCTTTCATCGCCTGATCGAACGCTTTGTTGCGATCGGCACTGCACCAGATCGCCTTCATCGCTTTCTCAACCTGACCGTTCAGCCCTTCGCGCGGGAAGGCGAGATAGCGCACCGTGATACCCAGCGCGTTGTAGTCCGCCATCTGCTCATGCAGCTTACGGCAGTAGCCGCAGGTGATATCGGTAAACACCGTAATGACGTGCTGCTCTTTCGGCGCTTTATAGACAATCATTTCCGGCGCCAGCGCGGCGACTTTTTTGTCCAGCAGCTGGTTGGTGACATTAACCGGCTGTGCGCCGCTGACGTCATACAGCGGGCCCTGAATCATATGTTTGCCATCTTCAGTAATGTAAATCACGCCGCTTTCCGTCAGCACGGTTTTCATGCCCGGCAGCGGCGAGGGCTGGATCTCAGCCTGCTGCAGACCCACTTTTTTCAGCGTCTGCTGAATAGCGCTGTCATCAGCCTGTGCCAGAGCGGAAAAGGCGCTGACCAGCAGCGCCAGAACGGTAAACTGTTTTTTCATCATAAGTCCTTGTTGCCGCTGCTCAGGCGCGCGGATGGTGCTGTTGATGTAACTGACGCAGCCGCTCGGTGGCAACATGCGTATAAATCTGGGTGGTCGACAGGTCACTGTGGCCCAGTAGCATCTGTACGACGCGCAAATCAGCGCCGTGGTTCAGTAAATGTGTGGCAAATGCATGCCGCAGCACGTGCGGTGACAGTTTATCGCTGTCGATACCCGCCAGCGTCGCGTAGTGCTTGATGCGGTGCCAGAAGGTCTGACGCGTCATCTGCTGCGCGCGCTGGCTGGGAAACAGAACGTCCAGCGTCTGTCCGTTTAGCAGCCACGGCCGGCCATATTCCATATAGTGCTCTAACCAGTGGATCGCTTCTTCACCTAATGGCACCAGCCGCTCTTTATTACCTTTACCGATAACGCGCACCACTCCCTGCCGCAGGCTGACATCGCTGATGGTCAGCCCGACCAGCTCTGAGACGCGCAGACCGGTGGCATACAGCACCTCCAGCATCGCTTTATCGCGCAGCTCCAGCGGAATATCTGTGGCCGGCGCCTGCAGCAGCCGGTCTACCTGACTCTCGCTGAGATCTTTCGGCAGCCGCTGTGGCAGCTTAGGGGCGGAGAGCAGCGCGCTGGGATCGTCACTGCGCAGCTTTTCACGGTAGAGATACTGAAACAGCCGGCGCATGGCGCTCAGCGTGCGGGCTGAACTGGTGGCCTTATAGCCACCTTCAATACGCTCGGCAAGAAACTGCTGCAGATCCAGCGCCTGCAGCGTCAGCAGCGTCAGATTGTGATGCTGCAGCCATGCGGTGAGGGTTTGCAGATCCTGACGATAAGAGGCCAGCGTATTTTGCGCCAGATTACGCTCCAGCCAGAGCGCATCAAGAAACTGTTCAATCAGATCGCTATCCTGCACGTTATCCTCTCGCCAGTGTGAAATCGTGCTCATTATGCCTTAAAGCAGAGGGGTTCTGGTACAATTGCGCCAGAGTGAGTTTCATACAGAGCATTAACCGCATGAATATCGGACTTTTTTACGGTTCAAGTACCTGTTACACCGAGATGGCAGCGGAAAAAATCCGCGACTTTATTGGTGAAGAGCTGGTGACGCTGCACAACCTCAAAGATGATGACCCCTCGCTGATGGAGCAGTATGACCTGCTGATCCTCGGTATTCCGACCTGGGATTTTGGCGAGCTGCAGGAGGACTGGGAAGCGGTATGGCCGCAGCTGCCGGGACTTAACCTGCAGGGGAAAATTGTGGCGCTGTACGGTATGGGCGACCAGATTGAGTACAGCGAGTGGTTTCTTGATGCGCTGGGCATGCTGCACGAACTGCTGCTGCCGATGGGCGTACAGTTTGTCGGCTACTGGCCGCTGGAGGGGTATACCTTTACCAGCCGCAAGCCGCTGACCGCTGACGGCACACAGTTTGTAGGTCTGGCGCTGGATGATGTTAACCAGTTTGAGCAGAGCGACGAGCGTATTGAGCAGTGGTGCGAACAGATTCTCACGGAAACAGCTGACCGGCTTTAACGCCGGTCTGCCGCGCCACTGAGCGCGTCCTGCGCGCGCAGCTGCCGCCAGCTGCGCATCGTCATGGCGTCCTGCATCAGCCAGAAACGCCAGCGCTGGCCCTGCGCATTCTGCAGGGTCAGCAGCACGCCCCACGGCTGCCATTGCGCCGTCCGGGCGGTATACCAGCGGGTTCCCTGCCAGCCCCAGCTTCCCTGAACATCCCGCGTCAGCTCGCCGCAGCGTTGCCGTAAGCGTCGCTCAGTGCGCCAGCTTTCCGCCAGCACCGCGACGGAAAGCAGCGCCTGCAGCACATGCCACTCCGCAGGCCAGACGAACAGCAGCAGCGTCACGCAGCTGAAACCCGCCGCCAGATTTGCCAGCCGGGCGCTGCGCGAAGGACGCAGGCTACATTGCCACCGGACCGCGTTCACGGTTGCGCTGCTGGATCAGTTTTACCATGCGCTTAAACTCGGGATCCGCGGGCTCGCCGTGGTCCATCATCCAGTTAAACAGATCCGGATCGTCACTCTTCAGTAAAGCAACAAACACCCGCTTATCTTCATCACTCAGCGAATCATACTCATAGTGAAAAAAAGGCATAATGGAGACATCAAGCTCAAGCATGCCCCGACGGCAGGCCCACTTAACGCGTGATTTATCATGAATATCCATGTGTCGTGTTCCACGGCTGTAAACAGTGGGGTCAGTGTACCTGCTTTTTTTACCTGCTGCAGGCTGAGTGCTGTTTCCTGCGCAGGATTACGCAAAGCGGCAGGCTGTGTTGCCGCATCATCACGCGATTTGTGCGCCCGGTTCCGTAAACAGTTTGCATTGCCCCGCTGCTCTTTTAACATTGAACAAACAACTCCGGACAAACTTGATTAATCAGGATGGACACATGCCGATTTTTACCCTCCCTCCCCGCCAGCCTGTCGCTGCGGCACGCCTGCCCCTGACGCTGATGTCGCTTGATGAGTGGGCGCTGGTGGCGGTACAGGGCAAAGACAGCACCAGCTATCTGCAGGGACAGCTGACGCTGGATGTCGCAACGCTGACCAGTGAGCAGCATCGTCAGGCTGCCCACTGCGACGCCAAAGGCAAAATGTGGAGCAACCTGCGTCTGTTTCATCGCGGCGAGGGATACGCTTATCTGGTGCGCCGCAGCCTGCGTGACCAGCAGATTGCTGAACTGAAAAAATATGCGGTGTTTGCCAAAGTGACCATCGAAGCTGACGATGAAGCTGTCGTACTGGGCGTTGCCGGCTTTCAGGCGCGTGCGGCACTGACGAATCTGTTTGCCACGCTGCCGGATGCCGCGCATGCGGTAGTGCAGCAGGATGAGAGCACGCTGCTGTGGCTGGATCAGCCTGCGGAACGTTTTGTCGTGATTACTACCCCCGCCAAAGCGGAAGCGATTAAAGCGGCACTGGAGGGTGAGGCGCAGTTCAACGATAGCAGGCAGTGGCTGGCGCTGGATATCGAAGCGGGTATTCCGGTTATCGATAGCGCTACCAGCGCCCAGCTGATCCCGCAGGCCACCAACCTGCAGGCGCTGGATGCAATCAGCTTTAAGAAAGGTTGCTATACCGGTCAGGAGATGGTCGCGCGGGCGAAGTTCCGCGGTGCCAACAAGCGTGCCCTGTTCTGGCTGGCGGGTAGCGCCGGTAAAGTACCGGAAGCGGGGAGTTCAATGGAGCTGAAGATGGGCGATCGCTGGCGGCGTACCGGCACGGTACTGTGTGCGGTACAGCTTGAGGATGGCAGCGTCTGGGTGCAGATGGTGATGAATAACGATCCGGAACCAGATGCGATCCTGCGTGCTGAAGGCGATGAAGGTGGTGAACTCACCATTCAGCCACTGCCTTACGCGCTGGACGCGTAAGAGGCACAGAGCGGGAGGCCGTCCGGCGTCCCGCTGCAATGCGCATAAAGCCCGTTTATTTCACATAAAAGTAGATGGCGCAGAAGTGCAGCACGCTGCCGCCGAGTACAAAGCCGTGCCAGATCGCATGGTTAAAGGGTATCCGGCGCGACACGTAAAAAATCACGCCCAGGGAGTAGACCACGCCTCCCGCCGCCAGCAGCCAGACGCCTCCGGCGGAAAGCCGCATCGCCAGCTGATAGATCACCACCAGCGACAGCCACCCCATGCTGAGATAGGTCACCAGCGACAGCACCTTAAAGCGGTGCGCAATTGTCAGCTTAAAAATGATGCCCGCCAGCGCCAGACTCCAGATCACCACCATCAGTCCGTGTGCCAGCGGCGATTTCAGCCCGACCAGCAAAAACGGCGTATAGGTGCCGGCGATCAGCAGATAGATAGCGCAGTGATCAAATTTCTTCAGCCACGGCCGGGCGCGCTGATGCGGAATGGCGTGATAGAGCGTAGAGGCGAGGTAGAGCAGAATCATGCTGCCGCCATAGAGGCTGTAGCTGGTGATAGCAGTGATGCTCGCCTGCGTTTCCACTGCCTGCGTCAGCAGCAGCACCAGACCGATAATACCAAACAGGCAGCCAACGCCATGGCTGACGCTGTTGGCTATCTCTTCGGCCAGCGAATAACCGGGCGTAGTGAGTACGGGTTTTACCATGGTGCGGGATCCCTGAAGATAAAGGAGCGTGTTTTTTAACCCCTTCAGCCTAACCAGAAATATTTTCAGTGTACAAATGTACGCTCAATTATTTCTGTGTCGGGGTGTGTCACCCGGCCTGCGGTGCAATCTGGTACACTGCAGGCTCCTTTTGCTGCCTGAGCGATGTTCCGCATGTTTGCACACCGCGATCTCTCCAGCCTGAACGATCTTGAGATGCAGGTTTACCATTTCATCATCAAACATCCGCAAAGCGTCAGCTATATGACCATTCGCGATCTGGCGGCGCAGGCGGGCGTCTCTACCACCACCGTACTGCGCTTTTGCCGCAAGCTGCACTGTGACGGCTGGTCAGAGTTTCGTATCCGCTTTCGCCTGGCTCAGGAGCAGACCCCGCCTGCAATCCCCTCATCGGGCGCTGGCGAAATGCTGAGTTTTTTCAAAAGTATTCACAATGCCGAGTTTGAGCAGCAGATTGCGCAGGCCGCGCAGATGATCCTGCAGGCCGGGCATATTTTCTTTATTGGTGCCGGCACGTCGGGCAGCCTCGGTAAATATGGCGCACGCTTCTTTTCCAACGTCGGCAAATTCAGCCACCATATTGACGACCCTTACTATCCGGTTATGCCCGGAGTCAGTGAAGGCGCGCTGGCGATTATTCTCTCCGTTTCCGGCGAGACCGAAGAGATCCTGCGCTTCGCCAGTCAGTTCAGCCTTAACCGCTGCAAAATCATCGCCATCACCAATCACGACACCAGCTCGCTGGCAAAAATGGCGGATTTTACCCTCTCCTATCACGTGCCGCAGATCACGCTGGCCGGGCAGCACGACATCACCACGCAGGTGCCGGTAATGTACATTATCGAAACGCTGGGACGCACGCTGGCGCATATGCTATCCCCCTGAAAACACCCTGTTTTTTAGCTGTGACAGGTTACATTCTGCACGCGGTGTTATAGCGTGACATTCACCGGCTGCTTGTTACACTGCGGGAAATTCTGTTTTCACCCGACGTATGATGAGGCTGAACAATGCGTGATGATTTGCAGTTACCACAAGGGTTTCTCTGGGGCGGCGCAGTAGCCGCGCATCAGGTTGAAGGCGGCTGGGATCAGGGCGGCAAAGGCGTCAGTATCGCTGACGTGCTGACCGGTGGTGCACACGGCGTTGACCGCGTGATCACCGACGGCGTACAGCCGGGCAAACACTATCCCAATCACCAGGCGGTAGAGTTTTACTCACACTACAAACAGGACGTGGCGCTGTTTGCTGAGATGGGCTTTAAGTGCTTCCGCACCTCGATTGCCTGGACGCGCATCTTCCCTAACGGCGATGAAGCGCAGCCTAATGAGGCGGGCCTGCAGTTTTATGATGACCTGTTCGATGAGCTGCTGAAATATGGTATCGAACCGGTGATCACTCTCTCTCACTTTGAGATGCCTTATCATCTGGTAAAAGAGTATGGCGGCTGGGCTGACCGCCGGGTGGTCGATTTCTTTGTGCGCTTCAGCGACGTGGTGATGACGCGCTATCAGCACAAAGTGAAGTACTGGATGACCTTTAACGAGATCAACAACCAGCGCAACTGGCAATATCCGCTGTTTGGCTACTGCTGTTCCGGCGTGGTGTTTACTGAGCATGAGAAGCCAGAGCAGACGATGTATCAGGTTATGCATCACCAGTTTGTCGCCAGTGCAAAGGTGGTGAAACGCGGTCATGAGATCAATCCCGGTTTTCAGATCGGCTGCATGATCGCCATGGTGCCGGTCTATCCCTTCTCCTGTCATCCGGATGATGTCATGCGGGCGCAGGAGGCGATGCATCAGCGTTACGTTTTCAGCGACGTGCAGATGCGCGGCGCTTACCCCGCTTACACGCTGAAAGAGTGGGCGCGCAAAGGCTACCACATCGAGATGGCAGCAGATGATGCCGAAACTCTGCAGCAGGGCTGCTGCGACTACATCGGTTTCAGCTATTACATGAGCAACGCGGTCGATACCCGCGCCAGCGGCGTGGATGATCCGATCACCGGCTTTGACGGCGTGGTACCCAATCCGCACGTTAAAGCGTCAGACTGGGGCTGGCAGATCGATCCGGTGGGCCTGCGCTATGTGCTGAATTCACTCTATGAGCGCTATCAGAAGCCGCTGTTTATTGTGGAAAATGGCTTCGGCGCGATCGATAAACCTGATGCGGAGGGCTTTATCGCCGACGACTACCGCATTGACTACCTGCGGGCGCATATCGAAGAGATGAAAAAAGCGGTTGCGCTGGATGGTGTCGAGCTGCTGGGCTATACGCCGTGGGGCTGCATCGACTGCGTCTCGTTCACCACCGGTCAGTACAGCAAGCGCTATGGCTTTATCCACGTCGACAAAAACGACGACGACGGCGGCACCTTCGCGCGTTCAAAGAAAAAGAGCTTCAGCTGGTATCAGCAGGTGATCGCCAGCAACGGCGCCACGCTCTGACCGGCGATGCGGGCGGATGTCAGAGTCCGCCCGTCACGTCCAGCATGCTGCCGGTGACATAAGCGGCAGCATCGCTGCTCAGCCAGAGGATGGCGCGGGCGATCTCTTCCGGCTGCGCGCCGCGTCCCAGCGGAATACGCTGCGCCACCCGATCAACCCGCTCCGGCTCGCCGCCATCCGCATGCATGTCGGTATACGTGGAGCCGGGACGCACACCGGTTACCCGGATCCCCTGGGCGGCCACTTCGCGCGCCAGCCCGCGGGTCAGCGTGTCCACCGCCGCTTTTGATGCTGCATAATCCACATATTCGTCCGGCGCGCCGCTGTGTACGGCACCTGATGAAACATTCACAATCACACCGCCCTCCCCGCCGTGCGCCCTGCTCATGCGTTTCACCGCTTCCCGGCAGCAGATAAAAGTCCCGGTGACGTTCGTCGCCAGCACCCGCTGAATACGCTCAGCGCTTAGCGCCTCCACCCGGCACTGCGTAAACAGAATTCCGGCGTTGTTCACCACTATCCGCAGGGCACCCGGCTGCTCATCCAGCTGCGCAAACAGCCTCACGACCTGCACCTCATCAGCAATATCCGCCTGCAGCGCGCAGGCGCTGCCGCCCCGGCGAATAATCTCCCCGACCAGCTGCTCTGCGTCCGCAGCCCGCTGACGGTAGTTGATTACCACGCGGTAACCCGCCTGCGCCAGCAGCAGCGAGGTAGCGCGTCCGATGCCCCGGCTGCCGCCGGTAACCAGTGCCAGATCCATATGTGCCTCCAAAAGAAAAAGGACCGGCAGCCGGTCCTTAAAGGGTCAGTTCATCGCGCTTACTGATATTCGCTCATCGGCACGCAGGCGCAGAAAACGTTGCGATCGCCGAAGACGTCATCAAGACGTTTTACCGTTGGCCAGTACTTATTCGCACTGCCAGCCGGGAATACCGCCAGCTCTCGCGTATAGGGATGCTGCCACTCGCCCACAATTTCCATTTGCGTATGCGGTGCGTTGACCAGCGGATTGTCATCAGCAGGCCACTCACCGGCGGTGACGCGGTCAATCTCCATGCGGATCGCCAGCATCGCGTCGATAAAGCGATCCAGCTCTGCTTTGCCCTCTGATTCAGTCGGCTCCACCATCAGCGTGCCCGCTACCGGGAAGGACATGGTCGGAGCGTGAAAACCGTAATCGATCAGGCGTTTGGCAATATCCAGCTCGCTGATACCGCTCTGCTCTTTCAGCGGACGAATATCGAGAATACATTCGTGCGCCACGCGACCATCGCGTCCGGTATAGAGGATCGGATAGGCCGATTGCAGACGACGCGCAATGTAGTTGGCATTAAGGATTGCCACTGAGCTCGCCTGTTTCAGCCCTTCTGCACCCATCATACGGATATACATCCAGCTGATAGGCAAAATCGAGGCGCTGCCAAACGGTGCAGCCGACACGGCGCCCTGCTGCGTCAGTACGCCATCAATCTGCACCACGCTGTGCCCCGGCACAAACGGAGCCAGATGCGCTTTTACGCCAATCGGTCCCATGCCCGGTCCGCCGCCGCCGTGCGGAATGCAGAAGGTTTTATGCAGGTTAAGATGCGAGACGTCAGCACCGATATAGCCAGGCGTAGTAATGCCCACCTGGGCGTTCATGTTGGCGCCATCCAGATATACCTGACCGCCATACTGATGCACAATCTGGCACACTTCGCGGATGGTTTCTTCATAAACGCCGTGGGTAGAAGGATAGGTCACCATGATGCAGGAGAGCGCATCGCCCGCCTGAGCCGCTTTCTCACGCAGATCGCCGAGATCGATATTGCCCTGTTTATCGCAGGCAACCACAACCACCGACATGCCCGCCATCTGCGCCGAGGCTGGGTTGGTGCCGTGTGCCGACCCGGGGATCAGGCAGATGTTGCGCCGGCCTTCATTGCGGCTTTCGTGATAGCGGCGGATCGCCAGCAGGCCGGCATACTCTCCCTGCGCCCCGGAGTTAGGCTGCATGCAGAGCGCGTCATAGCCGGTGAGCTGTACCAGCCACTGCGACAGCTGCCCAATCATCTGCAGATAGCCTGTAGCCTGTTCAGCGGGGCAGAATGGATGCAGTTCAGAGAACTCCGGCCAGGTGATCGGGATCATCTCTGCGGCGGCATTCAGCTTCATGGTGCAGGAGCCAAGCGGGATCATTGCCTGATTCAGCGCCAGATCTTTTTTCTCCAGGCTGTGCATGTAGCGCATCATTTCTGTTTCGCTGTGATAGCGGTTAAATACCGGATGCGTCAGGTAGTCACTGCGGCGCTGCTGGCCTGCCGGAATAGCCGCACTCTCCGCCGATACGGCGGCATCAAGCTTATCGATATCCAGCCCGTGCGTGTCGCCCAGAAAAATGGCAAACAGCGCCTGTACATCTTCACGGCTGGTGGTTTCATCCAGCGTGATACCTACGGCGTCAGGCATATCGCTGCGCAGGTTTACGCCAAAACTCAGCGCGCGGTTCAGCACGCCGGCCTTGTCAGCAACCTCAACGGTCAGCGTGTCAAACCAGCTGCCGTGGCGCAGCGTCAATCCGCCTTTCTGCAGGCCGGTTGCCAGAATGCTGGTCAGGCGATGAATGCGCGAGGCGATACGTTGCAAACCCTGCGGACCGTGCCAGACCGCATAGAGGCCGGCGATATTGGCCAGCAGAACCTGTGAGGTACAGATATTGGAGTTCGCCTTTTCACGACGGATATGCTGCTCGCGCGTCTGCATCGCCATGCGCAGCGCGGTGTTGCCCGCCGCATCGCGTGAGACGCCGATAATCCGGCCCGGCATTGAGCGTTTGTGCTCATCGCGGCTGGCAAAAAAGGCCGCGTGCGGTCCGCCATAGCCCATTGGCACGCCAAAGCGCTGAGCGGAACCAAACACAATGTCAGCACCCTGTTTGCCGGGCGCCTCCAGCAGCAGCAGCGCCATGAAATCAGCGGCCACGCTCACGACAACTTTGCGGCTCTTCAGCTCTGCTATCAGATCGTGATAGTCATGTACTTCCCCACTGGTGCCCACCTGCTGCAGAAGAACACCAAACAGATCCTCATGATCGCGTGCTTTCTCTGCCCGATCGATAATCAGATCAAAGCCAAATGTTTCGGCGCGGGTGCGTACGACATCCAGCGTCTGCGGATGAATATCATCGGCGATAAAGAAGCGGGTGGCGCTCTTCAGCTTGCTGACGCGTTTCGCCATCGCCATCGCTTCAGCCGCCGCGGTGGCTTCATCCAGCAGCGACGCAGAGGCGATATCCATACCGGTCAGATCCAGCGTCAGCGTCTGGAAATTCAGTAGCGCCTCCAGACGCCCCTGTGACACCTCAGGCTGATACGGCGTATAGGCGGTATACCAGCCAGGGTTTTCCAGCATATTACGCAGGATCACCGGCGGAGTGATTACTGCACTGTAGCCCATGCCGATCCAGGATTTGTAGCGCTGATTCTGACTGGCCATCGCTTTCAGCTCTGCCAGCGCCTGCTGCTCGGTCGCGGCGTCACCCGTGGCCGGCGGCCCGGGCAGCTGAATATCCGCCGGTACGATGGTGCTGATGAGTTCGTTTAGCGAACCGGCACCAATCGCTTCCAGCATGCTGGCCTGCTGGGCGTCGGTGGGACCAATATGGCGCTCGATAAATGCACCGTTATGTTCAAGCTGGCTGAGAGTCTGGGTCATTACAGTCGATCCTGCATCGGGCTGGGTTACACAAAGGACTTACAACAGGCAGATAAAGAAGAGGTGCCGCACTGCGACACCTTCAGAGGCTACCGGTTACTCATCGATACTGGCTTTATAGGCGTCAGCATCAAGCATGCTGTCGAGTTCAGCTTCATCGCTGGCTTGCAGGCGGAACAACCAGCCATCGCCATAAGGCGCGCTGTTCACCAGCTCGGGTGAGTCGGTCAGCGCCTCATTCACCGCTACAATTTCACCGCTCAGCGGTGCATAGATGTCGGAAGCAGCTTTAACCGACTCCGCGACGGCGCAGTCGTCGCCCGCGCTAAACGTAGCGCCAACGTCTGGCAGATCGACAAACACCATATCACCGAGCAGCTCCTGCGCATGCTCGGTGATCCCCACGGTGTAAGAGCCATCTTCTTCTTTACGCACCCACTCGTGGCTGTCACGGTATTTCAACGTATTTGGCACATTGCTCATCGCCATTTCTCCTGAAAAATTTACTGAGCGACCGGCTTACCGGCGCGTACAAAAACGGGTTTAGTCACTTTTACCGGCATTTCGCGATTGCGGATCTCCACAATGGCCTGCCCGCCAATACCGGCAGGTACGCGCGCCAGGGCGATGCTGCAGCCCAGCGTCGGCGAGAAGGAACCACTGGTAATCATACCCTGCTGCGGTACGCCCTGCTCATCGGTAAAGCGCACCGTCTGACCACCGCGCAGTACGCCTTTTTCCGTCATGACCAGCCCCACCAGTTTTTCAGTGCCCTGCTCGCGCTGCGCTTCCAGCGCTTCACGTCCGATAAAATTGCGATCGGCCGGTTCCCGGCTGATGGTCCAGCCCATATTCGCGGCCAGCGGCGAAACGCCTTCATCCATCTCCTGGCCATAGAGATTCATACCGGCTTCCAGACGCAGCGTGTCGCGCGCGCCTAAGCCGGCGGGTTTTACGCCCGCGGCCAGTAGCTGCTGCCAGAACATTTCCGCCTGGTCAGCGGGCAGCGCAATTTCATAGCCTGCCTCGCCGGTGTAACCGGTGGTGGCAATGAACAGGTCGCCTGACTGCACGCCATAAAAAGGCTTCATGCCGGCAACGGCGGCACGCTGGCTCTCATCAAACAGCGTCTGTGCTTTCTGCTGCGCATTCGGACCCTGCACGGCAATCAGCGCCAGGTCATGACGCTCGGTCAGCGTCACGCCAAACGGTGCGGCGTGCTGCGTTATCCACGCGAGATCTTTCTCTCGCGTGGCGGAGTTGACCACCAGGCGAAAAAAATCCTCCTGCATGAAGTAGACGATCAGATCGTCTATCACGCCGCCCGATGCGTTAAGCATGCCGCTGTAGAGCGCTTTGCCGGGTTGAGTCAGTTTTGCGACATCATTTGCCAGCAGATAACGCAGAAACTCGCGGGTCCGTGCGCCGTGCAGATCAACGATGGTCATGTGCGATACATCAAACATGCCGGCGTCGCTGCGCACTGCGTGGTGCTCATCGATTTGCGAGCCGTAGTGCAGCGGCATCATCCAGCCGTGGAAGTCCACCATGCGTGCACCGTCCTGCTGGTGCTGCTTAAACAGAGGCGTTTGCTGAGTCATAACCATCCTGTGAAAACCAATAAGCGGGGCTCGCCTGCGCGGTAATAAACGCCGACGCAAACGTTCTCTTTCAGCTGACGTTACCACTGAAAAACAGATTTAACCATAAGCAAAACGAAGTCGAAGCCGGGCCTCATCTTTGCAGTGCATCCCATAGCATGCAGCATAATCCGCTGCCTTTGTGTGATTAAACGCGCAGATTATGCAACTCCGGGGCGATATCTCAGTAAATAAAACACGCCACCGCGGGTGAGGACCTAAATGGCACGGCTGTGCGATTAATCCTGCATGAAAATAACTAATGCGAATCTGGCGGTAAAATTAGAATAAATCAAACGAGGCATCATTATGGCGCAGAGCGCTCTGTTTTAGTGCGAACAGGGAGTCAGGAGGAGGTTTTTGCCGGGGCGCATTAATGCGCCCCCTACCATAGGGCGGGTGCGAAATGTAACGTCCGGGGGATGGGGTTGCCGGGGCGCATTAATGCGCCCCCTACGCCAGGGCGATGCGAAACGATGACGTCCTGTATTGAGCCACCGTAGGGGCGCCATTTATGGCGCCCGGGTTGATGCGGGTGCGAAATGATGACGCCCGGGGATGGGTTTAAACCGGGGCGCATTAATGCGCCCCCTACGCCAGGGCGATGCGAAACGATGACGTCCTGTATTGAGCCACCATAGGGGCGCCATTTATGGCGCCCGGGTTGATGCGGATACGAAACGACAACGTCCTGGTTAGCTAGCGGATCCACTCTGGCAGGTCGTTCAGCCCCATCGCCTGCTTCAGCAGACGCGGCTTCACGCCTGGCAGCGTATCGGCCAGCTTTAGCCCGACGTCACGCAGCAGCTTTTTCGCCGGATGCGTGCCGGCGAACAGCTCGCGGAATCCCTGCATGCCGGCCAGCATCAGCGCTGCGCTGTGCTTGCGGCTGCGTTCGTAGCGACGCAGTGAGAGATGCTCACCGATATCACGACCCGCCTGATGCAGGCGGCGGATCTCACCAATCAGCTCAGCCGCATCCATAAAGCCTAAATTCACGCCCTGCCCGGCCAGCGGATGAATGGTGTGCGCCGCATCGCCGACCAGCGCCAGACGATGAGCTGCAAAATTGCGCGCATAGCGTGCCGTTAGCGGGAACGTTTTACGTTCGCTCTCAACGCTGCATAATCCCAGCCGCATATCAAAGGCTACAGAGAGTTGCTGATTAAACAGCGCTGCCGGCATCGACTGCATGCGCGCTGCTTCCTGTGGAGCCAGCGACCAGACGATTGAGCACAGGTGCGGATCCTGCATCGGCAGAAAGGCGAGAATACCTTCGCCGTGAAATACCTGACGCGCGATAGCATCATGCGGCATATCAGTACGCACGTTCGCGACCAGCGCATGATGCTCATAATCCCAGAACGTCAGCGGGATATCCGCTTTTTCGCGCAGCCAGGAGCCGGCGCCGTCGGCGGCTATCATCAGCCGGGCGCTCATCATGGTGCCATCTTCCAGCGTGATAAAGGCTTCATTATCACCAAACGCGACCTGCTGCAGGCGGGCCGGTGCAAACAGCGTAACATCTTTACACTGGCTGGCACGCTGCCACAACGCACTGTGAATCACTTCATTTTCAACAATATAACCAAGATGCGACAGCCCCTGCTGCTCATCATCAAAGCTGACAGATCCAAAGCTGTCCTGATCCCACACTTCCATACCGTGATACGCGCTGGCGCGCAGGGCGAGAATAGATGACCAGACGTCGAGTTTCTGTAGCAGACGTTCACTGGCTGCATTAATTGCGGATACCCGAATCGACGCGGCGGCTGCCGGATCGAACTGCGGTTCCGCCGCTTTCTCCAGTACTGCAACGCGCAGACCACTTCCCTGCAAACCGCAGGCCACTGCCAGACCGACCATGCCGCCACCGGCAATCACCACATCAAATGTTTGCATTGCTGCCTCTTTATTAACGCTTTACCCAGCCGAGCGTACGCGCGGCCAGCGGATGTTGCAGCCAGGGGAGGTGATCCATAGCCACCAGCCCGAGATTTCGTCCTGCAACCAGCGGTGCATAACGGTTAGCGAACAGGCGCACCAGGCCGTCAGTCACGCCGATTGTCGCCGCGCGGTCAGCCTGACGCCGGGCGGCAAAATGCTGCAGCACCGCATAACTGCCAGGATCCTGCTGCTGGCGCCAGGCGCCGGCCAGCGTTTCCGCCAGCGACATGACATCGCGCAGGCCAAGGTTAAAGCCCTGTCCGGCGATCGGATGCAGCGTCTGGGCAGCATTGCCGACCAGCGCCAGCCGGTGCGTCACCTGACGATCGGCGGTTTGCAGCGCCAGCGGGTAAATTTCACGCTGACCGGCATGGGTAAAGCGACCCAGCCGCCAGCCAAATGCGCGCTGCAGTTCGCGCCGGAATGTCTCTTCATCCCACGCCCGCACCCGGGATTCTGCGGCTGCCGGATGGCACCACACCAGCGACATACGATTGCCGGACATCGGCAGCAGCGCCAGCGGCCCGTGCGGCGTAAAACGCTCAAACGCCTGCCCCTGATGCGGCAGCTGAGTGGACACGTTGGCAATCACCGCCAGCTGCTGATAATCCTCGCGCTGCCACTGAATACCGCATGATGCCGCCAGCGATGAGCGCGACCCATCTGCAGCCACCAGCAGCGTACCCTCCAGCGTTTCGCCGCTGTTAAGCGTCACCTGCGCATGCGCTTTATCACGCGTGACCTGCGTGACGTAATCGGGGCAGCGCAATGTTACGCCGGGCGCCTGCCGGAGACGCTCAAACAGGCGCTGTCCGACATCGAATAGCTCCACCACCTGCCCCAGCGCAGCCAGTTGATACGCCTCTGCGCTGAGCTGCACAAAGCCGCTGTGACCGCGATCGGAGACGTGAATGCGGGTGATCGGCGTGGCGCAGTCCTCCAGCGAACGCCAGAGGTCGATTGCTGCCAGCTGCTGGCAGGTGCCGGCGGCCAGCGCAATCGCCCGGCCATCAAAACCGGGGTGCGCACGGCTGCCCGGCTCGCTGCGCTCAATGAGCGTGACCGGTAACCTGCCCTGCGTCAGATGCGATATCGCCAGCGCCAGCGTGCCGCCGGTCATGCCTCCGCCTGCAATCAGAATGGTCATACGCCGCGCGCCGCTGCCATCAGGGCTTCAATCGCATCCGGATCTTTCACCACGCTATCAGTAAGATTCTCATGGCCTGTCGCCGTAATCACAATATCATCCTCAATGCGCACGCCTATGCCGCGGTACTGCGGCGGCACGCTGGCATCAGGTGCAATATAGAGGCCCGGCTCTACCGTAAGCACCATGCCCGGCTCCAGCACGCGGTCGCGGCTCGGCGTACCGTAATCGCCGACGTCATGCACATCCAGGCCCAGCCAGTGGCCGAGGCCGTGCATGAAGAAAGGGCGATGCGCCTGCGCTTCAAATAGTTCGTCGATATTGCCGTCAAGAATACCGAGATCAACGAGGCCAGTGATCATGATGTGCGCAACTTCATCATTCACTTCATGAATGCTGACGCCGGGCCGGAACATCGACAGCGCTTTATGCAGCGAAGCCAGCACAATGTCGTAGATTTCCCGCTGCGGCGGTGTAAACCTGCCGTTTACCGGAAAGGTACGGGTAATATCACCCGCATAACCGTGAAACTCACAGCCGGCGTCGATTAGCACCAGATCGCCGTCGCGCATTGCGCTTTCATTTTCGGTGTAGTGCAAAATGCAGCCGTTTTCGCCACTTCCGACAATGGTGTTGTAGGAAGGAAAGCGCGCGCCGTGGCGGGAGAATTCATGGTGGATCTCCCCTTCAAGCTGATACTCATACATGCCGGGGCGGCACTGCTGCATGGCGCGGGTATGCGCCAGCGCGCTGATTTTTCCCGCCTGACGCAGCATCTCAATCTCTTCTGCGCTTTTAAACAGCCGCATCTCATGCACCCAGGGACGCCAGTCGGTCACGCTGGCTGGTGCGCTAAGATTCTGCCGGAAACCGCGACGTAATTTTTCCAGTGCGCTAAACAGCAGCTGGTCAGCGTAACCATATTCGCCCTGCGCGTGATACACCACGTCAAGCCCGTTCAGCAGCAAGTGCAGCTGTTCGCCAATATCATCCCACGGCAGTGCGCGATCAACACCCAGCTTCGCCGGCGCAGCCTCCTGCCCGAGGCGACGGCCAGACCACACCTCGGCAGTCAGATCGCGTATGCGGTTAAACAGCACGCTGTGATTGTGATGTTCATCGCTTTTGATCAGCACCAGCAGCGCCTGCGACTCGTTAAACCCGGTGAAATACCAGAAGTCGCTGTTTTGGCGGTAGCTATATTCGGTGTCGTTGCTGCGCGTGACTTCAGGTGCTGCAAAAATCAGCGCCGCGCTGCCGGGGGCCATCTGCGTAATCAGCGCCTGACGACGCTGCCGGAACTGTTCCAGTGTGATCATAGTTGCACTCCCTGTTGATAACGGGCAGCAGCGCTGCCCGCAATGACGCGCTTAGTGTAGCGTAGGTTTCTGCACTTCCGGTGCGGTTGGCGTATGCGGGCGTGTGAAGGTGTCGTGACACAGCAGCGCCGCGACGCGCACATACTCAATCACCTCTTCCAGCGACTGCTCCAGCTCTTCCTGATCTTCATCTTCTTCATAGCCAAGCTGAGCAATGGTACGCAGATCGTCAATCGCCTCGCCGGTTTCACCGGTGACTTTATCCAGTTTAGGCTGCGTAACGCCCAGGCCAAGCAGGAAGTGATTAACCCAGCCCGCCAGCGCATCAGCCCGGTCAAACACGGTAATATCATCTTCATCCGGCAGCATCAGCTGAAACAGAAAGCCATCCTCTTCCAGGGTCGTAGTCAGGCTGTCATGCAGCGCCTGCAGCGGCTGCGCCAGGCTCTGCGAGAAGGCCATGCCTTCATTAGCCAGATCGTGCACCAGCGTCTTCCAGCTGGCGTCCTGATTACCGCCACACAGGATGCCACACAGCAGTCCATGCATTTCGGCAGGCGTCATGCCCACACCCTGCTGAGAGAGGGCTGCGGCCAGCGCGTTGTAAGTGGGTGTTGCGTTCTGTAAAGACATAAGCTTTGGTCGTCGTTGGCAGAATAAGTTCGTGATATGCTACCACCAGGTGCCTCAGGGTTTCCAGAAAAGGGGTTGTATCTTCTTACCCGCGTCTATATAGTTGCGCACCTTCCGGGCCAGTGGCGAGCCGGGTGGAGCGAACGAAGTAATCAGTCAGGATGGTGGCATGTCTGCACAACCGGTAGATATACAAATTTTTGGTCGTTCTTTGAGAGTAAATTGTCCGCCTGAACAGCAGGATGCACTAAATCTTGCCGCAGAGGACCTCAATCAACGGTTGCAAGATTTAAAAGTTCGCACTAGAGTCACAAATACAGAGCAACTGGTGTTCATCGCCGCGTTAAATATCTGCCACGAGCTGGCGCAAGAGAAAGGTAAAACGCGAGACTACGCAGCAAACATGGAACAACGTATCCGCATGCTGCAGCAGACGATTGAACAGGCTTTAGTTGAGCAGGGTCGCATTACCGACCGCCAGGGCCCTAAATTCGAATAATACTTCATGGTTCTCATGCCAGAGCAACGATGAAGTCCTGTTTCTCTGAGATGTTTGCAAGCGGGCCAGTCCCCTGAGCCGATATTTCATACCAACAGAGTGTGACGCTCTGTAGCCTGTGAGCATGCTCGGTTCGTCCGAGAAGCCTGATGGTTGCGACGGCATACTCACCTTGAACCAAGGGTTCAAGGGTTACAGCCTGCGGCGGCATCTCGGAGATCTCTTTTCTGTTTTATCCGGCATCATTTCAGGTAGTAGCGTCAGCCGAGACTGCGGCTGCTACCTGAAGCCAGTCCCCCTCCCCTTCTTTTGCATGTTATAGTCAGCGCAAGCTAACCCACTCTTTAGGGGGATCCTGTGTCCGCTATCGATTATTCCGAACGCCAGCTGCTGCGTCAGCATATCCGCCATCTGCGCCGGCATCTGACGCCTGAACAGCAGAGTGAAGCGGCCGAACAGCTGGCTGAGCACGCGATTAACCTGGCACCTGTCTCAGCGGCACAAAGCATTGCGCTGTTTCTCTCTACCGACGGTGAAATCAATACCCGCCCGCTGATTGCCCGTCTCTGGCAGCAAAAAAAAGCGGTTTATCTGCCGGTACTGCATCCGTTTGCGCCAGGCAACCTGCTGTTTTTGCGTTATACCCCTGAGACGCAGCTGGTCATGAATAAGCTGCGCATTCCGGAGCCGCCACTGGATATTACGCAGATGACGACGCTGGATCGACTGGATGTCATGCTGGTTCCGCTGGTGGCGTTTGATGAAAGTGGACAACGGCTGGGGATGGGCGGCGGCTTTTACGATCGCACGCTGCAGAACTGGCAGCGCCACGGCTGTCTGCCGATTGGCATTGCCCACGACTGCCAGCGCGTTGAGGCGCTGCCGGCAGCCGCATGGGACATCCCGCTACCCGCCGTGCTGACGCCGGCAAAGCTGTGGCAGTGGGATACTTCGTTCTGACGGGCATATGCCCGTCACCAATCAGTAAAGCAGGCGCGCGCGCATAGTGCCCGGAATAGCGCGCATGAGCTGCAGCGCTTTATCCGCCACATCTTTTTCCGCATCGATATCAATCACCACGTAACCAAGCTGTGGCGAGGTCTGCAGGAACTGCGCCGCAATATTGATATTCTGCTCAGCGAAAATCTGGTTGATGGCGGTAAGAATGCCCGGACGGTTTTCGTGAATGTGCAGCAGACGGCTGGCGCTGGCACCGTGCATCGGCAGTGATACCTCCGGAAAATTAACCGCAGAGAGCGTCGAGCCGTTGTCGGAGTATTTTGCCAGCTTACCCGAGACTTCCAGGCCGATATTCTCCTGCGCTTCCTGCGTTGAACCGCCAATGTGCGGCGTCAGAATAACGTTATCAAACTCGCACAGCGGTGAATTAAACGGATCGCTGTTGGTTGCCGGTTCAGTCGGGAAGACGTCGATAGCCGCACCCGCCAGATGTTTGCTGGAGAGCGCATGGCACAGCGCCGGAATATCGATAACGGTGCCGCGTGCGGCGTTGATCAGCAGCGCGCCCGGCTTCATCAGCGCCAGCTCTTCTGCGCCAATCATGTTCTGGGTTGAGGCGGTCTCCGGCACATGCAGGCTGACCACATCACTCATATTGAGCAGATCCGACAGGTGACGTACCTGCGTGGCGTTCCCCAGCGGCAGCTTGTTTTCAATATCGTAAAAGAAAACGTGCATCCCCAGGCCTTCAGCCAGCACGCCGAGCTGCATACCGATATGACCATAACCAATGATACCCAGCTTTTTGCCGCGCGCTTCATAGGAGCCGGTTGCCACTTTGTTCCAGATACCGCGATGCGCTTTGGCGTTCGCTTCCGGAATGCCACGCAGCATCAACAGCATCTCGCCAATCACCAGTTCAGCCACGGAGCGGGTGTTGGAGAAAGGGGCGTTAAAGACCGGAATACCGCGCCGGGCGGCGGCGTTGAGATCGACCTGATTGGTGCCGATACAGAAGCAGCCGACCGCGACCAGTTTTTCCGCGGCGGCGAAGATCTCTTCCGTGAGCTGGGTGCGGGAGCGGATACCGATAAAGTGCGCATCACGGACAGAGGCTTTCAGCGACTCCGCATCCAGCGCCCCTTTGTGAAACTCAATGTTGGTATAGCCTGCCGCGCGCAGATTCTCCAGCGCGCTCTGATGCACGCCCTCCACCAGCAGAAATTTAATTTTATCTTTATCCAGTGATACCTTTGCCATTTCCCGACCTTATTCAGAATTCAACGTGGAGTGCCATAAGATTACCTTCTGCCAAAATAACAAATTCTGGCAATGCGGCAATACAAACGATTGCGACCACGGCAGCACGCCCTGGCTTTCAGGCAGCACAAACCCATACAAAATCGCAGGATGCCGGGAGCAGAGAGCAGGAATCGGCTCTCCATGCTCTGTTTGTGACATAAGTCACCAAATTCAGGCTGATAAAGAAAAGCAGAATTAGCCGGGGGAAAAACGGCGCGTCAGGCGCGCCGGAGAGATCATTTGAGAATGGTTTTGACGCCATCCGGCGTGCCAATCAGCGCGACATCAGCGCCGCGTGTGGCAAACAGGCCGACCGTAACCACGCCCGCCAGCGCGTTGATGTTTTTTTCCATCGCGACAGGATCGAGGATCTGCAGATTGTGCACGTCGAGGATGATATTGCCATTATCGGTCACCACCTGCTGCCGATACTCCGGCTGGCCACCAAGCTTAACCAGCTCGCGCGCGACATAGGCACGCGCCATCGGGATCACCTCAACCGGAAGCGGGAAACGGCCAAGGATATCAACTTCTTTGGATGCATCCGCGATACAGATAAACCTCCGTGCGACCGCCGCCACAATCTTCTCGCGCGTCAGCGCCGCGCCGCCGCCCTTGATCATCTGCATATGCGGGTTGATCTCATCGGCACCATCGACATAGACCGCGATATCATCCACGTCGTTAAGATCGAAAACCGGTATGCCCAGCGATTTCAGCTTCAGGGTGGAGGCTTCAGAGCTGGAGACCGCCCCCTCAATCTGGTGCTTCATGGTAGCCAGCGCATCGATAAAATGCGCGGCCGTTGAGCCGGTGCCTACGCCAACAATAGTGCCTGGCTGCACATACTGCAGCGCCGCCCACCCTACCGCTTTTTTCAGTTCATCCTGGGTCATGGTATGTTTAAAACCTGTGCGACATCAAAGTGCGCGTAGTATAAAACAACGCGCTGTAAAAGTGCGCGACTCACGCACCACCGATTTTTACCTTTGGAAGCCAGTCCGCAAAAATGCACCCGCCGCACAGCGCGGCCATTTTGTGGCATAGTACTTTCCACCCTGAACGAGAGAGAACAATAATGAAACGCCCGGATTACCGTACGCTTCAGGCGCTGGATGCAGTGATTCGCGAGCGCGGCTTTGAACGCGCCGCACAGAAGCTTTGTATTACCCAGTCAGCCGTATCGCAGCGTATCAAACAGCTGGAAAACCTGTTTGGTCAGCCGCTGCTGGTGCGCACCGTTCCGCCCCGCCCGACTGAGCAGGGGCAGAAGCTGCTGGCGCTGCTGCATCAGGTAGAGCTGCTGGAGGAGGAGTGGCTGGGTGACGATCAGAGCGGAACCACGCCGCTGCTGCTCTCGCTGGCGGTCAACGCCGACAGCCTTGCTACCTGGCTGCTGCCGGCGCTGAAAGATGTGCTGGCGGACTCCCCGGTGCGGCTGAATCTGCAGGTAGAAGATGAAACGCGTACGCAGGAACGTCTGCGCCGCGGTGAAGTGGTGGGCGCCGTGAGTATCCAGCCGCAGCCGCTGCCGAGCTGCCTGGTCGATCAGCTGGGAGCGCTCGACTATCTGTTCTGCGCCTCACCCGATTTTGCCGCCCGCTATTTCCCCAACGGCGTAACGCGATCTGCCTTGCTGAAGGCGCCGGCAGTGGCGTTTGACCATCTGGATGATATGCATCAGGCGTTTTTGCAGCAGAATTTCGATCTGTCACCGGGCAGCGTACCCTGCCATATCGTTAACTCGTCAGAGGCGTTTGTGCAGCTGGCGCGGCAGGGATCGGTCTGCTGTATGATCCCGCATCTGCAGATTGAGCGCGAACTGGCGCAGGGAGAGCTGGTGGATCTGACGCCGGGACTCTATCAGCGCCGGATGCTCTACTGGCACCGCTTTGCGCCCGAGAGCCGCCTGATGCGCAGCGTCACCGACGCGCTGATTGCTCACGGGCATCGGGTACTGCGTCAGGATGAGGTCGCAGCCTGAGCATAGCGCAGCGGCAGATGCCGCTGCGGCTGTCAGCTATCAGGGCGTCGCGGCGTTCGGTTTGATTTCAAATACCACATCGACCTGATCGTCAAAGTGAATACTCTGCTGTTCATACGTCTGCTGCGCGGTGGTATCCGCCGGCGCGGCGGCAGCTTTATACATGCGCGCCATCGGCATCGGCTGATAGTTGGCTACGTGATAGCGAACGCTGTAGACCGGTCCCAGCTTCGCGTTAAAGCCTTCTGCCAGCGCGCTGGCCTGCTGCGTCGCGTTAGCAATTGCAGCTTTACGCGCCTGCTCTTTATAGCTTTCTGCGTCTGCCACACCCAGCTCAACGGTGCGGATTTCGTTCAGACCCGACTTCAGCGCGCCATCCAGCAGATCGTTCAGCTTATCCAGCTGACGCAGCGTCACTTCCACCTGGCGTACCGCGCGGTAGCCTTTCAGTACCGACTTACCCTCTTTGGTGTAGTCATATTCTGGCTGGGTGCTTAGATTAGCCGCATCGATATCTTTCTTTTCGATACCGCTCTTTTGCAGAAAATCAAAATATTGCGCAACGCGCGCGTCAGCCTGTTTTTTAGCATCGGCGGCTTCTTTGGAGGCGACGCTGACCATAATTGAGAGCGTCGCCATATCCGGACGCGCATCAACGCTTGCCTGACCGGAAGTGACCACGTGCGGTCCTTCAGGCACTTCTCCGGCCTGTACCATGCCCGACAGTGCGCCAGTGCTCATTGCGGCGACCAGCGCCAGTGCTTTCAGTTTCACAAACTCCTCCTTGGAAATCGGGTTACCGGCTGCCACTATGGCGAAACCGCTACCGCTTTACTATGCGTTATGCTCTGAGTTTACGCAGACAGAAAAGTTCGTTCGCGCTGCGTTTTAACCTGCTGCTGGCTGCAAACTTATCACTACAGGGTTGCTAAAAACAGCATTGTGCGTTTCGCTTGATGGATACTCTCTGTTTCCAGGAACCCTGCCCATGGCGCACGATCCCTCAAGCCCTGGCGCGCCTGCTGCTGACGTGCGCGTCGGGCGCACGCGTTTTCTGATGCTGGCGCTGGTGTTTGTGAACATCATTATCAACTATATGGATCGCGCTAATCTGGCCGTGGCAGCGCCAGCGCTGAGCGCTGAGTTACAGCTCACGCCGCTGCAGATGGGGCTGATTTTTTCTGCGTTCGGCTGGATCTACGCCGCGCTGCAGATCCCGGGCGGCTGGCTGATTGATCGACTTGGTGCGCGTATGGTGTATGGCGTGGCGATGATCGGCTGGTCGCTTATCACCCTGCTGCACGTCTGCGCCAGCAGCGTGGCGGCGCTGGTCGGGCTGCGGCTTGGCGTCGGCGCGCTTGAAGCGCCGGTGATGCCGGCGAATAACCGCATTATTTCCGGCTGGTTTCCCCTGCATGAGCGCGCCAGCGCCATTGGCATTTACTCTTCGGCGCAGTTTGCTGGTCTCGCCTGCGTCACGCCGCTGCTGTTTCATATTGAAGCCGCATTTGGCTGGCGCAGGCTGTTCGCTATCACCGGCCTGACCGGCATTCTGTGGGCGGGCGTCTGGTTTGCGCTCTATCGCGAGCCTGGCGAGCATAAACGGGTATCAGCCGCAGAGCGCGCCTGGCTGCTGGAGAATGGCGCGCTGCCCGACAGCGCATCCGCCGGGCGCACATCGCTACGCCTGAGCGACGTGCAGCAGATGCTGTGCAACCGCAGACTGCTGGGCATCTGTCTGGGCCAGTTTTCTATTTCCGCTACGTTCTGGTTCTTTCTGACATGGTTTCCGACCTATCTGGTCCGGTACCGGCATATGGATTTCATCAAAAGCGGTTATGTCGCCTCGCTGCCTTATCTGGCGGCGTTTTGTGGCGTCCTGCTGGCGGGGTTTATCTCCGATTATCTGATGCGGCGCGGCGTTTCAGCGAGCGTAGCGCGCAAGCTGCCGGTTCTGCTCGGGCTGACGATGACGCTGTTTATTCTCGGCGCCAACTACACGGATAACACCACGCTGATCGTGCTATTTATGTCGCTGGCTTTTTTCGGCAACGGGCTGGCAACTATAACCTGGGTTTTTGTCACCACGCTGGCGCCGCGTCATCTGGTCGGGCTGGCAGGCGGGATGTTTAACTTTACCGGTGCGCTCTCCGCGATTGTGGTGCCGATTGCCATTGGCGCGCTGATCGACGGCAGTGATTTTGCTCCGGCGCTGATATTTATCGCCGCCCTGGCGCTGGTGGGGATCGGCAGCTATCTGTTTATCGTTGGCCGCCCCGATGAGATTACTGCTCGCCGGTGATCTTCTGCGCCAGCTTTTTCAGCTGCGCCACCCGCTGCGCCAGATGCTCGTCATCCCTCTGCCAGATTTTAGCGAACGCCAGCGCTGCGCGATTATGATTGATCGGCAGCGCCATACCAATCTCACCATCATCACGCTGCCAGATGAGATGATCGCTCTGGCGCTTGCGCGCCAGCAGAGGCGCCATCTGCGTCCACTGCGCCGCGGCAAAACGCGGCTGCAGCTGCACATCGGGCTCTGCGGCCAGCAGCGCCATGCCAATCACCGACTGCCACGCCGGCAGCATGCGAAATCCGGCCAGCGCCTGACTGGTGCGGGTGCGTTCACCGGGTTCTGAGTGCCAGATATAGATGACCTGATCTTCCCACAGCACGCCCAGCGCCACCACGATATCGTGCGGTGCATAGAGCTCCAGCTGCGGCAGCGCCTGCGCAAACAGCGAGGAACCCCGAATCGCCTGCGCCGCCAGGGCGTGAACCCCCGGTCCTGGCAGATAGCGACGCTGCTCATCCTGAACGGTGAGGCCGATCGACGCCATCGTCATCAGCAGGCGGTTAACGCGCGTGCTGTTCATACCCATCTGACGCGCCAGCTCACGCCCGCCAATGGCTCTGTCGCTGGAGACCAGATACTGCAGGCAGCGGATACCGTCAATCAGGCTCTGGTTAGGTTGAGAAGACATCGGTCACCTCCTGGCGCTAAAAACTCAATCTTAGCAGCCTCGTCGCGTCAATAATGCCCCCTGCGCGTTTTACTTTTTAATCCGTCAGCGCCTGATGCGCCAGCTGGAAAGCGATAAGCCACATGACGCTGCCGACCAGCAGGTTGATGATGCGCTGCGCGCGCGCGGTGCGCAGCCGGGGCGACAGCCAGGCCGCCAGCAGCGCCAGACCATAAAACCAGATTACGGAGGCGCTGACTGTGCCCAGCGCGAACCAGCGGCGGGCATCGGCGGAGGGCAGCTGACTGCCGAGGCTGCCCAGCACCACAAACGTATCCAGATAGACATGCGGATTGAGCCAGGTCACCGCCAGCATGGTGGCAATGATGCGCCAGCGTCCCTGTTTCAGCGCGCTGTCCTGCTCCAGCGCAATACCGCCGCGCCATGCGCTGCGTAACGCTCCCCAGCCATACCAGAGCAGAAACGCCACGCCTGCCCAGGTGATCAGCGTCAGCAGCAGCGGTGACTGATGCAGCAGCGCGCTGCCGCCAAATATGCCGCCGCAGATCAGTGCAATATCGCTCAGGGTACAGAGCGTGGCGGTCATCAGATGATAGTGGCGCTTGATGCCCTGATTCATAACAAAGGCGTTTTGCGGGCCCAGTGGCAGAATCAGTGCAGCGCCCAGCGCCAGCCCCTGCAGATAAATTGATAACACGTTGAATAACCTGAAAAGAGAAGAGGATGGGCGCAGTATATCGGCCGGAGGATATTAGCGGAAATTGAAAGATTTAATCGGTCATTAGCGCTGTTAATAAGAAAGGCACCCGCAGGTGCCTTACGCTAACGTTATTTAGTCAGGTTAACCGGCTGCTCCTGCGCCTCACCCTTAACCTGGTGCAGATGCACATCCATCTGCGGATAAGGGATGCCGATGCCGTGCGCATCCAGGGTACGCTTAAAGTTTTTCATCAGATCCCAGTAAACGTTCTGCAGGTCGCCGCTTTTGCTCCAGCAGCGCACGACAAAGTTCAGTGACGAAGCCGCCAGCTCGTTCAGGCCAATCTGAATACCCATATCTTTCAGCACGCGCTCATCCGCTTCCACAACTTCGCGCAGCAGATCGATTACCTGATCGACATCCGCGTCGTAGGCCACGCCGATAATAAATTCGTTGCGGCGGATCGGCTCACGGGAGAAGTTAACGATATTGCTGGCGATAATTTTACCGTTCGGCACCACCACCATTTTACCGTCCGCGCTTTTCAGCGTGGTTGAGAAGATCTGCACATTCTGAACGGTACCCATCACACCACCGAGGTCAACAAATTCGCCGGTGCGGAATGGACGGAAAGTCACCAGCAGTACCCCTGCGGCAAGGTTAGAGAGCGAGCCCTGCAGTGCCAGGCCTACGGCCAGACCCGCTGCACCCAGCACGGCAATAACTGACGCGGTCTGTACACCCACCCGCCCCAGCGCTGCGATGATAGTAAATGCGATAACGCCATAGCGGACTAAGGCTGAGAGAAAATCTGCCACGGTCGCATCGATGTGGCGTGCCACCAGCAGACGATTCACGCCGTTTGAAACAATACGCGCGATAATCATACCCACGATAATAATCGCAATTGCTGCCACGATATTGACCGCATAGCTCAGGATCAGCGCCTGGTTACGCACCAGCCATCCACCTGCACTGTTAATGCCATTTACGACATTTAAATCTTCCATTTGTCAGCCCTGTTGTTGAGTTTCCCGCAGGAAATTACAAAAACGGCCAGATTGACTCCGGCACTCCAGGCTTCAAGGTTAAACAAAAACAGCATGAAGCGCCAAAATTAAGCTGATTTAACATTGTATTGAGGGAAAAACGTACCGGAATTGATGCAGATTAGCGCAGCACAGACCTGCAGGTTGCTGGTACGTATGCGGCAAAGTATGGCGGGCTGGCGTGTGGTTTTGTCGGGAAGAGAGTACGGTGCCGCATCGTGAAAAGCACATAAAAAAGGCCCCGATGGGGCCTTTTTACTGCAGCGGACTTACAGTACGTCGACTGCGTTCAGCTCTTTAAACGCCTGCTCTAAGCGCACAACCATTGAGGATTGTGCCGCACGCAGCCAGACGCGTGGATCGTAGTATTTCTTGTTCGGGCTGTCCGGGCCGTTCGGGTTGCCCAGCTGCGACTGCAGGTACGCTTCGTTAGATTTGTAGTACTGCAGAATACCGTCCCAGGTTGCCCACTGGGTATCGGTATCGATGTTCATTTTGATCACACCGTAGCTGATTGATTCTTCAATCTCTGCTGCAGAAGAGCCGGAACCGCCGTGGAACACGAAGTCCAGCGCGTTATGTTCCAGACCATGCTTCTCGCACACATATTTCTGTGAGTCGCGCAGGATGGTCGGGGTCAGCTTCACGTTGCCTGGCTTGTACACGCCGTGCACGTTGCCGAAAGAGGCCGCGATAGTGAAACGCGGGCTGATTTTGCTCAGCTCGGTGTAGGCGTAATCCACATCTTCAGGCTGGGTGTAGAGGGCTGAAGCGTCCATATGACTGTTGTCCACGCCATCTTCTTCACCGCCGGTGCAGCCGAGTTCAATTTCCAGCGTCATGTCGATTTTCGCCATACGCGCCAGATATTTGCTGGAGATTTCGATATTCTCTTCCAGCGACTCTTCAGAGAGGTCGATCATGTGTGAAGAGAACAGCGGCTTACCGGTTTTTTTGAAGTGCTCTTCACCGGCATCCAGCAGACCGTCGATCCACGGCAGCAGTTTTTTCGCACAGTGGTCAGTGTGCAGAATAACCGGCACACCATACTGCTCAGCCATCAGATGCACATGGTGCGCACCGGCGATAGCGCCGAAAATTGCCGCGCCCTGTGGTTTGTCGGTTTTGAAACCTTTACCGGCGATAAATGCAGCACCGCCGTTAGAGAACTGAACGATGACCGGCGCTTTAACTTTGGCAGCAGCTTCCAGTACCGCGTTGATGGAGTCCGTGCCGACGCAGTTAACTGCAGGCAGAGCGAATTTGTGCTCCTTCGCTACCTTGAAGACTTTCTGAACGTCATCACCAGTGACAACGCCGGGTTTTACGAAATCAAAAATTTTAGACATGGTTGTGTCCCGTTTCGTTACCGTTCATTCCCGAAGGGAATGGGATTTATTTGCCCCGGTCGGGGCCAGTTTTAAGGCAGCGCCGGAGCGCTGCCCCCAGAATTACTGCTTAGCGCGCTCTTCCAGCATCGCCACCGCAGGCAGCTTTTTGCCTTCCACGAACTCCAGGAATGCACCGCCACCGGTTGATATGTAAGAGATCTTCTCTTCGATACCGAACAGATCGATAGCCGCCAGCGTGTCGCCGCCGCCTGCTACAGAGAACGCGTCGCTGTCGGCAATCGCATTGGCCACAATTTCGGTGCCTTTACGGAAGTTAGGGAACTCAAAGACGCCTACCGGGCCGTTCCACAGGATGGTTTTGGCCTCTTTCAGGATCTTCGCCATGTTCTGTGCAGTTTCATCGCCGAAGTCCATAATCTCTTCGTTATCCTGCACTTCTGAAACCTTTTTCACGGTAGAAGGTGCAGTTTCAGAGAATTCCGTGCCCACACGGGAATCGGTCGGCACCGGAATACCGTACTGGTCACGCAGGCCTTTGGCCGCTTCAACGAAATCCGGCTCGTAGAGTGATTTACCGACCTTGTTGTCGATAGCCACAAAGGTGTTGGCGATGCCGCCGCCCACAATCACGGTATCCGCAATTTTTACCAGCGACTGCAGCACATCAAATTTAGTCGATACTTTTGAACCACCAACTACGGCAACCAGCGGACGCTCCGGGTTGCTCATGACTTTACCCAGCGCTTCCAGCTCAGCAGAGAGCAGCGGGCCTGCGCAGGCGACTGGCGCAAACTTGCCCACGCCGTGAGTTGAAGCCTGCGCGCGGTGCGCGGTACCAAACGCATCCATCACAAAGACGTCACACAGCGCGGCATACTTCTTCGCCAGCGTCTCGTCATCTTTCTTTTCGCCTTTGTTAAAGCGCACGTTTTCCAGCACGACCAGCTCGCCCGCGCCGACTTCCACGCCGTCAAGATACTCTTTCGCCAGCGTAACCTGGGTACCGTTCAGTTTTTCTTTCAGATAGTTAACAACCGGCAGCAGCGAGAACTCTTCGTTATATTCACCTTCGGTCGGACGACCAAGGTGAGAGGTAACCATCACTTTCGCGCCCTGTTTCAGTGCCGCTTCGATGGTAGGCAGGGAAGCACGGATACGTGCGTCAGATGTCACTTTTCCTTCTTTCACTGGCACGTTCAGATCGGCACGGATCAGAACACGCTTACCAGCAAGGTCCAGATCGGTCATCTTAATTACAGACATGGTGAATCCTCTCGTTGATTCTCGTAAGTTTTGCCAGACGCCATCCGCGTCTTACCTGAAACCGCTTGCGGCCATTGCTAACGTAGTATCGATCATCCGGTTAGCAAAGCCCCATTCGTTGTCACACCAGACCAGCGTCTTGATCAGGTGATGACCGCTGACCCGCGTCTGCGTACCATCAACGATGGCACTGTGCGGATCGTGGTTAAAATCTACTGAGACTAACGGTAATTCCGTATAGTCAACTATACCACGAAATGCCCCTGCTGATGCGTTTTGCAGCAGCGCATTGACCTCACACGCCTTTACCGCCGCCCGTACCGAGACGCTCAGATCAATCGCCGTCACGTTGATAGTGGGTACGCGCACCGCTATCGCTTCGAAGCGATCGTTGAATTTCGGAAAAATGCGGGTGATGCCGGCAGCCAGCCGCGTATCGACCGGAATGATCGACTGGCTCGCTGCACGGGTGCGGCGCAGATCGCTGTGATAGGCGTCGATCACCTGCTGATCGTGCATCGCTGAGTGGATCGTGGTCACGGTGCCGGACTCGATCCCGAAGGCATCATCCAGCAGCTTGATCACCGGAATAATGCAGTTGGTGGTACAGGATGCGTTAGACACAATGCGGTCAGTTTGTTTAAGAGCCTGTTCGTTTACGCCGAACACCACGGTTGCATCCAGATCGTTGCCGCCCGGATGCGAAAACAGGACTTTTCTGGCGCCCGCCTGCAGATGCGCCTCTCCGTCGGCGCGGCTGCCGTAAACGCCGGTGCAATCCAGCACCACATCAACGTCCAGCTGCTGCCACGGCAGTGTGCCGATCTCAGCCTGATGCAGGATGCGGATGGTGTCTTCCCCTACCCACAGCAGATCGCGCTCCTGCCGCACGTCGAAGGCGAAGCGACCGTGGCTGGTATCGTACTTCAGCAGATGCGCCATACCGGCGGCGTCTGCCAGCTCGTTAATCGCCACAACCGTAATTTCCGCCCGGCGTCCCGTTTCATAGAGCGCACGCAACACATTGCGCCCGATACGACCAAAGCCATTGATAGCAATACGAATGGTCATCGCTTTTCCTGCAACTGCACCTCTGAAATGTGCCAGATACCTTGAGCGTTTCATGCCATTTTGTACAGGGAATTCTTACGCAGCGCCTGGAGCATTGCTGAGAGATATCCTGCTAACTGAAACGGTTCAGCCAGAATAAAGCATGCGAGGAATAACCGGAATGATTGCGATCAAGGATGGTGATGATTATTGGATCTGCGTCACAAAAATGCAGCGATTAATCGATTACTGCAGGAATAATTGAAACGTTTCAGGTGGAGAAGGCGAAGAAAATAAAACAGGGCGCGCATCAATGCGCACCCTGTGGTTCACAATATCTGATCTGGTAACCCGCCCTTTAAGGCGACTCCGGATTACAGAATAGATTTTGCGGTATTAACCACATTCTCAACGGTAAAGCCGAACTCTTTAAACAGCAGCTCTGCCGGTGCAGATTCACCAAATGAGGTCATACCCACGATCGCACCGTGCAGGCCGGTATATTTAAACCAGTAATCGGCAATACCCGCTTCAATGGCAACGCGTGCGCCAACCGCTTTCGGCAGCACCGCTTCACGGTAGGCGGCATCCTGCTTATCAAACACATCCGTTGATGGCATGGAGACCACGCGCACATTGCGGCCTTCGCTGCTGAGTTTGTCAGCGGCAGCTACCGCCAGCTCAACTTCAGAGCCGGTAGCGATCAGGATCAGTTCCGGCGTGCCGTTGCAATCTTTCAGCACATAGCCACCGCGTACTACATTTGCCAGCTGCTCAGCGGTACGATCCTGCTGCGCCAGGTTCTGGCGGGAGAAGATCAGCGCTGACGGGCCATCGACGCGCTCAATGGCATATTTCCACGCGACAGCAGACTCAACCTGGTCACAGGGACGCCACAGGCTCATGTTTGGCGTCGTACGCAGGCTGGCCATCTGCTCAACCGGCTGGTGCGTCGGGCCATCTTCACCCAGACCGATAGAGTCGTGGGTATAAACCATGATCTGACGGATCTTCATCAGCGCCGCCATACGCGCTGCGTTGCGGGCATACTCAACAAACATCAGGAAGGTCGCGGTATAAGGCAGGAAACCGCCGTGCAGCGCAAGGCCGTTGGCAATCGCGGTCATACCAAACTCGCGCACGCCGTAATGGATATAGTTACCCGCTGCGTCTTCATTGATCGGTTTAGAACCGGACCACATAGTCAGATTGCTGGGTGCCAGATCGGCAGAACCACCGAGGAACTCCGGCAGCAGCTTGCCAAAAGCTTCAATCGCATTCTGCGAGGCTTTACGGCTGGCGATTTTAGCCGGGTTCGCCTGCAGCTGCTCAATAAACTGCTGCGACTCCGCCTGCCAGTTAGCCGGCAGCTCATTGTTAACGCGACGTGTAAACTCTTCAGCCAGCGCCGGGAAAGCTGCCGCATAGGCTGCAAACTTCTCATTCCACGCTGACTCTTTCGCCTGGCCCGCCTCTCTGGCATCCCACTGCGCATAGATATCGGCCGGGATCTCAAACGGCGCATGGCTCCAGCCCAGCTGCTTGCGCGTCAGCGCAATTTCATCGTCGCCCAGCGGCGCGCCGTGTGAATCGTGCGTGCCCGCTTTGTTAGGTGAACCGAAACCGATAACGGTTTTACACATCAGCAGTGACGGCTTGTCAGAGACGCGCTTCGCCTCTTCCACAGCCTGTTTGATCGCATCCGCGTCGTGACCATCCACGCCGCGCACAACATGCCAGCCGTAGGCTTCGAAACGTGCTGCGGTGTCGTCGGAGAACCAGCCATCAACGTGACCATCAATGGAGATACCGTTGTCGTCATAGAACGCGACCAGTTTGCCCAGCTTCAGCGTACCGGCGATAGAGCAGACTTCGTGCGAAATCCCTTCCATCATGCAGCCGTCGCCCATGAAAACATAGGTATGGTGGTCTACGATATCATGACCCGGACGGTTGAACTGTGCAGCCAGCGTGCGCTCGGCGATCGCAAAGCCCACGGCGTTGGCGATGCCCTGACCCAGCGGGCCGGTTGTGGTTTCCACGCCTGGCGTGTAGCCATATTCCGGGTGACCTGGGGTTTTAGAGTGCAGCTGGCGGAAGTTCTGCAGCTCGCTCATTGGCAGATCGTAGCCGGCAAGGTGCAGCAGGCTGTAGATCAGCATAGAGCCATGCCCGTTCGAGAGCACGAAGCGGTCGCGGTCAGCCCACTGCGGGTTAACCGGGTTGTGGTTCAGGAAGTCGCGCCACAGCACTTCAGCGATATCCGCCATGCCCATCGGGGCACCCGGGTGTCCCGATTTAGCTTTCTGTACTGCGTCCATACTTAACGCACGAATGGCGTTGGCAAGCTCTTTACGAGAGGGCATGTTCTACTCCAGATCGGATTAAGGCTCCGCCGCGCTTAACGTATTGTAATTAATCAGTTATAAGGCGAAGCGTGAAAGAAGTCGCCCATCAATGTACATGAAAATCGCCACAAAAGTACATGCATCCGCTTGCTAATTATCATGGCTGCGATTGCATTTTAAGCCGCGTCTGCTAGCAACCGTGAAACGGGCGCGCTATAAACATCGGGTTTATACATCTGGCCTGCTTTCAGGTGTCTGTTTTTACGACGAGTTACTTAAAGGATGATGATATGAAAATCCGGGCTACGGTTACGGCAATCGGAATGGCAGCGCTACTGAGCGGCTGTCAGGGGTTTGATAACAACGCGCTGCTGCAGTCGGGCGCGCAGGCCTATCAGGCCTATTCGCTCAGCGATGCGCAGGTAAAACAGCTGAGTGACCAGTCCTGTGCACAAATGGATAAAGAGAATCAGGTCGCGGCGGCAAACAGCAGCTATCAGCAGCGTCTGAATAAGATCGCTGCCGCGCTGGGCGACAATATCAACGGCACGCCGGCGAACTACAAGGTGTACGTCACCAAAGATGTCAACGCCTGGGCGATGGCTAACGGCTGCATCCGCGTTTACAGCGGCCTGATGGATATGATGACCGATAATGAAGTGGAAGGCGTGCTGGGCCATGAGATGGGTCACGTCGCGCTGGGCCACACGCGTAAAGCGATGCAGGTTGCCTTTGCCACCGAAGCCGCACGCGGGGCTGCCGCCTCGGTCGGCGGTATTATTGGTTCGCTGTCGCAGTCGCAGCTGGGCGATATCGGCGAGAAGCTGGTTAACGCGCAGTTCTCGCAGACTCAGGAGTCGCAGGCAGATGACTACTCATATGATCTGCTGAAAAAGCGCGGCATTAACCCGCTCGGTTTAGCCACCAGCTTTGAGAAGCTGGCGAAGATGGATCAGGGGCATCAGAGTTCAATGTTTGACTCCCATCCTGATTCAGAAGCGCGCGCGCAGCATATCCGCGATCGTATCGCCGCAGACGGTAAATAAGCGCCTGATGCAGCCCTTCTCCCGGCGGGAGAAGGGCTGCTGCTATCAGCCTTTGTTCGCTGCCTGCACGTGCAGCATATCCAGCGCCAGCGTAGCCGCTGCCAGCGCGGTCAGATCGGCGTGATCGTAACCCGGCGCCACCTCAACCAGATCCATGCCGACAATATTCATTCCCTGCAGACCGCGCACCAGTTTGGTCGCTTTGTCGCTGCTCAGGCCGCCAATCACCGGCGTGCCGGTGCCTGGCGCGTGCGCCGGATCGAGGCAGTCGATATCAAACGTCAGGTAGACCGGCAGGTCGCCCACGGTGCGCTTCACCTCCGCCAGAATATCATCCACGCTGCGATCGTTAACCTGCGCCGCGTCCAGCACGTTAAAGCCCAGACTCTTATCATATTCAGTACGAATACCGATCTGTACCGAGTGCTGCGGATCGATCAGCCCCTCTTTTGGCGCAGTGAAAAACATGGTGCCGTGGTCAAACGTCGGGCCGTTAGAGTAGGTGTCGGTATGCGCATCAAAATGCACCAGCGCCATTTTGCCGAAATGCTTCGCGTGAGCGCGCAGTAGCGGCAGCGTAATGTAGTGGTCACCGCCAAAGGTCAGCATGCGCTTGCCGCTGGCCAGCAGTTTTTCCGCATGCGCCTGCAGTTTGTCTGAGAGATCCTGTGAGTCACCAAATGCGTAAACCAGGTCACCGCAGTCCACGACATTCAGGCGCTGACGCAGATCAAACTCCCACGGCCAGCGGCACCCTTCCCACGCCAGATTAGTGGAGATCTGACGAATCGCGCCCGGCCCCAGACGGCTGCCCGGACGGCCCGACGTAGCGGCGTCAAACGGCACACCGGTGATCACCCACTCAGCATCGCTGTCATACGGCTGGAAGTTGAGCGGAAAACGCATGAAGCCAAAGGCGTTGGAAACCAGGGAGTTGTCATACTGATTGCCCAGGGTGTTGTACATAATTCATCCTCTTTACGTCAGGCAGCACCGGCCTGATTACGGGTCAGGTATAAAAAAATCCCTTCCGCGTCGTTAAGCCCGACGAGGAAGGGATTGATGGCGTGATTATCGCCGGGAATATACTCCCCTGCAATCCTCATCCGCTTAGCGCTCGCGCATCGCCTCTTCAGCTTTATTAAACGGCTTGACCAGATAATCCATCACGGTTTTCTCTCCGGTTTTGATATCCACCGTGGAGACCATGCCGGGCGTGATAGAAAAGCGCCGGCCCGCTTTGTTCTGCACATAGTCGTTATCGGTGCGGATAAACACCCGATAGTAGTAGATCTCTGGTTTCACCTCATCCTGGATAGTGTCAGGTGAGATGCTCTCCACTGCGCCGTTGAGGCCGCCATAGATGGCGTAATCGTAGGCGGAGATCTTCACCACCGCGCGCTGCCCCGGATGAATAAAGGCGATATCGCGCGGCGACAGGCGCGCCTCCACCAGCAGCCGGTCGTTGAGCGGGACAATGTTCATCAGCTCGCCGTTAGGCGGCACCACGCCACCGACCGTGGAGACTTTAATATTTTTAACGATGCCGCGCATCGGGGCGCGGATCGTCAGTCGCGTCACCGTATCTTCGCGTCCTTTAATCACTTCAGCGAGGCTGTCCGCTTCCGCGCTCGCTTTGGCCAGCTCTTCACGCGCCTGGACATAATATTGCGAACGCATATCGGTCAGCTTCAGCTCCAGATCGGATTTTTCACGCTGCAGGCGCAGCACCTCCACATTGCTGGCAGCCCCGCTCTTTGCCAGCCGCTGCGTAATCGCCAGCTCGCGGTTAGCCAGCGCCAGCGACGCGTTAAACTGCTTCGTCGCGTCGTTGAGCTGTGCCCGTTTAGTATTATAGAGACGGGTTTCTGCCGCGATCAGATCGGGCCAGCCGCTGAGCTCATCCGGAAAGGTCAGCCGGGTGTCGTTAACCTCTGCCCGCAGGCGTGACGCCGCCGCCAGCGCGGCGCGATAGCGTGCCGCGCTCTCACCCACGCTTGACTGGGAACGGGTCGGATCGAGACGCGCCACCACCTCACCCGCCTGCACCTGATCGCCCTCATGCACGTACAGCTCCGTCAGAATACCGCCCTCCAGCGACTGCAGCACCTGCTCGCGCGAGCTGGGGATCACCTTGCCGGTCCCGGTTGAGACTTCATCCAGCACGCCAAACCACGCCCAGATCAGCGCGACCAGCATCAGCGCGGCGCTGATAACAATCAGCCGCACCGCCCCGCTGTAGTGCGTTTCCGATTTCAGTTCGCCCAGCAGATCGTCTGACGCGTCTGTTTCAGCAGCCGTGACCAGCCGCAGTTTTGCCGGCAGCTGCTTCATGCGTTCACCTCCGGCAGATTTCCGCCGCTGCGCGCTGGCGGCAGCGCTTTCTCTTTCGGACTGTCCATAACCAGCTGCCCCTCTTTCAGCACCAGTATCCGATCCACCAGCGACAGAATCGCGGCGCGATGCGTCGCCACGATCAGCGTGCGGCCGTTCAGCCATGCGCCGAGGCGCTCAATAAACTCTTTCTCCGTATGGTCGTCGAGCGCGGCGGTGGGTTCATCCAGCAGCACGATATTAGGATCGCGCAGCAGCATGCGCGCCAGCAGCAGCGACTGCCGCTGCCCGCCGGAGAGGCCGGTGCCCCCCTCCATGATCGGGTGATCCAGCCCCAGCGGCAGGCGGCGAATAAATTCCGCTCCGCCGCTCACCGTCAGCGCAGAGAAGATGGCGTCGTCGGTAGCGTGCGCCGCGCCGAGCGTCAGGTTTTCACGCAGCGTACCGTGAAACAGACGCGCGTTTTGCGTCAGCAGCCCGACGTTGCGCCGCACGTCGGCCACGTCAATGTGCGGCAGGCTGAGGTTATCAAGCCGCAGCTCACCGCTCACCAGATCCATGCCGCCCGCCATCGCCTGCAGCAGCGTGGATTTACCGGAGCCGTTGCGGCCCAGCACCGCAATACGCTCCCCAGGCTGAATGGTCAGGGATTTGATGCGCAGCGCCATGGTCAGCGAGTCGCTGTAGTAGCGAAACATGGCGTCGGTGAACTGATAGTGGCCAAACAGCACCGGACAGTGAATACGCGTCTCATCGCTGCTGTTCTCTACCGGCAGATTCATCAGGCCGTCGAGGCTGGTTTTCGCCGCCCTGACCTGCTGCCAGCGCGCCAGTACGCCGCACAGCGTTGCCATCGGCGCAATCATGCGCGAGGAGAGCAGCGACGCCGCGACAATCGCCCCGGTGGTGATATCGCCGTTGATCACCATCGGCGCGCCCACCACAATGACGCTGGCGTAAACCAGCCCCTGCACCGTTACGCCCCAGCTAATGAGCGAGTGCATCACCTTACGCATCGCCACGCCCGACTGCGCGGTGATACGGATATAGCTGTTCCACTGCTGCAGAAAGCGATCTTCCGCCTGCATCAGCTTGATATCCTCCAGCCCCTGTACGCTCTCCACCAGCACTGCGTTACGCAGCGTGGACTCTTTCAGCGCCTGCTGCGCCAGCTTCGCCAGTTTTTTCTGGCTGAGCAGGCCCGGCACCACGCTGTTGCGCAGCCGCAGCGCATGACCAAACACCCGATCGGAGACGCGCATATCAGCGCGCTTGCCCAGCAGATCGGTGACGTGATCGCGGCCCACGCGCAGAATATAGGTAAATACCACCGAAATGATCACGCCAGCATAGAGGACATAGAGCGTGGGATAAGATTGCGCCGGGATCACCCGGTCATAGACCTGCATCGAAAACACAATTCCTACCAGCGCCAGCAGATTGATCAAGAAGGACGCCAGCATCACATAGCCGTAGGGACGCAGATCGTGCAGCACCAGCCGCCGCAGCCAGTCGGGGCGAACGGTGGCGAGATAGCGATCGACCCGGCTATCTTTCGCCGCCGCCACCGGTCGCAGCGCGGCCACCACGCGGAGGGCGGGCAGCAGATCGGTGAGCATCACCGGCGTCGGCTGTTCATCGCCGGAAAAGTGCACCCGAACGCGGTCATCACCATCAAACGCCGTCACCACGCCGACCTGGCCATCATCCAGCTCTACCGCCAGCGGCAGGCGCCAGCGCGTGATCTCCTGGCTCTCCTCGGCAAACAGCTGCAGCGACAGCCCCGCCTGACGTGCCAGATGGCGCAGCGCTTTATCGCGCGTCTGTTTGCCCTGCCACTCTGCTGCCGCCATGATCATGCCCGGCGAACAGGGCAGCCGGTAGTGGGTCGCGATCTGAATAATAGCCGTGGCCCAGCCGTTAAGCGGCAGCTCGCCGCCGCCGCTGGCGGACTGGCCCTCAGGCGCGTCCGGAATGTGTAATTGGGTCATGGCTGGATCTCCACGGTCTGGATGCGCTGGTTATTGAGCGTAAAGGCTGAACGGATCTGTCCGGTGCTGTAGAGACAGTCGAGCTGCAGCGATCGCAGCTGACTTACGGTCTGCTGTAGCGTAAAGCGGGTCTGCCACACCTCCTGTTCGGCATTGAGTACGTCCAGCAGCGGGCGCGTGCCAAGCTGCAGATACTGATCCTGATAGAGCTGGCGGGTTTTCTCGCCCAGCGCCTGCTGGCGCCCCATGACCGCCAGACTCTGCGACAGGCTGAGCGCCTCATTCTGCGACTCGCTCAGCTGCTGGCGCGCCTTTAGCCGTGCGGAATTTACCGCTGCGTTTGCCGCCTGCAGCGCGCTGGCGGCAGCGTCGCGCGCGGCGGTGATCCCGCCGCCCTGATAAAGCGGCATCTCGACTTTGACAAAGGCAGAGTACTGCGTGCGGTCCAGCGACTGACTGCCGGCGTAGCGATCGTTGAGATAGTGGGTAACCTGCGGTTCCAGCGAGATAGTCGGCAGGTTCTGCGCACTGGCATTATCAAGTTTGGCCTGCGCCTGATTAGCCTGCGCCCACGCGGCCAGTACCGCCGGGTTGGTTTTGTCATCCGCTTTGCCACTGGCGCAGCCGCGGGTCAGCGTTGCGGGAAACTGGTCGCTGACCTGCTTTACCAGCGGCCAGCCCAGATAGGTGGCTAAGGTTGCGCGCCAGCGGTTAAGGCTCGCCTGATACTGCGTCAGGGTGGTGCGCGCGCCTTCAATACGCGCATCGGTCTGGGTCGCGTCGGAGAGCGAGGCGGCGCCCTCCTCATTACGCTGCCGCGCCAGTACGCCAATCCGGCTCAGGGCGCTGAGCTGATCGCGGGCAATCTTTACCAGCTGCTGATAGCCCTGCACCTGAACCAGTGCCGCTGCGGTATCGTGCGCCACGCTATCGATACTCACCAGCACGTTTGCCTGCTCCTGCGCCACGCCCGCCTCGGCAGAGCGCACCGAACTGCTGACTTTGCCAAAGTCATAAAGCATCTGCGACACCGACAGCACAAATGAGGGGCTGAAGCCGCTGCCGCTGTAACTGTTGCTATAGCCATTGTTCATGCCCGCACTGATTTGCGGATAATATTTTGCTTTTGCCACATCGACCTGATTCGCCTGCTCCAGCATGGTGCCGATCGCCTGCGCGATATCAGGATGCCACTGCACCGCACGCTGCACCGCCTGCTCAATTGTCAGGGTGTCCGGCACGCGGCTTAGCGCCGGTTCGGCGACTTCACCGGCGAGCGACGGCAGCTCCTGCTGCTGAACCAGCTCGCTTTGCGTAATAGATCCAGCGCGTATCAGCGTCTCACTGGCGGCACTAAGATGCGCACTGTAAAACAACAGAAAGCCCGCGCTTACTGCGGCGGGCAGAGAGGAACGGCGAAAAGGTGCGCCGGATTGCATCAGATCCATCGATTATCCACCAGTCAGAATAGAGAAAGGGCACCTCCTGTGCCCGTGATGCTTCCCTGCGTCACACACCACTATGCCGTGTGGTTTTGGTGCGGTTGCTGCAGCAGCTCCTCCAGTGACACGTTAACGCCTTCCAGCGTGATCAGCTGCGTAGTGCTGTAGCCCGTCCCGCTACCGTCACGATCGATTGAAAGCACGGTGCTGCCATCAGAAGTATGGTCCACTTTCACGAAATCATTAATATTACTTGTGGAATCATTCCAGCCGATCAGCAGTTCACTGATATCAATCTTGTCTCCCTGGGCGACGTTAAAGTCGGTCCAGGTGTCGTGGCCGTTGCCGCCGGTGGCGTCAGCGCGATCCAGCAGATGGTAAACCAGCGTATCTGCGCCGGCGCCAGCGGTGATGGTGTCATCGTAGGCGCTGCTGGTCAGCGTATCGTTACCGCCGGTTCCGTTAATGGTCGGGTGCAGCTCAATGGTGAAGCTGTGGCTGGTCAGGGTGCCGTCCCGGCCCGCCAGGGTGTAACTGAATACCTCCTTATGCGTAATGTTCTGGACGTTAACATCCGCATTGAGTGAGTAGGTGTAGCTTCCGCTGGCGCTGACCTGCAGCACGCCGAACTCACCGGCTACCTGCGTCATACCGGCCGCTCCCACCGTGGTTTCCGCCCCCAGAGCATTAGTGATGGTTAAGGTTCCGCTGTGCGTGCCGGCGCTGTCAGCCCAGATGCTGCCGCTCGCGTCATGCTCAGCGCTGCTGCTTTCCGCCAGCAGACTGGTGGCGGCAAACAGCGTGGCCGCCGGGCCGTTATGCAGCGTTACCGTCAGCGTGGCGGAGGTTACCGTGCCGCTGGCGTCCCGCACTGAATAGGTAAAGGTATCCGTCGCCGGCAGCGTGTCGATATTCAGTCCCGCTTTCAGCGCATAGGTATAGTTGCCTCGCGCATCCAGGGTCAGCGTACCGTAGCTGCTGTTGATCACCGTATTACCCGTGCCAGCAACCGTTGCGCCGCCCGCCGTTGTAACCGCCACACCGGCCGGTACCGTACCGGCTATCGAACTGGTGTCGTTCGCCAGCAGATTACCGGTGACGGTGGCCGCCGTGGTCACCGCCAGCGTGGTGAAGTCTGACACCGTGCTCACGGTAGTGGTGGGCAGTACGCTGAGGTTGGTATTCGCGCCGACCACTACCGCGTAGTTACCGGTACTCAGATTGCTGTAGGTGACGTTACCGCCGCGAATCGTTCCGATTGAGAGCAGAGAGCTGATGTAGTTGCTCTGCGAACTCACCAGCTGCCAGGAGCCGTTACTCAGCTGCGTGTAGAGGTTTAGCGAGTAGTTAGCCGCCACGCCGATACTGTTTACTGAGCCGTAGAGCGTTACCGTGCGGAAATCGTCCTGACCCACATTGAAGATATAGGCGTTACCGTTATTGAGCACGCTGGCGCCCAGTAGCGAGCCGACCCCCAGGGTAAGCAGCGCCGTGTGCGAAGAGTTCACGGTGCCGTTATTGATGGTGGCCTGCGTGGTGCCGTAATCAACCTCGTTAACATCGTTGGTCGCCACAACGCGGATGGCTCCCAGCAGCGACGCCGATGGCGAAACGTTGCCCGCTCTGTCACTCTGCGTCACCGAGAGTGTGGCACCGGTAGTCTGCGCAGTGCTCAGCGCCACTGACCAGCTGCCGCCGCTGCCCACCGTGGTGGTGCCGAGCGTGACGCCGCTGGCGTCGCGGACCGTCACCGTTGCGCCGACCTCGCCGCTGCCGGTGACGCTGGTGCCGGCGCTGTTGATCAGCAATCCGGATACCGCCGCCGGTGGAACCGTGTCAACGGTGATGGTGGTCGCTACGTTGGTGCTGCTGACGTTACCTGCCGGGTCAGTCACCGTGGTGCTCAGGGTATGCGCCCCGTTGCTCAGCGCCGCGGTGGTAAAGCTCCAGCTGCCGCCCGTACCTACCGTGACGGAACCCAGTGCGGTCGTGCCGTCAAAAATGGTCACCAGCGCGCCCGCTTCTGCCGTACCGCTCAGCGTCGGCGTGGTATCGCGCGTAAAGGCACCGCTGGTCAGCGTTACCGGCGCGCTGCCCGCATCATCCGTAATGGTGAGCGTGCTGGCCACCGGCGCTACGGTGTCAACCCGCAGCGTGACCGAAGCCTGCGGGCTGACGTTACCCGCCGCGTCGGTCTGCGTCACGTTGAGCGTATGGGGGCCATTACCCAGCGCTGGCGTGATGAAGCTCCAGCTGCCGCTGCCGCCGACGGTCGCAGTTCCCAGTAGCGTAGTGCCGTCGTAAACGCTGACGCGTGCACCCGCCTCGCCCGATCCGCTCAGCAGCGGCGTGCTGTCATTGGTCACGCCATTGTTGGGGATAGCGATCGCCGTACTGCCATTGTTATTAGCCAGGGTCAGGCCGGTTACGGCAACCGGCACCGTGGTGTCGATAATCGCCGTCGAACTGATGCTGCTGCTGACGTTACCCGCGGCATCAGTGGCGGTGATGCTGAAGGTGTGCGATCCCTCGGAGAGGGCTGTTCCCGGCGTGAAGCTCCAGCTGCCGCTGCTGCTGGCGGTCACCGACCCCAGGACAGTGGTGCCGTCGCGCACAATCACCAGACTGTTTGCCTCGGCCGTGCCGCTCAGGGTTGGCGTGCTGTCGCGCGTCGCGCCGCCATTTACCACCGTGGTGTTGTTAATGTCGTTGGTGACCACCAGCGTTGGCGCAGCGGGGGCCACGGTATCAACGGTAATCGACACCGCCGGCGTCGCCGGGCTGACGTTGCCCGCGGCGTCACGTACCGTCGTGCTCAGCGAATGCACGCCGTTGCTCAGCGCAGCTGGCGTAAAGCTCCATGCGCCGTCGCTGCCTGCCACCACCGATCCCAGCACCGTGCTGCCGTCATACACCGTGACGACCGCGCTCGCCTCCGCCGTCCCGCTCAGCGTTGGCGTCGCGTCATTGGTGACCGCGCCATTTGCCAGCGGTCCGGTCACCGGCGCCACATCGTCCGTGATCGTCAGGTTACTGACCGCTGCCGGCGCCACCGTATCCACCGTCAGCGTGATGCTGGCTGGCGGACTGACGTTTCCGGCGGCATCGGTCTGGGTCACGTTCAGGGTGTGACTGCCTTCACTCAGCACCGGGCTGACAAAGCTCCAGCTGCCGTTACTGCTGACAATCGCCGTGCCCAGCGCAACATTGCCGTCAAGGATAGTTACGCGTGCGCCCGCCTCACCGGATCCGGTCAGCAGCGGCGTGCTGTCACTGGTCACGCTATTATTGGGAATCGCGATCGCCGTACTGCCGTTGTTGTTGGCGGCAGCCAGACCGGTAACCGCACCTGGCGCAACGGTATCAATGATCGCCGTTGAGCTGACGCTGCTGCTGACGTTGCCTGCCGCATCGGTGGCGGTGATGCTGAAGGTATGCGATCCCTCAGCGAGCGCTGTAGCAGGGGTAAAGCTCCAGCTGCCGGTACCGCTGGCGGTGACTGAACCGAGTAGCGTGGTGCCGTCGCGGATAATCACCAGGCTATTGGCCTCGGCGCTGCCGCTCAGGGTTGGCGTGCTGTCGCCGCTTGCTGCGCCGTTCGCCACCGTGGTGTTCGCCACGTCGTTAGTCACGACCAGCGTTGGCGCAGCCGGCGCTACGGTGTCCACGGTGATTGCGACCGTGGGCGACGCCGCGCTGACGTTGCCTGCCGCATCACGCACCGTGACGCTCAGCGCATGCGGACCATTATTCAGCGCGGGCGACGTAAAGCTCCACGCGCCGCTGCCGTCGGCCACAGCGGAACCCAGTACTGCAGTGCCGTCATAGACGGTGACCACGCCCCCCGCCTCTGCCGTACCGCTCAGCACCGGCGTGGTGTCGTTGGTCACGTCGCCGTTAGTCAGAGGACCGGTGTTCGGCGCGGCGTCATCGGTGACCACCAGATTGCTTACTGCGGCTGGCGGAGTGGTATCGACCGTCAGCGTCAGCGTCGCATTCGGGCTGACGTTACCGGCCGCATCGCTGGCGGTAACGTTAAAGGTGTGTGCCCCCTCTGCCAGCGCCGGCGTGACAAAACTCCACGCGCCGCCGCTGCCCACCGTTACCGATCCGAGAACGGTGTCGCCGTCGCGGATCGTCACCACGCTGCCCGCCTCTGCCGTGCCCCTGAGCAGCGGCGTGGCATCGCTGGTGGTGCCGCCGGCGGCAATTGCCACCAGCGCGCTGCCGTTGTTGTTAGCCGCGTTCAGGCCGCTCACGGCGACTGGCGCCACGCTATCCACGATCAGCGTGGTGCTGGTCGCGCCGCTGACGTTGCCCGCCACATCGGTGGCGGTGACGCTCAGGGTATGCAGTCCCTGGTTCAGCGTAGTGCTGATATAGCTCCAGCGTCCATCCGCATCAGCGGTCACCGAGCCCAGCACCGCGTTACCGTCGCGTACCGTGACAATGGCGTTCGCTTCCGCCACGCCGCTTAAGGTCGGCGTCGCATCGCTGCTGTAGCCGCCCGCCGGGATGGTTGCGCTGGTCACATCGTTGGTGACCACCAGCGTTGAGGTGGCTGGCGCAGTGGTATCCACTACTACAGTAAAGTTCACCGGTTCGCTGCTGCTGCCCGCCGCGTCGCGTACCGTGACGCTGAGCGGATGCGTACCTTCGCTCAGCGCGGCAGGGGTGAAGCTCCAGGCTCCGTCGCCGTTTGCCACCACCGATCCCAGCACCGTAGTGCCTTCACTGATCACCACCACGCTGTTTGCCGCGGCGCTGCCGGAGAGCGTTGGCGTGGTATCGTCCGTCGGCGTACCGCTGGTCAGCGGCCCCTGAATCGCGCCGGCGTTATCCGTTACCGTCAGTGCCGTGACCGGGGCAACCGCTGCGGTCAGCACGGTAAAGCTGATATCGCTCACCGGGCTGACGTTGCCCGCCGCGTCGGCGGCACTCACGCTCAGCGTGTGCGGACCATCCGCCAGCGCGGCGGTGGTAAAGCTCCACGCGCCGTTGGTGCCGGCGGTTACCGAGCCGAGCACGGTGGTGCCGTCCCGCACGGTAACGATGCTGCCCGCCTCAGCGGTGCCGCTCAGCTGCGGCGTGTTGTCGCTGGTGGTGCTGCCAGCCGCGATAGTCAGCGGCGTGCTGCCGTTGTTATTGACCGCCGTCAGGCCGGAGATAGCCGCTGGCGCCACGGTATCCACCACCACCGTGGTGACGGCAGAAGCGATACCGGTATTACCGGCCACATCGGTGACGCGCACGCTCAGGGCGTGACTGCCCTCGCCCAGCGCGGCAGGGGTAAAGCTCCAGGCACCTGCGCCGCTGGCGATAGCGGTACCGAGCAGCGTGGTGCCGTCATACACGCTGACCGTGGCGTTTGCCTCCGTGGTGCCGCTCAGCGCTGGCGTACTGTCATTGATGGTTGCTCCGCTGGTGAGCGGCGTAGCCGAATCACCCGCAGTGACGTTCACCGTGCCGGCCACAGGAGCTACCGTATCAACCGTGATATTCAGTGTGCCGGAGCGATCGCTGACGTTGCCCACCGCATCGGTCACCGTCACGCTGAGCGCGTGCGCGCCCTGGCTCAGCAGCGGCAGCGTAGTGCTCCATGCGCCGTCGCCGTCAGCGGTGACCGAAGCGATTACCGTATTGCCATCGTAGATGGTCACCAGCCCGCCCGCTTCCGCCGTGCCGCTGAGCTGTGGTGTACTGTCGTTAGTCACGCTGTTATCCGTTACCGGCACCGGCGTAGCGCCGTTGTTATTCGCCGCCGCGAGATCGGTGACGACGTCAGGTATAACGGTATCGACAATGAAATTAATCGCCTCTGACGGAGCGCCAGGATTGCCGGTTTCATCCGTGCTGATGACGGAAATTGCGTGCGGTCCCTGCCCCAGCGTTGGCGTGAAGTTCCACTGTCCGTCAGCGTTAATGTTAGCGCTGCCAATCGGCACACCATTATCCAGAATAGACACGGTGCCATTTGCCGGCCCCGTTCCCTGCAGGACCGGCGTGTTGTCGCGGATAGCGGTCCCCTCTGTTACCGTTACTGGCGTGCTGCCGCTGTTATCGGTGATCTGCAGCGTGCTGTCGACCGGTGGCAGATTGGCTTCAACGGTCAGCGTAAAGACGTCAGTAGCCGGGCTGACGTTACCCGCCGCATCGGTCACGGTAAACGTAAAGCTATGCACGCGGTTTGACAGCGCGGCGTCTGGCGTAAAGCTCCAGCTGCCGTTTTCGTCAGCGGTAGCCGTTCCCAGCAGCACGTTGTCGTCATAGACCGTTATCGTGCTGCCCGCCTCCGCCGTGCCGCTGAAGGCCGGAAGATTATCATCAGTGATCGCGCCTGACGTCAGCGGACCTTCAGCGCCGCCGACGCTGTCGGTAACGACCAGATCCGGGATAGCGTCCGGTGCCACCGTATCAATAGTGATGGTAATCGGGCCGGTAACCGGGCCGGCGGTGCCCGCCGCGTTGCTGACCGAGACGCTGAAGGCATAGGTTGCATCGTCCAGCGCTGCGGATTCATAACGCCAGACGCCATTCTCACCCACGGTTGTGGTGCCAACGATGGCTCCATCCTGAATGATATTCACCACCGTGCCGGCGACGCCGGTTCCGCGCAGCACCGGCGTGCTGTCACTGGCGAAGCCGTTGTTCGCCACCAGCACCGGCGTGATGTTGGCGTTGTTGTAGATCTCAAAGCTCAGCACCGCGGCTGGCGTGCTGGTATCGACCGTAAAGCTGACCGTCGACGCCACCTCGCTGACGTTGCCCGCTACATCGGTGGCGGTCACCGTCAGGGTGTGCGCCCCCTCAGCCAGCGCGCTGGTGTTGAGGCTCCAGGCCCCCTAAGGATCGGCGGTGGTTCTGCCAACCTCCTGCGCACCGTCATACACAATAATGGTCGCTCCTGCCTCTGCGGTACCGCTGATGAGCGGCGTCGCATCAGGAGTTACGCTGTTGCTATTGATGGTTACCGGCGTCTCACCTGTATCATTCCGCAGCAGCAGATCGCCTGCCGGCTGCGGCGCAGTGGCATCAATAGTGATGGTCAGCGCACCGGACGGTGCGCTGACGTTGCCCACTTCATCGGTGACCGTGGCGCTCAGCGTGTGCTGGCCGTCGGTCAGTACCGGTGAGCTGAAGCTCCAGCTGCCGTCGCCGTCCGCCGTCACCGAGCCAATCACCACGCCGCCGTCATACAGCGTAATCAGGCTTTCAGGTTCCGCCGTGCCGCTCAGCAGTGGCGTATTGTCCGTGGTCAGCGCGCCGTTTGTCAGAGGCTGCGGCACCGTGCCGTTGTCGTTACTGACCACCAGCGATGTGGCATCCGGCAGCGTGGCGTCCACGGTAAAGGCGACAGGCTCAGAGGCCGGACCGGTGTTGTCGGCCGCATCGGTCACGGTGGTGGTGAGGCTGTAGCTGCCATCATCCAGCGCCGGCAGCTGATAGCCCCACTGTCCGTTGCTGCCGGTGGTCACGCTGGCCAGGATTGCGGTTCCGTCCAGAATTGTCACCACGCTGCCCGGCTCTGCGGTGCCGCTGAGGAACGGCGTATTATCTGTGGTGATGCTGCCGCTGACGATCGCCACCGGCGTGGCGCCATCGTTGTTCGTCAGCGCAATATTCGCTGCCGCCACTGGGGGAGTGGTATCAACGATCGCGCTGAAGGTCACCGGTGCGCTGACGTTGCCAAGCGTGTCAGATGCCGTGGCGCTGAAGATGTAGCTGCCGTCTGCCAGCGCGGTGGCAGGCGTAAACTGCCACTCTCCCTGCCCATTTACCGTGGTGGAGCCCAGCAGCGTACCGTTCTGATCGGTAAGGGTAATAATGCTGCCCGCATCTCCGCGACCTCTGAACAGCGGCGTGCCATCATTAGTGAGGCCCCCGTTGGGAATCGCTACCGGCGCGGTGCCGTTATCGTTGCTCAGCGTCAGCTGCGTCACGGCGGAAGGCGGGCTGGTGTCCACGGTAAAGGCGATCGGCGCGCCCGGCGCGCTGCTGTTGCCGGCGGCGTCGGTTACCGTCACGCTCAGGCTGTGCGGGCCGTCGCTGAGGATCGGCGAGAAGCTCCAGTTGCCCTGCGCATCGGTCGTGGTGGTCCCGAGGATCAGATTGCCATCAGACACGACGATGGTGCTGCCAGGCTCTGCCCGGCCGGAGAACTCAGGCGTGTTGTCACCGGTGGTGGAGCCGGATGTAATCGCCTGCGGCGTAACGCCATTGTTGTTCACCAGCGCGATCTCAGTGGCCGCAGCCGGTGCGACCGTATCCACGGTAAAGGTGATTGTGGGCGAAGCGGGACTGGTGTTCCCGGCTGCGTCGCTGACAATGGTGCTCAGGTTATGCTCGCCCTGCGTCAGTGCGCCGGTCGTGAACTGCCAGCTGCCGCTGCTGCCCACGGTAACCGAACCAATTTGCGCGGTACCGTCATAGATCAGTACCACGCTGCCCGGCTCGGCTGAACCAAGCAGCTGCGGCGTCGCATCGTTAGTCACGTCACCGCTGTTGATCGGCACCAGCGTGCTGCCTTCATTATTGTTAACCAGCACGTTCTGCGCCGCTTCCGGTGCCTGCGTATCCACGTTAATCGTGGTTACGGCCGAGGCCGGACTGACGTTGCCCGCTGGCGTTGTCTCCGTAATGCTCAGCGCATAGCTGCCATCATCCAGGGCTGCGGGCGTATACTGCCAGCCGCCATCCCCGCCGGCTACCACGCTGCCGATAGCCGTGCCGTCATTATAAATAGTGATGAGACTGCCGGCGGCGGCCGTACCGCTGAGCTGCGGCGTACTGTCGCTGGTGTAGCCGTTACTGGCAACCGGCACGCCTTCGCCGGAAGTGACGGAGAAAGCAGGTGCAGCCGGCACGCTGGTATCCACTGTCAGGGTCACAGAGTTGCCTGTAACGCTGACGTTGCCTGCGGCGTCGGTCGCGGTGGCCCGTAAGGTATGTGCGCCATCGGTCAGGACCGTGTCGCTAAAGCGCCAGGCCCCGTCTGCGTCTGCCCGGACAGAGCCGATAGCGGCTGTTCCGTCATAGAGCGTTACCAGGCTACCTGCCTCAGCGCTGCCGCTCAGCACCGGTGTGGCGTCGTTGGTGACGCCGGTGATCGGTGCGTTATTGTCATCCCTCGCGGTCAGGTCGACTACGGCGCCAGGGGCTGTGGTATCAATGGTGAAGTTATATGCAGAGGAGGCCGCGCCGGTGTTACCGGCGGCGTCAGTCACTCGCGTGGTCAGGCTGTAATCGCCCTCAGCCAGCGGCGCATCCGGCGTAAAGCGCCAGCCGCCGTCACTGCCTGCAGTAACGCTGCCCAGTACTTCGCCGTTGTTATACACGGTCACGATGCTGCCCGCTTCCGCCGTGCCGCTTACCACCGGCAAGGTGGTATTAGTCGCACCGGCCTCATCGACAGGGCGCGCCACGCCGCCCGCCTCATTGCTGACCTGCAAAGCCTCTGCAGCTTCGGGTGCCGTTGTATCAATGGTGAAATTCAGCGGTGCCGATGGCGCGCTGACGTTGCCCGCCAGATCGGTAACGGTAGTGGTCAGGCTGTAATCGCCCTCAGGCAGCGGTGCCTCTGGCGTGAAGCTCCAGCTGCCGTCTGTACCGGCGGTTACGCTGCCCAGCACCGTGTCGCCATTGGAAACGGTGATCAGCGCACCCGGTTCGGCGCTGCCGCTCAGCACCGGCGACGTCGTGTTGGTCACGCCGTTATCAACCGGCAATGGCGTTTCGCCGTCGTTGTTACTGAGCTGCAGCTCGCCTGCCGCCGCTGGCGGAATAGTATCAACGGTAAACACCAGCGCAGCAGAAGGCTCGCTGACGTTACCCGCCGGGCTGGTTACCGTAGCCGTCAGGCTGTGCGGACCCTCGCTCAGCGGCGACTCTGGCGTAAAGCGCCATGTACCGCCGTCATCCACGACCACGCTGCCCAGCACCGTGGTGCCGTCAAGTACCGTTACCGTGCTGCCCGCAGCCGCCGTGCCGCTCAGCACCGGGGTAGTATCACTGGTAGTCCCGTTGGTGACCGTCACCAGCGTGCCGCTGCTGTCATTACTCAGCACCAGATCGTCCGCCACAGGCGGCGGCGTGGTTTCAACCGTAAAGTTAAGCGGTTCAGACTCATCGCCGCGGTTACCCGCCGCATCCGTGACCGTAGTAGTCAGGCTGTGCGGTCCGGCTGCCAGCGGCGTTTCCGGCGTAAAGCGCCACGCTCCGGTGCCGTCAGCGCTGACGCTGCCCAGCAGCGTGCCGTTATCATAGACGCTGACCGTGCTGCCTGGCTCAGCGCTGCCGCTCAGCGCCGGCGAGGTGTCGTTAGTTACGCCGCCGGCGTTGATGGCGTTACCGTTTTGATCGTTACTCAGCTGCAGGCCGCCTGCCGCAACGGGCGGTGTAGTATCAATGGTCAGCACCAGCGGTGCAGAAGGCGCACTGCTGTTTCCTGCCGGTGAGGTGGTGACGGCCGTCAGGCTGTGCTCACCGTCTGCCAGCGGTTCGTCTGGGGCAAAACTCCAGCTTCCCCCCTCTCCCACGGTAACGGAGCCCAGTACCTCATCCCCATCTGAAATTGTCACCACGCTGCCTGCGGCCACGCCGCTGCCGCTCAGCAGCGGCGTGGCGTCATTCGTCAGACCGTTGTTAACCGGAACCGGCGCAGTACCTTCATCGTTAGCCGCCTGCAGAGCAGCGGGTGCCGCTGGCGCAGTCGTATCGATGGTAAACACCACTGCCGTGGACGCTGCCCCGCTGTTGCCAGCCGGATCGGTGACAACCGTGGTCAGGCTATGTTCACCCGGCTGCAGTACCGGTGAGGTAAAGCTCCAGCTGCCGTCGCTACCGGCGGTGGTGCTGCCCAGCACGTTACCGTTATCAGAAACGGTGACGGTACTGCCTGGCTCAGCGCTTCCGCTGAGTACCGGCTTAGTGCTGTTAGTGATGCCGGTGATTTCGTTACCGTTTTGCCCGTTGCTCAGCAGCAAATCGCTGGCGATCGCGGGTGCAGTAGTGTCGATCACCACGCTGACCGGGGCACTGACCGGCCCGGTGTTGCCCGCCGTATCGGTTACGGTGGTGGTAAGCGCGTGCGCGCCTTCATCCAGCGGCTGCGGCGGCGTAAAGCTCCAGCTGCCGTCGCCGCCCGCCACGGTACTGCCCAGAACATCGCCATTATCAGAAACGGTGATGACGCTGCCCGGCTCGGCGCTGCCGCTGAGGGTCGGCGTGGTTTCATTCGTGGCACCGCCCGCCGGCAGCGCGTTACCCTCCTGGTTGTTCAGCTGCAGACCGCTGGCGGCGGCCGGTGGCTGCGTGTCTACCGTTACCGCCACCGGTGCAGAAGCGGGGCCGGTATTGCCGGCCGCATCGGTGACCGTGCTGGTCAGCGCGTGTTCGCCATCGCTGAGCGGCGGCGTGGTATAGCTCCAGTTGCCCTGAGCATCCGTGGTGGCGGTGCCAAGCACCGTATCACCGTCGCGGACGGTCACCGTGGAGCCAGGCTCCGCGGTGCCGCTCAGCGTCGGCGTAGTGAGATTGGTGCTGCTGCCTGGCGTAACCGGATCGCCATTTTCATTGCTGAGCTGAACGCCGGACGGCGCGGCGGGCACGCTGGTATCGATGGTGATATTGATAACCGATGAGGAGGTCTCCGTCCCCGCTGCGCTGGTGGCAACCGCCCGGAACGCATAGGGGCCGTCGGCTAACGCGGCAGGCGTAAAGCGCCACTGGCCGTCACCGTCTGCGACGACGCTGCCCAGTAGCGTAGTACCGCTATAGAGTCTGACCACGTCGCCAGCGGTGGCGACGCCGCTCAGCACCGGGGTGTTATCGCCGGTGCTGTCGTTATCTGCCAGCGTAACCAGCGTGCTGCCGCTGTCATCTGTTACCTCCAGTGAGCTGGTTGCCGGCACGCTGCCGGCATCAATCGCCAGCGTAAACGCCGGTGACGCCGGGCTGACGTTCCCTGCAGCGTCGGTCACGGTGGTGGTAATGTTATGCTGACCGTTACTCAGCGCCGGCAGCGTCAGGCTCCAGCTGCCGTTGCTATCCACAACGGCGCTGCCCAGCAGCACGTCGCCGTCATAAATGCGCACCACGCTGCCCGCTTCGGCCGTGCCGCTCAGCGTCGGCGTGTTGTCATCGGTGAGCTGCCCTGAAGTCAGCGGGCCGGTACTAGCGCCTGCGTTATCAGTGACCTGCAGATTGCTGACCGCCGCTGGTGCGACTGTATCCACGGTAAACGTGAGTGGCGCAGAGGCGGGGCTGCTGTTGCCAGCCAGATCGGTTACGGTGGTGGTCAGGCTGTGGCTGCCCTCACCCAGCTGCGGCGTGGTAAAGCGCCAGCTGCCGTCGCTGTTGGTGGTCACGCTGCCCAGCACGGTGTTGCCATCACGAATCGTCACTAGCGCACCCGGCTCCGCCGTGCCGCTCAGCACCGGCCGGGCATCGTTAACGGTGCTCTCCGGCGCGATATTGACTACGGTGCTGCCGTCACTGCCGGTTAGCGTCAGCGCATCAGCCGCTGCCGGTGCCACGCTGTCGACGGTGATATTCAGCGGCGCGCTTTGCGTGACGTTGCCTGCGCCATCGGTAGTACGCAGGTAGAAACTGTGCAGCCCCTGGAACAGGCCGCGCAGGGCAAACGACCACTGGCCGTTGCTATCGGCGACAACGCTGCCGATTTCAGTGTTTCCGTCAAAGAGTGTAATCAGGTTGCCCGGCGTGCTGACGCCGCTTAGCGTTAACTCCTCGCTGCGCGTGGTCGCGCCGTCGGTCAGCGGCTGCAGCGTATTATCACCGGTGCTTACCGCTTCCAGCGGCGTGGTCGCTGGCGGCAGATCCGCCTGGACGTTAAGCGTGAAAGGTGTGCTGGCCGGACCAATGTTACCGGCCGCGTCAGTGCTGATAACGGTGAAGCTGTGCGCGCCGTTGCTGAGCGCAGGGGTGGTAAACTGCCAGCTGCTGTTAACATCAACCAGGGCCACACCAAGCAGTACGTCACCATCGTAGATGCTGACCGAGGCGCCCGGCTCCCCGCTGCCGCTCAGCACGGGCGTATTGTCATCAGTAGTGGCGTTTTGCGCCAGCTCAACCTGGCTGTCGCCCGCGTCGTCAAAGACCCGCAGATCGGTTATCGCCTCCGGAGCCGTGGTATCAACCGTCAGCTGCAGCGGAGCGGAAGCGGGGCCGGTATTGCCTGCCGCATCCGTCACGGTAGTAGTAAGAGTATGGCTGCCTTCACTCAGCACCGGGGTGGTAAAACTCCAGCGCCCGTCGCTGTCTGCGATAGCGCTGCCCAGTACCGTCGTGCCGTCACGTACGATGATGACGCTGCCTGGTTCAGCGCTGCCGCTTAACACCGGCGTGGTATCACGGGTCACGCCATTCGTGGCAATTGGCGCGAGCGGGCCGCTGCTGTCGCTGCTGAGCAGCAGATCGCTGGCGACGGCTGGCGGCACCGTATCAATAGTAATGGTCAGCGTGACGGATGATGTGCTATTTCCGGCGGCATCGGTGGCTACCGCGCGGAAGGCGTAGCTGCCATCCGGCAGCGCTGCAGGCGTAAAACTCCACTGCCCGCTTGCGTCGGCAAGCGTGCTGCCAAGTACGGTAGTGCCGTTATAGAGCGTAACCAGCTCATTGGCGCCCGCCAGCCCGCTCAGGGTTGGGGTGGTGTCACGCGTGCTGGACCCGTCCGGCAGCGTACGCAGCGCAGGGCTGCTGTCATCGGTGATTTCCAGCGTGCTGCTGGTAGGTGCGATGCCGGCGGCGACATTGATCACGAACCCGCTGGTGGCGGGACTGACATTGCCTGCCGCATCGGTGACCGTCACGCTCAGCGTGTGGCTGCCGTTATTCAGTGCCGGTGTGGTAAAGCTCCAGCGCCCGTCTGCTCCCGCCGTGACGCTGCCAAGCAGAACGGAACCGTCATACACTTTAACCACGGCTCCCGCTTCCGCCGTACCGGTTAGCGTTGGCGTATTGTCATCGGTGGTTTGCCCGTTGAGTAACGGCCCCTGGCTGCTGCCGACATTGTCGCTGACCACGATATTTCCGGCCGGATCGGGTGCGGTGGTGTCGCCGTTACCAGGATTGCCGCCACCGTTGCCGGGATCGCCCCCGCCAGGATTGTTGCCTCCGTTACCAGGATTAGTGCCGCCGCCGGAATTATCCGTATCGCCACCGCCACCGCCGCCACCGCCGCCGGTCGCAAACAGCGCCCCGATACCGGCCAGAGCCGCGCCGCCAATACCGAATGCGGCAATCGTGCCGTTATCCGTTACGTTTTCTGCCAGCAGACCTTCAGTGCTGTCGATCGACACATACTGAAAGCCCTCTGTGCCGGGATCTTCAACCCACCAGAGCGCACCGCGATCGTCCTGCAGGACCAGATCGCTGTCGCCATTGGCGCTGTAAAAATCATGAATAACAAGTGTTTCACCTGATTTAGTGGTTACGACTAAATCATTACCATTGCGTGTGAAAGCCTTAATGTCAGCCTGATTCAGGTTAAGTTTAACCACACTGGGTGCGTTCAGCGTAACCTGAGTACCGCTCACTTCGTTAGCAATCGTCCCACCTTTGGGCGTGATAGAAATATTGTTCATGTTATCGGGATCCCGCGCAGATATAAGTTTATGAGCGTTACTGGCACGCCCGGTATCATCAGATACCGCTTGCTATCGCAAGTAATTCAGTGAATTACTTACATCCTTCATCGGCCATTCTTATTCCGGTAAAAGAGTAAGAACAGCGCTGAACAGGTTTAATTGCGGATTCAGAAAGGACAACAGGCGTTATGCGGAATACAGAAGCGTGATTCAGAAGTGAATATAAGCGCAGCAGGCACGCCTACCTTTTCAGCTGAAATGACTTTCTGCGCAGACCATAATCGCAAAGCTGTGTGCTGAATTACGCAAATAAATCATCAAGATAAACACTCTGCCAGTGGTAACCCTGCATGCCATAAACGGGCTTATGCGCAAGCAGATCCACATAGTGCTGATTTTCAACCCCCTCAACAATGACGCCGCGGCATAATTGATTAAGGTGATTAAGCAGAATGTCAAAGGTGCGGTCTTCGCTGAATTGCCAGAAAAACGCTTTATCAATCTTGACGATCTCAAATATTCCGCTGTCAAGCATGGTCAGGCTTGAATAACCCGGACCAAAATTGTCGAGCCAGAGAGGAGCCGGCGTAATTTTCGCTACGCCTTTAAGGGTCAGCAGATCCTCACTATTAAAACGCGAGGTGAAAAATGCAGAGATTTCCAGCCGCAATAATGCAACAGACGCCAGTTTTTCCTGAATGACTTCGTCTGCAAATATGCCGGCAACAATATCTCTGTCTACGTTTACGCTGATAACCTGGTTAAGCCCCTGCTGACTAAGCTGAATAATATTTTCGACCTGGTGAAGGAATAGCTGCCATTTCTCATCGGCAGAAAGCAGAGAGAAAAAATGCTCTTCTCTGTCGGGATTGCGTTGTGTAGTTGTCGCTTTTTTTTCTTTAAAACGTGTCAGCAGCTCCCATGAAGTCACCTCTCCGGTCAGACTATGAACGGGTTCCAGCAAGAAAACCGGATTAAAACGCTCGGTCATGGCACCCTTCCTGAAGACGCTGCTGATAAGACTCTAAAGATCAGATTTATTCATGTTATCTTAAATCGAAACATCGACAAAAATTACTATAACAACTGGAGATTAGCCTGCAATTTACATTTTGAAAAATAGTTTTCAGCTAAAAATGGCCCTGAAATGATAGCTAAAACCAATCATTTTCTGACAACCGTTCCGGTAATATTCTATAACTGGCACCTGTAAATAAGCCTGTTTTCTTGCACCGCGCGAGCATCCGCGCCTCACTTAGCGTTATATTACTGATTTTAAGTTAAATTAATGTTAAGGCGCAGCGTTATTAGCGTTTCACTTTAGCGATAACCGGCTATTTTTCAGGAAACCTGGAGCCAGTAAATGCGCCAGATGCATCACAGCTAAAAACATCTCTTATTTATTAAAAACATAAATAAATTATGATTTAAGGATAAGCGAAACATAAAAAAATTTATCAATACATAAGAAAATGCAGAGCCAGAGCGAGCAGTACCGGTAGAGGATATTGATTTTTAAGCCAAATTGATCGGACAGCAGCGGCAGAAGAAAACGAGGAAGTGGCGCTCGTATGAAATAGTGAATTACGTCACAAACCAGAAAAAATTTTACAGCAAAAAAAAAGGGCCCCGCAGGGCCCGATACGTTATTACTGATTATTCATCTTCAAGATAGGTATAACCATAAAGGCCGCTTTCAAACTCGGCAAGGAACTGCGATCGCAGCTCTTCATCTATATCCTGCTGTTGTTTCACCTGATCGCGGAATAGCGTCATCAGATCGTCCGGATTCAGCTGTACATATTCCAGCATGTCAGCGACGGTATCCCCTTCATCTGATAACTGCACTTCCACGCTGCCATCCTGGAAAGCAAACACATCTACTGCTTCGGTGTCACCAAATAGATTATGCATGTTGCCGAGGATCTCCTGATAAGCACCCACCATAAAGAAGCCCAGCATTGGCGGATTATCCACATCATATTCAGGCATCGGCATAGTGGTTGCGATCCCGTCACCGTCAACGTAATGGTCGATTGTCCCGTCGGAGTCACAGGTAATATCCAGCAGCACAGCGCGACGCTGCGGCATCTTGTTCAGACCTTCCAGCGGCATAACCGGGAAGAGCTGATCGATACCCCAGGCATCCGGCATCGACTGAAACAGAGAGAAGTTAACGTAGATTTTATCTGCCATACGCTCCTGCAGCTCATCGATAATCGGGCGGTGTGCACGATTGCTCGGATCCAGATGCTGCTGGATATAGTGACAAATGCTCAGATAGAGCTGTTCCGCCCACGCGCGCTGTCCCAGATCGTAGGTGCCGGATGAGTAGCCGGTGTGGATATCAAACAGATCCATCTGGCTGTCATGCAGCCATTCACGCAGCGAACGGCGCACATTGGGCTCATGCATCTCCTGCCAGGTATCCCACAGGCTCTGAATCGGGCGCGGTGCATCCGTATCAGGTGCGACCGGCGTGCTGAATTCATTACGCTCTACGCCAATGATATTAGAGACCAGCACGGTATGGTGTGCCGTTACGGCGCGGCCTGACTCAGTGATCACCGTCGGATGTTCAAGACCATGCTCTTCGCAGGCGTCGCCAATCGCCCAGATAACGTTATTGGCATACTCATTCAGGCCATAGTTTACCGAGCAGTCAGACTGGGAGCGGGTGCCTTCATAGTCCACCCCCAGGCCGCCGCCGACGTCAAAGCATTTAATATTTACGCCAAGCTTTGCCAGCTCAACATAGAAGCGGGCAGATTCGCGTACGCCAGTCGCGATATCGCGGATATTCGCCATCTGCGAGCCGAGATGGAAGTGCAGCAGCTGCAGGCTGTCAAGCCGGCCAGCTTTGCGCATGATATCCACCAGCTGCAGCACCTGAGATGCCGCCAGGCCAAACTTCGATTTCTCACCACCGCTCGACTGCCACTTACCCGAGCCCTGCGAGGCCAGGCGCGCGCGGATGCCGAGACGCGGTACCACATTCAGACGCTCCGCCTCTTCCAGTACCAGACGGACCTCGGTCATTTTTTCCAGCACCAGGTAGACTTTATGGCCGAGCTTTTCACCGATCAGCGCCAGCCGGATATATTCACGATCTTTATAGCCATTACAGACGATAACGGTGCGCGTTTTGCCCGCGTGCGCCAGTACCGCCATCAGCTCTGCTTTTGAGCCCGCTTCAAGGCCCAGCGGTTCACCCGAGTTAACCAGCGATTCAATGACGCGCTTGTGCTGATTAACCTTGATCGGATAAACCAGGAAGTAGTCGCCTTTATAACCATAGGATTCGCGTGCGCGCTTGAACGCCGCGTTGATGGAGCGCAGGCGATGCTGCAGGATCTGCGGAAAACAGAACAGCGCCGGCAGACGCTGACCGTCAGCCTCGCGCTCTTTGACCAGCTTCGCCAGGTCAACCCGCACCTCAGGCCGATCGGGATCCGGACATACGCTGATATGGCCCAGCTCGTTTACGTCGTAATAGTTGTTGCCCCACCAGGCGATGTTATAGGTGCGCAGCATACGGCTCGCTTCCTGATCGCTTATCGCCACCTCCTGCATTGAGCGGAGGACACCCTGTTCGCCAGCTGACGAACCCTTGATATTCTTCATGTCGTCAGACATCGCGAACCTCAGTTTTCTGTTGAAATAGTAGAGAGTTATCAGGTACTGCTGGTGCGTTTGCGGCTAAAAACTTATTCATGCTGCGTGTCCCGCCTCATCAGGTTACCCCGGGTGTTACTGCCAGTAAGTGTAAAACATCGTGCTGCAGTCAGTGGAAATCCAATCGGATTTGGCACGGCTGCGGGTATAAATCACGCGCGTGTGCTGGTGTCTGATTTCAGCCGCAGTTTAATGGCTATGCATGTCGTCATGATTGCGCGGCGGCAAACATCGACAGAAAGAACAGGAAGAGTGAACAGCAGAAAGAGAGGCCAGCGCGCAAAATATGCGCTGTGAACCAGAGAGCAGATGGGAACGGTTCATTACTTTACTCACCTCCAGCGCCTGCGGGCAGCATGCGGAAACGGAGCGGAAAAAAATCAGACACGGTATCTGATCGTGCAACGCCTGACGGCGTCCTGGCATCAATAGCGGCGTTTTATACCGCCAGCCGGGTAAAATTGCAAAATCTTTGTCCCCGCCCTGCGCGCGCTGTCAGCAAAAGCTTCCAGTAAGCCGCTTTTTGAAACAAACCGAATCAGAAAAAGCTCTGGTAAAATGCACATCGGGTAACCTAAAATAGCCGTCCAGATGGTTTTCCATCTAAACTGAATAAGTTCCAGGCGGTGTGAGCCTGGCGTGCTGACACTCCCTGCTGCTCGTGGCTTTGCCTGAAGGGGCGCTAAGCAGGTTTTTCACTGGCGCTATGCAGTCGAATTCAACCCATTTCTAAGGTAAAGAACAGAATGGCTAAACACCTTTTTACATCTGAGTCCGTATCAGAAGGACATCCTGATAAGATCGCTGACCAAATTTCCGATGCCGTGCTGGATGCCATCCTCGAACAGGATCCGAAAGCGCGCGTGGCCTGCGAAACTTACGTCAAAACCGGTATGGTACTGGTAGGCGGTGAAATCACCACCAGCGCCTGGGTCGATATTGAAGAGATCACCCGCAATACCGTACGTGAGATCGGCTATGTTCATTCTGATATGGGCTTTGATGCCAACTCCTGCGCCGTACTGAGCGCCATTGGCAAGCAGTCACCTGATATTAATCAGGGCGTAGATCGTACCGATCCGCTGGAGCAGGGTGCGGGCGATCAGGGTCTGATGTTTGGTTACGCAACTAACGAAACAGATGTGCTTATGCCTGCGCCGGTTACCTATGCGCACCGTCTGGTGCAGCGTCAGGCTGAAGTGCGTAAAAATGGCACGCTGTCCTGGCTGCGCCCGGACGCCAAAAGCCAGATCACCTTCCAGTATGATGGTGGCAAGATTGTTGGCATCGACGCTGTCGTGCTCTCAACCCAGCATTCAGAAGAGGTTTCTCAGGCCGATCTGCGTGAAGCGGTGATGGAAGAGATCATCAAGCCGGTGCTGCCTGCTGAGTGGATCAACGCCAGCACTAAATACCATATCAATCCGACCGGTCGCTTTGTTATTGGCGGCCCGATGGGTGACTGTGGCCTGACCGGCCGTAAAATCATCGTTGATACCTACGGCGGCATGGCTCGTCACGGTGGCGGTGCTTTCTCCGGTAAAGATCCATCAAAAGTTGACCGCTCTGCAGCCTACGCCGCGCGCTATGTGGCAAAAAACATTGTTGCTGCCGGCCTGGCCGATCGCTGCGAGATTCAGGTTTCCTACGCTATCGGCGTGGCAGAGCCAACGTCGATCATGGTAGAAACCTTTGGCACTGAGAAAGTACCGACCGAACAGCTGACGCTGCTGGTTCGTGAATTCTTTGACCTGCGCCCTTACGGTCTGATTCAGATGATGGATCTGCTGAAACCTATCTATAAAGAGACCGCCGCCTACGGTCACTTTGGCCGCGAACACTTCCCGTGGGAGCAGACGGATAAAGCCGCCCTGCTGCGCGAAGCCGCTGGCCTGTAAGCGCAGAGTATTCTGTTTAATAGCCCGCTCTGTGCGGGCTTTTTTATGCCTGAATGTACCCCACCGCTCTGATTTCGTAACTCATCCGGGCCAGGGGTGGGTCATGTGTAACCACAGGGGCGGCATTTATGCCGCCCTGGCTGCGTACATCATCTGAACCAGGGGGCGCATTAATGCGCCCCCTGGGTGCCGTGCCGTTAATCGCCCTGCGTGCTTCCTGCCGGGTGAAATCCTGCGGCATAGCTGGCTTCAGGCTTTCCCGGGCATAAAATTTTTCACTGGCTACACTCTTATCACCGCTGTGATAACAAAGTGTTAACGATTACATTCTAAAACTCTTTTTTAATCTGTAATTTAGAGATTTTTCAGCGTAGTCATCACTCTGAAAATGCGTTATTTTCAGCGTCGTCTGATAGGCAATATTTAAAGCGATGTCAGAAACTTGAAGGGTGCTATACCTTACTGGCGAAGAGACTGTTCCGGGCAAAAAATGCTGGATTACAGGGTTTCGGCGCGTGTAAGCGGTTACATTCGTGTGATCGCGCTCACTTTTTATCGTGTACAGGTCTCTTAGCATTAATAAAAAACAAGACAAATAACTTTCGGAGGCTTTATGCCTGGTAATACTCACAAAAGCAGAACCTCAAACAAGGCGATGACCCTGTTTGTCTGCTTTCTGGCGGCGTTAGCCGGCCTGCTGTTCGGGCTGGATATCGGTGTCATCGCAGGTGCCCTGCCCTTTATCGCTAAAGATTTCAACGTTACTGCTCACCAGCAGGAGTGGATTGTCAGCTCGATGATGTTTGGCGCGGCGGTCGGTGCAATCGGCAGCGGCTGGATGTCATCACACCTGGGTCGTAAAAAGAGCCTGATGGCCGGCTCTGTGCTGTTTGTTATCGGTTCGCTGTGGTCAGCTATGGCGCCAAACCCGGAGATGCTGATTGCTGCCCGCGTAGTACTGGGCCTGGCAGTTGGCGTGGCTTCTTATACTGCCCCGCTCTATCTCTCTGAAATTGCACCAGAGAAAATCCGCGGCAGTATGATTTCGCTCTATCAGCTGATGATCACCATCGGTATTCTGGGTGCCTATCTCTCTGATACCGCGTTCAGCGCATCCGGAGAGTGGCGCTGGATGCTGGGCGTGATCACTATCCCTGCGATTCTGCTGCTGGTTGGCGTCTTCTTCCTGCCAAACAGCCCGCGCTGGCTGGCTGCGAAAGGTAACTTCCGCGATGCGCAGCGCGTGCTGGATCGCCTGCGCGACACCAGCGAACAGGCAAAACGTGAGCTGGATGAGATCCGTGAGAGCCTGAAAGTAAAACAGTCTGGCTGGCAGCTGTTCCAGGGCAACAGCAACTTCCGTCGTGCGGTGTTCCTCGGCGTGCTGCTGCAGGTGATGCAGCAGTTCACCGGCATGAACGTCATTATGTATTACGCGCCGAAAATTTTTGAAATTGCCGGCTTCGCCAACACCACGCAGCAGATGTGGGGTACGGTGATTGTTGGTCTGGTCAACGTTCTGGCGACCTTTATCGCTATCGGTCTGGTCGATCGCTGGGGCCGTAAACCGACGCTGGTGCTGGGCTTTATGGTTATGGCGGCCGGTATGGGCGTTCTCGGCACTATGCTGCACCTGGGCATCCACTCTCAGGGCGCACAGTACTTCGCCGTGGCGATGCTGCTGATGTTTATCATCGGCTTTGCCATGTCAGCCGGCCCGCTGATCTGGGTGCTTTGCTCTGAAATTCAGCCGCTGAAAGGGCGCGATTTCGGGATTACCGTCTCGACCACCACGAACTGGATCGCCAACATGATCGTGGGCGCTACCTTCCTGACCATGCTGAACACGCTGGGCAACGCGCCGACCTTTTGGGTCTATGCCGGCCTGAACCTGTTCTTCATTGTGCTGACGCTGGTGCTGATCCCGGAGACCAAAAACGTCTCGCTGGAGCACATTGAGCGTAACCTGATGGCAGGTAAAAAACTGCGCGACATCGGTCAGCAGTAATGTTTTACTGAGTGACAAGGGCTGCCTGCGGGCGGCCCTTTTTTATGGGCGCGACTGCCCGCTGCCGCGCCAGCGCAGCGTATGGTATGCTGCGCGCCATGAAAACTTCCCGCGTACCTGTCGCCTGTCAGCAGGCGGTCATGCGATCGCTGCGGCACTTTTTGCAGCTCGCCGCACAGCGCCTTGAATGCACCTTTGATGAACCCGCGCTGCTCTACCAGCAGCGCGGCACTGCCGCAGGTACCGCCTGGCTGGAGAAGTGGGAGATCCGGCTGAATCCGGTGCTGCTGCAGGAGAATCTGCAGGCGTTCACCGACGAAGTGGTGCCGCATGAGCTGGCGCACCTGCTGGTGTGGAAGCGCTTCGGGCGCGTCGCGCCGCACGGCAAAGAGTGGAAGTGGATGATGGAGACGGTGCTGGGCGTGCCGGCACGCCGTACGCATCAGTTTGCCCTGAACTCGGTGCGCACCAACACCTTCACCTATCGCTGCAGCTGTCAGCAGCATCAGCTGACCGTGCGCCGGCATAATCGCGTGCTGCGCGGAGAGAGTGAATATCGCTGCGTTCGCTGTGGTTCACTGCTGCAGCCCGGCGAATTCAGCAGCATATAGCGCGCTAATCCCATTTCCCCGCTCCGGTCATTCTGCTACCCTGCCGCCCTTTTTTGGGTATCGGGTAAATTTCTGGAATATGTCTCGCAAAACGCTGTTACTTCTTCCTCTGCTGCTGGCACCGCTTAGCGCGTACAGCCTCAGCTTCTCTTCGTTTCATCAGAATAATTTTCGCCAGGCAAAAGTGGTCGCATCGCAAATCAACGCGGATGCGCCCGATTTCTACTGCGGCTGCACAATCAGCTGGCAGGGAAAAAAAGGCGTGCCCGATCTTAAAAGCTGCGGCTATAGCGTACGAAAAAATGCCAACCGCGCCGGGCGTATTGAATGGGAACATGTGGTTCCGGCGTGGGAATTTGGCCATCAGCGCCAGTGCTGGCAGGAGGGAGGGCGAAAAAACTGCGCCAAAGATCCGGTCTATCGCCGTATAGAGAGCGATCTGCATAATCTTCAGCCCGCCATCGGCGAGGTTAACGGCGATCGCAATAATTTCCAGTACAGCCAGTGGAACGGCGGCGAGCAGCCTTACGGACAGTGCGCGATGAAAGTCGACTTCAAACAGAAGCTGGCTGAACCGCCGGCCCGCGCGCGCGGCGCCATTGCACGCACCTACTTTTACATGCGCGATCGCTATCAGCTGCGCCTCTCCCGCCAGCAGACTCAGCTGTTCAGCGCCTGGGATAAGCTCTATCCGGTCAGCGTCTGGGAGTGCGAGCGCGACAGCCGTATTGCTCAGGTGCAGGGAAATCACAACCCGTATGTACAGCGCGCTTGCCAGCGCTAAAAGCGCTACCCTAAACTAGCTTATTATTTTTGCGCCGCATCACGGGATGCGGCAATAACGCTGGCAGGAACCGCATGCGTATACCCCGCATTTATCACCCCGAACCGCTCTCTGTTGACAGTGAAATCTTTCTTGAAGATGACGCGGCTAACCACGTTGGCCGCGTGCTGCGCATGGGCGCCGGGCAGATGCTTGAACTGTTTGATGGCACTAATCTGACTTTTAACGCCGAAATCACCCAGGCGGATAAAAAGCGTGTAAAAGTAAGGGTTCTTAGCGGTCAGCCTGATGACCGGGAATCCCCCTTGCATTTACATCTGGGTCAGGTGATGTCGCGTGGTGAAAAAATGGAATTCACCATCCAGAAATCGATAGAGCTGGGCGTAAACGTGATTACGCCCTTGTTTTCTGAGCGCTGCGGCGTGAAGCTGGATGCAGAAAGGCTGGCAAAGAAGATCCAGCAGTGGCAGAAGATTGCTATCGCCGCCTGCGAGCAGTGTGGCCGCAACCGCGTACCGCTGATTCGTGACGCGATGACGCTGGAAGCCTGGTGTGCCGAAGCTGATGAGGGCATCAGGCTGAATCTTCATCCACGCGCCAGCCACAGCATCAACACCCTGCCGCAACCGGTTGAGCGGGTGCGGCTGCTGATTGGCCCTGAAGGGGGATTATCTGCTGAGGAGATCGCCATGACGGCGCAGCAGGGCTTTACGGATATATTACTGGGGCCGCGCGTGCTGCGCACGGAAACCACTGCCCTCACCGCCATAACGGCACTTCAGGTGAGGTTTGGCGATCTCGGTTAAGGGATAATTCGGGCCGTAAAAGAGACGCAGACTACTACACAGCACGACGCTTTCGCATGGAAGGACGTCGCTGATATCCCCTCTGAGGAGAGAATAATGATTAAGCTTGGCATTGTGATGGACCCGATTTCGTCTATCAATATTAAAAAAGACACCAGCTTCGCCATGTTGCTGGAAGCACAGCGTCGTGGCTACGAAATTCATTACATGGAGATGGGCGACCTCTCTCTGCGCGGCGGCGTGACCTACGCCCGTACGCGTCTGCTGAGCGTGGAGCAGAATGCTTCGCAGTGGTATGAGTTTGGCAGCGAGCAGACTATCCCGCTGGCCGATCTCAACGTTGTGCTGATGCGTAAAGATCCACCTTTTGACACCGAGTTTATCTACGCGACCTATCTGCTGGAGCGGGCTGAAGAGCAGGGTACGCTGATTGTAAACAAACCGCAGAGCCTGCGCGATTGTAACGAAAAGCTCTATACTGCATGGTTTGCGGATCTGACGCCGGATACGCTGGTCACCCGTAATAAAGAGCAGCTGCGCGCTTTCTGGCAGGAGCATGGTGATGTCATTCTGAAGCCGCTTGACGGTATGGGTGGCGCATCCATTTTCCGCGTTAAGCAGGATGACGCAAACTTTGGCGTGATCACAGAAACCCTGACCAATCACGGCCAGTTCTTCTGCATGGCGCAAAATTATCTGCCGGCGATTAAAGAGGGCGATAAGCGCGTCCTGGTCGTCGATGGCGAGCCGGTACCTTACTGCCTGGCGCGTATTCCACAGGGCGGCGAAACGCGCGGCAACCTTGCAGCCGGTGGTCGCGGCGAAGCGCGCCCGCTTTCTGACAGCGACTGGGAAATTGCACGACGTGTCGGTCCCACGCTGAAAGCGAAGGGGCTGATTTTTGTTGGCCTGGATATCATCGGTGATAAACTTACTGAAGTGAATGTCACCAGCCCAACCTGCGTACGGGAAATTGAAGCGGCGTTCCCGATTTCAGTTACCGGAATGCTGATGGACGCGATCGAAAAACGTCTGGGCTGAGGACGCAGCCGGAGTGCAAACTCCCTAACCCCTTTGATACCGGCGCTGCCGCACTGGCGCCGGTTCTCTTCGGTAAATGAGTGACAATGAATTTACAGCATCATTTTTTGATAGCGATGCCCTCTCTGCAGGATCCTCTGTTCAAACGCTCTGTTGTCTATATCTGCGAGCATAATGAAGAGGGTGCGATGGGTTTGATTATTAATAAACCGATGGAGAACCTGACGGTAGAGGGTATTCTGAAGAAGCTAAAAATCACTCCGTCAGAGCGCGATCCGGCGATTAAGCTCGATAAACCGGTGTTTGCCGGCGGCCCGCTGGCGGAAGATCGCGGTTTTATTCTGCACTCTGCGCAGCATACTTATGCCTCCAGTATTCGCATCTCAGACAACACCGTGATTACTACCTCGCGCGATGTGCTGGAAGCGATCGGCACTGCTCAGCAGCCGGAGAATGTGCTGGTCGCACTCGGCTACTGCGCCTGGGAAAAAGATCAGCTGGAGAACGAGCTGCTGGAGAACGCCTGGCTTACGACCCCGGCCGACACGCAAATTTTGTTCCAGACGCCGATTGCCGGACGCTGGCGCGAAGCCGCCCGCAGCATGGGTGTCGATATTCATAACATGACCAGCGATGCGGGACACGCCTGATGCAGAATGCAACGCTGCTCGGCTTTGATTTTGGCACCAAAAGCATCGGTGTTGCCGTGGGTCAGCAGCTCACCGGCACCGCACGTCCGCTGACAGCGCTGAAAGCTCAGGAAGGCACGCCAGACTGGAACCTGATTGAGAAACTGCTGAAGGAGTGGCAGCCTGACTACGTGGTGGTCGGCCTGCCGCTGAATATGGACGGCACCGAACAGCCGCTGACTGCCCGCGCACGCAAATTTGCCAATCGCCTGCACGGCCGCTTTGGCGTACGCGTTGAGCTGCAGGATGAGCGCCTGAGTACCGTTGAGGCGCGCGCCGATCTCTTTAAGCGCGGCGGCTTTCGTGCACTGCAGAAAGGACAGGTAGACTCACAGTCGGCCGTGATTATTTTGCAGGACTGGTTCGAAACCCACTGACGCTGCAAGCGGCGTAAACGCGATAAAGCGCACTCCGGTCAGCAGGTGTAGCCGATGCCGGGAGCTGACCGGGCGCACAGCTGCAGCATCAGTGCTGCTTCAGCTCCGCTATCCGCTTGCCTGGTCAATAATGCCCTCCGCGCGGCGTGCCTGTTCACTTTGCGCAAAGGTCTGCATGCCATTCTGCGCACCGGTCTGCAGCACGCCCGGCAGCTGATGTCCTTTGCCTTCACGGATCAGGCTGGCTACCGCAGGCGTGGCGATCAGCACCTCATACAGCGCAACACGTCCGCCCGCTTTCGCCGCCACCAGCCGCTGCGCCACTACCGCTTTCAGGCTGCCCGCCAGCTGCGTGCGCACCAGGTTTTTCTCTTCGGCCGGAAAGACATCAACCAGACGATCAACCGCCTGCGCCGCGCTGCGGGTATGCAGCGTAGCGAGCACCAGATGTCCGGTCTCAGCGGCGGTCAGGGCTAAACGGATCGTCTCACTGTCGCGCAGTTCACCCAGCAGAATAACGTCGGGATCTTCACGCAGCGCCGCTTTCAGCCCGTGCTGAAAAGAGAGGCAGTGCGTCCCCACTTCACGCTGCTGAATCAGCGAGCGCTGACTCCGGTGCACAAACTCGATCGGATCCTCCAGAGTGATGATATGCCGCGCCTGCTGCTGGTTCAGCGCCTGTACCAGTGCAGCCAGCGTCGTCGACTTGCCGCTGCCGGTTGCGCCGCTAATCAGAACCAGTCCCTCCTGCAGCTGCAGGAGCTGCTGCACGGCAGGCGGCAGGCGCAGCTGCGCCAGCGGCGGGATTGTCTGCGCAATCACCCGCAGCGCCAGTGATAATCCGTGCCGCTGGGTGAAAAGATTGGCACGCAGCCGTACGCCGCTGCTGAGCGTCAGGGCAAAGTCCGCCTGTCCGGTGACGTCAAGCTCCGACTGCTGCGCAGCGCTGAGAAACCGCGTAGCAAACGTCTCCAGCCACGCAGATGACAGCGGCGGCTGCTGCGGCACCGGCTCCAGCACGCCCTGCCGCCGCCAGTGCGGTAAATGTCCGCTGCACAGGTGCAGATCGGCGGCGTTATGCTTTACACTAAGGGCCACAATTTCATCTAAATCCATTTATTTCTCCTGACTATGACTTCCATTGAGCACAACTTACATCAGGTACGCGAGCGTATCGCTGCCGCTGCCGTGCGTTGCGGCCGGGCGCCAGAAGAGATTACGTTGCTTGCAGTAAGCAAAACCAAACCTGCGAGCGCTGTCGCAGAAGCGGTTGCCGCCGGGCAGCGCGCGTTTGGCGAAAACTACGTGCAGGAAGGGGTGGAAAAGATCGCGGCGCTGATGACGGAAGGCGATCTGCAGTGGCACTTTATCGGTCCGCTGCAATCCAATAAAAGCCGTCTGGTCGCAGAACATTTTGCCTGGTGTCATACCGTTGATCGCCTGCGTATTGCGCAGCGGCTTAACGACCAGCGTCCGGCGCACCTGCCGCCGCTGAACGTGTTAATTCAGGTAAATATCAGTGACGAAAACAGTAAATCTGGCATCATGCTGGAGGCTGTTCCGGCGCTGGCCGCTGCTATCGCCGCCCTGCCCCGCCTGAGCCTGCGCGGCCTGATGGCGATTCCGGCTCCCGAGCAGGATTATGCACGCCAGCTGGCCGTCTGCCAGCAGATGGCCAGTGCGTTTCATGCGCTGCAGCGCGACTATCCCGCCATTGATACGCTTTCACTGGGCATGAGCGACGATATGGAAGCGGCAATCGCGGCCGGCAGCACTATGGTAAGAATTGGCACCGCCCTGTTTGGCGCGCGGGATTATGCGCGACCTTCACAACAATAACTGAGGAACTCCATGTTAACACTGACGTTTTTAGTCAAAACGCTGATCGATCTCTACGTCATGGTACTGCTGCTGCGTATCTGGATGCAGTGGTCACGCTGCGACTTCTACAATCCGCTGGCGCAGTTTGTGGTGAAGATTACGCAGCCGGTGATCAAACCGCTGCGTCGCGTGCTGCCCGCTATCGGCCCCATCGATACCGCCTCGCTGCTGCTGGCGTTTGTGCTGACCACGCTGAAGTATCCGATTCTGCTGCTGATTCAGGTCGGCGCTTTCTCGGTTGATCCCACCAATCTGCTGGTAGGACTGCTGTCGCTGCTGAAGTCAGCCGGTAATCTGGTGTTCTGGGTCATTATTATCCGCTCGCTGATGAGCTGGATCAGTCAGGGACGCGGGCCGCTGGATCACGTGCTGATACAGCTTACCGAACCGCTGATGGCACCTATTCGCCGTATGCTGCCCGCTATGGGCGGTATCGACTTCTCCGCCATGATTGTCATTCTGGTGCTCTATGCGCTGAATTTCCTTGGCATGGACCTGTTCCCGGGTCTCTGGTATCTGCTGTAATTTGTTAATCTGGAACTGTTATGCAAAAAGTTGTTCTCGCAACCGGTAATCCGGGCAAAGTTCGCGAACTGGCCGATCTGCTCGCTGATTTCGGGCTGGATATCGTGGCGCAAACGGAGCTTGGCGTGGAGTCAGCCGAAGAGACCGGTCTGACCTTCATTGAAAATGCGCTGCTTAAAGCGCGTCACGCGGCGCAGATAACCGGCCTGCCGGCTATCGCGGATGATTCCGGTCTGGCGGTAGATGCGCTGGGCGGCGCGCCCGGCATCTACTCCGCACGCTATGCTGGCGCAGAAGCCAGCGACCAGCAAAATCTGGAGAAGCTGCTGCTGGCGCTGGAAAATGTGCCGGATGGCGCGCGTCAGGCGCAGTTTCACTGTGTGCTGGTCTATGTGCGGCACGCCGCTGACCCGGTACCGCTGGTGTTTCACGGCAGCTGGGCGGGCGAAATTACCCGTACGGCGGCCGGTGAAGGCGGCTTTGGCTACGATCCCATCTTCTTTGTACCGGAAGCGGGTAAAACCGCCGCTGAACTGAGCAAAGAGGATAAGCGTGCCCTCTCCCACCGGGGTAAAGCGTTAACGCTGCTGCTGGACGCGATGCGCAATGGCTGAGTTACCACCGCTGAGCCTCTACATCCATATTCCGTGGTGCGTACAAAAGTGCCCCTACTGCGACTTCAACTCACACGCGTTGAAAGGGGAAGTCCCGCATCTGGAGTATGTGCAGCACCTGCTGCAGGATCTTGAGCAGGACCTGCCTCTGACCGCCGGACGCGAGGTACGCACAATCTTTATTGGCGGCGGCACGCCAAGCCTGCTGAGCAGCCACGCGATGCAGACGCTGATGGATGGCGTACGGGCGCGCCTGCCGCTGGCGGCTGATGCGGAGATCACCATGGAAGCGAATCCCGGCACGGTGGAAGCCGATCGCTTCAGCGGCTATCAGGCCGCGGGGATCAATCGCATTTCCATCGGCGTGCAGAGTTTTAGTCCGCAGAAGCTGGAGCGGCTGGGGCGTATTCATGGACCGCAGGAGGCGAAACGCGCCGCTGAACTGGCCGCCGCGCTCGGGCTGCGCAGTTTTAATCTGGATCTGATGCATGGCCTGCCTGACCAGTCGCTGGAAGAGGCGCTGGACGATCTCCGTCAGGCAATTGCGCTTAACCCGCCGCATCTCTCCTGGTATCAGCTGACCATTGAGCCGAACACGCTGTTTGGCTCACGACCGCCGCAGCTGCCGGATGATGATGCGCTGTGGGATATCTACGAGCAGGGACATCAGCTGCTGACGGCTGCCGGCTATCAGCAGTATGAAACCTCAGCCTACGCGAAACCGGGCTATCGCTGTGAGCACAACCTCAACTACTGGCGCTTCGGAGATTACCTCGGTATCGGCTGCGGTGCACACGGCAAGCTGACGCAGCCTGATGGTCGCATTGTGCGGACGGTAAAAACCCGACACCCGCGCGGCTTTATGAAGGGCAACTACCTTGATAAACAGCATGAGGTGGCAAACGAAGATAAGCCGTTTGAGTTCTTTATGAACCGGTTCCGGCTGCTGGAAGCGGCACCGCGCGCGGAGTTTCAGCGCTATACCGGGCTGGATGAGCAGGCGATCCGCGTGCAAATGGATCAGGCTATCGCCGCAGGCTATGTCACTGAGAGCGCCAGCGAGTGGCAGATCACCGAGAAAGGCAAACTGTTCCTGAATTCGTTGCTGGAACTGTTTATGTAATCAGAGCGGCCCGGTGGCCGCTCTTTTTTTGCTAGTTAATACTCTTCACCAGCGTTTTACGCTGGTTTTCCAGCGCGATGACCCGGTTGCAGACCTCATGGCCAAAGTTCTGGAAATCGCGCTCCTGGTTGTTCCATTCAGTCTGAATCGACTGCTGCAGACCACCCAGATTGCCCATCAGCGCCTGCAGCGGATTACTGCCGCTGGTCGCCTGCTGCGTGCCCATCTCATTCAGGCTATCCTGCAGTACGCCGCCCAGCGTGCTCTGTACCAGCTTCTGTCCGTCAGCGCGCACCTGGTTTATTGCCTGGTGGTGGAACGTCAGGCCATCCTGGCGCTGCTCAATGATGCGATTCATCTGCTGCTTCAGCTGGCCATCCAGCGTGGTCAGGCGGTTGCGCACATTGCTGTCGCTGCCCAGTTTCTCAACGATCACTTTATCCAGTGCGGCGCGCCCGCGTTCAAGGCGCGTTTTTGCGCCGTTGCTGACCCACGGCAAATCGCGACGCAGCGCGCTCTGGTAATCAATCGCCTGCTGACGTGCCGCGTTATCAACGGTAACCGTTTTGCCGTTAAAGGTGACATCACCCTGTGGAGTCATCGTGAGATTGCCGTTGCTGCCGACAACCTGAACGCTTTGTGGGGTGATCACCACATCATCCTGCGGATTAACGCTGCACTGGTAGTCAGCGTGTGCCTGCGCTGCCGTCAGCAGTAGCGCGGCGAACAGAGCCTTACGAATCATGAGATCTCCTGAATGTGCTGTGCGGGGTGGGTATTGTGCGGCCAATGGCGCGGGCGCCATAAATGGCGCCCCTGCGGCAAATTACATTGTAGGGGGCGCATTAATGCGCCTCTGGCGCGGTGTTACAACGGGCGCCATGAATGGCGCCCCTGCGGCAAATTACATCGCAGGGGGCGCATTAATGCGCCCCTGGTGCAAAACATTACAGGGCGCGCCTTCATGCGCAGCCGAATGTCGCACTACAACTTAGTCCCACCAGACGTCGAAGAGTTCCGTTATCTGGATATCAGACAATTCACGCCCTTCCAGCCACTTGCGCACCAGTTCACGATGCTCATCGGTGCACTTTCCGGTCTGCTGCATGCAGACCAGGCCTTCCCATACCAGATAACCACTGCCGTCATAAGCCAGACCGTTTGGATCGATCACCTCAGTGATAAACTGATCCAGCGTGGCATCAATCTGCTCTTCGGTGGTTCCCTCGGCAAAACGCCATGCTACGGAGAAACCCAGCTCCTGAAACTCATCAATATGCAGTTTCTTACGTAAACGACGACTGCGCTGTACGGCCATTATTTTACCCTCTCAAACATCAGATCCCACACGCCATGGCCCAGTCGCTGCCCGCGCTGCTCAAATTTAGTCAATGGACGCGTCTCGGGACGCGGCACGTAATCCTGGGTGGCTGACTGATTAACGTAACCCGCTACGCTGTTCATCACCTCCAGCATATGGGTCGCGTAATCTTCCCAGTCGGTGGCCATATGAAACACGCCGCCAAGCTTCAGCTTGCGATGCACCAGTTCAGCAAACGGCGCCTGCACGATACGGCGTTTATTGTGACGCGCTTTGTGCCACGGATCCGGGAAGAAAAGCTGCACCATGCGCAGAGAGTTATCCGGGATCATATGCTCCAGCACTTCTACCGCGTCATGGCACATGACCCGCAGATTCTCCACGCCCGCTTCTTTCGCAGATGCCAGGCAGGCACCTACGCCCGGCGCATGCACTTCAATGCCCAGGAAGTTCTGCTGCGGATTATTTTGCGCCATGGTGACCAGCGAGGCGCCCATACCAAAACCGATCTCCAGTACCAGCGGTGCGTCACGCCCGAACAGCGCGGTCATGTCCAGCGGCGCGGGCTGATACTCAACGCCCATCACCGGCCAGTATTGATCCAGCGCGAGCTGTTGGCCTTTCGTTAACCGCCCCTGGCGGCGTACGAAGCTGCGGATACGGCGCAGCGGCCGCCCGTTTTCATCAAATTCCGGAGTGATGACGTCATTTATCATGTTGAAGCCTGCTGGTTAGCCTGTTCGGGGAAACGGGCATTATGCAAAGTTAAAGGTCAGAAGCAAGCCTTTGCAATCTTCCGGTTTACACCCCTGACGCTCTGTGCTGCAATTCCTGCCTGATTGTAGAGTAAACACGGAAAATTTCCTTCATATGATGCAGGCGTCGCAATTCGCGCAACAGGTGCTGAAGTGGTATGACCGCTTTGGCCGTAAAACGCTGCCATGGCAGCTGGAAAAGACGCCCTACAAAGTGTGGCTTTCAGAGGTCATGCTGCAGCAGACGCAGGTTGCCACGGTTATTCCCTATTTTGAACGTTTTATGGCGCGCTTCCCCACCGTGCGCGATCTTGCTGCCGCGCCGCTGGATGAAGTGCTGCATCTCTGGACCGGCCTCGGCTACTATGCGCGGGCGCGCAACCTGCATAAAGCGGCTAAACAGGTCGTGGATCAGCACGGCGGTGAGTTCCCGCCGGACTTCACGGCAATTGCTGCTCTGCCGGGCGTGGGTCGCTCGACCGCCGGGGCGATCCTTTCACTGTCGCTTGGCCTGCACTTTCCGATTCTGGATGGCAACGTCAAACGTGTGCTGGCACGCTGCTACGCCATAGGCGGCTGGCCTGGCAAAAAAGAGGTTGAAAAGCAGCTGTGGCAGATCAGCGAAGCAGTGACGCCAGCGCAGGGCGTCAGCCAGTTTAATCAGGCGATGATGGATCTGGGTGCCCTGGTCTGCACCCGTTCACGGCCAAAGTGCGAAATCTGCCCGCTCAATAGCGGCTGCGAGGCGTATGCCAGCCAGAGCTGGGCTGACTATCCGGGCAAAAAGCCCAAAGTCACTCTGCCGGTGCGCAGCGGCTGGTTTTTACTGATGCAGAATGGCGATAATGTCTGGCTGGCGCAGCGCCCGCCCACGGGACTGTGGGGCGGCCTTTACTGCTTTCCGCAGTTTAGCAGCGAGGATGCACTGCGGGAGTGGCTGACACAGCACGGTATTAGCGGCGATCTGCAGCAGCTGACGGCATTTCGCCACACCTTTAGCCATTTCCATCTGGATATTGTGCCGATGTGGCTGGCAGAGCCATCCGCCGGGTCGCTGATGGATGAAGCGGGCGGTCTCTGGTATAACTTAGCGCAACCACCGTCAGTGGGCCTTGCTGCCCCGGTAGAGCGTTTACTGCATGAATTACGCCATCCGCAGCAGCTGTCACTGTCATCGCGCGCGATCGAAGAGGAAGAGTAATGAGCCGCACCATTTTTTGTACCTATCTGCAACGTGACGCTGAAGGCCAGGACTTTCAGCTCTATCCCGGCGAGCTGGGCAAGCGCATCTATAATGAGATTTCTAAAGAAGCCTGGCAGCAGTGGATGTCGAAACAGACCATGTTGATCAACGAGAAAAAGCTCAACATGATGAATCCGGAAGATCGCAAAGTGCTGGAAAAGGAGATGGTCAATTTCCTGTTTGAAGGCAAAGATGTGCATATCGAAGGTTTTACCCCGCCAGAAAAATAACCGTTCCGGGCCTTCCTTTGAGGCCCGCTTTTTTGAGTCAGGCACAGATTCACGATGAATAAAAAACTGATAGCCCTGCTGGCGATCGCGCCGCTATTAATCTCCTGCTCCGGACAAAAAAAATCGCAGTATCACGAAGAGTGGGTTAAAGATACCAACGGCTTTGACATTCTGATGGGACAGTTTGCCGCCAATATTGAAAATATCTGGGGCATTAATGAAGTCCTTATCGCCGGGCCGAAAGATTATGTGAAGTACAGTGACAGCTACTACACCCGCAGTCACATCAACTTCGACAAGGGTAGTATCACCATTGAGACCATCTCCGGTACCGATCCTATGGCCAGCCTGCGCCAGGCGATCGTCACCACCCTGCTGATCGGCGACGATCCGGGCAATGTCGATCTCTACTCTGACGCTAACGATATTAAGATCAGTAAAGAGCCGCTGCTGTATGGCCAGGTGCTGGATAATACCGGGCAGCCGATCCGCTGGCAGGGGCGCGCCGCCAGCTTTGCGGACTACCTGATCCAGAACAAACTGCAAAAACGCACCGCCGGGCTGCATGTGATCTGGTCGGTAACCATTCCGATGGTGCCGAACCATCTCGACAAGCGTGCACATAAGTATCTGCCGATGGTGCGCAAATCTGCTGAGCAGTATGGTGTCGATGCCTCACTGATTCTGGCGATTATGCAGACCGAATCGAGCTTTAACCCCTATGCGGTCAGCCACGCTGATGCGCTGGGGCTGATGCAGGTGGTGCAGCATACTGCCGGCGTTGATGTTTTCCGCATGAAAGGTAAATGGGGCAAGCCGAGCCGCAGTTATCTGCTGGACCCGGAAAACAACATCGATGCCGGTACGGCTTATCTGTCGCTGCTGCAGAAAAGCTATCTGGGCGGCATTCAGGATCCCACTTCGCGTCGCTATGCGGTGATCACCGCGTATAACGGCGGTGCCGGCAGCGTACTGCGCGTCTTCTCCAGCGATAAAGATCGCGCATTTTCGCTGATCAACGATATGTCGCCAGCCGATGTCTACCAGACGCTGACCAGCCGCCATCCTTCTGCCGAGTCGCGTCGTTATCTCTATAAAGTTAACCAGGCGCAGCGCAGCTATCACCGCTATTAAATGCGCCGGATTGTCGCGCCCTGCCCGATCGGGTCAGGGCGCGATACGCTCAGGTCAGCATATTCGCCACCAGCTGCTTATAGCCGCTGCTCTGTTCCGCGATATACACACCCTGCAGCTCCGGTGAAAAGCCCGGCAGCTGGTTGATGCCCGCTTCCAGCGCGAGGAAGTAGCGCTGTACCGCCCCGCCCCACACCTCGCCGGGCACGACGCACAGCACGCCCGGTGGATAAGGTAGTGCCCCTTCCGCCGCGATGCGCCCTTCCGCTTCTGCGACCGGCACCAGCTCCACTTCACCGCGGATATAAGCCTGATGCGCATCCTGCGGATTGACCGCTACCGGCGGGAAACAGTCAGCGCGGAACATCGCTTTCTGCAGATCTTTAACGGCAAAACTGACGTAGAGATCGTGCATCTCCTGACAGAGGCGGCGCAGCGTATAGCCGCGATAGCGCTCCGCATGCTTGCGATACAGGCTCGGCAGCACTTCCGCCAGCGGCGCATCTTCGCGCACCTGCTGTTCAAACTGCTCCAGCATCGCCACCAGATGCGCCATCTTCTCCGCGCTTTCTGCCGGCGTCAGCAGGAACAGAATGGAGTTGAGATCGCACTTCTCCGGCACGATGCCGTTTTCACGCAGATAGTTCGCCAGTATGGTGGCCGGAATGCCAAAGTCGCTGTACGCGCCGCTGCGTGCGTCGATGCCCGGCGTGGTAAGCAGCAGCTTGCAGGGGTCAATCTGATACTGGCCCGGCGCATAGCCGCTGAAGCCGTGCCACTCTGCGTCGGGCTCAAAGCTAAAGTAAGCCGGATCGCGGGCGATAGCGGCGCTGTCTGCCTGCTGCCACGGCGCGCCGTGTACCTGAGCAGGCAGAAACGGTTTAATCATGGTGCAGCGCTGCAGGATCGCTTTACGCGCATCAATGCCCTGTATGACGCAGTCGTGCCACAGGCTGCGTCCTGCCTCGCCCTGGTGCATACGCGCGTTGATATCCAGCGCGGCAAACAGCGGATAAAACGGGCTGGTTGAGGCGTGCAGCATAAAGGCGTTGTTCAGCCGCTTATGCGGGCAAAAGCGCTGCTGACCACGGATATGATTATCCTTTTTATGGATCTGTGAGGTCTGCGAAAAGCCCGCCAGCTGTTTGTGTACTGACTGGGTGACAAAGATCCCCGGATCGTCTTCCGTCAGGGTAAGCGTCAGCGGTGAACCCGCTGCCATCAGCGGAATAAACTGTTCATAGCCGAGCCACGCGGAGTCAAACAGAATGTAGTCGCACAGATGACCGATGCGGTCCACCACCTGACGCGCGTTGTAAACGGTGCCGTCATAGGTGCCGAGCTGGATAATCGCCAGCCGGAATGGCCGCGCCTGCCTGGCGCGTTCAGGGTTAACCTTTGCGATCTCTGCCCGCAGATAGCTTTCATCGAAACAGTGCGCGTCGATGCCGCCAATCAGGCCAAACGGATTACGTGCCGCCTCCAGGTAGACTGGCGTGGCGCCCGCCTGCAGCAGCACGCCGTGATGGTTGGATTTATGGTTATTGCGATCGAACAGAACCAGGTCGCCGCGCGTCAGCAGCGCATTGGTGACGACTTTATTAGCGCTTGATGTTCCGTTCAGCACAAAATAGGTTTTGTCGGCGTTAAAAACGCGGGCTGCAAACTTTTGCGCATCTTTCGCCGAGCCTTCATGGATTAGCAGATCGCCCAGCCGGACATCTGCATTACACATATCAGAGCGGAACAGGTTTTCACCATAAAATTCATAAAACTGCCGCCCGGCGGGATGGCGGCGGAAAAACGCCCCGCCCTGATGGCCCGGGCAGGCGAAGGTGCTATTCTGCATATCGACGTAGCGCGTCAGGGTATCAAAGAAAGGCGGCAGCAGTGCGGCCTCATACTGCTGCGCAGCCTGCTCCAGCGCCTGCCACTCTTCAGCTGCGCCGTTGATTTCTCCGGTCACGCCAGGCAGATCCAGCACTGCAGTATCAAACGCGTTAGCCACAAATACCGGCAGGTTAAATCCGGTCTGGCGCAGCAGCATCAGTACGCCGCTGCGCGTATCCGCCAGTGAGAGCACCACCGCGGCAACGTCAGTAAAGTCGGTCGTGTCGAGCGTCACGACATCGCGGGTGGTATTCAGGCTCAGGCCCGGCGCAATTGCCACGCTGGCGGCTATTTTCAATGGGTTCATAACTCAAATCCCCGGCATAACAGGATGAGTGGGTGCCAGTGGCACAGAAAGGAACGGCGTGACCGGTGCAGGACACCCGCCGGTCGCGATAATGGCATTTTTTGCTGCCGCTCACAATCAGGGGTACTATTGGCTGCACACTTCCCATCGCCGGAGGCGGCATGTTCAAAGCATTAGTCATTGAAAATGATGCGCAGGGGTATCGCACCTCCCTGCAGGATCTCTCCGAGCAACAGCTTCCCGATCGGGATGTTATCCTCGATATCAGCTACTCCACGCTGAATTACAAAGATGCCCTCGCCATCTGCAACATAGGGCCGATCGTACGCCAGTTTCCCATGGTGCCAGGCATCGACTTTGTGGGCCGCGTGACCCACAGCCGCCATCCGGCGTGGCAGCAGAACGATCTGGCGCTGCTGACCGGCTGGGGCGTGGGTGAAAAGCACTGGGGAGGACTGGCGCAGAAAGCCAGCGTCTCCGGCGACTGGCTGGTCAGCGTGCCGGATGCGCTCAGCCCGCAGCAGACGATGGCGATAGGCACCGCCGGCTTTACCGCGATGCTCTGCGTGATGGCGCTGGAAAAACAGGGCATCACTCCGCAGCACGGCCCGGTGCTGGTAACGGGAGCCAGCGGCGGCGTAGGCAGTTTTGCGGTGAGCCTGCTGGCTCGCCTGGGATATGAGGTGGTCGCCGCCAGCGGACGCACGGCTGAGCGCGACTACCTGTGCAATACGCTGGGCGCCACAGCGGTAATCGATCGTGCTGAACTCAGCGAACCGGGTAAACCGCTGACAAAAGAGCGCTGGGCTGCCGCCATTGATACCGTGGGTAGCCATACGCTGGCCAACGTGCTGGCAGGGATGCGGCGCGACGGCGTGGTGGCCGCGTGCGGAATGGCGCAGGGACTGGATCTGCCGGGCAGCGTGGCCCCCTTTATTCTGCGCGGCGTCACGCTGACCGGTATCGATAGCGTTATGTGTCCGCAGGCGCTGCGCCAGCAGGTGTGGCAGCGGCTGGCAGAACAGGCCGACAGCGCGCTGCTGCAGCAGATAACCCGCATCATTCCGCTCAGCGAAGCGCAGGAAGGTGCCGAACAGCTGCTGGCGGGCAACGTGCGCGGCCGGCTGATAGTGGATTGCCGTCAGGGAGTTAACGATGTCTAAGCCCGCGATTACCCTGCACTACTGCACCCAGTGCAACTGGATGCTGCGTTCAGCGTGGATGGCTCAGGAGCTGCTGCAGACGTTCAGCGACGATCTCAGCGCGGTCACGCTGCAGCCTGGTACCGGCGGCGTCTTTGAGATCAGCGTGGATGGTCAGGTTATCTGGGAGCGCAAACGCGACGGCGGTTTTCCGGATGCGGTCACGCTGAAACAGCGCGTGCGCGACTACTGCTGGCCGGATCGCTCACTGGGCCATGCCGACAAACGGCGCTAGCGCCGCTCGCCGGCAGCGGGATATCTGCCGCTGCTTACTTTTCAGGTGACTTTTGATGCCAGTAGGCGACGGCGCGGACAAAGTCCGTATCCGCGCCGCGCTGCTGCGTAAAATAGTCGCTGAGCTGCTTCACCGCATTGCCTTCTCCGGTCAGCCAGACAAAATAGTCATCGCCGGTAAAATCGATGGCAGCCAGTTCTGCCGTCAGCTGCGCTGGCGTAGTGGCCGCCATACGGTTGCTGCCCAGCCAGTGAACGGTAACGCCCTCCATCTCTCCCAGATAGTCGTGTCCGATAGCGGCATCCGTAAACGCCAGCAGGTGAACGTGCTGCGCCTGCAGCTCCGCATAGCGCCGCTTAAAAGCAGGCAGCCCGGTTTCATCGCAGACATACACCTGGCAGGCGTAATCCACCGGCATAATGCAGGAGCCGCGCGGCCCGCCCATCGCGATCCGGTCGCCAGGCTTAGCCGCAGCTGCCCAGCCGCTCGCCACTCCGTCATCATGCATATAGAAATCGAGCATCAGAGAGTCGACGCCGTTAAACGCCAGCGGCGTGTAGTCACGCGCGGCGGGACGCACGCCCTCAGGCCAGACGATGCCCTCTTCACTCAGCTGCGGCAGCGCAACATCGCAGCCCGGCCCGGAGGGAAAAAAGACTTTGATGTGATCGTCAAACGAGGGGGAATGAAAGCCTGCCAGATCGGCCCCGGTAAATACAATGCGCCAGAAGACGCCGGCAACACGGGTTTTGCTGGCTACCGTCAGATGACGAAAGCGCAGCTCATTACGCACTCGCTGCGGTGCACGACTCTTTTTCTGTGACAATTCACTTCTCCCGGCAGCGGCAGCAGCGCACTCCGCCTGTGCCGCCACGCTAAATTAATGTAAATAATTCTCATTACGTGGCGAAACGATAGCGGTGACCGCGCCGGGAAACAATGTCGAAAAATGCGGTTGTCGCATTAGCGGAGAGCGGCGGCAGGTGTCAGGCGTGCAGATCGCTGCAGCAGCGAGAAACGTTCTCACTGTTTTCATACTGAGGCAGTGCGTTATCACCCACAATTTCCTGCTGAGCACAGCGCTGCTGGTGCGGATGCAGGCCACCGGGGGGTGAAAATGGCTCAGCCATTTGCGCACCGGCCAGCGATGAAAAAACGGCAAGCGCCGCGGACAAGAACAACGGTAAAAGTCGCATGATAATTTAGGGTTTCATTTAAAGATCCGGAGCGGACCGGGAATGCAGAGAGCCATCCAGCCTGATGCTGCGCTGCCAGCACATGGCGCGGCAGGTCAGGCTTCGGAGCAGAATTTTACGCCGCTACCGGCGCAGGGTTTATAAAATTGTGCGGTTTGTCACATTTAGCCGCACAATTTGCTGATTATTCCAGTGCTACCGGAATATGAAAGGTGCCCTGCAGCAGCTGCGGCGTACTGTATTTCAAATCGAGCCTGAGCAGATCTTTACCGGGCCGGCGTGCCACGCCGAGCGCGGGCAGATGGTTGTAGTAAATCTCGGCGGTGAAGGCGTTGATCTCTTCCGGCGCGCCATGCCAGTCGATCTCTGCATACAGCCCGCTCTCGCCGGTCCAGTTCTGCACATGCTGCGGCAGAACGTCAGCGTGCTCACTCTCCAGCGCCTGAAACAGGCTGATATGCTGCTGATCGAGCGAGCTCACGCCGGGACTGAACTGAAAACCGAGCCAGCCGCGCGTGGCGTGCTGTCCGGCAAAGGCGATAAAGTCGCGTGTATGCTGCGCCACAATATGATTGTGATGGTCAATATATTCGCCAAAGCGGCACTCCCACTCCACCACCTCTCCACTCAGACGAATTTCCGGTTTCTCGGCGAGCCGTGTTTTAACCCACGGGCGCGGCGCAGAGATGCGGCTGTGAAAAGCTTTCATGCGCATTTCCGGAATACGACGATAGGCGCCAGGCGTCAGCGAGAAATGGCTTTTGAACACGCGGGTAAAATTTTGCTGATTGTCGAAGCCAAAACGTACGGCGATGTCGATCAGCGGCATGCTGGTTAAGCGAAGCGCCATAGCGGATAAAGTCAGGCGGCGTTTGCGCGTGTAGGAGGCCAGCGTCTGGCCGGTCATCTCCTTGAACATGCGCTGCATATGCCATTTGGAATAGCCTGATTTCAGGGTGATAAGATCGATATTAAGCTCATCGGTCAGGTTGGCTTCAATCCAGTCAACCAGGTCAGAGATATACTGCTTTTTCAGGTTCAGGCTAAGCATGGTTCTAATTGAATGAGTCAGGAAAGCGCGCGTTAATGCGTTATTTGTCACATAAATATAACAAAATCGCCTAACCAACGTAAGGAAGAGTAAAGGATCCGCTCAGGGCGGCGCACTAATTGCTTAGGTTACTAACTTTTTTTAACGCAAGGCGAGCGGCACGCTGTGCTGTGCCGCTCTGCTGCAGACAGATATTAATGCGAACGCATACCTGCCGCGGTCATCATCATACGAAACAGGGATGCCACCACGCCGAGTGCCAGCACGCTTGCACCATAGATGATCACCAGCCACATCACCCGCTTCCAGAGCGGCGCTTTGTGTTCAGTGTGCTGTTTCATGTTGCTGACCTCCGTTTGCATCTCAATGGTATCCTGCGTCAGCTTTGATTTTTCCGCGGAACACATAGTAGCTCCAGAAGGTATAGCCCAGAATCATCGGGATAATCAGCAGGCTGCCCACCAGCATAAAGGCCTGGCTCTGCGGCGGCGATGCCGCTTCCCAGATGGTTACGGATGGCGGAATAATGTTTGGCCAGACGCTGATGCCAAGCCCGGAGAAGCCGAGGAAAATCAGCGCCAGCGTCAGCAGGAACGGCGAATAGTGCGCCTCACGTTTGATGGCGCGCATGATCCCCCACGAGCAGAGCAGAACCAGTACCGGCACCGGCAGGAACCAGAACAGGTTTGGCCGGGTAAACCAGCGCTGCGAAATCGCTTCGTGAGCAAACGGCGTCCACAGGCTGATAATGCCGACTATCACCAGCAGCGCAATCACCAGCGGCGTAGCCAGCGCAGACATTTTACGGTGCAGTTCGTTTTCGGTTTTCATGATAAGCCAGGTGCAGCCCAGTAGCGCATAGGCCACGACCAGACCCACGCCGCAGAACAGCGGGAACGGGGCCAGCCAGTCCAGAGCTGAACCGGCAAACTCACGTCCTTTAACCGGGAAACCGTTGATCATCGCACCGACCGCCACGCCCTGGCTGAAGGTCGCCAGCAGCGAGCCGGCAATAAACGATTTATCCCAGAATGCACGATGCTCTTCAGTCGCCTTGAAGCGAAATTCAAACGCCACACCGCGGAAAATCAGGCCGATCAGCATAGCCGTCAGCGGGATCGCCAGTGCATCAGCGATCACCGCATAGGCGAGCGGAAAGGCGCCATACAGCCCTGCTCCGCCCAGCACCAGCCAGGTTTCATTACCATCCCAGACCGGCGCCACGGTGTTAACCATCATGTCGCGCTCAACGGCATCTTTGTTAAACGGAAACAGAATACCGATGCCCAGGTCAAAGCCATCCATCACGATATACATCAGCGTGGCAAAGACGATGATGGCGAACCAGATAACGGAAAAATCGATCATTTATTTACCCTCCTGCGAAGCATCCAGGCTCTCATGTGCAGCAGAGAGCGGGCGCGCTGGCGTCTTATCCTGACCCGGACCACCGTGACGGACATCTTTCCCTTCACCGGTGTGCGGACCTTTTTTGATCAGACGCATCATATAGACATAGCCCACGCCAAACACCGATGAGTAGACCAGGATAAAGGCCAGCAGGCTGATACTCATATGCAGGTCGCCATGCGCTGAAACCGCATCAATTGTGCGCTGCACGCCGTAAACCACCCACGGCTGACGTCCGATTTCAGTGGTGAACCAGCCAGCAAGGATAGCGATCAGGCCCGATGGTCCCATCAGCAGCGCAAACCACAGGAACGGTCGTGAGCTGTAAAGACGCTGTTTATAACGCAGCCACAGGCTGAACACGCCGAGCGTGATCATCAGCAGCCCCATCGCCACCATGACGCGGAACGACCAGAAGATCACCAGCGAATTAGGCCGATCCTCTTTCGGGAAGGTTTTCAGTGCCGGAACCTGTTTATCAAGACTGTGCGTCAGGATCAGGCTGCCGAGATAAGGAATTTCCAGCGCATACTTCGTACGCTCCTCTTCCATATCCGGAATACCAAACAGGATCAGCGGCGTGGCTTCACCCGGCGGGTTTTCCCAGTGTCCTTCAATGGCAGCAATTTTTGCCGGCTGATGCTCCAGCGTGTTCAGGCCGTGCGCATCGCCAATCATCGCCTGAATCGGAGCAACAATCAGCGCCATCCACAGCGCCATTGAGAACATCTTGCGGATCGCCGGGTTGTCATTGCCGCGCAGCAGATGCCATGCCCCGGACGCGCCCACAAAGAAGGCGCTGGCAAGGAATGCCGCCACCGACATATGGAACAGCCGATAAGGGAATGAGGGGTTAAACACAATTTTGAACCAGTCTTCCGGCACCACAATACCATTCTGGATGATGTAGCCCTGCGGCGTGTGCATCCAGCTGTTTGATGCGAGGATCCAGAACGTGGAGATCAGCGTACCTAACGCGACCATACAGGTGGCGAAGAAGTGCAGGCCTGGTCCGACGCGGTTCCAGCCAAACAGCATGACGCCGAGGAAGCCCGCCTCAAGGAAGAAGGCAGTCAGCACCTCATAGGTCAGCAGCGGACCGGTAATACTCCCGGCAAACTGCGAAAACCCGCTCCAGTTGGTCCCGAACTGATAGGCCATAACCAGACCTGAGACCACCCCCATACCGAAGTTCACCGCAAACACTTTCGACCAGAAGTGATAGAGATCGCGATAGGTTTCGTTACGGGTTTTCAGCCACATCCCCTCAAGCACTGCCAGAAAGCTGGCAAGCCCGATAGTGATGGCCGGGAAGATAATATGGAAGGAGACAGTAAACGCGAACTGTATCCTGGCCAGATGAAAAGCATCTAATCCAAACATTGCTTACCTCATTGCCACAAAATTACGCGGAATTTTTACTTATTATTAACAAAGATGGCGCACAGAATAATTTCTGCTACGCCGTCATCAATTCCCGCCAAATGTGAGAACCCCGGCAGGAACAAACGGAAAAGTAGGAGTGAATAAAACTATACCAGTAAATCTTGATTAAGATCATTGTTTTTGCGAGAAACTATCTGTTTAAAATCACTGAGTTAAGGTTAATTATCCTGCTCTATTGTGACAATGTTGTTATTAAGCTTAGCGGCTGTAAAAGAGATTACTTCTTTAAGCAGTTCATTTGATTGTTAATTACGGTAACAACCAAAACGACAGCCTGATGTTTGCGCCAGCGTAGTGTAAAAATTATTGCACGGCCGTTTTTTAGTTAAATTAAAATTAAAAAAAAACTGTTTATAGCGAAAGGTAATTAATAACGTTTTCGCTTAGCGCCTGCTCATCTGGCACAAAAATTTACCGCGGCGAGATCCTGTGCATCTCCTGGATGCACAGACGCCCGGATGGCTGAAACGCGTAAGTCGGGCACGGGCGCAGAAAACAACCGCATAAATTGATCAAGAAAAAAGGGAGAGCGGCACCTGAAACTGGCGATTTTCTTATTTGCAGATTAATCCGGTGCGCTTTCTGAAGGTATATTTAAGAAACACCTTAAATATCTTTAAATACAGGCCGTTGTTAATATTGAAAAAAAGGCAAAAACGGCGATCCATCGACAATATTTATTACGTTCATAGATATTTCGCATTGTTGTCTGCAACCGCGAACCCTCTATAATTTGTCTTTTGAGCAACCAGGAATTTCAGGAGGCTGTTATTAATACTAACCACCAGCCACGCCAGGTGTTCGGTGAACACGAAGCCCATGCTGATCTGGGGTATCAATACGATCCTCATGAGTTCGTGCGTGAAGGCGCAGAAGATTCGGAGCCAGAACCTGAGCTGATTCAGGGACTGCCGGCACCGGATGCGCTGACGCCTGCCGATCGCTATCTGGAGATGTTTGAACACGTTCAGACCTCTCATATTTTTGCTGACAGCAAAACATTTCCCGACTGCGCGCCTAAATTCGATCCGCTGGATATTCTTATCCGCTATCGTCGCCGCAAACGGGCGGGCGATCTCGATCTGGAAAAGTTTATTCATGAGCACTTTTACCTGCCGCAGGTAAATGAGAGCTTTTATGTCTCAAATCCGGATAAAACGCTGAAAGAGCACATCGATGATCTGTGGCCGGTGCTGACAAAAATGCCTCAGCAGCATATGCCACACTCCTCGCTGCTGCCGCTGCCAAAACCTTACGTGGTACCCGGCGGCCGCTTTGGCGAAACCTATTACTGGGACTCCTATTTCAGCATGCTGGGGCTGGCTGATGCCGGACGTGACGATCTGCTGCGTCATATGGCGGACAATTTTGCCTGGCTGATCGATAACTACGGTCATATTCCTAACGGAAACCGTACTTACTATCTCAGCCGCTCGCAGCCACCGGTATTTGCCCTGATGGTGGAGCTGTTTGAAGAGGATGGCATTCGCGGTGCCAAACGCTACCTTGACCAGCTGATGAAAGAATATCAGTTCTGGATGGATGGCGCAGGTGAGCTGATGCCGCATCAGGCTTATCGTCACGTTGTGCGCATGCCCGACGGCTCTCTGCTCAACCGCTACTGGGACGATCGCGACACACCGCGTGATGAATCCTGGGTGGAAGATGTGGAGACGGCCAGCAAGTCGAGCCGTCCGGCCAGTGAGGTTTACCGCGATCTGCGCGCCGGTGCTGCATCCGGCTGGGATTACTCTTCACGCTGGCTACGCGATCCGCAGCGACTGGCGAGTATCCGTACTACGCAGTTTATCCCGGTCGATCTCAATGCGTTTCTCTACAAGCTGGAGCTGATGATCTCCACGCTATCGCACGCCCGGGGCGAAGAGCTGACGGCGCTGGCGTGGCAGAAAAAAGCGGATGCGCGCAAGCAGGCGATTAACCGTTACCTCTGGGATACCACCGCAGGCGTTTATCGTGACTACGACTGGCGCAACGAGCGGTTTGGCGCCTTTACTGCCGCTGCGGTTGTACCGCTGTTCCTCGGCCTCGCTTCGCCTGAGCAGGCGCATCTGCAGGCCATTGCGCTGCGCCAGCTGCTGCTGACGCAGGGCGGACTGCTGACCTCGATGGTCGAGAGCGGCGAGCAGTGGGACGCGCCTAACGCCTGGGCACCGCTGCAGTGGATGGCCGTAGTGGGGCTGAATCATTACGGTGAAGAGACGCTGGCCACTGAGATTGCGGTGAACTGGCTGACGACGGTGAAAAACTTCTACTCGCTGCATCACAAGCTGGTTGAGAAATATGATATCAGCGGCGATCGGGCGCGTCCGGGCGGCGGCGGCGAATATCCGCTGCAGGACGGTTTTGGCTGGACCAACGGCGTGACGCGTCGTCTGCTGACGATGTATGGTCATCTGCTGGCAGATTAACTCTGCCCTGCAGTTCAGAGGAGGTCGCCCGCAGGCGACCTTTTTTTATTTCTGCTGCTGCAAAAAGGCGAGCAGGTCGGCGTTGAGTCGATCCTGATGAGTAACAGCAAAGCCGTGCGGTGCATTGTCATACACTTTCAGCTGTGAATGTTTAATCATCTCATGCGCCAGCTTGCCGGTCGCCTCAAAGGGTACGACCTGATCGTTACTGCCGTGGATCACCAGCGTGGGCACATCGACTTTAGCGATATCATCCCGGAAGTCCGTCTCTGCAAACGCCGTAACGCAGTCGATAGTCGCTTTCAGCGAAGCGAGCAACGCGATATTGAGCGTCTGGGTCAGCACCCCGTCTGAAACCTGCTGTCCGGCATTCAGACCATAAAACGGCGTGGCAAAATCGCTGATGAACTGCGCACGGTCCTGGCGTAATCCCGCCCTGATATCATCAAAGACCGCCTGTTCCGGACCTTCCGGATGATCCGCTTTCCGGCCAAACACCGGCGTTACGGCACCCAGCAGCACCAGCGATTTTACTTTTGCGCTGCCGTAGCGGCCAATGTAGCGCGTGACATCGCCTCCGCCCATTGAAAACCCTACCAGCGTAATCTCTTCCAGCTGAAGATGTTCGATCAGGTCATGGATATCATCAGCGAAGGTATCGTAGTTATACCCTTCCCACGGCTGCTCTGAGCGGCCAAAACCGCGACGGTCAAACGCGATAACGCGATAGCCCCGCTCCGCGAGGAAAGTCAGCTGGCTGTCCCACATATCCGCATCCAGCGGCCAGCCGTGGCTGAACAACACTGGCTGGCCGCTGCCCCAGTCTTTAAACCAGAGCGTAACGCCATCTTTAGTCTGAAAAGTGCTCATCTCATTCTCCGTGTGTGGCCGATAACAGGCAGTTTTATTGCCGGCAGAGATCGCTGCAGCAATAATCACAGACAAGTTTAGGCGCATTACGCGAACAGGGGTGACAGCGGATGCGTTTAATAATTAAACGTCGCGTCTCTCCTGTCCGGAGGCAGCAAGCCTTATCCCCTGTTTTCCGTTACGCTTCACCTGATACATCGCCTCGTCCGCCCGTTTCAGCGCATCATCAAAGCTCTCTTTTGCCCGTACCTGAGCCACCCCGATTGAAGCGCCAATCTGTGCGAGACCGTTGTCGACATCAAACGGCTGCAGCGCCGCCTCCAGCACCGCCTGCGCCAGAATCCGCACTTTAGGGTAGTCGATCAGGAATGGCATCAGCAGCACAAACTCATCACCGCCGAGCCTGCCTGCCAGCACCACAGGCGGCAGAGCGTCCAGCATCCGCTGGCTGAGCTGGATCAGCACTTCATCACCGCTGCGATGACCGAGCGTATCATTGACGTGTTTGAAGTTGTCCAGATCGATAAACGCCACGCAGAGCGGCCCTCCGGCCTGCATCTGTGCAAACTGAACGGAGAGCGCATGGCGATTGGCGAGACCCGTCAGCGGATCGTGATGCGCCAGCAGCGCAAGCTGAGCCTCATAATTTTTCTCTTTGGTCATATCGATATGCGTACCGGTCACACGCAGTGGATTACCCGCCGCATCCCACTCGCTGACGCGACCGCGGTCCAGCACCCAGGTAATTTTGCCATTTTTGCCAATCATACGGTGCAGCGCCTCATACCACGGTGCCCGCCCTTCGATATGATCGTAAAACGCCCGCAGCACCTCATCAGCATCTTCCGGATGCAGACACTCCCGCCAGGCATCAAACCGCGCTTTAGTCTCCTTCGGCTGAAAGCCGAGCATCGCCCCCCAGCGCCGGTTGAATATCACCAGTTTGCCGCTGGGAATATCCAGCTGCCACAGGCAGAGTCCGGTGCCATCCAGCGCGGCGCTGAGTTTATTGCGCGCATCATGCGCAATGCGCTTCAGGCGCGCGTTGTGTTTTTTCAGGTTCTGGATCTGCTGACGCAGGGCTTCTTCAGACATAGTCAATTACGGTGAGAAAATAAACGCTATTTTGCCTGTCCTGAATTTTCTGTAAACAGACGAGGTGAAAAGCCGACGAGTTTCGGAAAATTGTCCCAACCGCAGAAGTAATGGCGCATTATCTGCCGGTTTTCAGTTTGCTTTGTCTGCTGGGGAGGGGCGCGGCAGCGCGGGACTGGGCGCTTAGCAGCGCGGGGCACTGAGGGAGTTCCGCCCGCCAGGCTTCTGGCAGTTTCAGCGGCATTTTCGCATGCGGACGGGCTAAGGGGCGGGTGGGCGCGCCCCTTAGCAATCCGCGCCCCGCGCCGTCCTCGCGAATTCCCGGACGCATCCCTCCGGCCTTAACGGACCGCGCGGATTCGCTCCTGCTCACCCCGCGCTCTCGCCGGCGTCCTGCCGGCTCGCCCTGGCCGTCACTCTGCGCCCGGCGCTGCGGATGGCGCCCCCTCCCCGCCTGCACATTCATTTTTTCATTCTTGAAAGTGGCGAGGTGTGAAGCTCAGGCGCAGGAGTGCCAGCCATGAAAAAGCAACATAAAGAAAAAAAGACCAGCCGCAGCGGGAAGCGCCATCCGGGTCCGCCGAGGGAGGGCACGGTTCCGGGATGAGCCGACAGGACGTCGGCGAAAGGGCGCGGTGAGCAGGAGCGAATGGCGCCCGGTCCCGGGGAAGCGGGCGTGAGCGAGGGAACCGCGCAGCGGCGGGCGGGGCTGGCGCAGGGCCGGGGAGTGCAGAGGGCGCGGCCAGGCGCCCTCTGCCCGGTCGCCG
>NZ_DKTK01000015.1:0-16856 GCF_002473195.1 Pantoea sp. UBA7232
CCTCTGCCCGGTCGCCGTGCCGGGGCACAGGCTGCCGCCGCAGCTGACGGCGAACGGAACCGGCCCCGTGCCCCTGTGGCGAACGGAACCAGTCCCGTGCCCCACGCCCCCGTGGCGAACAGAACCGGCGCCAGCCTCCTCTCTCTCTCAGGTCCTGACGCGCAGCCGCGCTTCAATCATATCGGCGAACTTTGTCACCACCCACGCGATCACCATATAAAACACCACGGCAATCAGGAACGCTTCGAGATAGTAGAAGTTCAGCGCCGCCGTCAGCTGCGCCTGCGCAAAGATATCCACCACTTCGATAGCAAAGGCGAGCGACAGCGCTTTCATAATCACCATAAAGGCGTTGGCCAGATCCGGGATCGCCGCCACGATGATTTGCGGGAACATCACGCGCCGGAACAGCTGGCCACCGCTGTAACCCAGCGACAGCGCAGCGTCGGACTGGCCGCTGTCGAACGAGTTCAGCGCCCCTTTCCACACTTCCGCCTGAAATGCCGCTACGCAGGCGCTCAGCGCGACGATGATAATCACCCAGTTAGGCAGCGAGTGAGCATTCACCTCGACGTTAAACAGCGTAGCGAAGAAATGCAGCGCGGATGGCAGACCGTAGTAGGCGAGAAAAATCACCACCACCATCGGCACGCCTTTAAAGGCAATTTTGTAAACCATCACCAGCTGACGCAGCAGCGGAATACGCTGATGCTCAATATACGCAAACAGCCCGCCCAGCAGCGTGGAACAGATAAACACCGTCACCGCCATCAGCAGCGTAACCGGCACCGCATCCAGAATGCTCCAGAAATCGGGCAGTAGTACTTCAGTATCAAACATGCGCGCTCTCCCGATCAGACGCTGGCGGTCAGCTTGACGCGCGCCGCTTTGGCGCTGTACTTCGCATGACGCTGTTCAAAGAAACGAATAATCAGCCAGGCGACCAGACAGAGCAGCGAATAGATCACCGCAAGCACCAGATAGGTACCAAACTGATACTGGTTGTAATCGCGCTCCATAATCAGATGCGCCGTCGCCATGACATCAGCGGCACCGATATACATCACCAGCGCAACGTTATGGATCAGGTAAATTATCGCGTTACCATAGCCCGGCAGCGCAAAGTGCACCGCCTGCGGTCCTACCACGCGCAGCATCTTGTGACGAAAGCCGTAACCCAGGCTGTCCGCCGCATCGTGCTGACCGCGCTCTACCGCCAGAAACGCCGGGCGCATCACTTCGGAGAGATAGCCGCCGTGATAGAAGCTCAGGCCAATCATGGCGGCCAGATTAGGTGAAACAAAATCCGTAAAGCCGAGCTGCTGCGTAATCAGCGGCAGGCCGTAGAAAGCGACAAACAGCTGCAGAACCACCGGCACGCTGCGCGCATAAGAGACGTACAGGTCGGCCAGCTGGCTGACCAGCGGAATACGACGGACGCGGAAAAGCGTCGTGATGAGCGCCAGAACAAAGCCAGCCAGCATCGCAACAAACATAATACCGAGCGTCAGCGGCAGCGCTGACAGCAGCTCGGGGATCATGGCGGATAGATTCACGGTGAAACACTCCTGCTTACTATAGAGCCGCGCCTGCCAGAGAGCCGGCGCGGTATCTGCTTGTGAATCCGTTACTGCATATATTTCGTGACGTCTTCACCAAACCACTTCTGCGCCAGCTTATCCAGCGTGCCGTCCGCCTTAAGATCCTGCAGCGCCTTTGTAATGTCCTGACTCAGCGCCTGATTCTCTGCCGAACGATGCAGCAGCACATAGGTGTTGTTGATCGCCACCGGTTCGCTCGCTTTGATAGCCAGTTTCTGGTTATCAATGACCGTCTGCTCGCCGAGGTTTGATGGCAGGATCAGCGCGTCATACTTGCCGTTCTGCACCTCTTTCAGGCGATCCGGATAGGGCACGCCAGCACTGGAAGCTTTAATGGCGATCTTGTCGTTCGGATTATCCTGCTGCCACTGCGTCACAAATTTGTAGACGCCACCGCCAGCGGTCACCGGGACAACCTTTTTGCCCACCAGATCTTTCATGCCCTGAATGGTGCTGTCGCTGCGGCTGTAGATCTTCATCAGGCTGGCACCCATCGGTGCATCCGGGATCAGGAACTGCTTGCTACGCGCCGGGGCCTTATAGTAGCCGCCGGTTGCCATATCATATTTGCCGGTCGCCAGCCCGGTCTCCTGAGCGATATCCGCGGCGCCTTCCATCACAAATTTGTACTGCGGCAGTCTGGCATTAATCGCTTTCAGCACGTCGGGCTCATAGCCCTGCGGCTCATGACCAATCGCGCCCCAGGAGAGCGGCTTGGACTCTGCAGCGGTAGCGATTTTGATGGTGCGAACCGCATCGGCAAAGCTGCCGCCGCTGACCAGCGCCAGTGCGATGATGCCAGGCGCGGCCAGGCGACGTAATGTTGTTTTAAGTGCAGGCATGATCTTGATTCCTCTGATTATTAGAATATGCGTTCTGAGCTGAGAAACTGGGCAAGGCGCGGCAGGGTCGGGTTTTCAAACATCTCTGCCGGCGTACCCTGCGCGGCGACCACCCCCTGATCCATAAACACAATGCGGTTAGAGACGCTTTTCGCAAACTGCATCTCATGCGTGACCAGCAGCGAGGTGATGCCTGAGGAGGTGACATCTTTGATTACCTTCAGCACCTCACCCACCAGCTCCGGATCCAGCGAAGAGGTCGGTTCATCAAACAGAATGACCTCCGGCCGCACCGCCAGTGCGCGGGCAATGCCGGTGCGCTGCAGCTGTCCGCCAGATAGCTGGGAAGGATAGTGATCGGCTTTCGCGCCGAGTCCGACCCGCTCCAGCTCCTCAAGCGCGATGGTCCGCGCCTCCTGGCGGCTTTTGCGCTGGATCACGATCAGCGGATCCATCACATTCTCCAGCACCGTCATGTTCTTAAAGACGTTGAACTGCTGAAATACCATCGCGGTACGCAGGCGGATTGCCTGGATCGCCGCTTTATCGGGTTTGCGATAATCCATGCGGATCTGATCGAGCGCGATCGTTCCGGCTGTGGGCTTTGCCAGATAATTAATGCAGCGCAGCAGCGTGGTTTTACCGGTGCCGCTTGGCCCGATAATCGACACCACATCGCCCCGCTTTACCGTCAGATCGACCCCTTTCAGAATCGGGTTGTTACCATAGGCGAGCGTAATATTATTAAGTTCTAACATGGCATTGCCCTATTTATTCAGGTCAGCATGGCCCAGCACATGCATCAGACGGTTGGCCCAGCCAAAGATGGCGATAGCGTGGATCAGGTCGATAATCTCCCGATCGTCCATTCCGGCCGCACGCAGCGGCGCAATATCTTCTGTCGTCGCTTCGGCTGGCGTGACCGACAGGCGGCGGGCAAAGTGATAGATCGCGGCGTCGCGCTCGCCCAGCGCATCGGCGCGGTCAAAATAGATTGCACTGACCACCGCGTCGTTTTCAGCCAGCTGCACGTGCCGGCGCGCATGCACCACCGCGCAGTAGCGGCAGCCGTTCACGATTGACGCGCCCAGCGCGCCCAGCTCGCGATCGGCGCGATTCAGTCCGCCCTCAACATACATAATGGCGTTGAACAGCCCGGTACGTGCGGTGTAGCTTTCCGGATCGTGCACCAGCGTGCGGACATACTCCGACACCTTCTTATTGGAGGGTGTAATTTTCATCGCATCGCGCTGGGCCGGCGTGGCGTCGTCTACGCTGACCGGCGTAATATAGGGGTGCCAGTGCAGCGGCTTCAGGGAAACAGAAGGGATCATGCTGACCTCAGCAGGCGCAGGCCAGCCGCCACGCGCGTCTGAAAGTTAACAAAGGCGATCAGCTCAGAGAGCGCCACAATCTGCGGGTTATTCAGCCCCGCCTGCTCCAGCAGCCGGATGTGCTGCTCGGTGGCCTGCACCGGCTGAGACGTGACCAGATCGGTATGACGCACAATTGTTGCCAGCGGTTCGCCTGCCGGCAGCGCACCTTCCGCCAGCGCCAGCAGCTCATCTGCCGGCTGCAGCTGCGCCAGCTCATGCTGATACGCCTGCTCCAGCGCACTGTCCTGATTCAGCCGCGCCATGCGCTGCGCCAGCGCCAGCCGCAGGGCTGCAGAGAGCCCCTGGTCATCTTCCGGTGTCAGCACGGAGCGACGGCACGCCTCGGCGCCATCAACAAACTCCGGCCGCAGCCGCCGCGTCTGGTAGAGCGCCGCGTCAGGGGTCAGCCCGGCGGCGCGATCGATAGCGTCACTCATAACGCGTTCTCCTGATTCAGTAAGGGGGTGGCGTCCACCCATTCATCGCCCTGTAATTCAGGCGTGTCATACGCCTGCAGGCTGGCATAGTGCTGCTCCACATCCTCGGCAAACAGCGAGGCCGCAATCGCCCGCACCAGCCGATCGGCACCGGCGCTGACCGCAGGGATATCACCGGAGACTTTGCCGTGCGTCAGCATTGCGGCATCATTGAAACAGTGAATATGTGAAAGCATCGGGCAGGCGCCGGGTGCCCGCTCGCGAAACTCAAACCCGGGTCCCAGGTCAGGCGCCTCCAGCATATTCTGGCGCGCCGGCCCCATGGCAGGCTGATAGCGACCGTCTGCCCAGCGGCGGATGTGCGGGGCGATGGCGGCGAATTCGGATCGGCCGCTGAAATCGTTGCTGAAACCGGTAGCCGCAATCAGGTAGTCATAGCGCAGCGGCCCCTGCGTCGTCTCAATGACCAGCTCATCCCCTTCGGGCCTGACGGCATTGATAGCGCAGTTCAGCAAAAAACGGGCATTTTCATGACGCGAAACGCGCAGAGTGGAGGCGCGCGGCGGCGGCGTCTGGGTGGCAGCGGTATAATCAACAAACTTCCATTTCCACATATCCGGCAGCTGGTGCATACCGTGTACCACGCCCTGACTGCCGATACCGGTCATTTTATTGATGCGCGGCATCGCTTTACGGCGGATCAGCAGATCCACCCTGGCTGCGCCCTGCTCCAGCGCGGTTGCGGCATTATCCATTGACGAAGCACCAGCACCAATCACCGCAACCCGCTTACCCTGCAGCGCACGGAAGTCGATGTTGTCGGCGGAGTGTGCCCAGAAGCGGCGATCGACGCCCTGCAAAAAGGGGGGAACGGCAACGCCGCCCAGGCCGGAACGGCCGGTTGCCAGCACCAGCCGGCGGGTATAGACGCGTGCCGGCGCTGCGCCTTCCAGCGTCAGCGCAATCAGCGACCCGGCAGGTTCAATGGCGGTAACGCGGACGCCGTTCTGTACCGGAAGATTGAGTACCTGCCGGTACCAGACCAGGTAGTTCATCCACATCTCTTTCGGGATTTTGTCCAGCGCCTGCCAGGCCGCTTTTCCCCATTGCGCGGTATACCATGCGCGAAAGGTCAGCGAGGCCAGACCGAGTGCCGGTCCCTGCAGTGACTTAGGTGAACGCAGCGTCTCCATACGGGCAAACGTAACCCACGGCCCCTCCTGCCCCGCTGGTGCGGTATCGTAAGTAATACTATTGGTGATACCCGCCAGCTGCAGCCGGGCCGTCGCCGCCAGGCCGCACATCCCGGCACCGATCACGACGACATCGCGCACCGGCTGATTATCAACCGTGTGTGCAGGCACCCAGGGTTTTGCGGGCAGTTCAAGGTATTCCAGGTCCTGCTGTAGCTGAGCTTCCAGCGCGGCCAGACCGTCGGCAGCTGAAGTCATATAAGTATCCCCTGATGTCAGCGCAAAAACACTGTCAAACGCATACCCACAATCGCCGGCCTTATTATCCTGATAACGCATAGTTACCGGCTAATGATTGTTAATACACATAGTAAAAGCTAAGGCTTTGCATACTCCTCCTGCGGCTGGATGGAGTCAATAATAGCGCTCAGCATTTAACCAATGGATTTCTTATATCTTATGCCGGAATGGGTATAAGCCAGTTGCCACGCCCTGCAGACGCCTTAAAGCTGATTGATAAGCCGCATAACGCGGGTGTGTTCGCTTGAGGCCAGCCGCTGAAAATCGGGCAACAGCGCGGCAGCCGCGGCGGCGAGCGCTTCTACCAGCGCCTGTGCTGCCGCGGTGATCTGCCGTCCCTGCGGCGTGACCACGCCAAAGTAGTAAGGAATATCCTCTTCCAGCGTACAGATAGTGACGCCAGCCAGCGGCATTCCCCAGCCGGAAACCGGCTCCAGAATAGCCACGCCCAGCCCGGCGCGGACGCAGCCAAGAATATTTGCCGAAGAGTTGGTTTCAATGGTTTCCGGTAGCGGCGTATTGACACGCTTCAGCGCTTTTTCATAGCGCCCGCGCAGGCGCTGCGGGTTCCAGGGGGCGATAAGTCGCCGTCCCGCCAGCTGGCTGAGCGATATCTGCGGCTGCGCCGCAAGCGGGTCGCTATCCGGCAGCGCCACCACGCAGCGCGCGTGGCCGATCCAGTGCAGTACCACTGCATCATGCTCCAGCGGCAGGCTGCAAAGGCCGATGTCCGCCTCGGCGGTGATCACCGCGTGCGCCGTTTGCGCAGCAGACTCACTGATGATCTGCACTTTATTGTGCAGGCCAATCGCCGCCAGCGCCTGCGGCAGCAGCCCTGCCGCCAGCGCCGGCGTGGCCGCAATGCTGAGTGGCCGCTGCTGCTGCTGCGCGATCTCCTGCGCACGCAGCCGGATCTGCTGCAAAGAGAGCAGCGCTTTCTGCACATACTGATGCAGTTGCAGCGCCTCTTCGGAGGGGTGAATACGCGGTCCGTTGCGGATAAAGAGCGGATAGCCCAGAGAGAGCTCCAGCTCCTGCAGCTGGCGTGAAACCACAGGCTGTGAGCGATTCAGCGCTTTCGCTGCGGCGGTCACGCTGCCCGCTGCAATAACCGCTGCGAACGCTTCCAGCTGACGCAGATCGAGATCGTTGAGTAAATTCATTACGGGGTGATTCCTGCATGCTTGCTCACCGGGCTGAGCATAAGTGATGCCGCCATCATAAGGTGCAGAGCCCCGTTAAGTCACTGCATAACCTGAAAGTCTCAATTTAGGTAATGACCACTCCAGAATATATTATTGCCCTGGCTGAAATGATCTCAGTCAAAAAAATCAACTGACAAAAAATTACATGTTAAATTTAAGAAATACTTTCCACCGCTGCGCTTAATTCCCTTCATACGACACGCTGTTACCTTGCAATATAAATCTGTACAACAAACATTAAAATCGTACAACTTATAAAAACCACCTTTAATTGAAGTAAGGCACTAAAAATAAAGGATAAATATCTAAAAATACCGAGATAAAATTTATTGTACAAATAGTATTTCTCTGTACACAAAACAAATCGTGATTTTATAAATTAGCTCTTAAAGAAATAAAAAATATAAAAACCCCCAATTAAGATTATTCCTGACTGGCGCCCTTGTTAATCCGGAAAATAACGCTAACCTTAAGTTGCAAACTAAATACTTTAATATGCTTTACCCTCTGAGGAGTAAATGATGAGCAATCCACGTGGCGGTGCCGGTAATTTTGCCCTGAATCCTGAACGTGCCCGCGAAGCGGGGAAAAAAGGCGGTCAGGTCAGCGGCGGTAACTTTCGCAATAACCCTGAGCGCGCAATTGAAGCGGGCCGTAAAGGGGGTAAAAAGAGTCGTCGTGGCACAGATAAAGATGCTGCACAGGGTGCACAGGCTTAACATTAACGGGAGAATCTAATGACTTACGAAGAACATTTTATTGACTGGGTCAGAGATGCACACGCTATGGAGAAGCAGGCGGAGAGCATGCTGGAAAAAATGGCAGCCCGGCTCGAACACTATCCCGATCTCAAAGCGCGTATTGAGCAGCACATTGATGAAACACGTGAACAGCAGCAGCTGGTGCAGAGCGTCATTGACCGTTACGACACGTCCCGTTCGGTGATCAAAGATGCCGCAGGAAAACTGTCGGCGTTTGGCCAGGCCGTTGGCGGCATGATGACTGAAGATGAGGTGGTTAAAGGCGCTATCAGCGGCAACGTTTTTGAGAACTTTGAGATCGCGAATTACACTGCGCTCATTGCCGCGGCGGAACAGCTTAACGACAGCGAGAGCGTGTCAATTTTCACCCGCATTCGCGAGCAGGAACAGGCGATGGCCGACTGGACAGCCAATCATCTGGGCAACGTTACAAAGCAGTTCCTTATCCGCTCCAGTACACCGGGCGTAGAAGCAAAGAAATAGCGTTGGCTGCGCTTTGATTTTCTTCCCCGGACTTTGACATTGCATATTATCTATCGGCCAGCTGGCCAGCCAGCACAGTAAGGTTGCTTCTGTGCTGGCCTTTTTTATGCCTCATTTACCTGCGCGAACCGCCTCGCCTGCCACCAGATCAGCAGCGCTGTCAGCGCAATCACGCTTAGCGTGCTGAACGCCACGCTATAAGAGTAGTGCCTGACAATCATGCCGGTCAGCGCCGGACTAAAGGCGGCACCCGCTCCCTGCATCAGCATCACCGCACTCTGCCCGGCATTAACGTGTCCGCTGCCGCGCAGCAGCTGCACAATGTAGCCTGGCACCGCAACGCCCAGCGTACCGGCTGCAATGCCGTCCAGTATCTGAACCGGGATCATCAGCCAGGGATCGGTAAAGCTGGCGGCGAGTACGGCGCGCAGCGGCAGCAGCAGCAGCGCCAGCATAATCAGACGCTGATACCCCAGCGTTTCGGCGCGCGCCGCCGTCCAGAGCGCTACCGGGATCATCACCGCCTGCGAGATAATCACGGTTGCAGCAGCATAAACGCCGGGATTCATGCCGCCGGGCGAGGCGGCTACGCGCATACTGAGCATCGGCAGCAGTGCCGCATTCGCGAGATGGAACAGCAGCAGCGTGATGCCTGTGGTCATCAGCGGTGCGTTGCGCGTCAGGTCAGAGAGGCGGGGAACCGCGCCGCCCGCAGACGCATCCAGACCGCGCGCTGCCTGATGGTCAATATCTTTTCCGCGGATGGCCAGGATAGCGAGTGAGGTCAGCAGCGCCATCGCTGTCATCAGAATAAATACTGAGCCGGTCCCCCAGTACCATGTCGCGGCCCCGGCAATCAGCGCAGCGCTCATATTCCCGGCGTGGTTAAACGCTTCGTTGCGCCCCATCTGCCGGTTAAAACCGCGCTGTCCGGCCAGACCCAGCGTGATCCCTGCCAGCACCGGGGCAATAAACGCGGCAGAAACGCCGCTGATGATCTGCGTAATTGCTACCACCCAGCTTTGCTGTGAATACCAGAGCCACAGCGTGGCAACGGTAATCAGCGCGCAGCCACCCAGCAGCAGCAGACGTTTGTAGCGCGTGGCATCCGTAACGATCCCGGCAGGCAGCGTGGCGATAAGCCCCGCCAGCCCGCCCGCCGTCATCACCAGGCCGACATCATTTGGCTGCCAGCCACGCTGCGTTAAAAATATCCCCAGAAAAGGTCCCAGCCCGTCGCGCACGTCGGCGAGAAAAAAGCTCACCAGACAAAGCGCCTGCAGCGATCGTATCGGCATTGCTCATATTCCTGATTTTTTAGTGCGGGTCCGCCTGTTAAGTAATGGCAAAGATTCAGGAAAAGTCACGTAGTGTAAAAGTAACTAAATGAAAGCAGTGTTCGCAGCTGTCTGTCTGTATCCGGGGTGCGATCGTGCAGATGAAGGTGCTGACTGTGTCAGACCAGGAGGAGTGGAGCGTATACGCCGGAGCGCAGAGCGAATATGGGGAGCGCAGAAAAGCAAAAACCCGGCCATAAGGCCGGGTTTTCTGAATTGTGGTGCCCGAACCCGGAATCGAACCAGGGACACGCGGATTTTCAATCCGCTGCTCTACCGACTGAGCTATTCGGGCAACGGGGCGCATTAAACCCTACCCCGGTCGCAGCGTCAAACGCTTTTCAGCAAATACGCGCTGACTGCTGACTTTTAGAGCATCCGCTGCGCTTACTGGTTAAATTCTGACACACTCTGCTGCGCTGTCGCGATGGATTTTTGCGGCCGGGTGCCGATAACCGTGCTGACATCCAATAAACATAAAAAGGTCCGCCATGTTCAGCACTATTGCATCAGGTATTATGTCACGCCTTGCGTGGCAAAAGCGCAGCCGCGCAACGCTCAGTTCATTGCAGGATGTGATTGCCATGATTGAGTTTACGCCGGATGGCAAAATCATTACCGCCAACGATCTGTTTCTGGAGCGCATGGGCTATACCCTGCCGGAGATCGTCGGGCAGCACCACGCGCTGTTTTGTACGCCCGACATGGTTCACTCGGCCGCGTATCGCGATTTCTGGCAACGGCTCAACCGCGGCGAGGGGTTCAGCGATAAGTTTCTGCGCGTGGCGAAACACAGCCGTCCGGTCTGGCTGGAAGCCAATTATGTGCCGGTACAGGACCGCAGCGGCCGGGTAATAAAGATTGTTAAGCTGGCGAGTGACATTACGGCACACATTCTGGATACGCAGGAGCAGCGCGCCATGACGGCGGCTATCGATCGCTCAATGGCGGTTATCGCCTTTAATCTGCAGGGCGAAGTGCTGATGGCAAATGACAATTTTCTTAAAACCATGGGCTATCGGGAGCAGGAGATCCTTGGCCGGCACCACAGTCAGTTCTGTCCGCCAGAAACGCAGCAGAGCAACGCCTATCGTCGTTTCTGGCAGAAGCTGAATCAGGGTGAATACATCTCCGGCCAGTTTCAGCGCGTGGATAAACAGGGCCGTACCGTCTGGCTGCGCGCCACCTATAATCCGGTTTTCGATGAGGCGGGCACTCTCTATAAAATTGTTAAATTCGCCACTGATGTGACCCCGCAGGTGGAGAAGAGCCAGCAGGAACGTGACGCTGCGCAGCAGGCGTATCAGACGGCGCTGCAGACCAGCGAAAGCACCCGCCTGGGCGCTACCGTGCTGGAGAACAGCGTGCAGACCATGAATGCGCTGGCAGGCGAACTGCACGGTATCTCCGGTGATATTACCAATCTCAGCGACTCCTCCGATCGCATTGGCGCGATTGTCGAAAGCATCCGCCGTATTGCCGAACAGACCAATCTGCTGGCGCTGAACGCGGCGGTTGAGGCGGCGCGGGCCGGACAGCATGGACGCAGCTTTGCCGTGGTGGCGAATGAGGTGCGTGCGCTGGCGGAAAATATCAATCGCGCCACTACTGAAATCGAAAACCGGGTGCGCGATAACCATCTGCTGGCAGAGAAAGCGCTGCAGGGCATTGCATCTAACCTGAAGCGCGCCGATCAGGGCGTACTGCTTGCTCAGGAGGCGGGCGACATGATGGCGGAGATCCGCGGCAGCTCAGGTGACGTGGTCCGCGCTATCGGCCACGTCACCGCGACGTTAAAAGAAGAGTAGCCGCTACTGCCCTGCCGTCTGCAGCGGCGCGTCGGATGCCGGCGGCAGGAAGATATGATCGAGAATATTGCGCATTACCGGCGCGGCGCTCACGCTCTCGTTTCCGCCGTTTTCCAGAATCAACGCAATCGCCACTTTAGGATCGCTGAACGGTGCAAAGGCGGTATAAAAAATATGATCGCGCAGCCGGATCGGGATCGCTTTCGCATTATAGGTCTGGTTCTGCTTCAGGCTGAACACCTGCGACGTCCCGGACTTCGCTGCAATGCCGTATGGCGCGGTATGAAAATATTTATATCCGGTGCCGTTAGGGGCGTTAGCCATACCAAACATCGCCCGGCGCACCAGCCCCCAGTATGGCGAGTTCGCCTCGCCAATCTGCGGCTGCGGCCTGACGGGCTGATAAGGCTGCTGCCAGCCGCCACGCTGCGCTTTAGCCAGCAGATGCGGCGTGATCACTTTGCCGTTATTGATCAGCGCGACCATCGCCCGGACCATCTGGATCGGGGTTGCGATCCAGTAGCCCTGCCCGATCCCGACTGATACCGTATCGCCCTGATACCACGCCCGTTTATGCACCCGTTTTTTCCAGGCGCGATCCGGGAGCAGACCGGTGTACTCTTCGTTGAGATCGATACCGGTTGACTTGCCATAGCCAAACTGGCTCAGCATCGTATGAATGCGATCGATACCCATCATAAATGCCACCTGATAGAAAAAGGTGTCTGCCGACTCCTCAATCGCTTTAGTAACGTCCAGCATACCGTGGCCCGTTTTTTTCCAGTCGCGCCAGGTGCGGTGCGTGCCGGGCAGGGTCCAGGTGGGTCCGCCAAAGAAGGTGGTCGCGGGCGTGATAGTGTGGGTCAGCAGTGCAGAGATCGCCATATATGGCTTTACCGTCGAGGCGGGCGGATAGAGGCCCTGCGTGACGCGGTTGATAAGCGGCAAATCTTTATTCTGCAGCAGCGCTTTGTAGGCTTTATAACTGATGCCTTTCACAAACGGGTTGGGATCGTAGCTGGGGCTGGAGACCATCGCCAGCACGCTGCCGTCGTGCGGATCTTCAATCAGTACCGCCGCGCGCTGGCCGGCCAGCTGCTGCTCAACATACTGCTGCAGATGCAGATCGAGGGTCAGCCAGATATTTTTGCCAGCCACCGGCGGAACCTCTTTCAGCACGCGCACGATGCGGCCATGGTTGTCGACCTCCACTTCCTGGTAGCCGGTTTTGCCGTGCAGCAATGCCTCATAGTAGCCTTCAATGCCCTGCTTGCCGATGTTATGGTCCGCGGCGTAGTTCTCCTCTCTGCCCGCCTCGTTCAGCCGCCTGTAGTCAGCGTCGTTGATTTTGGAGACGTAGCCCACCACGTGCGCCAGGTCAGCGCCGTAGGGGTATTCCCGATCCTGATAAGTCGATACGCTGACGCCGGTGAAGCGAAACTGGTTCACGGCAAAGCGCGCCACCTGACGATCGGTAAGCTCCGCTTTCAGCTCGACCGGTTTATAGCGGCTGCTGTGCTGCAGCGCATGCCTGAATGCGTCAATATCATCGGGCGTCAGATCAAGCAGCGGCGTCAGGGCGCGGAGCGTGGCCGCCATATCGCTGACCTTATAGGGCGTGACCAGTACGTCATACCAGGTGACATTGTGTACCAGCGGAATGCCGTTGCGATCGTATATCAGCCCGCGTGTAGGCGCGATGGGGATCATTTTAATGTCGTTTTCGTTGGAGCGCGTCTGGTAGTAGCGGTGCTGACGGACCTGCAGACGATAAAGATTGATTCCCAGAACGATAAAGCAGGTCACCACCAGCGCAAATGCCACCAGCGCCCGCCGGGCAAACAGTTTTTCTTCAGCTTCGAAATTGCGAAAATTCATCAGGAAAGGGTCTCTTCATTATCGCGCTTATGATAAACAGCGTGAGCGTCAGAGCCAGCCTGAAGATGCACAAGCCTGGGTAAAAGTGTGTCAGATGTTTACGGAGGGAGGACCGGAGCGCATTAATGCGCCCCGGACACAGGCGAAGTTAGTCGCCCAGCAGCACCGATTCCAGTGCAATTTTGATCATATCGTTGAAGGTAGTCTGACGCTCTGCCGCGCTGGTCTGTTCGTGCGTGCGGATATGGTCAGAGACGGTACAGATGGTCAGCGCTTTCGCACCAAACTCTGCCGCCACGCCGTAGATCCCTGCGGCTTCCATCTCAACGCCGAGGATGCCGTACTTCTCCATGACATCAAACATCTGCGGATCGGGCGTGTAGAACAGATCCGCAGAGAAGATGTTGCCGACGCGCGCGTCAACGCCCAGCGCTTTTGCTGCGTCAACCGCGTTGCGTACCATGTCAAAGTCAGCAATCGCTGCAAAATCATGATCTTTGAAACGCATACGGTTTACTTTGGAGTCGGTGCAGGCGCCCAGACCAATCACCACATCACGCAGTTTCACGTCAGCACGTACTGCACCACATGAGCCGACGCGGATGATTTTCTTCACGCCAAAATCGGTGATCAGCTCTTTGGTATAGATTGAGCAGGATGGGATCCCCATACCGTGGCCCATTACCGAAATCTTACGGCCTTTATAGGTGCCGGTGAAGCCAAGCATACCGCGTACGTTGTTGACTTCCACAACATCGTCCAGGAAAGTCTCAGCGATATGCTTTGCGCGCAGCGGGTCGCCAGGCATCAGCACGACGTCCGCGAAATCACCCATTTCTGCATTAATATGTGGCGTTGCCATGGTTCTTATTCCTTTTCAAAAAAGTGTGCGCTGTTTTACAGCATGCTTTTGCCGTAGTCCATGCTGGAGAGGCCAAAGTACGCGGCAATGGTCTGGCCGATATCGGCAAAGGTGTCGCGATAACCCAGCGATCCCGGCTTGACGCCCGGACCGTAGATGAGAATCGGGATATGCTCACGCGTATGCTCAGTGCCTTCCCAGCTGGGATCGCAGCCGTGGTCAGCGGTCAGGATCAGAATATCGCCCTCCTGCACCAGCGCCATCAGCTCTGGCAGACGGCGGTCAAACAGCTCCAGTCCGCCGGCATAGCCTGCGATATCGCGGCGATGACCCCAGGTTGAGTCGAAATCAACAAAGTTGGTAAAGACGATAGAGGTGTCAGGCGCCTTTTTCATCTGCTCAATCGTGGCGTCAAACAGCGCGTCGAGACCGGTCGCTTTCACTTTCTGCGTGATGCCCTGATGCGCATAGATATCGGCAATTTTACCTACCGAGATCACTTCCCCGCCCTTCTCGTCGACCAGCTTTTTCAGCATGGTCGGTGATGGCGGCTCAACGGCCAGATCGTGACGGTTGCCGGTACGCTCAAAGCTGCCCGCTTTATCACCCACAAACGGACGGGCAATGACGCGACCGATGTTGTAGCCGCCTTCCGTCAGCTCTTCACGGGCAATTTCACACAGTTCATACAGCCGCTCAAGGCCAAAGGTCTCTTCGTGACAGGCGATCTGGAACACCGAGTCTGCTGAGGTATAGAAAATCGGCTTACCGGTTTTCATGTGCTCTTCACCCAGCTGATCGAGGATCACCGTACCGGAAGAGTGGCAGTTGCCGAGATAGCCCGGCAGATCGGCGCGCTCCACCAGCTTATCCAGCAGCGCCTGCGGAAAGCTGTTCTCTTTATCGCTAAAGTAGCCCCAGTCGAACAGAACCGGGACACCGGCAATTTCCCAGTGGCCGGAGGGGGTATCTTTGCCGGAAGAGAGTTCGCTGGCGTAAGCGTAAGCGCCGATGATTTCAGCATCTGGATCCAGCCCTGGCGGAAAGCGGCCGGTCGAGAGTTCTGCCGCTTTGCCAAGACCGAGCGCGGTCATGTTTGGCAGATGTAGCGGGCCTTCGCGCCCTTCGTTTGCGCGACCTTCAAAACAGGCTTCAGCGATATGGCCAAGCGTATCTGAACCCGCATCACCGAATTTATCAGCATCTTTACTGGAACCGATGCCGAAGGAGTCGAGAACCATAATAAAAGCACGTTTCATGCAAGTCTCCTGCGCGCCAGGCGCGATGACAAGTCAAAAAAAAGCGATCAGATCAGTATACCTGAATGGCTGCTGTCTGGCACGCAGTAACGCCACTATTCACTGATGCGGCGATATACCACGGGCGTGGTTTCAGGTGCCTGGTCGCTCAGTACGATGGCGGTTCTGACCGCCTGCGCGGCTTCCTGCCACTGCGCTTCCGAGGCGGCATGGATCATCGCCAGCGGCCGCTGCGTATCAACCCGGCTGCCCAGCGCAATCATGTCGCTCAGGCCTGTGCTGTAGTCAATTGTATCAGTGGCCCGCCGCCGCCCGCCGCCCAGCGCCACAACGGCCATGCCCAGCGCCCGCGTATCCATCGCGCTGACGATCCCCGCTTCTTCTGCATAGAGCGGCCTGCTGAAAGCCGGCGCCGGCAGATAGTGATCTATCCGCTCGATAAAATCTGCCGGCCCGTTCTGAGCCGCCACCATTCGTGCGAATACCTCGGCAGCTTTACCGTTATCCAGCACCTGCTGCAGTTTCTGCCGCGCCTCGGTGTCATTCGCTGCCAGCTGGCCGGACACCAGCATCTCAGCGCAAAGCGCCATCGTGACCTCATACAGACGCGGATTGCGCGCCTCGCCGGTCAGGAACTGCACCGCTTCGCGCACTTCCAGAGCGTTACCCGCGGTTGAGGCCAGTACCTGATTCATGTCGGTAAGCAGCGCGGTGGTCTTGCATCCTGCGCCGTTCGCCACCCGCACAATCGACTGCGCCAGCTGTTCCGAGGCGGCAAAGGTGGGCATAAAGGCGCCTGAACCCACTTTGACATCCATCACCAGCGCATCCAGCCCTTCTGCGAGTTTTTTGGCGAGAATCGAGGCGGTGATCAGCGGAATGGAGTCAACCGTGGCGGTGACATCGCGCGTGGCGTAAAAGCGTTTATCTGCGGGCGCGAGCGAGCGGGTCTGCCCGATGATCGCTACCCCCACCTGTTTAATTATGTCGCGGAAACGGTCGTCGCTGGGGTAAATATCAAAGCCCGGAATGGCCTCCAGCTTATCCAGCGTGCCGCCGGTATGACCCAGACCGCGTCCGGAGATCATCGGCACATATCCACCGCAGGCGGCGACCATCGGTCCCAGCATCAGAGAGGTAACATCGCCTACGCCACCGGTTGAATGTTTATCCACTACCGGACCGTTGAGCTGCAGCGACTGCCACTCCAGAACCGATCCTGAGTCGCGCATCGCCATGGTCAGGGCAACGCGTTCCTGCAGGTTCATATCGTTAAAATAGATGGTCATCGCCAGCGCAGCGATTTGCCCTTCCGAAACGGTTTCATCGCGCACGCCATCGATGAAAAAGCGGATCTCCGCCTCACTCAGCGGCTGCCCGTCACGTTTTTTCCGGATGATTTCCTGTGGCAGAAACAAGGTTGCCTCCTGTGATTGCTGGTATATACGCGGCGCATAAATGCGCCCTCTACGGGAATGTTGGATTTTGTACCCCGTAGGGGGCGCATTCATGCG
>NZ_DKTK01000011.1:0-80399 GCF_002473195.1 Pantoea sp. UBA7232
GATAAATTGTTAAAGAGCAGTGCCGCGATTTCTCAAGCGGCGCGGGATGCGTATATTACGCTTTCCGCATTTTCAGTCAAGCATTTATTTTTGCTTTTCTGAAGGTTGCTGTAAAAGCCACCTGCTTAACGCGACGCTTCGTAAGCCGTTGTGCCGTGTCAGTGGAGGCGCATTATAGGGAGTTCTTCCGGGCTGACAAGTGCTAATTTTGAATTATTTTCTGAGTGTTGTTTTTTTCAGCGAAACCGCCTCAAACTGCCAGTTTTTCGAGCAACGGAAAGCCATAACGCTGTAAAACGCCGGATAACTGTACCGCTTCTTCATCCATAGACGTGCAAAACGCGATGTTGCTGTCAGCAGAAGCCGCATCAGGCGCTTCGTGCTCAAGCAGCCAGACGGTACGCCTGGCTATAGCAGCACCGGAATCAACCAGCCGGGTTCCATCCGGCAGAACCTGCTGCAGTTCATCGCGCAGCAGTGGAAAGTGCGTGCAGCCCAGCACGACCGTATCCGGCGGCTCTTTCATACGTAACCAGGGTTGCACTGCCCGGCGAACATCATTCAGTGATACCGGTTCACCATGCAGCTTCGCCTCTGCCAGTTCCACCAGCTCAGCAGACCCCAGCATCTCAATGGTGCACTCCCGGGCAAACTGTTTCACCAGTTCATGGGTATAAGGACGCTTTACCGTTCCCCGCGTTGCCAGCAGCCCGACTACCCCGTTACGTGTCAGGCGAGCCGCCGGTTTAATTGCCGGCACCACGCCGACGACCGGAAACGCAAAGCGTTCGCGCAGTGCAGGTAAAGAGACGGTACTGGCCGAGTTACAGGCAATGATGACTAATGCGAGCGGAAAACGCTGCGTAATGGCCGTGACCACTGCCACTACGCGTTCAACAATGTACGTTTCCGTTTTCTCGCCATAGGGAAACCCTTCATTATCGAAAGCGTAGAGATAGTGCAGGTCCGGCAGCAGCTGCCGGACTTCATCATAGACGGAAAGCCCACCTACGCCGGAATCAAACACCAGCACGGTGGGACGGAGATCAGAAGCTGTAGCTGGCGCTAAGGTAGTATTCTCGTCCAGGTGTGCGATAGCCATAAACCGTCTCATAATCCTTATCCAACAGATTGGCAATTTTACCACGAACTGTCAGATGAGACGTGACCGGATACGCAGCTGAGAAATCAACCAGGCTATAACCCGGCATGCGACGCTGTGTTGCTGCGTACTGGTTGGTATTGTTGTTGTAGCTTTTACCAAAATATTGCCAGGCGAGATCAAAGTCGATATCCAGTGCGGTCCAGTCCAGCTGATACTTATATTGCTGGCGGGAACGGTGTGCCAGCACCTCATTATCGTCATCGCGGCGCGGATCGATATATTGCAGCGTGATACGGTGGGTAAAAATACCGGTATCTGCACTGCCGCTCCACTCCACGCCTTTAATCGTCGCTGACTGTACGTTGTAGTAGGTGCCAGTAAAGTTTTCGTCAGCTCTGTAGTCGATCAGGTTATTGATTTTATTCTGGTAAAGGTAGAGGTGCCATTCGACCGGACCGCTGAGTCCTTCGAGACCGGTTTCAATCTGATGTGACCTCTCAGCCCGGAGATCGGGATTGGATGCAATAAACAGACGGCTCTGCCCATACATCTGCCCCAGTGTAGGTGCCTGGAAAGCGGTGCCATACGAAAGGATGAGGCGATAATCGGGCATAAACGCCCATCCCGCCGCTGCCTGCCACGTGCCGTTCCAGCCAAACTGGTTGTTATCGTCACCGCGCAGCGCACCTTCCAGCGTAAGCGTATTGAACTGCTGCTGCGTAGTCAGATAGTAACCGGTGCTGTTACGCGTGTAATTGTCAGCGCTGAACCGATCGCTGGACGCCAGTTTCTGCTGCTGCCAGTCGATGCCGGCGCTGAGTGTGCCATGCGCCATGGCAACACTGTTACCCCACTGCAGATTGCGCTGGCTCATATCATCCAGCGACGTGCCCGGACGATAGAGGCCGAGCGTACTGGCATAGTTGTAATCTTTATAGCGCTGGTAGCTGTAGCTCAGTTCCGAAGAGTAGCGCTCTTCACTGAACTTCATACCGCCTTCATAGGTATGATTATAAATCTGCCGTTTATCACTGCCGTCCTGATAGCCTGCATCATACGCACTATTATTGCCGTAGCCGTAGCCGCGAAAGAAGGCGGATAAACTGTCGCTGAAACGGTGATTCACACCGGCCCAGAATGTTTTACTGCGAAAGCCGTCCCGATCGCCATCCACTGCGTACGCCGACTGCGGCTGGATGTTATAGCCGCGCGTCGACTGAAAGGCCCCCGCTACGGTTACCAGCGTATCCTCGCCCATCTTGTGTCGCAGCGCCGCATCATACTCCTGATAGCGATTCGACCCGAGGCCCGCCGTTATCTGCCCGCCTGGCTCACTGTTCTCAGTAATGATGTTCACCACGCCGCCAATGGCATCGGCGCCGTAAACGGCGGAGCGTGGTCCGCGGATCAGCTCAATACGCTGAATCAACGCCAGCGGAATCTGGCTAAAGTCAGCGATGCCGGTGATCCCCGACTTCGCCAGCGGGATCCCATCAATCAGCACCAGCGTATGACGCGCTTCCGCACCGCGAATATAGATGTAACTGGTCTGGCCCGGACCACCGTTTTGCGCAATATCCACGCCCGGCAGGCGCCGCATGACATCAGTCAGCGATTTTGCCTGCCAGCGATCGATATCTTCCCGCGTGATCACCTCACCCGGTGCCAGCACGCTGCTGACCGGCTGCTGAAAGCGGTTAGCGGTGACAAGTTGCGTATTATCATTTTTCCGGGCATAGCCAGAGGGCGCCCAGAGCGACAGCGCTGTTGCACTCAGGGCGAACAGCGAAGCAGAGGTTATTTTCATTGTTATAGCATCCAAAGGATCGAGCCGGATGCCGCAGGCCTGAGATCGATAGCACGCGATGATCTCAGCGTTTGCGACGATACACCGGCAGGTCTTCGGGCTGAGAACCATAAATGGTGAAGACTTCCCATCCGTCAGGACAGTGTCTGCCTGGGCGATCACCACGACATTCTTTTACCGCTGCGCGTCAGCTCCAGATTTGCACTGGATTCCCTTTTAACTCAATGAGGCCGGCGGCCGCAGTCTACGGTTAAGCCCGCCGCCGATCCACCCCTCCCGCTTTCTGACGTTCGGTTGGGCTGGACATCAGCAGTTGAATGCCTACAATCGCCCGGCAAGCAGGCTTATTACCAGGATTGAAGATGACACCCGAACAGCTCCCGATTGACCAGTATGACGCGCAACTCGCTGAAAAAGTCAGCCGTTTACAGACGATGATGACCCCTTTCACCGCGCCTGACGTGGAGGTGTTCCGATCGCCGGTCAGTCACTACCGTATGCGCGCAGAGTTTCGCATCTGGCACGACGGTGACGACCTCTATCACATCATCTTCGACCAGGCGACCAAACAGCGCATTCGCGTGGACAGCTTTCCGGCCGCCAGCGAGCTGATTAATCAGATGATGCCCAGGCTGATAGCAGCGGTACGTGATAATCAGGTGCTGCGCTTTAAGCTGTTCCAGATCGATTATCTCTCCACGCTGAGCAACCAGATTGTGATCTCCCTGCTTTATCATCGCAAACTGGAAGAAGAGTGGCATGCCGCCGCCAGCGCGCTGCGTGACCAGCTGCGCGCTGAAGGATTTGATGTACAGCTGATTGGACGCGCGACCAAAACCAAAATCTGTCTGGATCGCGACTACGTGGATGAGCGTCTGCCAGTGGCGGGCAAAGAGCTGATTTACCGCCAGGTGGAAAACAGCTTTACCCAGCCTAATGCCGCCATGAATATTCAGATGCTGGAGTGGGCGCTGGATGTTACGCAGCAGTCGCGTGGCGACCTGCTGGAGCTTTACTGCGGTAACGGTAACTTTTCGCTGGCGCTGGCGCGCAATTTCCGCCGCGTACTGGCCACAGAGATAGCCAAGCCCTCGGTGGCGTCGGCTCAGTACAATATCGCCGTGAATCAGATCGATAACGTGCAGATTATACGTATGGCAGCGGAAGAGTTTACCCAGGCCATGAACGGCGTGCGCAGCTTTAACCGGCTGGAAGGCATCGATCTCAGCAGCTATCAGTGCGAGACAATTTTTGTCGATCCGCCACGCAGCGGGCTGGATGATGAAACGGTAAAAATGGTGCAGGCGTATCCGCGTATTCTGTATATCTCCTGTAACCCGCAGACCCTGTGCGACAATCTGGCCGTGCTGTCAGGCACGCATCAGATTGAGCGGCTGGCGCTGTTCGATCAGTTCCCGTACACCCACCATATGGAATGCGGCGTATTGCTGACGCGCAAAGCATAAAAAAACGGGAACCCGCAGGTTCCCGTTTTTTTTACTGCCGGCTTCTGGCGCGGCGGAAGCGCGTGCCAATCCAGAACACCAGTCCCGTCATCAGAATGACAGGAATGAAGTTCGAGCCGATATCCGGATATTCTGCGCGCACCATGGCGCTATAGACCAGAATACCCAGCAGAAAAAATGCCGCGGCCAGTGACGGCATGCCGTCCGGCATATTGCGATTGAGATAACGCTGATGCAGGCACCATGCTGACAGCCCAAGCGCTATCAGCGGAAAAATGGAAAACGGCACAAAGCTACTGAACAGCGCCGAAAAGGAGCCGTTGATTGCTAAACCAGTGATAAAAGAGAGTAATAACGTTCCTTTATCACGAGGATGCTGCTCAATCATTTCATTATCCTTATCACGTTATTTGTCAGGGATTTCCAGGGTCACGGCCAGCCGCTCTTGTTCCCGGCGATACCAGTAGTAGGCGCCTTTAGCGATCATACGCAGCTGCAGTACCAGCCGCTCTTCCAGCTTACGCCGCTGGTCAGAGTCGACATCCAGCGCTTCAGCGCCGGCGCTAAAGACAATGGTCACCATCGCCTCAGCCTGCGCTTCGGTAAAGCTGCGCGGCATACGGCTTTCCAGCTCAAGGTAGTCAGCCAGTTCGGCGATAAAATGCTGGATCTCACGGGCGACAGCAGCGCGGAAGGCGGCTGACGTGCCGGAACGTTCGCGCAGCAGAAGCCGAAACGCATTCGGGTTGTTGCCGATGAACTCCATAAAGGTTGCCACCGACGTTTTAATGATGCTGCCGCCTTTCGCGATACGCTGGCGCGCCTGGCGCATCAGCTGGCGCAGCATCAGCCCGCTCTCATCAACCATGGTCAGTCCAAGCTCATCCACATCGCGAAAGTGACGATAAAATGAGGTTGGGGCAATGCCGGCTTCACGTGCCACTTCGCGTAAACTCAGGCTGGCAAAACTCCTTTCTGCACTAAGCTGACTGAATGCAGCTTCAATCAGCGAACGTCTTGTACGTTCTTTTTGTTGCGCCCGAACGCCCATTTTTGCGGCCTTGTGAGTAATCAGGCGCTCACTATAACAAACTTTTCAGCGTACAGCCGGGCAAACTTTGTCACCGCCTGTTAACCTCACTGAATGTCAAACTTCTGCATTTTTCACTGTTAGAATTCAGATGTGCGCGGCGAGATGTTAGAATCTCGTTGTAAAAATGTATAGAAGAATAGGACGTACTGGTATGCAAAAGTCTTACGATTACGATGCCATTGTAATTGGCTCCGGTCCGGGCGGCGAAGGTGCGGCGATGGGGCTGGTCAAGCAGGGAGCGCGCATCGCAGTGATCGAACGCTACCACAACATTGGCGGCGGTTGTACACACTGGGGAACCATCCCTTCCAAAGCGCTGCGTCATGCCGTCAGCCGCATCATTGAATTCAATCAGAACCCGCTCTACAGCGATCATACCCGTCTTCTCCGCTCCTCGTTCGCTGATATCCTTAACCACACCGAAAATGTTATCAGTCAACAGACTGCCATGCGCCAGGGCTTTTATGAGCGTAACCGCTGTGAACTCTATCAGGGCGACGCGCATTTTGTTGATGCCAACACGATAGAGGTGGAGCAGCCTGATGGCACCCGCGAGCAGCTTACGGCAGAAAAATTTGTCATTGCCTGCGGCTCACGTCCCTATCACCCGGCCGACGTCGACTTTACACACCCGCGCATCTACGATTCCGACTCTATCCTGAACCTGCATCATGAACCGGGTCATGTGATCATCTATGGTGCCGGCGTGATTGGTTGCGAATACGCCTCTATCTTCCGCGGTCTTAACGTCAAGGTCGATCTCATCAACACCCGCGATCGTCTGCTGGCGTTCCTCGATCAGGAGATGTCCGACTCTCTCTCTTACCACTTCTGGAACAGCGGTGTGGTGATCCGTCACAACGAAGAGTTTGAGAAGATTGAAGGCGTCAGCGATGGCGTGATCATGCACCTGAAGTCCGGCAAAAAAGTCAAAGCGGATTGTCTGCTGTATGCGAACGGCCGCACCGGGAACACCGACTCGCTTTCGCTGGAGAACGTGGGTCTGGAAGCGGATGGACGCGGCCTGCTCAAAGTCAACAGTATGTATCAGACCGCGCAGCCACATATTTATGCCGTGGGTGATGTGATTGGCTATCCAAGCCTGGCTTCCGCCGCCTACGATCAGGGGCGTATTGCTGCTCAGGCGATCATCAAAGGTGAAGCGAGTGCGCATCTGATCGAAGATATTCCGACCGGTATCTACACCATTCCTGAAATCAGCTCGGTAGGAAAAACAGAGCAGCAGCTGACCGCGATGAAAGTGCCTTATGAAGTGGGTCGTGCGCAGTTTAAGCATCTGGCACGCGCGCAGATTGTTGGCATGCACGTCGGCAGCCTGAAAATCCTGTTTCACCGCGAGACAAAAGAGATTCTGGGGATCCACTGCTTTGGTGAGCGCGCAGCGGAGATCATTCACATCGGTCAGGCCATTATGGAGCAGAAAAATGGCGGTAACACGATTGAGTATTTCGTGAATACCACCTTTAACTACCCCACCATGGCTGAAGCCTATCGCGTGGCCGCGCTGAACGGATTAAACCGCCTGTTTTAACGCCGCGTCAAAATGGCCCTGCATATGGGTTTTGATTGCTTCTGCCAGCTGCTCATAGCGGCTGCGCAGAGGCGAACCTGGCCGGTAAACCAGCGCGATAGTACGCTGCGGTACCGGTTTATAACAGGGCAGATAGCAGACACCATCGCGCACGCGCTCTTTAGGCACCGCCAGTGAAGGCAGTAGCGTAATGCCACTGCCGGCCGCCACCATATTACGCAGCGTTTCCAGGCTGGTGGCGCGAAAATGGGTATCTTCGTCCGCACCCGCCTCAAAGCAGAAGCCCATCGCCTGGTCGCGCAGGCAGTGACCATCTTCCAGCATCAGCAGTTTTTCACCCGCCAGATCGGACATCGGCACGCGATCGCGATCGTGCCACGGGTGATCTTTGTAGATCGCCAGCTTCATGGGCTCATCAAATAGCGGCACTTCAATAAAGGCTTCACTCTCTTTAACCAGCGCCAGAATAGCGCAGTCAAGTTTCCCGCTGTCGAGCTGTGCCAGCAGCTGCTGAGTCTGTGCTTCATGCAGATACATCTCCAGCTTCGGGAAAGTCTGATGCAGCATAGGGATAATATTGGGCAGCAGATAGGGGCCGGTCGTGGGGATCAGTCCGATATGCAGCGGTCCGGACATCGCTTCACCCTGCTGGCTGGCCATCTCTTTCAGCACCTTAACCTCACGCAGTACGGTTCGCGCCTGATCAACCAGCAGTAATCCTGCCTGGGTGAACAGCACTTTACGGCTGGTACGTTCCAGCAGCATGACGCCCAGTTCATCTTCCAGCTTGCGGATCTGTCCGCTCAGAGTCGGCTGACTGACATGACAGGCATCAGCAGCGCGACGGAAATGGCGGTGTTCCGCAAGTGAAACCAGATACTCGAGATCGCGAATGTTCATTAATATCCTCCAAACCACGATAGCCCGTGGCGATAGATAGAATAGCAACGAACGATTGGCCCTATCAAGCTATGCACGGGAATAATAGCGCTCACTGATTTAAGCCCATGCATTTGTAGAGAAATTTATTTATTTGCTGAACATGTGCCGGGGCTGAACGCTTTTACAAAAAACGCTTTTTACGCAGCAAATCTGTTTTGCTGAACCCAATCACTGTGCTGGCGGGGAGTGCCGGTACGCTGATGATGTGCCTATAAAAATATGCAATTCCGAAGCCAGAGGTTGGCGGGCTTTTTATAAAGCCCGCTTTTTTTATGGCATATCAAACCGGCCAGCGTCCGGGAGCGGCTATTGCAGACGCGCCTGTGCTTCGCGAATCGCCTGGGCTACCTGCTGCGGCGCAACACCACCGCGCGCGTTACGCTTGTCGAGGCAGGACTGCAGCGAAAGCACCGGATAGACATCCTCTTCGATGACGTCACTGAACTGCTTCAGCTGAGCCAGACTCAGCGCTTCCAGCGCCACACCCTGCTGGATAGCCGCGACGACCGCTTCTCCCACAATATGATGCGCCTCGCGGAACGGCACGCCTTTCGCGACCAGATAGTCTGCCAGCTCGGTGGCATTAGCGTAGCCCTGTTCAGCCGCTTCCTGACAACGCGGACGTTTAACCTGAATACCATCCAGAACCAGCACTGACATGTGCAGACAGTCGAGCCAGGTATCCAGCGCGTCAAACAGCCCTTCTTTATCTTCCTGCATATCTTTGTTGTAGGCCAGCGGCAGGCCTTTCAGCGTCATCATCATGCCGGTCAGTGCGCCCTGGACACGGCCGCATTTACCGCGAATCAGCTCCAGCGCATCCGGATTTTTCTTCTGCGGCATCAGCGATGAACCTGAGGTGACTTTATCAGACAGCTCGACGAAGCCCGCCTCGCCCGTGTTAAAGAAAATCAGGTCTTCTGCAAAGCGCGACAGATGCACCATGCCAATTGACGCGTCGGAGAGCAGCTCCAGCACATGATCGCGATCGGACACGGTATCCAGGCTGTTACGCGTTGCCGAAGCAAAACCGAGCCAGCCCGCCAGCTGCTCGCGGTCAATCTCATAAGCGGTACCGGCCAGCGCACCACAGCCCAGCGGGCTGACATCCAGCCGCTTCAGCGTATCCTGCAGACGACTCTCATCGCGCGCCAGCATTTCAGTATACGCCAGACACCAGTGGGCGAATGTAACCGGCTGCGCGCGCTGCAGATGCGTATAGCCCGGCATGACGGCATCCTGATTCGCTTCTGCCGTCGCCACCAGCGCGCTCTGCAGCTGACGCGTCGCGTCCAGCAGCAGGGCAACCTGCTCTTTGCACCAGAGCTTCAGATCGGTGGCAACCTGATCGTTACGGCTGCGTCCGGTATGCAGCTTTTTACCCAGCGCCCCGACCTTATCGATCAGCTTGCCCTCGACCCAGCTGTGAATATCTTCTGCATCGCTTTCCAGGATCTGTGACGGATTCGCGCGTACGTCCGCCAGCAGCTCGTTCAGCGCCGCTTCAAGCTGCTGCTGTTCCGTCGGGGTTAAAACGTTCACGGTCACCAGCGCTTTTGACCACGCCACAGAGCCGGTAATGTCCTGCTCCGCCAGGCGGTAATCAAAACGCAGTGAATCGTTAAACTGTTTAAACCGCTGGTCTGCTGCCTGCGAGAACCGTCCGCCCCAAAGTGCCATCTGCTTGCTCCTGAAATCGTGTTGAAAAAGGCGGCCTGAGCCGCCCTTATATAACTGCTGCCGCGTGCTTACTTCTTCTGCTCGTTCAGCGCACGAATGCGCGAAGAGAGGGAGAACAGGCGAATAAAGCCGCCCGCGTGACGATGGTCATACACCTCATCTTCACCAAAGGTGGCGAACTCTTCTGAGTAGAGGCTGTTAGCCGATTTCTTCTGAATCACCGTAGCCTGACCTTTGTAAAGCTGCAGAACCACTTCGCCGTTGACCTCTTCAGCCAGCGATGCCGCCGCCGCCTGAATAGACTGGCGCAGCGGTGCAAACCAGCGGCCATCATATACCACGTAAGACATCTCCTGGCCCAGCTGCTCACGCCATTTGAAGCTGTCGCGATCCAGAACCAGCTGCTCAACCGCACGCAGCGCGTTTACCATGATAGTGCCGCCGGGGGTTTCATAGCAGCCGCGTGATTTGATGCCAACCAGGCGGTTTTCCACGATATCGATCCGGCCAACGCCATGTTTAGCACCCAGTACGTTGAGTTTTTCCAGGCACTGGAACGGGCTCAGCTGCTCGCCGTTTACGGCAACCACGCAGCCTTTTTCAACGGTCACGGTGACATTTTCCGGCTGGTCCGGCGCTTCAAGCGGATCCACGGTCCATACCCAGCAATCTTTATTCGGTGCATTCCACGGGCTTTCCAGCACGCCACCTTCGGTGGAGATGTGCCACGCGTTCTCATCGCGGCTGTAGATCTTCTCCAGCGACGCGGTCGTCGGGATATTGCGCTCTTTCAGATAGTCGAGCAGCGCCTCACGCGAACGCAGATCCCACTCGCGCCATGGCGCAACAACTTTAAGCTGTGGTGCCAGCGCGGTATAGGTGGTTTCGAAACGCACCTGGTCGTTGCCTTTACCGGTTGCGCCGTGGCACAGCGCGTCAGCACCCACTTTCAGCGCCAGTTCAACCTGCGCTTTAGCAATGATAGGACGCGCCATTGACGTGCCCAGCAGATAGGTGCCTTCATACAGGGCACCGGTCTGCAGCACCGGATAGACGTAATCGCTGATGAACTCTTCACGCAGATCCACTACGTGACATTCAGATGCGCCCGACTGCAGCGCTTTTTTCTCAACGCCTTCCAGGTCGGCCGGGTCCTGACCAATATTGGCGACAAACGCCACAACTTCGCAGCCGCCGTAGTTCTCTTTCAGCCATGGAATAATGGCTGAGGTATCGAGGCCGCCTGAGTAGGCCAGAACGATTTTTTTAATGTTTTGCGTGCTCATGTCTTAATCCTTGATTATGCGAGAATCCGGGTGCCAATCGACACGCCGTTGAAAAGGTCGGGCAGCTGCTCAGCATGGCGCCAGCTGGCGATATCGACCGGACGGCCCAGCGTGCGTGCCGCATCCAGCGCAGCGTTGACTTTAACAATCATACCGTCGGTAATAATGCCCTGCGCAATCAGCTGTTCCGCTTTCGCTGCGGTCATTTCAGCGATGCGCTGGCCTTTGCCGTCGAGAATGCCGCTGACGTCAGAGAGCAGCACCAGATCGGCTCCGATAGTGGCTGCCAGCGCCGTCGCTGCCTGATCGGCATTCACATTCATCAGCGCTCCGCCGGCAGTGATGCCAATTGAGCTGATAACCGGCATATAGCCTGCATTAAGCAGCGTATTCAGCAGCGCAGGGTTGCCCGGCGTGGCCTGCCCGACATGCCCCAGCTCTTCGTCAAACTGCGCGACGCTGACCAGTCCGGCATCGCCCAGACACAGCCCGACAGCATTAATGCCGTAACGGGTTGCCCACGCCAGCAGCGTTTTATTCGCAGTGCCCGCCAGCGCGCCGGTAATAATGTCGATTTGATCGGCGGGTGTAACGCGCAGGCCATCTTTCTTTTTCACCGGCAGCGCGAGCTTTTTCATCAGTTCGTCGACCAGACAGCCGCCGCCGTGCACAATCACCAGCGGACGCTGATGTTCATTACGATACGCCAGCAGCGCATCAAACAGCCGGGCCAGTGCTTCTTCGCTATCCAGCAGTACGCCGCCCAGTTTAATGATCAGTGGATTGCTCATGGTTACGTTATCCGTCCGTTAAATCAGAGAGAGCGTTTCAGGGAAACCGAAACGAATATTCAGACACTGAATCGCCTGTGATGACGCACCCTTCAGCAGGTTATCTTCTGCCGCAACCACAATCAGATGCTCATCCTGTACGGCAAAACCGATATCGCAGAACGGCAGGCCCACTACCGCTTTCAGCGCCGGTACGCCGTTGTCATAGAGGCGCACCAGCGGCTTGTCGTGATAGGCCGCATAAAACGCATCGGTCACATCCTGCTGCGTAATGCCCGCTTTCAGACGGCAGGTGATGGTTGCGAGAATACCGCGGGGAAAATTACCCAGATGCGGGGTAAAAATAACCGGCGCGCCAAGATGGGCAACTATTTCCGGATGATGACGGTGGTTAAACAGGCCGTAGGGCTGCAGGCTCACTTCGCAAAAGCTGGTCGCGACGCTGGCTTTACGCCCGGCTCCGCTGACGCCGCTGGTGGCATTGATTACCGGCCACTGTGCGTCATTCAGCAGATCCGCTTTGAGCAGTGGCTTCAGCGCCAGCTGCGCTGCGGTGGGATAGCACCCAGGCACGGCCACCAGCTGGGCCTCTTTAATACGTTCGTGATTCCATTCGGCCAGACCATATACCGCGTTATCCAGCCACGCCTGATGCTGATGACTGAAGCCATAATAGCGGGTGTAGAACGCCTCATCGTTGACCCGGAAGGCGCCTGAGAGATCGAAGACCACGCAGCCTGCTTTCAGAAATTCAGGTGCCAGATCGTGGCTGACTTCATGCGCCGTCGCGAGGAACACCACATCTACTTTCTCTGCCCACGCCGCCGGATCGCTCAGCGGCTGCAGCGGCAGATCCACGATACCTTTCAGCTGCGGATGGAGATCGGAGAGCAATTTTCCGGCATCCGGGCTTTGCGCTGAAACCGCTAAAGCGGTTATGTTCATATGCGGATGGCGATTCAGGTAAGTGGCAAGCTCTACGCCAGCATAACCACTGGCACCAACGATCAGCGTATTCAACATCAGGCTGTATACCTTTTTACAGTCAACGTATCGGGTCGCGGCCGTGCCCCGTTGCCCACGATGCCGTTTGCACTTTTTCAGTTCACATGCAGACGACGTTAATGTATTTTTATTCACTATTAGTGCATGAATATTGATACATCCTAACCTAAGGACCGTCAACAGTGAAGTCAAAAATTCCACCTTTTATCGAACTCTACCGCCAGTTGATCGCCTCACCGTCAATCAGCGCAACCGACAGCGCGCTTGACCAGAGCAACGAAAGTTTAATCAATTTGCTGGCGGGCTGGTTCCGCGATCTGGGCTTCAGCGTTGAAGTTCAGCCGGTGCCGGGCACGCGACATAAGTTCAACCTGCTGGCGCGCAGCGGTGAAGGCGCAGGCGGACTGCTGCTGGCGGGTCATACTGACACCGTACCCTTTGATGACGGACGCTGGACACGCGATCCGTTTGTCCTGACTGAACATGACAATAAACTTTACGGGCTGGGCACGGCAGATATGAAAGGCTTCTTCGCCTTTATTCTCGATGCGCTACGCGATGTTGACGTCACTACGCTTAAAAAACCGCTCTATGTGCTGGCGACCGCTGACGAAGAGACCACGATGGCAGGTGCCAAATATTTCTCTGAGTCAGCCCGGCTGCGCCCCGACTGCGCCATTATCGGTGAGCCTACTTCGCTCAAACCGGTGCGCGCCCACAAAGGCCACCTTTCACACGCTATCCGCATTGAGGGCCAGTCAGGCCACTCCAGCGATCCGGCGCGCGGCGTGAATGCGATTGAGCTGATGCACGCCTCTATTACAGAACTGATGAAGCTGCGCCATACCCTGAAAGAGCGCTATCACCATGATGGCTTTGCCATTCCTTATCCGACTATGAACTTTGGTCATATTCATGGTGGTGACGCGGCTAACCGCATCTGCGCCTGTTGCGAACTGCATATGGATATCCGGCCGCTGCCGGGCCTGAGCCTGAACGATCTGGATGGCTTGCTGAATGAAGCGCTGGCACCGGTGAGCGCCCGCTGGCCTGGCCGCCTGACCGTAGGCGAACTGCATCCGCCTATTCCGGGTTATGAGTGTCCGGCCGATCATGAACTGGTTACGGTGGTGGAGAAGCTGCTGGGCGTGCCGACGGAAGTGGTCAACTACTGTACCGAAGCGCCTTTTATTCAGCAGATCTGCCCGACGCTGGTGCTGGGACCAGGTTCAATCGAGCAGGCGCATCAGCCGGATGAATTTATCGATACCGCATTCATTAAGCCAACTCACGCCCTGATCACGCAGGTTGTGCAGCATTTTTGTCACTGATAGATAATCTGCGGGGCATTTCACTGTTTAATCAGCAAAATGCCCCGTCATTATCTGGTGTTTGCTGATAAGAATAACTTATCTCTCTCTATCCCCGATAAAACTTATCACTTTCCGCACGTTAGCTGCCTGTTTTCGTCAGTTCAGGCTAATTGACGGAGTTCACAAATCGTGGCTAGATAAAAGATGATGTTATACCCGCTGGTTGGGTCCAGAGGGGTTAAAAGACGATAAGGGTGTCAGGGTCAAATGAACGAACAATATTCCGCAATGCGAAGTAATGTCAGTATGCTCGGCAAACTGCTCGGGGATACGATAAAGGATGCACTGGGAGAGAACATTCTCGATCGGGTGGAAACCATCCGCAAACTCTCTAAGTCATCCCGTGCAGGCAATGACTCTCATCGCCGGGAGCTGCTGTCAACGCTGCAGAACCTTTCTAACGATGAGCTGCTGCCGGTGGCCCGCGCCTTTAGTCAGTTTCTTAACCTTACTAACGTGGCTGAACAGTATCAGACCATTTCACGCAGCGGCGATGGCGCTAACCATCCGGAGCTGCTGAAAAAGACGTTTGAGCGCCTGAAGCAGCATAACGATCTCAGCGAAATGGCTATCCGTCAGGCGATTGAAGAGCTGTCGCTGGAGCTGGTCCTGACCGCACACCCGACTGAAATTACCCGCCGCACCCTGATCCACAAGCTCGGCGAAGTGAACAGCTGCCTTGAGCAGCTCGATCATGCTGATATCACCGATTATGAGCGCAATCAGGTGATGCGCCGTCTGCGCCAGCTGGTAGCGCAGGCGTGGCATACGGATGAGATCCGTAAATATCGCCCTACCCCGGTCGATGAAGCGAAATGGGGCTTCGCCGTCGTGGAAAATAGCCTGTGGGAGGGCGTTCCCGCGTTTCTGCGTGAACTGAATGAGCAGGTTGAAGAGACGTTTGGCATTCAGCTGCCGGTGGATTTTGTGCCGATTAAATTCACGTCGTGGATGGGCGGCGATCGTGACGGCAACCCGAACGTGACTGCGCCCATTACCCGCCACGTTATGCAGCTGAGCCGCTGGAAAGCAGCCGACCTCTTCCTGCGCGATGTGGGGGTGCTGATCTCTGAGCTGTCGATGTCGGAGTGCAGCGACGAAGTGCGCGTAATGTGCGGCGATCCGGACGCGATTGAACCTTACCGCATGATCCTGAAACGCATGCGCAGCCAGCTGATGAACACGCAGGCATATCTGGAGCAGCGCCTGAAAGGCGAACGCCTGCCGCGCCCGACCGATCTGCTGGTCTCCAATGAGCAGCTCTGGCAGCCGCTGTTTGCTATTTATCAGTCGCTGCAGCAGTGTGGTATGAGCATTATCGCTAATGGCCAGCTGCTGGACACGCTACGCCGGGTAAAATGCTTTGGCGTTCCGCTGGTGCGCATCGACATCCGCCAGGAGAGCACCCGTCATACCGAAGCGATTGCGGAAGTTACGCGCTATCTCGGCCTCGGCGACTACGAAAGCTGGTCAGAAGCGGACAAACAGGCGTTTCTGATCCGCGAACTCAATTCAAAACGTCCGCTGCTGCCGCGTCAGTGGGAGCCGGGCGACAACACGCGCGAAGTGCTGGAAACCTGTAAAGTCGCCGCCGAAGCGCCGCAGGGTTCCATCGCGGCCTACGTGATCTCTATGGCGAAAACGCCTTCTGACGTGCTGGCGGTTCATCTGCTGCTGAAAGAGGCGGGCATTCCGTACGCTATGCCAGTCGCGCCACTGTTTGAAACGCTGGATGACCTGAACAACGCCAATGATGTTATGACGCAGCTGCTGAATATCGACTGGTATCGCGGCTTTATCAACGGCAAACAGATGGTAATGATTGGCTATTCCGACTCGGCAAAAGATGCCGGCGTGATGGCGGCCAGCTGGGCACAGTATCAGGCGCAGGACGCGCTGATTAAAACCTGTGAAAAAGCGGGCATTACCCTGACGCTGTTCCACGGTCGCGGCGGCTCCATTGGCCGTGGCGGCGCACCTGCGCACGCCGCACTGCTCTCTCAGCCGCCGGGCAGTCTTAAAGGTGGCCTGCGCGTGACAGAACAGGGCGAAATGATCCGCTTTAAATATGGCTTGCCGGAAGTCACCATCGCCAGCCTGTCGCTCTACACCGGGGCCATTCTGGAAGCGAACCTGATGCCGCCGCCGGAGCCTGAACAGGAGTGGCGGGAGATCATGAACGGCCTTTCTGCGCACTCCTGCGCCATGTATCGCGGCTACGTCCGTGAAAATGCTGACTTTGTTCCCTACTTCCGCTCTGCCACACCGGAGCAGGAGCTGGGCAAACTGCCGCTGGGCTCACGTCCGGCTAAACGTCGTCCGACCGGTGGCGTTGAATCCCTGCGCGCCATTCCGTGGATTTTTGCCTGGACGCAAAACCGTCTGATGCTGCCAGCCTGGCTCGGCGCCGGCGCGGCGCTGCAGAAAGCGATGGATGAAGGCCATCAGGATCAGCTGGAAACGATGTGCCGCGACTGGCCGTTCTTCTCAACCCGCCTCGGGATGCTGGAGATGGTCTTCTCCAAAGCTGACCTGTGGCTGGCCGAGTATTACGATCAGCGCCTGGTTGATAAAGCGCTCTGGCCGCTGGGTAAACAGCTGCGCGACCAGCTGGAGGCGGATATTAAAGCGGTGCTGACCATTGCAAATGATGCGCATCTGATGGCGGATCAGCCGTGGATTGCCGAATCCATTGCGCTGCGCAACGTGTATACCGACCCCCTGAACGTGCTGCAGGCAGAGCTGCTGCTGCGCGCCCGTGCGCAGGAAGTACGCGGTGACGAACCGGACGCGCGGGTTGAGCAGGCGCTGATGGTAACCATCGCCGGCGTGGCCGCCGGCATGCGCAACACCGGTTAGCCGATACAAAAAAAGGAGCCTCAGGCTCCTTTTTTATTCTCTCTGCAGCAGTCCGGATTAAAGCAGCTGGGCGAGACGGTTCAGATCCGACTGCAGCGCACCCGCGGTAACATCACGTCCGGCACCGGGTCCGCGGATCACCAGCGGATTATCGCGGTACCAGCGGCTCTCAATGGCAAAGACGTTATCGCACGGCAGCAGCGCTGCCAGTGGATGTTCAGGCCGCACCGCTTCCACGCCGACGCGGGCTTTACCGCTGGCATCAAAGCGCGCCACATAACGCAGCACCAGGCCCAGCTCCTGCGCCGCTTCGTAGCGCTGCAGCATCTGGTTATTCAGCTCGTCTGCGTTTTCAAAAAAGTGATCAACCGATTCCGCCTCACAGTCGACTGGTACCAGCGACTCTACCCGCACCTGATCCGGCTCGATATCGTAGCCCGCCTCACGCGCCAGGATCACCAGCTTGCGCTTCACATCCTGCCCGGAGAGATCGACGCGCGGATCGGGTTCAGTCAGCCCCTGCTGCCACGCCTGATCCACCAGCTCGCTGAAGGGAACGCTGCCGTCAAACTGCAAAAACAGCCACGACAGCGTGCCGGAGAAAATTCCGCTGATGGAGAGTATTGAGTCGCCACTTTCGCGCAGGTCGCGTACCGTGTGGTTAACCGGCAAACCGGCACCGACCGTCGCGTTATAAAGCCAGTGGCGCCCGGTTTTGGCGAAGGCATCGCGGATCTGACGCCAGCTCTGGCTGTCTGATGCGCCAGCCACTTTATTTGCGCTGATCACGTGAAAACCGTGACTGGCAAAATCGAGATACTGCTGCGCCAGCGGCGCGCTGGCGGTTACGTCAAGCACCACCAGGTCATCAAACGGATGCGCGCGCATCCACAGAAACAGCGACTCCTCATCCAGCGCCTGCGCTTCATCGTCGAAAAAAGCCAGCGTGCGGCTGGCATCCAGCCCTTCGTAACTCAGCAGGCTGCGACGACTGTCAGCCACGCCAGCCAGCACAAACTCAAAGCCGGTACGGGCGGAGAGCGTTTCCTGCTCGCGGGCGAACAGCTCCAGCCAGCGCGCGCCGATATTGCCCTTTCCGAACAGCATCAGGCCGATACGTTTTTCTGCGCGAAACAGCGACTGATGCAGTCCCTGAATCAGATGGCGGGTCGGTCCTGTGCGCAGCACCGCGACCAGGCTGATATGCTCTTCTGACTGCCAGACAAACTCAACCGGCTGATCTTTAATCTGCTGCCAGAAACGGTGGCTGTGCAGCGGATTGCGCGTTACGCCAGCTCCCACCAGCGCCACCAGCGCCATGCCATCGCGCAGCTGCAGATGGCCCGGCAGCGCCGCATCCTGCAGCAGCGTAAAGGCACTGTTAACCACTTCTGCGGTATAGCAGAGCTGCAGCAGGCGACGATCGGGATGCAGGCCGCTTGCCAGCGGACGCAGCTGGGCGCGCTTCAGCAGCTGATCGATCTCTTTTTGCTGCGTAGCAAAATCGTGACCTTCAGCAAGCTGGATCTCCACCAGACAGACATCGTCGTGACTGGTGACAATACGCGCGCCGGTGCCGGAGGCCAGCACGCGCTCAATACGGGTTGAACCCTGCTCAGGCTGATAGCTGCAGCGCAGCTGTAAATCGATATCGCTGCTGGAGACCGGCTGCAGCGTACGGGTATGGAGTACCGGCGCCGCCAGTCGCGCCAGCTCGCTGGCTTCATCCAGCCGCAGCAGCGGCAGCAGGCAGGCATCGGAAACTTTGCGTGGATCGGCGCTATAGACGCCAGCCACATCGCTCCAGATGGTCACGCGCCCCGCACCCGCGAGCGCCCCGATCTGGGTAGCGGAATAGTCAGAACCGTTGCGCCCCAGCAGCACGGTTTCACCTGCCTCATTACGACTGATAAAACCGGTGACGACCAGACGCTTATGCGGATGCTGCGCCAGCAGCGCCTGCAGCAGCGGCCAGGATTTTCCCTCATCCACCTGCGGCTGAGCCGCGCGCTCCGCCCGCAGAAAATCACGTGCGTCCAGCCAGGCGGCGTCAACATCGCGCTGACTCAGTACCGCAGCCATCAGCCGCGCCGACCAGATTTCGCCATGCCCGACCACTTCTGCATATACCGCTTCAGTTATCGCGCCATCCAGTAGCGCCGCCAGGCGCTCCAGATCGCGGATAAAAAGGGTAGTCAGCCGGTCGGCCGCCTCCGCTGGCAGCAGCGCAGCAATCAGCTCGCTGTGGTAGCGGCGAAGCGTCTGCTGCACCTGGTGCGCCGAGAGGCGATCGCTCTGGCTCAGCTTCAGCCAGCCGATCAGCTGATTCGTGGTGCTGCCTGCGGCAGAGACCACCATGAGATCGCCTGGCTGACTGTAATCAGCCATAATGGCCGCTACGCGCTGGTAGCAGCTGGCATCCGCCAGGCTGCTGCCACCAAATTTATGCAGCTGCTTCGTCGGCGTTCCCGCGCCTGCTGTACTGGTCATGATTACTCCCCGGCTGCGATTCGGAAGGCGTTATCCAAATCGGCAATTAAATCTTCGTGATCTTCAATGCCGACGGAGACCCGCAGCAGTGTTTCAGAGATGCCGGCGGCTGCGCGTGCTTCCGCAGACATGCCGGCATGTGTCATGGTGGCCGTATGTGAAATCAGGCTCTCTACTCCGCCCAGCGACTCCGCCAGCGTAAACAGCTGCAGCGCTTTCAGAAAACGGCGCAGCCGCGCTTCATCTGCATCCAGCTCAAAGCTTAACATGGCGCCAAAGCCGCGTTGCTGACGTCGCGCATATTCATGACCGGCATTTTCCGGCAGAGAAGGATGATACAGCTTCTTCACCAGCGGCTGCTGCTTCAGATAGTCCACTATCGCCAGCGCGTTGCGCTGGGCAGCGGCCATACGGGGTGCCAGCGTCCGCAGACCGCGCAGCAGCAGATAGCTGTCAAACGCCGCGCCGGTCACGCCGATGTTATTGGCCCACCAGGCAAGCTCGGTGGCAACGGCCGGATCTTTTGCAATCACCGTCCCGGCCACCACGTCAGAGTGGCCGTTGAGATATTTTGTACAGGAGTGGATCACCAGGTCGGCCCCGAGGGCGAGCGGATTTTGCAGCGCCGGGCTCAGGAAGGTGTTATCCACCACGCTGACGGCGCCCGCTGCGCGCGCCGCCTGACAGATTGCAGCAATATCCACTACGCGCAGCAGAGGATTGCTCGGGCTTTCCACCAGCACCAGTTTTGGCTTTTCGGCCAGCGCTGCGGCCAGCGCTGCGCTGTCACCTTGGTCGACAAACTTCACACGGTAAGCACCGCGCTTGCTGAGGCTGTCAAACAGGCGGTAGCTGCCGCCATAGCAGTCGTGGGGTGCGATCAGCAGATCGCCGGGCTTCAGGAATACAGTGGTCACCAGGTGAATCGCAGACATGCCGGTATTTGTCAGTACGGCACCCGCCCCGCCCTCCAGCTCGGCCAGCGCGCGCTGCACCACATCGCGCGTCGGATTGCCGCGGCGCGAATAGTCGTGGGCGCGCGGCTCATTAAAGTCGAGAAAATTATAGGTGCTGGAGAGATGAATCGGCGGGACTACGCAGCCATACTGCTCGTCATCATTCAAACCGCTGCGTACTGCGATGGTTGCCTGTTTGCGCGTCATGGGCTCTGCTGTTCCTGAAGAGGGGTAAAGTGCCCACAGGATAACATTCCGCTAACAGACGTCAATACATCTGGACATCTAAATGTCTTTGCGTATAGATTGAGCGCAGAGCGAATAACCGCTAAAATTATAGGTTATTGCCTGCTGAGCAGCGCATGCGCTTCATTAACGCGGCGCTGAAGCACAAAATCCACGGCGCAGGCGGTCAGGCACGCAAAAATCGGGCATAATCCACGGATCATCCCCTATAACACTTTTATTAATTAAGGTAACTCATGGCTGAATGGAACGGCGAATATATCAGCCCGTACGCTGAGCACGGTAAAAAAAGCGAGCAGGTTAAAAAAATAACGGTTTCTATCCCGCTGAAAGTGCTTAAAATTTTAACCGATGAGCGTACACGTCGTCAGGTGAACAATCTGCGTCACGCCACGAACAGTGAGCTGCTGTGTGAAGCTTTTTTGCACGCGTTTACCGGTCAGCCTCTGCCCGACGACGTTGACCTGCGCAAAGAGCGCAGCGATGAGATCCCGGAAGAAGCGAAGCAGATTATGCGCGAGATGGGCATCGACCCGGATAGCTGGGAATATTAAATTCTGGTATAAAAAAACCCAGCCGAGGCTGGGTTTTCTTTTGCATCCGGGATAACCCGGCGGCAAACAAATCTTATTTTTTGCTGCCCGGAATGCTGAAACGCTTGTTGAAGCGATCAACGCGGCCGCCAGTGTCAACAACACGCTGCTTACCAGTGTAGAACGGGTGGCATTTGCCGCACACGTCCAGGTTCAGGTCGTGGTTCATGGTAGAACGGGTGTTGATCACGTTACCGCAAGAGCAAGTGATGGTCACTGCTTCGTACTTCGGGTGAATACCTTGTTTCATGGGAAAACCTCATAAAAGGCCGTGTCGCTCTCCATGCCAGGCGAACCTGCACAGCACCACACGCGGTTGAACATTATATGTATCTCTGACGAGCTATCTCACCAGAGGCGGCATAGTATACAGAATTTAACCGCCCGAGGCAAACATTGCTCAGCCATACACGCCTGCGGCCCCAGCGTGTACACTACCGTCCCTGATTACAGAACTGGATAGAGATCGCAATGTCCGTCGTAAAGGTTGCCCTGCCCGTCCCGCTACCGCGCCTGTTTGATTATCTGCTCCCTGCTGACGCTGCGCAGCCGGCAACCGGCAGTCGCGTCAGCGTGCCTTTTGGCAACCGTAAGCTGACTGGCATTGTGACCGGCGTGACCGAAAGCAGCGATCTGCCGCTGAAGCAGCTGAAACCGATAGAAGCCGTGCTGGATGACAGCAGTCTGTTTTCGCCCGCGCTGTGGCGCATCCTCAACTGGGCGGCAGGTTACTATCATTCACCCGTCGGGGAAGTGCTGAGTCATGCGTTACCGGTTCTGCTCCGCCAGGGGAAACCGGCACAGGAAGCGCCGCTGTGGCAGTGGGCGATCACGGAGGCCGGACGGGAAGTGGCGCCGGAAAGTCTGAAGCGTGCACCAAAGCAGCAGCAGGCGCTGGCCGCGCTGCGTCAGCAACCGCTCTATCGTCATCAGGTAAACGAACAGAGCTTTAACGACGCCGCTCTGCAGGCGCTCAGAGCCAAAGGGCTGTGCGAGCTGCGCGAGCATGCGCCATCTGCCGCGGACTGGCGGACGCATTTTGCCATTAAAGGCGAACGTCTGCGGCTCAATACCGATCAGGCCATGGCCGTCGGGGCTATCCGGGCGGAAGACGATCGCTACGTTCCGTGGCTGCTGGCCGGGATCACCGGCTCCGGTAAAACCGAGGTCTATCTCACTATCCTGGAAAACATTCTGTCACGCGGCATGCAGGCACTGGTGCTGGTGCCGGAGATTGGCCTCACGCCGCAGACCATTGCGCGCTTCCGGGAACGTTTTGATGCCCCGATTGATGTGCTGCACTCTGCGCTGAATGACAGCGAAAGGCTGGCGGTCTGGCTGCGCGCCCGGCGCGGCGAAAGCGCGATTATTATTGGTACGCGCTCTGCGCTGTTCACCCCGCTGGCGCGGCCTGGCGTAATCATTATCGATGAAGAGCATGACAGCTCCTATAAACAGCAGGAGGGCTGGCGTTATCAGGCCCGCGATCTGGCGGTGTTTCGTGCACATGAAGAGAACATCCCGATTGTCATGGGTTCGGCCACGCCCGCGCTGGAGACGCTGTATAACGTGCGCGTCGGCAAATACCGGCAGCTTAATCTCACCCAGCGCGCCGGTAATGCAAAGCCCGCTTTGCAGCAGCTGATCGATCTGAAAGGACAGCCGCTTAAGGGTGGTCTGGCGCCGGCGCTGCTCAGTAAAATGCGCCAGCACCTGCAGGCGGATAATCAGGTGCTGCTGTTTCTGAACCGGCGCGGCTTTTCACCGGCGCTGATGTGCCACGACTGCGGCTGGCTGGCGGAATGCCAGCGCTGCGACAGCTACTACACGCTGCACCAGCATCACCGCCAGCTGCGCTGCCACCATTGCGACAGCCAGCGTCCGCTGCCGCTGCAGTGTCCCGGCTGCGGTTCAACCCATCTGATGCCGGTTGGCGTAGGCACAGAACAGCTGGAGCAGCAGCTGGGCACGCTGTTTCCGGACGTGCCGGTTTCGCGCATCGATCGTGATACTACCAGCCGTAAAGGTGCGCTGGAGCAGCATCTGGCGGATGTGCATCGCGGCGGCGCGCGTATTCTGGTGGGCACGCAGATGCTGGCAAAAGGCCATCATTTTCCTGATGTTACGCTGGTGTCGCTGCTGGACGTTGACGGCGCGCTCTTCTCGGCTGATTTTCGTGCCGCAGAACGTTTCGCGCAGCTCTATACCCAGGTTGCAGGTCGCGCCGGACGCGCCGGCAAACAGGGTGAAGTGCTGCTGCAGACGCACCATCCGGAGCATCCGTTGCTGCAGACGCTGCTGCATCGCGGCTACTTCGCCTTTGCTGACCAGGCGCTGCTTGAACGCCAGTCGGTGCAGCTGCCGCCCTGGACCAGCCACGCGCTATTTCGTGCCGAAGATATGGATAATCAGCAGGCTGCCGCTTTTCTCGTCCAGCTGCGTAATCTGCTGGAGGCGAGCCCGCTGAAAGATGAAGCCACCTGGCTGATGGGCCCGGTGCCGGCGCTGGCGCCAAAACGCAGCGGTCGGTGGCGCTGGCAGCTGCTGCTGCAGCATCCGTCACGCAAACGCCTGCAGCAGTTATTAAGCAGTTCGCTGCCGCTGCTGAGCACATTGCCCGCTGCACGCAAAGTAAAATGGACGCTGGATATCGATCCCGGCGAGAGCTGATGGCATCCGCATCTGCGAGCCAGATCGAAAAAAGTCGAACAAGTCACAGTTTTTATGCAAATTAAGTAACAGCCCTGCCCGCCAATGCGTTATCAATAGGATCACCCGGCCAGGACCGGCCCTTGCAGACAAACTGTACGCTGTATCACGCCAGGAGTAACACGTTGGACCCGAAGCAAACTTCATCTGCTGCCACGATGAAAGATGTGGCTGAGCACGCAGGCGTCTCTACGGCGACCGTTTCCCGGGCGCTGATGAATCCGGAGAAAGTGTCAGCCGCAACCCGGCAAAAAGTCGAGCAGGCGGTCATTGCGACAGGCTATGCATCGCATGGCCTGTCGCGCAATGCCAGACGCAATGAAACCCGGACTATCCTGGTGATTGTGCCCGATATCTGCGATCCCTTTTTTAGCGAAATTATCCGCGGCATTGAGGTCACCGCCGCGCAGCAGGGGTACCTGGTGCTGATTGGCGACTGCGCGCATCAGGATCATCAGGAAAAAACCTTTCTTGATCTGATGCTGACGCGACAGATTGACGGCATGGTGCTGCTGGGTTCACAGCTGCCGTTTGACGCCGATCCTGAAGCGCTGCGCAGCCTGCCGCCCATGGTTATGGGAAATGAATTCGCGCCGGAGATGGCGCTGCCCACCGTGCACATTGACAACCTGACCGCGGCGTTTGAAGCCGTTAACCATTTGCTGCAGCTCGGGCATCGTCGTATCGCCTGTATTACCGGGCCTGAAGCGGTTCCGCTCAGCCAGTATCGGCTGCAGGGTTATATTCAGGCGCTGCGCCGCAGCAGCATCCCCGTTGAACCGATGTTTATCGTACGCGGTGATTTCTCGTTTGAAGCCGGTGCCCGCGCCCTGAAACAGCTGATGAGTCTGCCGCAGCCCCCGGAAGCGCTATTCTGTCACAGCGATCTGATGGCGCTGGGCGCCATGAATCAGGCGCGCAAACTGGGGATGCGCATTCCGCAGGATCTCTCCATCGTTGGCTTTGATGATATTGAGCTGGCGCGCTATTACGAACCGCCCCTGACTACCGTGGCGCAGCCGCGCTTTGATATTGGCCGCGAAGCGATGCTGCTGCTGCTGGATGAGCTGCAGGGCAAGCGGGTAAATAATGGTTCGCGCCTGCTGGATGCAGAACTGCGCGTGCGCGGCAGTACAGCACCGGCTAAAAAGCGTTAGGTCACACGTGCCGCACTGCACATTTTCAGCAGATTCTGAAGGCAGACTCTGCTGGTCAAAGTTCGCACCCTTGAGTAACATGGCGCATTCATTGCCGGGCGGTTTACACCTCATTTATACCCGTCATTTTTCAAGCTGTAGCCAGGCTGGCTGCAACTCACACTGTTCAGGGTCTACGCCCGCAGGCATTTTGAAGGTATCAGGACGAAAGTGGCACAGAGAGATTATGTAGGCCGCGGGCGTTCAACAGGGACGCGTCGCAAAAAACCCGCCGGTCGCAGCAGCAGCAAAAAAAGCAAAGGCGGATCGGGTATATCGAAACTGATGGTAGTGCTCGCTGCCGCAGTACTGGTCACTTTTGCCGGTGGTTTATGGTTCATCGCGCACCATAAAAAAGAAGAGACGCCGGTTATCCCGAATCATAAAGTTAGTGGTAATGGCCTGCCGCCCAAGCCGGAAGAGCGCTGGAAATACATCAAAGAGCTGGAAAACCGGCAAATTACGGTTCCCTCACCGACTGAGCCTTCAGCCGGCGGCGAAGTGCAGTCGCAGACGCAGCTGACCGATGAACAGCGCCAGCTGCTGGAGCAGATGCAGGCGGATATGCGCCAGCAGCCTACGCAGCTGAACGAAGTGCCGTGGAACGAGCAGACGCCGGCTCAGCGTCAGCAGACATTACAGCGTCAGCAGGTACAGCAGCAGCAACGTCAGCAGCAGATACAGGCACAGCAGCAGCAGTTGCTGCAACAGCAGACTCAGCAACGACAACAGCAGCAACAGCAACGTCAGCAGCAGATACAGGCACAGCAGCAGCGTCAGCAGCAGTTGCAGGCTCAGCAGCGCCAGCAGCAGCAGCAGGCTGAACGACCGGCACCGGTACAGCAGGCAAAACCAGAAACCACCAAAGTGAAGCCGGAAGAGAAAGCCTCCACACAGCGCTGGATGGTGCAGTGTGGCTCCTTTAAAGGCAGCGATCAGGCGGAATCTGTGCGCGCCGGTCTCGCTTTTGAAGGTTTTGAAAGCCGTATCACGACCGGCGGCGGCTGGAATCGCGTGGTGATTGGTCCGTTTAAAGATCGGAGTAAAGCTGACAGTACCGTGAAGCGGCTGCACAGTTCCGGTCACGGCAGCTGCATTCCGCTCGCCCTGCCCTGATAGCCTGAGCCCTGCTCCCGGCCTCACTCTACCGCCGGGAGCAGGCGCAGCCGAATTAAGACAAACCCCATCGCCCTGAGGGGTTGAAACCTTCTTAACCCACCCCATATCTGTTTGCATGATACGCCGCGCCGGGTGCGCGGTGTCTTTTTTCAACTGCAACAAGGGGTCTGCCCGTGACAACAATAGTAAGTGTACGACGCAACGGCCGGGTCGTTATTGGTGGTGATGGCCAGGCAACGCTTGGCAACACCGTAATGAAAGGCAACGTCAAAAAAGTGCGTCGTCTTTACAACGATAAAGTGATTGCGGGCTTTGCGGGCGGCACTGCCGACGCCTTTACCCTGTTTGAACTGTTTGAGCGTAAGCTGGAAATGCATCAGGGTCATCTGGTTAAAGCCGCGGTTGAGCTGGCAAAAGACTGGCGGACCGATCGCATGCTGCGCCGTCTTGAAGCGCTGCTGGCGGTAGCGGATGAGAACTCTTCGCTGATCATCAGCGGTAACGGCGATGTTATTCAGCCGGAAAACGACCTGATAGCGATCGGCTCCGGCGGCCCCTACGCCCAGGCAGCGGCACGCGCGCTACTGGAAAATACCGACATTGGTGCACACGATATTGTTGAGAAAGCGCTGAACATCGCCGGCGATATCTGTATCTACACCAACCATAATATTAACTACGAAGAATTACCGTCTAAGGCGTAAGGACCTGAATCATGTCTGAGATGACTCCACGCGAGATTGTCAGCGAGCTTAATCGCTTTATCATCGGCCAGGACGGCGCTAAAAAAGCGGTTGCCATTGCGCTGCGTAACCGCTGGCGCCGCATGCAGCTTGACGAAGAGCTGCGTCACGAAGTGACCCCGAAAAATATCCTGATGATTGGCCCGACCGGCGTCGGTAAAACCGAAATTGCCCGTCGTCTGGCGAAGCTGGCCAACGCCCCGTTCATTAAAGTTGAAGCGACAAAATTCACCGAAGTTGGCTATGTCGGTAAAGAAGTCGATTCGATTATCCGCGATCTGACCGACTCCGCCATCAAAATGGTGCGCAGCCAGGCGATTGAAAAGAATAAATATCGTGCTGAAGAGATGGCCGAGGAGCGCATTCTCGACGTGCTGATCCCACCGGCTAAAAACAACTGGGGCCAGCCAGAGCAGAACGCCGAGCCATCAGCTGCGCGTCAGTCTTTCCGCAAAAAACTGCGCGAAGGTCAGCTGGATGATAAAGAGATTGAGATCGACCTTGCCGCCGCGCCGGCTGGCGTAGAGATCATGGCGCCTCCGGGCATGGAAGAGATGACCAGCCAGCTGCAGTCCATGTTTCAGAACCTGGGCGGTCAGAAACAGAAGCCGCGCAAGCTCAAGATCAAAGATGCCATGAAGCTGCTGATTGAAGAAGAAGCGGCAAAACTGGTTAACCCGGAAGAGCTGAAGCAGGACGCTATCGACGCGGTAGAGCAGCACGGTATCGTGTTTATCGATGAGATCGACAAAATCTGTAAGCGCGGCGGCCAGTCTTCTGGTCCGGACGTTTCACGCGAAGGCGTGCAGCGCGATCTGCTGCCGCTGGTTGAGGGCTGTACCGTTTCGACCAAGCACGGCATGGTTAAAACCGACCATATCCTGTTTATCGCCTCCGGCGCATTCCAGGTAGCCAGCCCGTCCGATCTGATCCCGGAACTGCAGGGTCGTCTGCCGATTCGCGTTGAGCTGCAGGCGCTGACCGTGAACGACTTCGAGCGCATCCTTACTGAGCCTAACGCTTCCGTCACCGTGCAGTACAAAGCGCTGATGGGTACGGAAGGCGTTAATGTGGACTTCACCGAGGATGGTATCCGCCGGATTGCTGAAGCAGCCTGGCAGGTTAATGAGACCACTGAAAATATCGGTGCACGCCGCCTGCATACTGTACTGGAGCGTCTGATGGAAGATATCTCCTATGACGCCAGCGATCGCCACGGTGAGTCCATTACCATCGACGCTGAGTATGTCGGCAAGCATCTGGATGTACTGGTCGCAGACGAAGATCTCAGCCGCTTCATCCTGTAACACCATTCTGATCGTTTCTGCTGCCCGGCCACTGCGCCGGGCATTTTTTTGCGCAGCATATTGATGCGGCGCTGCTTTTTGCCGGTGATGATTTTGCCAACACTCTTCAGATAGCGATATACTTATCTTTCCTGTGGCAAACAGACGGCATCCTTATGAAATACGATACATCTGAACTCTGTGACATCTACCATGAAGAAGTGAATGTGGTTGAACCACTTTTTTCCAACTTCGGTGGACGCACCTCATTCGGTGGGCAGATTACCACAGTCAAATGTTTTGAAGACAACGGCCTGCTTTACGACCTGCTGGAAGAGAACGGGCGTGGACGAGTGCTGCTGGTAGATGGCGGTGGCTCGGTACGTCGTGCGCTGGTGGATGCCCAGCTGGCGCGGCTTGCGGCGCAAAATGAGTGGGAAGGTCTGGTCGTTTACGGCTCGGTGCGGCAGGTTGATGAACTGGAAGAGCTGGAAATTGGTATCCAGGCGATTGCAGCGATCCCCGCTGGTGCGGCCGGTGAAGGCATTGGTGAGAGCGACGTACGCGTAAACTTTGGCGGCGTAACCTTTTTCTCCGGCGATCATCTCTATGCGGATAACACGGGCATCATTCTGTCAGAAGATGCGCTTGATATTGAGTAAACCGCAAACAAAAACGGGTGCCTGAGCACCCGCAGGTTTAAGCGCAGGTGCTTAAACCTCTTCCATTTTTCCCAGCAGTGCCCGCAGACGTTCCTGCCAGACATGCTGCTCTTCCTTCAGATGCTGATTTTCACGCGCCAGCGCGTCCTGATTGCCGGAAGCCTGGCTCACTTCGTTTTTCAGCGTATTGTTCTGCTCTTTCAGCTCTTCAATTTCCATTTGCAGCAGCGTGATGGTATCAATCGCCTGCTGTACTTTCGCTTCCAGTTTCTCAAATACTTCAAATGACATCGTTCTGACCTCTCCTAAAACTCGCAAGGCGTTGATGAAGCTGTAGCTGCCTCAATAAAGACGCATACAGCCATGTTGTCCCGATTGTATGTAGCCAAACCCGGCAAGTCCAGCGGCACGGGGCATTGGCGGCCAGTCTGTAACACTTTTCAGCTAATGCTTAAAAAACAAACCCGTTGCCAGTCATGATGCGCTAAGTGCGTTAAGAGGCAGATTAATTGGCCTTAAAGAAAGGTAAAAGACGCGAAAACGCGCATTTTTATGACGCAGTACACAGAATTCAATTTCGCTATTTCTCGTTTATGTTCGTTAACGATAAATTCACATCAACCCTACATTAGCGCTGGGCGACTCAGGGATTGAGAACAAAAACTGATAACATTTAACCTCGCTTCAGGAATTCCATTATGAGTCAGACAACGAACACACTCAAAGGTCAATGTATCGCCGAGTTTCTCGGCACCGGTTTGATTATCTTTTTTGGCGCTGGCTGTGTGGCTGCGCTGAAGCTGGCCGGTGCGGCATTCGGTCAGTGGGAAATCTGCATCATCTGGGGTCTGGCTGTTTCGATGGCGGTCTATCTGAGTGCGGGCGTCTCCGGCGCGCATCTCAATCCGGCGGTCACCGTGGCGCTCTGCCTGTTTGCTAATTTTGAAGGGCGTAAAGTTTTACCTTACATTCTGGCGCAGGTTGCCGGCGCCTTCTGTGCCGCTGCACTGGTATACGGCCTCTATTACAATCTGTTTTTCGATTATGAAGCGAGCCATCAGATGGTGCGTGGCAGCGTGCAGAGCCTCGACCTGGCGGGTATCTTCTCTACTTATCCTAATCAGCACATCACGGTCGGTCAGGCGTTTCTGGTAGAGATGGTGATCACAGCCGTACTGATGGCGGTTATCATGGCGCTGACTGACGATGGCAATGGCGTACCGCGTGGCCCGCTGGCGCCGCTGCTGATTGGTCTGCTGGTTGCTATTATCGGTGGTTCAATGGGTCCCCTGACCGGCTTTGCGCTCAACCCGGCACGTGACTTTGGACCGAAACTGTTTGCCTTTATCGCTGGCTGGGGTGACGTAGCCTTCACCGGCGGCAAAGATATTCCTTACTTCCTGGTGCCTGTGTTTGGTCCGCTGGTGGGTGCATGTCTGGGTGCCTTTAGCTATCGTGCGCTGATTGGTCGCCACCTGCCGGTAAATATCGCAGAAACCAGCAAAACAGAAAAACCTGTAGCGCGCGCTGAACAGCGTAAAGCGTAAGTTTCACTCTTAATCATCAGGACATTATTATGACTACGCCAGATAAAAAATATATCGTCGCGCTCGATCAGGGTACTACCAGCTCCCGTGCCGTCGTACTCGACCATGACGCCAACATCGTTGCTGTTTCACAGCGTGAGTTTACGCAGATCTACCCGAAAGCGGGCTGGGTTGAGCATGACCCGATGGATATCTGGGCTTCACAGAGCTCAACGCTGGTGGAAGTGCTGGCACACGCTGACATTAACTCCGATCAGATCGCCGCTATCGGTATCACTAACCAGCGTGAAACCGCCATCGTCTGGGATAAAGAGACCGGCAAACCTATCTACAATGCCATTGTCTGGCAGGATCCACGTACCGCTGACTACTGTAACAAGCTGAAGAAAGAGGGGCTGGAAGAGTATATCCAGCACACCACAGGTCTGGTCATTAACCCTTACTTCTCCGGCACCAAAGTGAAATGGATCCTCGATCACGTCGAAGGCGCACGCGAGCGTGCAAAACGCGGCGAGCTGCTGTTTGGTACCGTGGATACCTGGCTGGTCTGGAAAATGACGCAGGGTCGTGTGCATATCACTGACCATACCAACGCCTCGCGTACCATGATGTATAACATCCACAAGCTGGAGTGGGACGCACGCATGCTGGAGATCCTCGACATTCCGCGCGAAATGCTGCCGGAAGTTAAAGGCTCTTCTGAAATTTATGGTCAGACCAACATTGGCGGTAAAGGCGGCACGCGTATTCCGATCGCCGGGATTGCGGGTGATCAGCAGGCGGCCCTGTATGGCCAGCTCTGCGTACAGCCTGGCATGGCGAAAAATACCTACGGTACCGGCTGCTTTATGCTGATGAATACCGGTACTGAAGCAGTAACCTCTACCCACGGCCTGCTGACCACTATCGCCTGCGGCCCGCGTGGCGAAGTGAACTATGCGCTGGAAGGTGCCGTATTTATCGGCGGCGCCTCGATTCAGTGGCTGCGCGACGAAATGAAGCTGATCAACGACTCCACCGACTCAGAATATTTTGCGCTGAAAGTTAAAGATACGAACGGCGTCTATATGGTGCCGGCATTTACCGGCCTGGGCGCGCCTTACTGGGACCCCTATGCCCGTGGCGCAATCTTCGGCCTGACGCGCGGTGCCAATGCCAACCACATTATCCGCGCTACGCTGGAGTCGATCGCCTATCAGACGCGCGATGTACTGGAAGCGATGCAGAACGACGCCGGCACCCGCCTGCAGTCGCTGCGCGTTGATGGCGGCGCAGTCGCGAACAACTTCCTGATGCAGTTCCAGTCTGACATTCTCGGCACCCGCGTTGAACGTCCGGAAGTGCGTGAGGTCACGGCGCTGGGCGCAGCCTATCTGGCAGGCCTGGCCGTCGGCTTCTGGAACGATCTGGACGAGGTGCGTGCTAAAGCCGTCGTGGAGCGCGAATTCCGCCCTGGCATCGAAACCACTGAGCGCAACCTGCGTTACGCGGGCTGGCAGAAAGCGGTTGCCCGTGCCAAAGCCTGGGAAGACGAAGCGTAAGTAACCCCCTGCCCGCGGTCCGTGCCGCGGGTTTCTCCCTCTCCCGCTTTTACCGCTGTGCTACACTGCCCGCCTGTTTTTCTGTCAGGTGCAAACCATGAAACGCGAACTCGCAATTGAATTTTCCCGTGTCACTGAAGCGGCAGCGCTGGCTGGCTATCGCTGGTTAGGACGTGGCGATAAAAATGCGGCCGACGGCGCCGCCGTTAACGCCATGCGCATTATGCTCAACACCATCAACATTGATGGCCGCATCGTTATCGGTGAAGGCGAAATTGATGAGGCGCCGATGCTCTATATCGGCGAGCAGGTCGGCACCGGTCAGGGTGATGCCGTGGACATTGCGGTCGATCCGATTGAAGGCACGCGCATGACCGCTCTGGGCCAGGCTAACGCGCTGGCGGTGCTGGCAGTCGGCGATAAAGGCAGCTTTCTGCACGCACCAGATATGTACATGGAGAAGCTGATCGTCGGACCGGGAGCGCGCGGCGCTATCGACCTCAGTCTGCCGCTGGAAACCAATCTTAAAAATATCGCCATTGCGCTCGGTAAGCCGCTCGCGCAGCTGACGGTATCCATTCTGGCGAAGCCACGCCATGACGCAGTCATTGCCCAGCTGCAGGCGCTCGGCGTGCGCGTGTTTGCTTTTCCCGATGGCGATGTGGCCGCGTCGATCCTCACCTGTATGCCTGACAGTGAAGTCGATGTGCTGTATGGCATCGGCGGCGCGCCTGAAGGTGTCGTCTCGGCAGCCGTGATCCGCGCCATGGATGGTGACATGCAGGCACGCCTGCTGGCGCGGCATCAGGTTAAAGGAGAGAGCGAAGAGAATCGCCGACTGGGCGAACAGGAGCTGTTGCGCTGCGCGGAAATGGGGATTGCGGTGGGCAGCGTGTTAACGCTGAATGAGATGGCGCGCAACGACAACGTGATTTTTGCGGCCACCGGCATTACCAGCGGCGATCTGCTGAAGGGCATTACCTGTAACGGCAATATCGCCACCAGCGAGACGCTGCTGGTACGCGGCAAGTCGCGTACCATTCGCCGCATCCAGTCGATCCACTATCTGGATCGCAAGGATACGGCGCTGCACCCATTTATCCTGTAACCGTCTGCTTGCCGCTCTCGGGATGACGTGAGAGCGGCCACCAGCACAGCAGCATCACCAGCGACGTGACAAACATCAGCAGGCCAAGGCTGGACTGATCGTGCTGCGGTAGCAGAGCGGATAGCCACGCGACCACTCCTGAGCCCAGGTTCTGCAGGCCGCCAATCAGCGCCCCGGCGCTACCCGCCAGCCAGGCGTAAGGCTCCATGGCACCCGATGTTGCCAGCGGGAACAGCATGCCGGCACCGAAGAAAAACAGCGCCGCCGGCACCAGCAGCGTCCAGATATTCATTACGCCAAACCATGACGGGATCCACATCAGCAGGCCAGCCAGCAGGCAGCTGTTTACCCCATACCACATCAGCGTATGCCAGGAGGTCTCTTCCCGGCCAGCAAACCAGGCACCAAAAAAGGCGGCCGGAATAGGCAGAATAAACAGAATGCTAACGGTCAGGCCATCCAGTCCCAGTACGCCGCCCATCAGCACACCGCAGCTCGCTTCAAAGACGGCGATGCCCGCCAGCGCGCCCACCAGCAGCAGCAGATAACGGATAAAATTGCCGTCGCTCAGCAGCGTGGCGTAGCGGCGCAGAAAAGGCGTAGCCGGTGCATCGCCCGGCCGGGTTTCCGGCAGCCAGCGCGCCATAGATGCCGTAACGCCCAGGCACAGCAGCAGCAGAAAGGCGAAGCAGGCGTGCCAGCCAATCAGCCGGGTCAGCAGCGCACCTATTACCGGTGCCAGCAGCGGACTCACCAGAATGCCCATATTCAGCAGGCTGTTGGCCCGCCGCAGCGCGGTTCCGGCATACAGATCGCGCGGCATCGTGCGCGCCATAACGCCGGCAACGCCGGTGCCGAGCCCCTGGATAGCGCTGCCCAGCACCAGCATCTGCAGCGATGAGGCGAACAGCGCGATCAGCGCACCACAGGCAAAGATCGTCATGCCGGTAAGGATCACCGGGCGACGTCCGACGCTGTCCGAGAGCGGGCCGTAGATCAGCTGCGATCCGCCATAGGTGATCAGATAGGCCGCCATGACCTGCTGCATTGCGCCGCTGCGCACGTTGAGCGCTTCTGCCATCACTGCCATAGCGGGCACATAAATGGTTTGTGCCATCTGACCCACGGCCACCAGCACAATCAGCATGAATAACAGAAAACGGTTTTGAGTTTTATCGATCTGCATGGAACACGATATCAGCCTGAAAAAAGAACGCGCCGGCAGCACTCAGGGTTCGCCGGCAGGAATGGCGGCAAAAATATCAGGATTACGTGGCAAATCGAGAGCTGAGCTGCAGGAAGCCAGGTTGTCAGCCGTCAATCTTCTGTACCAGACTGTAAACAGGTTGCTACAGGTAGTGATCTGTGCGGCAGATTTGTCGCAAAGAGCGCTTTCGCCGCCGCCGGGCTGACAAGCGCAGAGCGGGCTGGTAAAGATAGCGATAACCGGGAGAATTCAACAGGAGCACCTATGGCCGAGTGGATTAATGCAGAAGTTAAAGAGGTGAAAAACTGGACCGACGCGCTGTTCAGCCTGCGCGTTACTGCCCCTATCGATCGGTTTATCGCCGGGCAGTTTGCCAAACTGGCGCTGGAAATAGAGGGGGAGCGCGTGCAGCGCGCTTACTCCTACGTTAACGCCCCCGACGATCCGCTGCTGGAGTTTTATCTGGTCACCGTACCGGAGGGTAAACTCAGTCCGCGCCTGCAGGCGCTGCAGCCGGGTGATCACGTCATGCTGACCAAAGAGGCAGCCGGCTTTTTCACCCTGGATGAAATCCCTGACTGCCGCACCCTGTGGATGCTGGCGACCGGCACCGCCATCGGCCCCTACCTGTCAATTTTACAGCAGGGCGAAGGTCTGGAGCGCTTTGACCATGTTGTCCTGGTTCACGCTGCGCGCTATGCCAGCGACCTTAGCTTTCTGCCGCTGATGCAGACGCTGCAGCAGCGCTATGCAGGCAAGCTGCAGATTCAGACCGTGGTCAGCCGTGAAAGCAGCCCGGGTTCGCTGCAGGGCCGGGTACCGCAGCTGATTGAGAGCGGTGAGCTGGAGCGTGCCGTGGGCCTGTTGCTCGACGCAGAGAGCAGCCACGTTATGCTGTGTGGTAATCCACAGATGGTGCGCGATACCCAGCAGCTGCTGAAAGAGAGCCGCAATATGCGCAAACATTTCAAACGCAAGCCGGGCCACATGACCAGCGAACACTACTGGTGAGGATGCCGTAACATCCCGCCACGCTTTTCACCGCGCGGGTTTTGACTTTCGGCGGTAAAAACCGTTTTAATCTGCCATAAGTGAATGATTCAGGGCCGATGCAATGAAGAAACTGTCAGCCGCGCTGCTGCTTAGCTGCGCGCTGTCATCTCCCGCCCGGGCAGACGAGCCGCCACCCGATCGCAGTGCGCATCTGCCGGTGGCGCCTTATCTGCTGACGGGCGCGCCTGCGTTTGATATGACGATCGCGCAGTTTCGTGAAAGCTATAACGCGGCTAATCCTGCACTGCCGCTGCTGGAATATCGTGCAATAGACAATCGTGATGACAAGAGCCATCTGACGCGCGCAGCCAGCAAAATCAGCGAAACGCTTTACTCTTCCACCGCGCTGGAACAGGGCACCGGAAAGATTAAAACGCTGCAGATCACCTGGCTGCCGGTGCCGGGTCCGGAGATGAAGCAGGCTCAGCTGCAGGCGATGAATTATATGAGCGCTCTGCTGCGCTATTTCGTGCCGGGACTCTCGCCCGAAGAAGGACGCCAGAAGCTGGACGCGTTACTGAGCGCCGGCAAAGGCGTTCGCTATTTCAGCCGCACGGAGGGCGCACTGCGCTTTGTGGTGGCTGACAATGGCGACAAGGGCCTGACGTTTGCCGTAGAGCCGATTAAGCTCACGCTGGCTACTCCCTGATATCGCAGGCAGAAGTGACGAAAAGCAAAGCCAGCGCCCCTTTTGATCTCTATACTGTCTGGCAGACATCGCTGCCATGATGGCAGCGCTATTTCATGAATCGCGTAATGCGGAGGAACGAATGCGACATCCACTGGTTATGGGTAACTGGAAACTGAATGGCAGCAAGCAGATGACCGGCGAGCTGATTGAAGGTCTGCGTACCGCGCTGTCAGGCGTGGACGGCTGTGGTGTAGCGATTGCCCCACCGGCAATTTATCTGGATCAGGCAAAACATGCGATTTCCGGTAGCCACATTGCGCTGGGCGCGCAGAATGTCGATGTTAACCTTTCAGGTGCATTCACCGGTGAAACCTCCGCAGAGATGCTGAAAGATATCGGCGCAAAGTACATCATCATCGGTCACTCTGAGCGTCGCACTTATCATAAAGAGAGCGACGAATTTATCGCGAAGAAGTTTGCGGTGCTGAAAGAGGCAGGTCTGGTGCCGGTACTCTGCATCGGCGAAACCGAAGCGGAAAATGAAGCAGGCAAAACCGAAGAAGTGTGCGCGCGTCAGCTGGATGCCGTGCTGGAAACTCAGGGCGCAGCAGCGTTTGAAGGTGCAGTCATCGCCTATGAACCCGTCTGGGCTATCGGCACCGGCAAGTCGGCCACGCCAGCGCAGGCGCAGGCGGTGCACAAATTTATTCGCGACCATATTGCGAAGAAAGATGCCGCTGTCGCACAGCAGGTCATTATTCAGTATGGCGGCTCAGTAAACGATAAAAATGCGGCTGAACTCTTCACCCAGCCCGATATCGACGGGGCGCTGGTAGGCGGCGCGTCGCTGAAAGCAGACGCCTTTGCCGTAATCGTAAAAGCGGCGGCAGCAGCGAAAAAAGCATAAGCTTTTTTATAACCTGTTTCAGGGCGGCCTTACGGCCGCCTTTTTTGTACATTTACTTATTGAGCAGCTGACACTGATAATCCTGGAGTTCGCCTGCCGATCCACCATTCAGCATCAGCCAGTTACGCTCCAGCGCCAGCAACGCTAATCGGCCATCCGGTAATGCTGTCAATGCCATCCCATAGTGCCCCATTTTTTCGCGCGCCCCTGCCACTTCTTTCGCCAGACGGATAAACGCACTTTGATTGAACAAGTGTGCTTCAGAGATTGCGCGAACCAGATAGCGATGCCGGTTTATTGTCACAGGCTGCCACGCGTCATGCAGGTGAGATGCCTGACTATCGAGCTGCTGACGCACCTCCGGACGCAGACAGGAGAGATGGATATGCAGCTGATTTTGAGAGCGTCCATACTGCGCATTGATCGCCAGAGAAAATGCGCTATCGCTGACTGGCTGACTGCCCTGAACCAGCAGATCGCGATGCTGCCAGGCAGCCGCGAAAAAGTTGGGCGTGTCCGGGTCCAGCAACACCGGACTTTCCATACCAGATATTTTTTCGATGGGCATCAACAGATAATGATGCGGGCCTTTAATATCTTTGTAGATAACATGACCCTGCCGGAGATTAACTTCTTTGCAAGGGGCTGGTTTGCTGTGTTGCGCCATAGCGGGCACGCACTGTTCGCTTACAATCCGCCACAGCGCCTCGCCATTTCGGTAATAATAAAAAATGGCTATGCTCAGCATGACAATAATGATAACCAGACTCCACACCAGGCCTGATAAAAACCGATTCCTTTCTTTCATAATCAATCCCTTAGCCACTGATTAAATGGTCTTATTTTAATCAGTTACACAGCGTGATGACTATCATATATCGATTTTTATACAAAAAAAGGTCAGCTAAAAGCTGACCTTTTTTATCGCTCATAGTGGGTAATCAGGGCTTCATAACCTGATCGTAGCTGCCACCATCGGCGAAGTGATCTTTCTGCGCTTTACTCCAGCCGCCAAATTTCTCATCTACGGTGAAGAGTTTTACTGGTGCAAAGGTACTGGCGAACTTCTTCGCGACCTCTGCATCACGCGGACGATAGAAGTTCTGCGCCGCGATAGTCTGGCCTTCCGGCGAGTAGAGATATTTCAGGTAAGCTTCCGCCACGCTGCGTGTACCCTGCGCGTCGACCACTTTATCCACTACAGAAACCGTTGGCTCTGCAAGAATAGACTCGCCTGGCGTCACGATTTCAAACTTATCTTTACCCAGTTTTTCCACCGCCAGATACGCTTCGTTTTCCCAGGCGATCAGTACGTCGCCTATTCCGCGCTCTACAAACGTATTGGTTGCGCCGCGCGCACCGGAATCCTGCACCTCAACATTTTTAAACAGCGCTTTCACATAAGCGAGCGCTTTAGCCTGGTCGCCCTGATTCTGATCAAGCGCCCAGCCCCATGCCGCCAGATAGTTCCAGCGGGCACCGCCGGAAGTTTTCGGATTTGGCGTGATCACGGATACGCCAGGCTTAGTCAGATCTGACCAGTCATGAATATTTTTGGGATTGCCTTTACGTACCAGAAACACAATGGTGGAGGTATAGGGCGCAGAGTTATCCGGCAGGCGTTTGATCCAGTTTTTGTCGATACGGCCGCGCTCAGCAATCGCATCCACATCGGACTGCAGCGCCAGCGTAACCACATCGGCACGAATACCATTGATGACGGAGGTCGCCTGCTTGCCGGAACCGCCGTGCGACTGACGGATCACCACGTTATCACCGGTTTCCTGCTTGTAATGGGCGCTGAAGGCCTTGTTATATTGTTCGTACAGTTCGCGGGTCGGATCGTATGAGACGTTTAACAGCTGATAATCCTTTGCCAGCGCACCAGACGATGCCAGTAACAAGGTGATGCCGATACTCCACTTATTCATTTCCTGCTCTCCCGCGTAGGTTATGCCGCAAGAGTGACACAAAGCGAACAGTGGATTAAAGAATTAAAAATAAGCAGTTATAACTTGCAGGAATATAAAAAAGAGGAAAAGGCGCGAACGGGATCGCGCCTGCATGCAGATCAGTAGAGCTTTTTCGCCGTATCGAGCCAGTCGCGCTTGAACGGACGCTTCATGTTCTCAATCGCGTCGATGATATCGTGGTGCACCATCTTCTCATTCTGGATCCCGACACAGCGGCCGCCATAGCCCTGCAGCAGCAGCTCAATCGAGTAAGCGCCCATACGCGACGCCAGAATGCGGTCGTAAGCACAGGGCGCGCCGCCGCGCTGGATATGTCCGAGCACGGTTGCGCGGGTTTCACGCTTTGTCTCTTCTTCGATGAAGCGCGCCAGATCGTCGATATCGCAGATGTGCTCGGTAATCGCCACAATGGCGTGCTTTTTCCCTTTTGCAATGCCCGCCTTAATCTCTTCAACCAGCTCTTCACGGGTATACGGGATTTCCGGCAGCACAATAAATTCACAGCCGCCGGCAATCGCCGCTGCCAGCGTCAGATCGCCACAGTAGCGGCCCATCACTTCCACAATTGAGATACGCTGATGCGAAGAGGAGGTATCGCGCAGGCGGTCAATCGCTTCCACCACCGTTTCCAGCGCGGTGAAATACCCGATGGTGTAGTCAGTGCCGGCCACGTCGTTATCGATAGTGCCTGGCAGACCGATGCAGGGGAACCCCATCTCAGTCAGTCGTTTGGCGCCCATGTAGGAGCCGTCACCGCCAATCACCACCAGCGCGTCAATACCCCGCTTTTTCATGTTTTCGATCGCTGCCTGGCGTACCTCTTCATTACGGAACTCAGGAAAGCGCGCCGAGCCAAGAAAAGTGCCGCCGCGGTTAATCATGTCAGAAACGCTGTAGCGGTCGAGATTGATCATGCGATCTTCATACAGACCCAGATAGCCGTCATAGATACCAAAAACTTCCAGGCCTTCACTCAGGGCGGAACGGACAACTCCGCGAATGGCTGCGTTCATGCCCGGGGCGTCGCCGCCACTGGTCAGTACTCCGATTTTTTTGATCATGACAACCTCTGGATTGTTCAAAACTAAGGATTATTCCCGCCGATCGACCGGGTCATGCCTGCTCCCGAACGTGGGGCTTAATAGTTGCAGATAGTATATCAAAGGCTCAATGCTGAATTGATTCAGGTCAGACAAGTTTTCGCTAATTTTTTAAAGAGTTGTTAGCGTTTTGTCATTTTTAACATATAAGCGCCTGAATTAAAAAAGCTAAAAGCGGAAAAAGCCCTGCTGATGTTCCGGGACGACCGAGCAGGGATCCTGGTGAATAATAATGTCAGAACCTGGAAATTTCCGGCGCAGCGCCTGTTCAATCTCATCAGCAACGTGATGCGCCTGAACCAGCGGCAGCGCATCTTCCATTTCCAGATGCAGCTGAATAAACCGCGTCGGCCCTGACTGCCTGGTACGCAATGCATGCGCGCCGCATACGCCAGGCCACTGTGTCACCAGTGCAATAATCTGCTGCTTCTCCTGCTCCGGCAGCGCGCGATCCAGCAGCGCCTGCACGGCTTCATATCCCATACGCAGCGCGTTATAGAGGATATAGACGCCGATCCCCAGCGCAAACAGCGCATCAGCACGCGCAAAACCGTAGCTGCTCAGACCCAGCGCCACCAGAATCGCGCCATTCATAACGATATCCGACTGATAGTGCAGCATATCGGCGCGAATCGCCTGACTGCGGGTGCGCCGTACAACCCAGCGCTGGAAAGCCACCAGCGCCAGCGTGGAAAAGAGGGCAACAATGGTTACGACAACGCCGACCAGCGGCGCGCGCAGCGTTTCCGGTTTTGCCAGGTGCTGAATGCCGGTCAGAAACAGAAAGAGCGCGGAGCCGGAGATAAACATGCTCTGCGCCAGCGCCGCCAGCGATTCTGCTTTGCCATGGCCGAAAGTGTGATCATCGTCGGCGGGCTGTAGCGCATAACGTACTACCAGCAGATTGGTCAGCGAGGCGGCGATGTCGACCAGCGAATCCACCAGTGCCGCCAGCACGCTGACCGATCCGGTGTACCACCAGGCAAAAATCTTGACCAGCAGCAGCGCCAGCGCCATTGAGGTAGCGGCCAGCGCAGCGCGCCGGACCAGTGTTGCGTACTCAGAATCCATGTTTCGCCCTATTAAACAGATGCGCGTGCCCGCCTTAACTGAAAACAAGTTTATCATCAGTCCGGCAGAGCTGCGTCTGCGATGCGCTATTCACCGGCAACGGCATACGGCGGGCAAAAAAAACCCCGCCATCATGGCGGGGGAAGACAGGGATGGTGTCTATGGCAAGGAAAAACAGGGATACTATGTTACTGGTTACTACTGGTGCTACTCACTGCTTGCAGCGATGACGACGACTGCAATCCTGAGAACCGACGAACATCATTCAGCCGGCGTTCATGATTCTTTTTTAACGCTGCCTGCTGCACAGGCGTCAGCAGGTGATACATCTGATTACGAACCCGGGCCATCTCAACCTGCAGGTCAACCTGCGCGCGGGCCTGTTTTTCAGCCAGCTGGCGGATCGCCGATTCATTAAATTTGTCTGCAGTGACAAGGTCATGCATAGTTTCAATATCCTGAACGCTTAACACCGGGCGCTCATGACGTGCTTGCTGCATCAGGTCCCGCATTTGCTGCCGCTGCTGTTCGGTAAGCTCAATACCATCGAACATGTGACTTTGCGGATTTTGCGTCATACTGCCTGTCGTCAAGCCGCCGTTTTGATGCATCTCTTCAATCGCTGTCGTCTCTGCTGCAACTGCGCTGGCGTGACTAAGAACCATCGCTGAAGCAATGACGATGACGGTTAAGTTGCGCATCGTTTACTCCCGGTTTGCTCTGTTTTGCGATTCAACGAGACCCAGTTTACGGCGGCAGCTGCAAACAACCGTCAGGGGGTGTAAAACTACGTAAAGCGTTGGATTGCCAGTGTGGGAACACGGTATTTTGCCTGCGGAGGGCAATAAAAAATGAATAAAATCCTGTTGGTAGATGACGACCGCGAATTAACTTCGCTGCTTAAAGAATTACTCGAAATGGAAGGGTTTGAAGTCATTGTAGCCAGCGATGGAGAGCAGGCACTTACTCTGCTGGACAGCTCTGTTGACCTGCTGCTGCTGGATGTCATGATGCCGAAGAAAAACGGTATCGATACGTTGAAAGAGCTGCGTCAGCAGCATCAGACGCCGGTCATTATGCTGACCGCGCGCGGCAGCGAACTGGATCGCGTTCTGGGGCTGGAGCTGGGGGCGGATGACTACCTGCCTAAACCGTTCAACGACCGTGAACTGGTGGCGCGTATTCGTGCGATCCTGCGTCGTTCAAACTGGAGCGAGCAGCAGCAACAGCAGCACGATACCAGTTCGCCGACGCTTGAAGTCGACTGCCTGCGTCTGAATCCGGGGCGCCAGGAGGCGAGCTTCGATAACGAAACGCTCGATCTCACCGGCACCGAGTTCACGCTGCTTTACCTGCTGGCGCAGCATCTTGGCCAGGTGGTATCGCGCGAGCATCTCAGTCAGGAAGTGCTTGGCAAACGCCTGACGCCCTTTGACCGTGCCATCGATATGCATATCTCCAACCTGCGCCGCAAACTCCCTGAGCGTCGTGATGGCCATCCATGGTTCAAAACGCTGCGCGGACGCGGCTATCTGATGGTTTCTGCATCATGATAGGCAGTCTGACGACCCGCATCTTCGCCATCTTCTGGCTTACGCTGGCGCTGGTGTTGATGCTGGTCCTGATGGTGCCCAAGCTCGATTCGCGTCAGATGACCGCTCTGATGGAAAGCGAACAGCGGCAGGGCACCATGATTGAACAGCATGTGGAAGCGGAACTCTCTCAGGATCCGCCTAATGACCTGATGTGGTGGCGCCGGCTGTTTCGCGCTATCGACAAATGGGCGCCGCCGGGTCAGCGCCTGCTGCTGGTCACCAGTGAAGGCCGGGTCATCGGCGCACAGCACAATGAAATGCAGGTGATCCGCAACTTTATCGGTCAGTCAGATAACGCCGATCACCCGCAGAAGAAAAAATATGGCCGCGTTGAGATGGTTGGTCCCTTTGCCGTACGCGACGGTGAAGATAACTATCAGCTCTATCTGATCCGACCAGCCACCAGTTCTCAGCTCGATTTTATCAACCTGTTATTCGACCGGCCGCTGCTGCTGCTGATTGTCACGATGCTGATTAGCTCTCCGCTGCTGCTCTGGCTGGCATGGAGCCTGGCTCGACCGGCGCGCAAGCTGAAATACGCGGCGGATGAAGTGGCCAGCGGCAATCTGCGTCAGCATCCTGAACTGGAGTCAGGTCCGCAGGAGTTTCTGGCGGCCGGATCCAGTTTTAATCAGATGGTCAGCGCGCTTGAGCGCATGATGACTGCCCAGCAGCGCCTGTTGTCCGACATCAGCCATGAGCTGCGCACTCCGCTGACGCGCCTCCAGCTGGCTACGGCTCTGCTGCGTCGTCGTCATGGCGAAGGGAAAGAGCTGCAGCGCATTGAGACCGAAGCGCAGCGGCTGGATGGCATGATCAACGATCTGCTGGTGCTGTCACGTACCCAGCATAAAAACGCCCTGGTCAGCGAGGCGATGAAAGCAAACCAGCTATGGAACGGCGTGCTGGAGGATGCGCGCTTTGAAGCGGAACAGATGGGTAAAACCATGGAAGTGCCCTATCCGCCTGGCCCGTGGCCGCTGTATGGCAACCCGCATGCGCTGGAGAGCGCTCTGGAGAACATCGTGCGCAATGCGCTGCGCTATTCTGATTCACATATCAGCGTGAGCTTCTCGGTGGATATTCAGGGCATTACCGTTCACGTGGATGATGACGGTCCGGGCGTCAGCGAAGAAGATCGCGAGCAGATTTTCCGCCCGTTTTATCGCACTGATGAAGCGCGCGATCGCGAGTCTGGCGGCACCGGGCTTGGGCTGGCGATTGTGGAGACGGCCGTACAGCAGCACCGCGGCTGGGTCAAAGCAGATAACAGCCCGCTGGGCGGGCTGCGCCTGACGCTCTGGCTCCCGCTATACTCTGCCCGCCAGTAATTTGTTATGCTTCGGCCCCTGATTGCGGGGGCCTTATGCTGAACATTGTTTTATTCGAACCTGAAATACCACCCAACACCGGTAATATCATCCGCCTGTGCGCTAACACCGGCTTTCAGCTGCATCTGATTGAGCCGCTTGGCTTTGCGTGGGATGACAAACGGCTGCGCCGCGCCGGACTTGATTATCATGAATATACCGCGCTGAAAAAACACGCCAGCTACAGCGCTTTCCTCGCGTCTGAGGCGCCGCAGCGTCTGTTTGCCCTGACCACGAAAGGTACGCCAGCACACAGCGCCGTCAGCTATCAGGCCGGGGACTACCTGCTGTTTGGCCCGGAAAGCCGGGGCCTGCCCGCGGAAATCCTTGACGCCCTGCCTGCCGGACAGAAGATACGCATCCCGATGCGCGCCGAAAGCCGCAGCATGAATCTCTCCAATGCCGTATCAGTGGTGGTGTATGAAGCGTGGCGCCAGCTCGATTTCGCCGGCGCGCTGATCAGAGATTAAATCCCGTCACCATATTCAAAACCGGCGCCGGTAAAATGCTGATCCATATCCATTGAGGGTTTATCGCTGGCGGGTTTGCCCACAATGCGCGCCGGAACGCCAGCGGCGGTGGTATGCGGGGGAACAGGCTGCAGTACCACCGAGCCGGCACCGATTTTTGCTCCGCGACCTACGTCTATGTTGCCGAGGATTTTAGCGCCGGCACCAATCATAACGCCTTCGCGAATTTTAGGATGGCGATCGCCGCTGGTTTTGCCGGTCCCGCCCAGCGTAACGGATTGCAGGATAGAGACATCATTTTCTACTACGGCCGTTTCGCCGATCACAATACCCGTAGCGTGATCCAGCATGATCCCGCGTCCGATACGGGCCGCCGGGTGAATATCAACGGCGAAGGAAACGGAGATCTCATTTTGCAGATAGACAGCCAGCGCGCGGCGACCCTCTTTCCACAGCCAGTGGCCAATACGATAGGCCTGCAGCGCATGGAAGCCTTTCAGGTAGAGCAGCGGCGTAGAGTATTTGTCTACTGCCGGATCGCGCTGGCGTACGGCCTGAATATCATAGGCCGCTGAGACAATCATCTCCGGATCCTGACGATACGCTTCTTCAACAATTTCACGCACAGCGATAGCAGGCATAATCGGATTCGCCAGCTTGTTCGCCAGCATGTAGCTGAGCGCGCTGCCGAGATTTTCATGTTTCAGCAAAGTCGCGTGATAAAAGCTGGCCAGCATCGGTTCGCAATCTGCCAGCGCTCTGGCTTCTGCTTTGATATGGTTCCAGACCAGTTCTAACTCTTCAGACGACATTGCTGTTTACTCCCATAAAAAAGCGCCGCAGAGGCGCTACAGGTTGGTGTGCTGAGCATCCTGCTCTAGCCCGGGCTGTTTTCGTCCTTCCTTGCACGACCCAGTAAGCTTAATGCTGCCTCTCGCGCCGTTTTTTCGCAATACAGTACCTGATAAATCTGCTCGGTTATCGGCATTTCAACGCCCATTCTCGCTGCCAGGGCTTTGACTTCTTTGGTATTTCTGTAGCCTTCTACAACTTGTCCGATAATGCGTTGCGCCTCTTCAACGCTCTCGCCCTGACCCAGCATCATGCCAAAACGGCGATTGCGTGACTGGTTATCGGTGCAGGTCAGCACCAGATCGCCCAGTCCTGCCATGCCCATAAACGTTACCGGATCGGCACCCAGCGCCGCGCCCAGACGGCTCATCTCTGCCAGGCCACGGGTGATCAGTGCGGTACGTGCGTTAGCGCCGAAGCCGATACCGTCTGAGATGCCGGCACCGATAGCAATAACGTTTTTAACGGCCCCGCCCAGCTGAACACCGGTAAAATCGGCGTTGTTATAAACGCGGAAGCTTTTGCCGCAGTGCAGCTTCTGCTGCAGATCGTCAGCAAACTCCGCATCGGTCGCCGCAAGTGCGATAGCGGTAGGTAAACCGGCGGCCAGCTCTTTGGCAAAAGTAGGCCCGGAAATTACCGCCAGCGGAATAGCGTCGCCCAGGATCTCCCGCGCAACGTCCTGCAGCAGACGGCCGGTCTCTTTTTCCAGGCCTTTGGTAGCCCAGACAACACGGGAATCGATACGCAGGTAAGGTTTAATCTGCTGCAGCACGTCGCCAAAAACATGGCTCGGTACTACCACCAGCAGATCGCGGCTCGCGCGAACCACCTGGGCGAGATCGGCTTCAGGGATCAGATTATCGGGAAAAGGAACATCGGGCAGGAAAGCGGTGTTACAGCGGTCAGCCTGCAGGCGGGCGACGCTTTGCGGATTGTGGCCCCAGAGCAGAACCGGATGCCCGTTGCGAGCCAGCGTGATAGCGAGAGCGGTGCCGTACGAGCCGGCACCGAGTACGCTGATAGACGCGTTATCTGTTGTCATCAGGCATCCTGACGTGGCGCTTCGCCTTCACCTTGCTGCTGCAGGTAGTTCATGAACAGCGCATCGAAGTTAACCGGAGCCAGATTGAGCTGCGGGAACGTACCGCGTGAAACCAGGCTGGTCACGCACTCACGTGCGTAAGGGAACAGAATGTTCGGGCAGTATGCGCCAAGGCAGTGCGCCATCTGCGTGCCATCAATACCGCTGATGGTAAAGATACCCGCCTGCTGTACTTCGCACAGGAATGCGGTCTCTTCGCCTACGGTTGCGGTTACCGTCACGCGCAGCACCACTTCATACACTTCATCAGCCAGCTGAGAAGAGGCGGTATCCAGATCCAGTTTGACTTCCGGCTCCCACTCTTTCTGAAAAACCTGTGGTGCGTTTGGCGCTTCAAAAGAGACATCTTTGGTATAAACGCGCTGGATCTGGAACTGCATTTCGTTGGTGCTTTGTTCTGACATGTTACTAAGTCCTTAAGTGATAATTATCAGTGCAGAAGAGTTAAGCCTGAAGCAGAGGATCGAGTCCCTGACGCCCGTCCAGCGCGTAGAGATCGTCACAACCACCGATGTGCTGAGCGTCGATAAAAACCTGCGGCACCGTGGTGCGGCCACTGCGCCGGATCATCTCTTCACGTTTCATTGCGTCCCCATCAATAGGGATCTCCTGATAAGAAACGCCTTTCTGATCCAGTAACGCCTTTGCACGATGGCAGTATGGGCAGGTTACTTTGGTGTAAATCTCAACATTAGCCATGCGGAATACCTCAGATGATTATTTACCGCGAACCAGCGGCAGGTTTTCGCCACTCCAGCCGCTGACGCCATCTTTCAGGACAGCGACATGTTCAAAGCCTGCTGCGCTCAGCGTTGCTGCTGAATCGCCCGCGCTCTGACCGGTGGCACATACCACAATTATGGGCTGCGACTTGTGCTTTTCCAGCTCGCCGAAGCTGCCTTTTTTAATATCTGCTGCTGCTACGTTAACCGCGCCGGAAATATGTCCCTTGCGATAATCGTCGCGTGAACGCACGTCTACTACCACCGCGTTCTCTTTATTAATCAGATGGGTCGCTTCGCCACGGCTGATGGTTTTTACCTTAGAGAACATCCCTTTAACGGTGGTCACAATCACCAGAATAAGTAAAACGACCCATGCCAGACTAAGGATGGGGTGATTGCTTGCAAACTGCATGATTTCTTGCATGAGAGGTAACGACTCCAGACCGGGCTTATAAGCTAAAACAAGGGTTCTGAGTATACCTGCGCCACTTCGCATGTACAGTCGCGATGCGGGCAGAGATACGATTTGTGCGTCATTTTCCAAAAAAAATGTTTTAATCGCAAAATTCAGACAATGTTTATCGCGCTAAGCTTTAAAGCGACACGTTTCGTAATCTAAAAGCTGGCCGGGATAACTGGTAAGCGGCTGTTCATCGTGGAATAATTATCAACTATGAAGGGAAAAGCGCGCATTACACCTACAAGGACTCATTACAACGGCCCGGCTTCTCAGCTGGTATTCCGCTGGTCCCCCCTCTCCCTCAGCCTGCTGTGTGCGGGTATTTTTTTGCTGCCTGTTACCGGTTACAGCGCTGACGACAATAAAGCGCAGCTAAAAACCATTCAGCAAAGTATCGCGGAAAAAGAGAAGAGCGTTAAAGCTCAGAAAGTCGAGCGCAGTAAACTGCTCGATCAGCTCCGAAGTCAGGAGAAGATTATTGCCCAGGCGAGCCGTCAGCTACGCGAAACGCGCAATAGCTTAAGCACGCTCGACAAAGAGGTTGCTCAGCTTACCGCCTCTATCTCCCGCCTTGAAAAGCAGCAGACGCAGCAGGAAAGCCTGCTGGCGCAGCAGCTCGACGCCGCTTTTCGCCAGGGGCAGCATAATGGTGTACAGCTGCTGCTGGGCGGCGCAGAAGCGCAGCGCAGTGAACGCATCCTGGCCTATTTTGGTTACCTCAACGCCGCGCGGCAAAAAAATATCGATGAGCTGCGGCAGACCCGGCAGCAGCTGGCTGAGCAGCGTCTGACCATGCAGAGCAAACAGCAGCAGCAAAAAAATCTGCTCGTTCAGCAGCAGGCGCAGCAAAGCAAACTGGAAAACGCCAGCGCCGCCCGCAAAAAGACCCTCTCCGCGCTGGAGAACGCGCTGGAAAAAGATCAGGCAGACCTGGTTGAAATGCGTCAGAACGAAAGCCGTCTGCAGGATAAAATTGCCAAAGCAGAGCGCGAAGCGCGTCAGCGGGCCGAGCGCGAGGCGCGTGAAGCCGAGAAGGTGCGCCAGCGTCAGGCGCAGGCCAAAGCGAAAGGCTCCAGCTATGCCCCCACGCAGAGCGAGCGTGAGCTGATGGCGCGTACCGGCGGACTGGGGCGCGCAGGCGGCCAGGCTTTCTGGCCGGTACGCGGCAGAATTGAACACCGCTTCGGTGAGGCGATGCAGGGTGAGCTACGCTGGAAAGGACTGGTAATCGACGCACCGGAAGGCACCGAAGTGAAAGCGATTGCGGATGGACGGGTACTGATGGCCGACTGGCTGCAGGGCTACGGGCTGGTTGTGGTACTGGAGCACGGTAAAGGCGATATGAGCCTGTACGGCTATAACCAGAGCGCACTGGTAAGCGTCGGTGCACAGGTCAAAGCTGGTCAGCCGGTGGCGCTGGTAGGCACCAGTGGCGGCCGCGGTACGCCGTCGCTCTATTTTGAGATCCGCCGTCAGGGCAAAGCTGTTAACCCACTACCGTGGTTAGGAAGATAAGTGCTGTTTTTATCCCGAACGTTACCCGCTCTGCTATGCGGCTCGCTTCTGAGTTTCAGCGTGCAGGCGGCAAAATTAGCGATTGTCATTGATGATTTTGGCTACCGTCCCACCGAAGAGAACAAAGTGCTGGCGATGCCGGCAGCCATCTCTGTTGCCGTACTGCCCAACGCCCCGCATGCGCGTGAGATGGCAACCAAAGCCCATCAGCGCGGTCATGAAGTATTGATTCACCTGCCGATGGCGCCGCTCAGCAAACAGCCGCTGGAAAAAGATACCCTGACGCCGGAGATGAGCAGCGACGAAATCGCCCGTATTATCCGTGAAGCCAGCGGTAAAGTTCCCTACGCGGTTGGCCTGAACAATCATATGGGCAGTAAAATGACCTCCAGCCTGCCCGGCATGCAGAAAGTGATGCAGGTGCTGAATCACTACAACTACTATTTTCTCGACAGCATGACCATCGGCAATAGTCAGGCCGTTGCAGCGGCGCAGGGCACGCAGGTCAAAGTCGTGAAACGCCGCGTGTTTCTTGATGATAATCAAAATGAAGCGATGGTACGACAGCAGTTTACCCGGGCGGTTAAGCTGGCACAGCGGGACGGGTTTGCTATCGCTATCGGCCATCCGCACCCGACAACAGTGCGCGTGCTGCAGCAGATGCTGCCTTCCCTTCCGGCTGATATTACGCTGGTTACGCCAGGACAGCTGCTGAATGAGCCGCTGCGTCACAGCGCAAAACCTGCTGCAGCCTCTCCGGCTAAACCCGCCAGCGTGCGCTTCCGCGCGCCTGCCATCTGTAAAGTCAGTGCCGCGCCAGTGCCGCAGCAGCGGGCAGTGGAAATTATCGGCGAAGGCCTGATGCAGAACCCTTTCATGCTCAAACTGAAAGCGCTGTTTTAAAGCAGCGGTGTGGGCCACCGCACCGCTGACATTCACATTGCAGCCAGAAAGTTTATACTCTTGCCGGAAAACTCACGGCACAGAACAAGGACATCAGCAGGAATGACGCCGCATAAACGAAAAATTCTACTGCTTGATAATGGTCGCGAGTGGGGCGGCGGCACGAATAGCATGCTGGAATTACTGAAGCGGATCGATCGTAACCAGTTCGATATTACCTGCTGCTTTTATTATAATTATTCGCGCGGCAATAACGAAACCATTGAGCAAATTCTTGGATCGTTAACGATTCCGGTGACGTTTATTCCGCAGCGCAGACAACCTCTCTGGGCAAAAATCAGCAAAGAAATAGTCCGCACGCTGCTTTTTTTCAGCAAAGAGAGCAGAAAAAAAGCGATTCATTTTGTGGATCGCCGATGGCGTATTATCCCGAACGCGCACAAGATTGGCGCGCTTCTGCAATCCGGGCAGTTTGACCTGCTTTATATGAATAATCAGCCCAGTACCAACACTGAAGGCTATCTGGCAGCCCGCCCGCTTAATATTCCGGTGGTTCAGCACTGCCGTATTGACCCGGTACTGAATCGCCAGCTGGTCGCGATGCTGAACCGGGACTGTGAGGCGATTATCTGCGTTTCGCACGGTGTCAGTCATACGCTGCAGCGTCATGGTGTCCATCAGCATCTCTGTCATACCGTCAGCAATGCCATCGATATCCACCAGCCGTTACCCGATCGTACCGCGGTTCGTCAGGCGCTGCAGATTGCCCCGGAAACCTTTGTGTTTGGCTCTATTGGGTCACTGATAGCGCGTAAAGCCAATCACCATACGCTGAGCGCACTGGGCCGGTTTCACCGCCTTTACCCTCACGCTGACTGGAAAATGCTGATTGTCGGTACCGGTCCGGAACAGGCTAACCTTGCACAGCTGGCAGAAAAAGAGCAGATTGCTGACCGCATCGTTTTCACCGGTTTTAAAAATAATGCGCTGGATTTTCTGGCCGCGTTCGACACGTTCATACTGGCCTCGCAAAGTGAAGGCTTACCCCGCGTGGTGCTTGAAGCGATGCTGGTCAATACTGCCGTTATCGGATCGCGGGTAACCGGGACAGCTGAGCTGATTGAACACAACCAGACCGGTCTGCTGTTTGAATATGGTGATATTGCAGAGCTGACACAGCAGCTGATCGCTCTGTGGAAGAACAGAGAATTACGTCAGAAATTAACCGACACGGCTGCCGGAAAGGTACGCGAACATTACGCTATTGAAAACTATATTCAGGGCGTAGAAACGGTTCTGGCTAATGTTATTCAGGAAAAGAGTCATGCTTAATTTTTTTAATAAACGTTTCCGCCATATTCGCGCGCGGCACAATATTCCCTACAGCCAGAGTCGCGTGCAGGGCAAGACTCCTGTCACCTCCGTGGTGATCCCGTGTGCGGGTGAGGACTATATTGAAGAAGCGCTGCTCAGCGCCTGCTTTGCCAGCCGTTTTGCCACCAGCGTCACGGAGATTGTTATCGTCAGCGACCAGCCCGCGACACAATTTGGTGAGCTGCCGGCAAAGACCCGCGTTGCCACGCTGACCATTCCGCACCGTGAAGAGAGCTACCGTTATAAACAGATTTACCGCAGCCGGCTGATCAAACTGCAGGCGCCTTTGCAGGCCAGCGGTGACGCGGTTCTGATGATCGACTCTGACCTCAACCTGCTTAAAGATCCTGCCCTCAGCCTGCGTGAAGGCCATCTTTACTCCAGCTTCAGAGAAGGCAGAATGATTGCCAAACTTGAAAACGCGGCTGAGGAGCAGATCCCGGCTTACTATAAACCCGCCATCCGGCCCTATCTGGTTGACCATGTCAACGGCGCTTATCTGGCCGCCACGCGTCAGACCTGGAAGCGTATCTGCCCGCTGTGGCTGACGCTGTTTCAGGATACCTGGGAGCTGATGAATGATAATCAGCCCCCCACCGATCAGCTGCCGCTCTCTGCGCTGCTGGATATGCTCGATCTGGTTACGGTTAACCTGGGCGAGTGGGCAAACTGGCCGGTCTCCAAGCGCATCGGCGGAACGGCAGCGGTCATTCCGCCTGAGGTCATTGGCGCACACGGCGGTTTTCCGTTAAGCGAATGGCAGAAGTATCTGCAGGACCCGGCGCAGCCGCTGCAGTTTAAAGGTCAGGACTATACGCGCAAAGTACGCTACCTGACGGATGAAGAGAAAAAACGCGGCTGATACTACTCCGGCCTGCGGGCCGGAGTCCGTTTAATCCCAGCTCAGCACCACTTTCCCTGACCGTCCGGAGCGCATGTCATCGAACCCCTGCTGAAACGCGTCGATGTGATAGCGGTGGGTGATCACCGGCGTAAGATCCAGTCCGGACTGGATTAACGCCGCCATCTTGTACCAGGTTTCAAACATCTCACGGCCATAGATACCTTTGATAAACAGGCCTTTGAAGATGACCAGATTCCAGTCGATCGACATATCGCCGGGTGGAATGCCCAGCAGCGCAATGCGTCCGCCGTGGTTCATGGTTTCCAGCATCGTGCGGAAAGCTGCCGGTGCGCCTGACATCTCCAGTCCGACATCAAATCCTTCGGTCATACCGAGATCCTGCATCACGTCGCGCAGATTTTCCTGCGCCACGTTAACCGCACGGGTCACGCCCATCTCGCGAGCCAGACTCAGACGGTATTCATTCACGTCAGTGATCACAACGTGACGGGCACCTACGTGCCTGCAGACGGCGGCAGCCATAATACCAATTGGCCCGGCGCCGCAGATCAGGACATCTTCACCGGGCAGATCAAATGACAGCGCGGTATGTACGGCGTTGCCGAACGGATCGAAGATGGCTGCCAGTTCGTCAGAAATGTTATCGGGAATTTTAAACGCGTTGTATGCCGGGATAACCAGATACTCTGCGAAGCAGCCCTGGCGATTGACCCCCACGCCCACCGTATTGCGGCACAGGTGCGTTCGCCCTGCCCGGCAGTTACGGCAGTGGCCGCAGGTAATATGCCCCTCTCCGGAAACGCGATCGCCAATGGCGAAGCCTTTCACCTCCTGTCCCATGCTAACCACTTCACCGACATACTCATGTCCGGTGATCATCGGGACCGGAATGGTTTTACGCGACCACTCATCCCAGTTGTAGATGTGGATATCCGTACCGCAAATAGCGGTTTTACGGATTTTAATCAGCAGATCGTTATGACCCGGTTCCGGCACCGGTGCATCCTGCACCATCCAGATCCCCTCTTCAGCTTTCAGTTTGGCAAGTGCTTTCATTTTTCTGCTCCTGCAGCAATCACGCCCAGCCGCTGGCCGACGCGGATAAAAGCGGCGATAGCCTGTTCCAGCTGCGCCTGCGTGTGAGCGGCAGACATCTGCGTGCGGATGCGCGCCTGACCCTGCGGCACCACCGGATAGAAAAAGCCGGTGACGTAAATGCCTTCCTGCTGCAGCAGCGTGGCAAACTGCTGCGCCACGTTAGCCTCACCCAGCATCACCGGAATAATGGCGTGATCGGCGCCGGCCAGCGTGAAGCCTGCCGCGGTCATCTTCTCCCGGAAGAAGCGCGCGTTATCCCATAGCCGCTGGCGCAGACCGTCACCCTCACTCAGCAGATCCAGCACCCGCAGCGAGGCCGCGACAATTGCCGGAGCCAGCGAGTTAGAAAACAGATAGGGACGAGCACGCTGACGCAGCCACTCCACGACCTCTTTTTTCGCGGCTACATAGCCGCCGGAGGCACCGCCCAGCGCTTTACCTAACGTTCCCGTGAGGATATCAACGCGATCCATCACGTCGCAGTATTCATGCGTGCCGCGCCCTGCTGCGCCGATAACGCCCACCGCATGAGAGTCATCGACGATGACCAGCGCATCAAACTCCTCCGCCAGGTCGCAAATCCCCTGCAGATTGGCAATCACGCCATCCATAGAGAACACGCCATCGGTAGCGATCGCGATATGCCGGGCACCTTTATCACGCGCCTCCTGCAGACAGGTACGCAGCGCCTGCATATCGTTATTGGCGTAGCGATAGCGCTGCGCCTTACACAGGCGTATGCCATCAATGATGGAGGCGTGATTCAGCGCATCGGAAATAATGGCATCCTCCGGACCCAGCAGCGCCTCAAACAGGCCGCCGTTAGCGTCAAAACAGGAGGAGAAAAGAATAGACGCTTCCATACCAAGAAAGTCAGCCAGCTTACGCTCCAGCTGCTGATGCGTATCCTGCGTACCGCAGATAAAGCGCACCGACGCCATACCAAAGCCGTGGGAATCCATACCCTCTTTCGCTGCCTGAATCAGCGCCGGATGATTCGCCAGACCGAGATAGTTATTGGCACAAAAGTTAATGACCGGCGTGCCGTGATCAACGCTGATCTCCGCCTGCTGGGCTGACGTAATGCGACGTTCCTGTTTGAACAATCCGTCCTGACGCGTTGTCTCAAGCTGCTGACGGATTTGCGAATAAAACTGATTGGACATGATTCTGCTCCTTAGATCGCAAATTACCGGAGCATCTTACTGAGCAAATAGCAGGCAGACGATATTTCAGCCAGTTAAATGTTCGTTTTGCAGCATAGTTCACGCCGTAGTCAGCGTTTGTGCGATACGCCTCACGCATCTGGCTGTCCGGACAGGGCTGAAATGTTATGATGATGAGTATTCGTGCGTGAAACCTTCTGTTTCACCCTAACTGATTAAAGGCTAAGCATATGATTATCGTTACCGGCGGCGCTGGCATGATTGGCAGCAACATCGTTAAAGCGCTTAACGATCGCGGTCATAGCGACATTCTGGTCGTGGATAACCTGAAAGATGGCACCAAATTCGTCAATCTGGCGGATCTGGATATCGCTGATTATATGGATAAAGAGGAGTTTCTCTCTTACATCATGTCAGGCGAAGATCTGGGGCCGATTGAAGCGGTATTCCATCAAGGTGCCTGTTCCGCCACCACCGAGTGGGATGGCAAGTACATGATGGATAACAACTATCAGTACTCTAAAGATCTGCTGCATTTCTGCCTTGAGCGCGAGATCCCGTTTCTCTACGCCTCCTCTGCCGCGACCTATGGTGGCCGCAATGAGAACTTTATCGAAGAACGTCAGTATGAAGAGCCGCTGAACGTCTACGGCTATTCAAAAATGCTGTTCGATCACTACGTGCGTCAGATTCTGCCTGAAGCGGATTCGCCGGTGTGCGGTTTCCGCTATTTCAATGTGTATGGTCCGCGCGAAGGGCACAAAGGCAGTATGGCCAGCGTGGCGTTTCATCTGAATACGCAAATCAGCAACGGCGAGAACCCTAAGCTGTTTGAAGGCAGCGACAGCTTCCGCCGTGATTTTATCCATGTAGATGATGTTGTGGCTGTAAACCTGTGGTGCTGGGAGAACGGCGTATCCGGTATCTATAACTGCGGCACCGGACGCGCGGAATCGTTCCAGGAAGTGGCTGATGCCGTGCTTAAATTCCATCAGCAGGGCCAGATTGAGTACATTCCTTTCCCGGATAAACTCAAAGGACGCTATCAGGCATTTACCCAGGCCGATCTGACAAAACTGCGTGAGGCGGGCTATGACAAGCCATTTAAAACTGTCGCACAGGGCGTGGGCGAGTATATGGCCTGGCTGAATCGCAACGCATAAGGACACCCGCATCAGCGATGAAAATTCTGGTTATTGGCCCTTCCTGGGTCGGCGATATGATGATGTCGCAAAGTCTCTATCGCACTCTCAAGGTGGCGCATCCTGATGCGGTCATTGATGTGATGGCACCCGCGTGGTGCCGCCCGCTGCTGTCACGCATGCCGGAAGTGAATCAGGCGCTGGCGATGCCGCTGGGGCACGGCGCGCTGGCGTTGGGCGAACGCCGTCGTCTCGGCAAAACCCTGCAGGCCAGCGGTTACGATCGCGCTTATGTATTGCCGAACTCGTTTAAATCGGCGCTGGTCCCCTTTTTCGCCGGCATACCGCGCCGCACCGGCTGGCGCGGTGAAATGCGTTACGGCGTGCTCAATGATGTGCGGGTACTGGACAAAGCGGCGTTTCCGCTAATGGTAGAGCGCTATGTTGCCCTGGCGTATGACACGCCGGTAACCTCCGCTCAGCAGCTGCCACAGCCGCTGCTATGGCCGCAGCTGCGCGTAGAGGACGACGAAAAGCGCATGACGGCTGCGCAGTTTGGCCTCTCCACCGATCGTCCGGTTATCGGCTTTTGTCCGGGAGCAGAGTTTGGACCGGCGAAACGCTGGCCGCATTATCACTATGCTGCCCTGGCGGAACAGCTGATCGCAGAAGGCTACCAGGTCGTGCTGTTTGGCTCAGCCAAAGATCGCGACACCGGCGAGTCGATTCTGCAGGCGCTGCCTGAGCCGTTGCGTGCGCACGGCAAAAATCTGGCGGGTGAGACGCAGCTGGAGCAGGCCGTGATCCTGCTCGCCCACTGTCGCGCCGTGGTCAGCAACGATTCCGGTCTGATGCACATTGCGGCAGCGCTCAACCGGCCGCTGGTCGCGCTGTATGGCCCGAGCAGCCCGGATTTCACGCCGCCGCTTTCCCGTCAGGCCCGCGTTATCCGGCTAATCAGCGGCTATCACAAAGTGCGTAAAGGCGATGCCGCTGAGGGTTATCATCAGAGCCTGATCGACATTACCCCTGCGCGCGTGCATCAGACCCTGAGCGCGCTGCTACAGCCGGCGCAGGAGCAGACATGCACGTTTTAATCGTTAAAACCTCTTCGATGGGAGATGTTCTCCATACGCTACCCGCGCTTACTGACGCCATGCAGGCGCTGCCAGGTATCCGCTTTGACTGGGTGGTAGAAGAGAATTTTGCTCAGATCCCCGGCTGGCATCCTGCTGTAGATAAAGTCCTGCCGGTTGCAATCCGTCGCTGGCGCAAACACTGGTTTGGCAGTCAGCAGCGCGAAGAGCGCGTCGCGTTTAAGCGCAATTTGCAGTCGCGCCAGTATGATGTGGTTATTGACGCACAGGGCCTGATTAAAAGCGCAGCCCTGGTGACGCGTCTGGCAACCGGCACGAAGCATGGTCTGGACAGCCGCAGCGCGCGTGAGCCTTTTGCGAGCTGGTGGTACGACAGGCGCCATGAGGTCAGCAAGCAGCAGCACGCCGTTGAGCGCACGCGTGAGCTGTTTGCGAAAAGTCTGGGCTATGAAAAGCCTGCCACCCAGGGCGATTACGCCATCGCGGCACATTTTCTGACCCCCCGGATCGAAGCAGCCCCCTCCTGGCTGGTGTTTCTGCACGCCACAACCCGCGACAATAAACACTGGCCGGAAGCGCACTGGCGTGAGCTGATCAGGCTGCTGCAGCCCACCGGCCTGCAAATCAGGCTGCCGTGGGGTGCAATACATGAACAGCAGCGTGCACAGCGGCTGGCAGAGGGCTTTTCCCATGTAGAAGTCCTGCCAAAACTGACGCTGGAGCAGGTGGCGCAGCAGCTGGCAGGCGCGCGCGCAGTGGTCTCCGTCGACACCGGGCTCAGCCATCTGACCGCCGCGCTGGACAGACCCAATATTACGCTGTTCGGTCCCACCGATCCGGGTCTGATTGGCGGTTACGGCAGAAACCAGCATGCGCTGCGCCCGGTTCAGGGTGACAGCATGGCAGATATCATGCCGGATACGGTGCTGGAGACATTAAAGCAGGTGCTGGCATGAAGAAACTGCACATTATCAACTTAGGTAAAATGGGCGGCGTTGAGCGGCTGTTCCTTCAGTACATTAATGATGTCTCTGACGGAAGCGATGACGTCATCTGCATCAGCAATCAGATCGACCCGGATATTTTGCAGCAGATGCCCCGGCAGCACGTTACCTTCGCTAACCGGCTGTTTTCGCGCTTTCGTCTGAAAAGCCCGCAGTTTCTGCGCAAGCACCTGCTGCAAAAACGCGTAAATGCCAGTAATGCCGATATGATTATCGTCTGGGATCTGGTTCCCCGGCTTACCGCTAAACCCCGCAAGGCAAAACTGGTTTATTACGATCACGGCTGTTCATGGCGTTATCCAAAGAACGGCAAGACGCTTGCGTTTATGGCCATGCTGGATGGGGTTATTTCCGCTTCCCGGGCGTCGTCCAGAGTAATGCAGCACCGCTTCAATCTGCCCTGCCTGCATAAAGTCGTAATTAACCGTCTCGTTACGCCTCAGGGAATAGATCCTGCAGTGCGGCAGCTTAGCCAGCCAGTCAGAATCGGAACGGCATCACGTCAGGTGGGTCTGAAGGGGATCTCCGTTTCGCTACTGATGATGAAAGAGCTGTTAACGCGCGGGCACAATGTCACGCTTGAAATTGCCGGCAAAGGCCCTGACCGTGAAGCATTTGAAGATTTAGCGCAGCGGCTTGGCATAGCAGAGCGTGTCAGGTTCAGTGGTTTTCAGCATAATATTGCCGAATTTTTCAATCGCGTTGATATTTACATGAGCACGCCGGTGACCGAGCCTTTTGGGCTCTCATGTATGGAAGCACTCTATTTTGGCGTACCTGTAATTTTTCCTTTTGTCGACGGGCAGCCTGAAGTGATTGCAGACAAAATTTGCGGCGTCGGCTTAGCACCAAAAGTCTCTTTGAGTGAACATCAGCAGCTTACGGGAATTGATGTCAATTTCCCTTATCAGGTGTATGACCCGATAAAAGATGACATGACAGAACCGATGCTGCTTTCTCATATCGATTGTGCTGATGCGTTTGAATTTCTGATACAAAAAGAGAACTATCAGACATACAGTGAAAACGCTAAAAGCTGGACTATGAAGCACTTTGACTATGCGTATTTCAGACATGAAATAGAGAGTTCCTTAACCGAGATTGCGAATACAAAAAATGCAAATCAGTAATTACCTGGCAAGGCGTGAAGCTCCTCACTCAGCAATAAGTACCCTGATATTTTTTGGATGCGCAACTGCGCTGCTTACAGCGCCCTTTGGTGGCAGCTTTGGCCGCAACGTATTTTATATAACCAGCTATATTGCTTTTATTACCCTGGCTACCCATGCCTTATATTACGCTAAATTGCGAATAAATATCGCTTTGCCTGTAGCTATGTTACTGGTAGGTATCGCCAGTATCATCTGGACCGCGGTCTATAAGCAGCCTGGTGACTTTATCAGCCTCTATCGCCAGTATCAGTCAACGGGCCGCTTGCAGATATCGGGCGCACTTATTCTTTTCTTTGTTTTAAATGATAAAAGCGATTTGCGCCAAAAAGCCATCCTTGCCGCACTGCTGACTGGCCTGGCGGTTAATGCCTATGCCATCTATCAGGGCGTCTGGCTGCATCTGCGCCGCGTTGAGCTGAACTTTGATCGGGCCACCATGGCTGCCTATATCATCAGTGCTGTTAATTTATTGTTTCTCAAATCAATTTTGTTGCAGAAAAACAAACTTAAGCTTTTCCTTTTTCCTGCAGCCTTTTTGTTTAGTTATCTTGCCATTATTCTGACCGGCACGCGTGCGGCAATGCTTCTTTTTCCCGTAATGGCCCTGATACTCGTCTTATTTTCAAAAAATGTTATCAGCAGAAGATATAAAATCGCGCTTTTTGTCATTATTCCAGCGCTGTTTATCGCCGGCTCGCTGATATTCAAAGAAAAGATTGCTAATCGCATCGACGAGTTTCAGCAAAATATTGCAGATATGCATAAAAACCGCGGTGAAAACTCAGTTGTCTCCCGCCTGAGCATGCAGATTATTGCTCTGCAAACCGGCATCGAGTCACCTGCGGGCCAGTCAGCCGAACAGCGGGCTCTGCTGGCCAGAAAGATCATTCAGCAGCAGCCACAACTCTATGGCGCCTTACCCTACCTGACGGTTCATATGCATAACGAAGTGCTGGAAACCTTTTCGATAAAGGGTATCGCCGGCGCGCTGGCACTGGTGAACTTCTATATTATGCTGCTGGTTTATGCATTCAGGCGCGGCGGCAATGCGCTTTTACTGACGCTGGCGCTGGCATTGATCGGTTATGGGTTAAGTGATGTGATTTTCTTTAGTACAGAATGTACACTGATCTACTGCCTCACTATTATATTTGCTTTCTCCATGATGAAAGGCCCGCATCATCAGGAAAAAAATCAATGACGAAATCGACCCCGCCTGTTTTAAGCATCATTATCCCCTGCTTTAATGCGGGGGAGTTTATTATTCCCTGCCTGCAATCGCTGTTTGCGCAACTTGAATCTGACATTGAGGTCATCATTATTGATGATGGTTCAACAGATAACTCAGTCAGCGTGATAGGAAATTTTTTGCAGGCACAACAGCACCAGGCAGTTCGGTTTCTGCAGCAGAAGAACTGTGGGATTGCTGATACCCGCAATACCGGCATGCAGCAGGCTCAGGGAAAGTTTGTCACATTTATTGATGCAGACGATATTATCAGCAGACACTATATTGCGGTTATCAGGCCGCTGCTGCTGGCTGATAATGATGATTTAATCGACTTTAACTATCAGCGTTTTGAACATCAGCCGCCTGATGAGACGGAAAAAGTCGATGTAAAACATATCGCCTATGACTTTCAGACTCTGGGGATAAATTGCCTTGAACCCCTGTTCCAAAAATCGATGTGGCATCTGTGGAACCGGATTTACCGCCGCGCTCTGCTGAGTGGTGAAAGTTTCGCATCAGGCAGGCGCTACGAAGATGTTATCTTTACGCCTTTCCTCTATTTCAGGACAGATAAGATTACGCATCTGGACAATACGCTCTATTTTTACCGCGATAACAAAAGCGGTATTACGCGCAATGTCAGAAAAAGCGATATCGATGATCTGACCTTTGCCATGCAGAAAATGCTTGCCTGGGCAAAAGATAAAGATAATTCTCGTCAGCGTCTGGCATCCTATATGCTGATGGACTGCTTTAAAGAAATAAAGAGTATGTCGAAAATCATCTACGGCTATTACTATTATGAACGCTCTGCCATCACGCTGTTCCGCGCAGCGGCAATAATCTGCAAGGGCAACTGCAGGACAAAAAAATATCTGCAGCTGCGCTTTCCTCAGGTCGATACACTCTTCTCATACCTGAAGAGCCGGTTCAGAAAGCGCAAATCTGAAACGCATCAGCGTGCATGAGCTTTTTTATGCAAGGCATACTCTGTCAGCGTCATTCCCTGTACACGCGGCTGAAGCCAGATAAACAGCTGCTCCAGATCGTCGTACAGCCTGTCGATGTCCGCCTCCGTTTTAAACGTGGGACTGCCGTCTGGCATGAATTCAGAGGAGTGCAGCATAAACTCGATGTAATCACTGCCCTGATCGAGCGTCTGCGCAGCAACCTTTTTCATTTCATTCAGGTTGCCGCCGGTCGGGCGCAGCCAGTTAACTGAGGGACCACGCGGCTTGCCACGCAGCTGATTCCACGCCTTTTTAAACTGGTTGGTCATCACGCCATAGCGATACTGAATGCTCATGGGCAACTCCAGCAGCGAACTGTTACCCGGCTTTGAGATATCGCTGGTGTCTATATAGTAAGCGCGATCGGGGAAATGACTATAGTCGGTTCCTCCGCTCCCCTGCGGGGCGCCGGATGAATTACGCCAGTTGACCCGGGGCGTCACGGAGCAGTCAACCAGATAACCGTTATCGATTAAAGCCTGCGCATAAACTTCGTTAAAGGCCCAGCGACCGGCGCGATGACTGGTCATTTTTTGCTGAAATGCATCCTCCAGCAACGCCGTCATAAAGGCGACCTTATCGCGTAAAACGAACTCAGGATACTCAATCAGATAGGGTTGATAACGCCAGTCATCCTGCGTCAGTTTATATTCCGGCGGGCTATACCAGGCGTGAAGATGCATACCGATCTCCCCCTGTCCGCGGGCCAGTAGATCCTGTCCGAACTCTACATAGGCAGGATCGCTCGCCATCTCGTAATTCGTCAGCCAGGTGGGTTTGAAGCCATACTTTTCGCACAGCCTCTGAAAGCGGGGCAGGAAGCTGACATTATGCGTTGTCACCTTTCCGCTGCGGTTGCGCCACAGGTTATCGCCTTCCGTATCCAGGGTAATCAAAAAGGCAGGCTTTTCCATAACTTGTCCGGTATATTTCACTGTTATCATCACTATGGTACGCACCGCCTGTGGCAGGCGCAAACTTTTCCAGCGCCGCTGGCCGGGTCAGGGAGCAGCGCTCTGATTAAACCAGAATAGCGTGAATAAAAAGCAGGGCGGATTTATCTTTAGCTGCTTACCGCGCGCAGTTATGGCAGACTTTTTACAGCATTCGTTCATTTGCCGATAAACGTACTCATATCGGAAAGATAATAGATCAGTTTCACCACCAGGCTGACAGGCAGGCAGAGGTAGATAATTTGTCGAAACGCATTTTAATGGTGATCGATGGTTTGCCCGGCGGCGGCGCCGAAAAAGTCGTCTTAACGCTGGCTGAGGGTTTTATTTCCCTGGGACATCGTGTCTCGATTTTCTCTCTGCGAAAAATATGCGATTACCCTATCCCTGCAGGCGTGGATTATCAGGTGGTGTGCGATCACAGCGTCCGCCCGTGGCGAAAAATGACAGAAACCGTACGCCGTGCGCGCTTGCTGGATGAGGCGGTACGCCAGAGTGAAGCGCTGAACGGCAAGTTCAGTTTAATCTTTTCCCACTTACACAAAACCGATCGCATTGTCAGGCGAGCCCGATCGCTTGATTCAGCTAAAACCTGGTACTGCCTGCACGGCGTCTTTTCTGCCTCCTATCTGGGACGTAAAACAGGTTTTTCCCGCTGGTTAAAGCAGCTAAAAATACGTTATGTCTATCAGGGGCGTCAGCTGGTCGGCGTGTCGCAATATGTTATCGATGATCTGATAAAGAATGTCGGCGTCAGGCCACGCCTGACCCGCGTTATTTTCAATCCTTTCGACTTCGATCGGCTCGACGAGATGGCGGCCGGGCCCTGCCCGCTGGCCGGCCAGAATTACCTTGTCCACGTAGGACGCATTCATGAGGCGAAACGTCAGGACCGCTTGCTTGAGGCCTATGCACGCAGCGGCATAATGGCTCCCCTGGTGTTGCTGGGTCAGGGCAGCGCGAAACTCCTGGAGGCGTTACGCCAGCAGGCACGGGACCTGGGAATTTCAGAGCGCGTCTGCTTCGAAGGCTTTCAGCAAAACCCCTATCCGTGGATCCGCCATGCTCAGATGCTGGTTATGAGTTCAGATAGCGAAGGGTTTGGCAACGTGCTGGTTGAGGCTTTACACTGCGGCACGGCGGTGGTCAGTACACGCTGCCCCGGTGGCCCGGCTGAGATCCTGACCGGCCCGCTCTCCCGCTGTCTGGCCGATCTGAACGCCGCGTCGCTGGCAGAAAAAATGCGCGATGTGTATGCCAGCCCCCCCGATTTGCAGCACCTCGATTTGAGCATTTATAGTCTGGCTACTATTTGTCAGCAATATCTGCAGCTGGATCCTGTAACAGAAACATCATTTTCAACGGCACGCCATGTTTCGAATTAAGAAATCCCCGGTGGGATGCGGCCAGAATATGGGGATAATTGCTTGACCTACATTATTATATTTATCATTTTTTGCCCGATTAAATGGGTAATGAAGCTGTTCCGGACGCGTAGCGGAAAAAACCTGGTCATTCAGACCGCCAAAATTGGCGATTTTATTAATATCACTCCGCTGCTCACGCACCTCGGGAAAAGCGATGCGCTGCTGAGCAGAAGCGTTGCGCCGCTCGCCAGCAATGACGCTACCCTTGAACACATCTGGTATATCGAAGAGTATCGTTCTGGCCTGCTGAAAAAGCTCAGGTTAGTCTGGCATCTGCTCAATCGCTACGACAACGTTTATCTGCTGCACCCGACCAACCTGAATCTGTTTATTGCCGCCTGCTGCAATGCGGATAATAAGCAGTTTCTGTCCAGCTATCGCCGCAAGGGATATCAGAACCTCTTCTATTACACCGCAAGCGGCGAAGTGCAGCATGAAAAAAATACGCTGACGCTGGAAAACTATCTGAAGCTGGCCGATCGCTCTTTCACCAAAGAGAGCTACCCCAAACACGCGACGCTGCCGCTATGGCAGCCTGCTTCCCTGCCCGCAGAGATGACAGCGTGCGCGGGAACGCGTATCGGTATCAGTGTGACCGCCGGTAATCAGGCCAAAACCATTCCGCCAGCTATCTGGCAGCGTTTGTTTGACCACCTGAGCGATCTTCACTGCACCTTTTTTGCTTTTGGTGCGCCAAATGAACAATCGCGCGTTCAGGAGCTATTCAAAACAGCCGGGCATCGCGACAACCTGATCAGTCTGGTGGGGAAAGTGTCGCTGGAAGCGCTGCCGGCCGTTATCGGCGAAATGGATTTTTATATCGCCTCCGATTCCGGCAATGTGTACATCGCTGATGCACAGCAGGTACCGGTGATTCTGATTTATGGTCCCTGCTGCGTAGAAGAGCAGAGGCCGCTGGGCGATGTACTGCTGATTGGTCCTGACCATATCGCGCCCTCTTCTTTTGTATTTGATGCGCAATATAAATTCGCGCATCCGGTTGAACAGCTTTTCAACCTGGATCAGCGTAAGCTGAGTGATATCCACGATTTTATTCGCACCCGACAGCAGCAGCGTCTGGCGCGCCGAAACAATGAAATGACCTCATGACAGCCCAGCCAGAACATTCCACGCCATTACTCAGCCTTATCATCCCGATGTTTAATGCCGGCACTGAGTTTGCTGCCTGCCTTCAGGCGCTGTTAGCCCAGACGCTGACCGACCTTGAGATCATCATCGTCGATGATGGCTCAACTGACGGCTCCGGCGAGCAGGCAGACGCTTACGCTGCGCGCTATCCGCATATCCGTGTGATCCATCAGGCCAACGGCGGCGTGTCACGGGCGCGAAATGCCGGCCTGACGATCGCGCGCGGTAAGTACGTCAGCTTTCCCGACGCCGATGACACCATGGATGCAGCGATGTATCAGACGCTGACGGAGATGGCAGAGCGTGATGGACTTGACGCAGCACAGTGCAACGCCGAGTGGTATTTCAAAGCGAGCCAGCGTACCAGACCGCTTATTCCTCACGATCGTCTCACCAGCACCGCTGTGCTGAGCGGACCTGAGTGGCTGAACACCGCGCTCAAAACGCGGCGTTACATGCATGTTGTCTGGCTCGGCATCTATCGCCGTGAGCTGATTACGCGTTGCAATCTGCTGTTTGAGCCGGGACTGCATCATCAGGATATTCCCTGGACCACGGAATTTATGTTTAACGCCACGCGCGTGCGCTATACCGATCGCGTGCTCTATCGCTACTACATGCATGACGCTTCCATCAGCAACCGTAAACGCACCGGCCAGCGCAACGTAGAGTATCAGCGCCACTATCTGAAAATTGCCCGGATGCTGGAAGAGCTGAACCAGCGTTATCGCCGTCATATCCGCATTTATCCGGCATTTCACTACCAGATCACGCATGAAGCGCTCAGCGTCTGTCACGCTATCCGGCGCGAGCCTGAAGCGGAAGCGCGGCAGGCGATGCTGGCGGATCTGTTCAGTACAGGGACGCATAAACGTATGCTGCGCAATGCGCGCGGCCTGAAACAGTGGTATCAGCTGCTGCTGTGGCTGAGCCGCATTTATCGCTGGCGCCAGAAATAAGCACCACTGCTCGCTTTAACCCCTTTCGGGTTTGCCCTACAATCGGCTCACTGAATCCTGAGATCAATAAGTATGGCAAGCCCGATTCCAGCCCGGTTCACACCACAATCTATTTTAGTGATCAAACTGCGCCATCATGGTGACATGCTGCTGACAACGCCTGTCATCAATGCGCTGCGCGCGCGTTATCCTGATGCACATATCGATGTGCTGCTCTATAAAGAAACCCGGCCGATGCTGGAAGCGCATCCGGCAATTCGCCAGCTGCATATTATCGATCGCAGCTGGAAAAAAGAGGGCAGCCTGCAGAAACTGCGCCATGAACTGGCGCTGCTCTCCGCCGTTCGCGCCTGCCGCTACGATCTGGTGATCAACCTCGCCGACCAGTGGCGCAGCGCCATTATTACCGGCCTGTCAGGTGCTGCGGTGCGCATCGGCTTTGCCTATCGCAAACGCGACAACGCCCTCTGGCGCTGGTGCCACAATCAGCGCGTCCCTACCACCCGGCATCATCAGCTGCATACGGTTGAACAGAATATGAGCGCGCTGGCTCCGCTCGGAATCGACGTAACAAATGCAGTCGCGTCGATGCATTTCAGCGAAGCCGATCGGCAGAAAGTAGATGTTTTGCTGGCGCAGCAGCAGATCGCCGGGCCGTTTATTGTGCTGCAGCCTACGTCGCGCTGGGTATTTAAATGCTGGGACGATGAAAAGATGGCGCAGCTGATCACGGCGCTCTCTGATGAAGGGCATACCCTGGTGCTGACGGCAGCGCCGGATAAAAAAGAGCTGGCGATGATAACGCATATTCAGTCGCTCTGCTCCGCCTCACGCGTGGTATCCCTTGCCGGCCAGCTGTCGCTGCCGCAGCTGGCCGCGCTAATCGACGCGGCGCAGCTCTTTATTGGTGTCGACTCTGCGCCGATGCATATGGCCGCGGCGCTGGATACGCCCTGCCTGGCACTGTTCGGACCGACAAAGCTGCAGCACTGGCGCCCGTGGGGCAATAATAACCGGGTGATCTGGGCAGGTGATTATGCACCGCTGCCGTCGCCCGACTCGATCGACACCCGCACGGAGCAGCGCTATCTTTCCGCGATTCCGGTCGCCGATGTGCTGACCGCCGCAAGGAGCTATTTGCATGAATAAAATACGTCTGGCTATCGTCCGGCAGAAATATCGCCCGGACGGCGGGGCCGAACGCTTTATTTCACGCGCGCTGGAAGCGCTGGATAGCGAGCAGCTGGATCTCAATATCATTACCCGCAGCTGGCAGGGCACGCCCAATCCCGCCTGGCATCTGCATATCTGCAACCCGGCAAAGTTTGGCCGTATCTCCCGCGAACGCGGTTTTGCACGTGCAGCGCGCGCCTGCTGGGAGCGGGAGCAGTTTGACCTTGTTCAGAGTCACGAGCGCATCGCCGGGTGCGATATTTTTCGTGCCGGCGACGGCGTGCATCGGGTCTGGTTAGAGCAGCGGGCGCGCATTGTTTCCCCGTGGCAGCGTCTGAGCGCAGCGCTCAGCCCGTACCATCGCTATGTGCTGCAGGCTGAAGCGGAGATGTTTAACGACCCGTCACTCAAAGCGGTGATCTGCAACTCTGAGATGGTGAAGCGGGATATCCTGCGCCATTTCACGCTGGATGCCGGCAATATTCACGTGATCCACAATGCCATTGACAGCAAACGCTTTCAGCCCGCGACATCCAGCCTGCGCCATGCGGCGCGCCATCAGCTGCGGCTGCCGCAGGACGCACACGTGATGATCTACGTCGGCTCCGGGTTTGAGCGCAAGGGGCTGAAAGCAGCAATTGAAGCGGTGGCGCAAACCGATCGCTATCTGATTGTGGTCGGTCAGGATAAACAGCTGTCGCGCTATCAGCAGCTGGCAAACCAGCTTAACTGTCTTGACCGCCTGCGCTTTGCCGGCGTTCAGCAGGATGTGCAGCCGTTCTATCACGCCGCCGATGCGCTGCTGCTGCCAACGCTGTACGATCCGTTTCCGAATGTGGTTCTGGAAGCCATGGCCTGCGGACTGGCGGTGATCACCAGCACTGGCTGCGGCGGAGCCGAGTTTATCCGCCAGGGTGAAGAGGGCTTTGTCTGCGACGCGCTGGATATTCGCGCGTTAAAAGAGGCCGTGCTGGCGGTGCCTGCCCTGTCAGATGACAACCGTATGGGCGCCGCCGCCCGCCGCCGGGTGGAACCTTACGGGCCTGAGCGGCTGGCAGATGCGCTGACCTCGCTCTACCAGCGCGTGCTGAGCCAGCGCTGACGAAGTGATGTGAGCAGGCGGTGAATTTCTGATAGTATGCCGCCTTTCTCCGGTTTTTTGACGCGAATATGTCGTAACGATAACTATGACGACCCTGTATACCGCCCTGCTCTATCTGATTCAGCCATTTATCTGGCTGCGCCTGTGGCTGCGCGGTCGCAAAGCGCCGGCCTACCGTAAACGCTGGGCTGAGCGATATGGCTACTGCACCGGCAAGGTTGAGCCGCACGGTATCGTGCTGCATTCAGTATCGGTAGGTGAAACGCTGGCTGCAGTACCGCTGGTGCGGGCGCTGCGCCATCGCTATCCGTCACTGCCCATCACCGTGACCACCATGACGCCCACCGGCTCAGAGCGCGCGCAGTCGGCATTTGGTAAAGATGTGCACCATGTTTACCTGCCGTACGATCTGCCCGGTGCCATTAACCGGTTTCTGGATACGGTTGATCCGCGTCTGGTGATCATCATGGAAACCGAGCTGTGGCCAAATATCATTCGCATCCTGCACCAGCGCGAGATTCCGCTGGTCATCGCCAACGCCCGTCTCTCTGAGCGTTCCGCCCGCGGCTATAAAAAGCTGGGTGGCTTTATGCGCGATCTGCTGCAGAGCATCACGCTTATCGCGGCGCAGAACAGCGAAGATGGCGACCGCTTTCTCAGCCTGGGCCTGAAACGGTCGCACCTGGCGGTCACCGGCAGCCTGAAATTTGATATCTCCGTTACGCCAGAGCTGGCGGCCAGAGCCGTTACGCTGCGGCGTCAGTGGGCATCGCGCCGTCCGGTGTGGATTGCCACCAGCACTCACGAAGGTGAAGAGGCCATCGTGCTGGATGCCCACCGCCAGCTGCTGCAGCAGTTTCCCGATCTGCTGCTGATCCTGGTGCCGCGTCATCCGGAACGCTTTAAGGATGCGTGCCATCTGACGCAAAAACGCGGCTTTACGTTTATGCTGCGCAGCAGCGATGCGGTTCCTTCCGCCGCCACACAGGTCGTGATTGGCGACACCATGGGCGAGCTGATGCTGCTGTATGGCATTGCCGACCTCGCTTTTGTCGGCGGCAGTCTGGTTGAACGCGGCGGTCATAACCCGCTCGAACCTGCTGCTCATGCCATCCCGGTGTTGATGGGGCCGCACACCTGGAACTTCAAAGATATCTGCGCCAAATTGCAGCAGGCAGAGGGGCTGATCACGGTCAGCGACGCCGCTGCGCTGGAGAAAGAGGTCGCCAATCTGCTGCATGATGATGACTATCGTCGCTATTATGGCCGTCACGCCGTTGAGGTTTTGCATCAGAATCAGGGCGCGCTGCAGCGCCTGCTGCAGCTGCTGGAGCCTCATCTGCCACCGCGAGCACACTAATTTATGTCACAACGCCAACGTCTTTCGGTCGTGATGATCGCCCGGAATGAAGCTGAACTTCTGCCTGACGCGCTGGCATCTGTTGCCTGGGCCGATGAAATTATCCTGCTCGATTCGGGCAGCAGTGACGCTACTGCAGAGATTGCCCGGGCGCAGGGCGCGCAGGTGTATGAAGCGCTGCCGTGGGCAGGCTATGGCAAGCAGCGCCAGCGCGCGCAGGCATTCGCTACCGGAGAGATGATCCTGATGCTGGATGCTGACGAGCGCGTGACTCCGGCGCTGCGCCGCTCAATTGAGCAGGTGCTGTGCCAGCCGCCTTCTGCCACGGTTTATAGCCTTAGCCGCAGCAATTTTTTCCTCGGCCGTTTTATGCGTCACAGCGGCTGGTATCCGGATCGCGTGATGCGTCTCTATCCGCGCCATCTCAGCTATAACGACAATCTGGTGCATGAGTCGCTGGAGACGCAGGGCGCGCCCGTGGTGGCGCTGCCTGGCGATCTGGCGCACCTCACCTGCCGCGATCTGATAACGTTTCAGCGTAAGCAGATGAACTATGCCGAAGCCTGGGCGCAGGAGCGCTTTCAGCGCGGCAAGCGCTGCGGCCTGTTCGCCATTTTCTCCCATACGCTGGGGGCGTTTGCTAAAACGCTGCTGCTGCGCGCCGGCTTTCTTGACGGGAAGCAGGGCTGGATCCTGGCAGTGGTTAACGCACAGTACACGTTCAATAAATATGCCGCGCTCTGGGCGCTGCACCATACTTCTGCACAAGGCCGCGTATGAGTACGAAAGCGATATATCCCGGCACGTTTGACCCGATGACGCTCGGACACCTTGATATTGTCACGCGCGCGGCCCGCATGTTTGATCGCCTGGTCGTGGCGATTGCTGCCAGCCCCGGTAAGAAACCGCTGTTTACGCTGGACGAACGCGTCGATTTAGCGCGTCAAGCCACCGCGCATCTGACTAACGTTGAGGTCGTGGGCTTTAATGAGCTGATGGCTGATTTTGCCCGGACGCAGCAGGCGAACGTACTGGTACGCGGCGTGCGGGCGGTGGCTGACTTTGAGTACGAATCACAGCTGGCACAGATGAACCGCCATCTGCTGCCCGCGCTGGAAACGGTGTTTCTGCTGCCGTCGCAGGGCTTCTCATTTGTGTCGTCATCGCTGGTTAAAGAGGTGGCGCGTCACGGCGGTGACGTACAGGCATTCCTGCCTGCCGTCATTCATCAGGCGCTGCTGGCCAGACTGCAGCAGCCGTGATCAGTGCTGGCAGTGCGGACACCAGAAGGTGCTGCGCTGTCCATGCCGGCCGCTGAGGATCGGCGTGCCGCAGGCGCGGCAGGGTTCGCCAGCGCGGCCGTAAACCTGCAGCTGCTGAGCAAAATAGCCAGGCTTTCCGTCGGTCTGTAAAAAATCGCGCAGCGTGGTGCCTCCCTGCTCAATGGAGCGCAGCAGCACCGCTTTTATCGTGTCCACCAGCAGCGTCGCTTCCGCCTCGCTCAGGCTTCCCGCCGCCCGATCCGGCAGTATACCGGCGGTGAACAGCGACTCACTGGCGTAAATATTGCCCACCCCGACCACAATTTTATTGTCCATCAGCCACTGTTTGATGGCGGTACGCTTGCCGCGCGAGCGGGTAAACAGATAGTCACTGCTGAAGGCGTCGCTCAGCGGCTCCGGTCCAAGATGGGCCAGCACGCTGCTGCCCGCCGGATCGGCGCTCCAGAGCCACGCGCCAAAACGTCGCGGATCGGTATAGCGCAGCACTTTGCCGTTACTCATGACCAGATCGACATGGTCATGCTTTTCTGCCGGCTGTTCACCGGGCAGAATGCGCAGGCTGCCGGACATGCCGAGATGAATGATGATCCAGCCATGGGGCAGCTCCAGCAGCAGATACTTTGCCCGCCGCTGCACGCTCAGTACCGGCTGATCGCTCAGCGCGTGTATTTCACTGGAAACCGGCCAGCGCAGGCGCCCATTGCGCACAATAGCGTGCAGAATGGTTTCCCCCACCAGGTGTGGCTCAATACCGCGTCGGCTGGTTTCTACCTCAGGTAATTCAGGCATCGCATCTCCTCAACGTGTTGACATAGCGCACAAACAAAAAACCCGGCCGGAGCCGGGTTTTTCGCAAGAACACCAAAATTACTTAATTTTGGCTTCTTTGTAGATCACGTGCTGACGTACAACCGGATCGAACTTTTTCAGTTCCAGTTTCTCAGGTTTAGTACGCTTGTTCTTCGTGGTGGTATAGAAGTGACCTGTACCAGCAGAGGAAACCAGCTTGATCTTCTCACGAATACCTTTAGCCATGATTCAGTTCCTTAGTACTTCTCACCACGGGCGCGGATTTCGGCCAGAACCGTATCGATGCCCTTTTTATCAATAACACGCATACCTTTAGCAGATACACGCAGAGTAACGAAGCGCTTCTCGCTCTCAACCCAGAAACGGTGAGAGTGCAGGTTCGGCAGGAAACGGCGTTTCGTCGCGTTCATTGCGTGGGAACGGTTGTTACCGGTCACCGGACGCTTTCCAGTTACCTGGCAGACTCGTGACATTTCTATTCTCCAAAAATCAAATCAGCTCGAGCTTTAAAAACATAGGTTTTGGCCGCCTCGTCAGGCCTTAGCCCGCCAGGCGAGTTCCATGTGAACCCGCTAAGCTGGCCCAAACGCCAAACCCGAGATTCTCAAAGGTGGCGTAGTATACGCCGCTCAGCTCAAGTGCTCAAGTCCCGAACAGATAAAGATCCCTCCGGATCGCGCAAAAACGCCGCATTTCTGCCCGATTGAGGCGTAAAACTATAGCCAGCCGCGCTCAGCGAATGAGGTAAACTCGCCGTGACCGATCACCAGATGGTCCAGCAGGCGAATACTCAGCAGCGCGCAGGCCTGGGCAATTTTGGTGGTAATTTCCCGATCGGCACGGCTCGGATCGGCGTGTCCCGAAGGGTGATTGTGCGCCAGAATCACCGCTGCAGCGTTAATTTTCAGCGCTTCCCGCACAATTTCGCGCGGATGAACCTCCACGCTGCTGATTGAGCCGGAAAACATCTTCTGCGCCTGCAATACGCGATGCTGGTTATCAAGAAACAGCACCATGAAAATCTCCCGCTTCTCATGGGCCAGTACGCTTTGCAGATAGTGACGCGTGACCTGCGGATTCTCCATCACATTTTCACGCGCCAGCTGGCTGGCAAAAAAACGCCGTCCCAGCTCGGCTATCGCGTGCAGCTGGGTCAGCTTTGCCCGGCCAACGCCTTTAATCAGGCTCAGTTCTCGCTCGCTGGCGGTCATGATGCAATACAGTGAGCCAAACTCATTGAGCATCTGCCGCGCCAGCGTCATAACGCTGATGCCGCGCGTACCGGTGCGCAGAAAAATCGCCAGCAGCTCGGCATCATCCAGCGACTCTGCGCCCGCCTGTATCAGTTTTTCCCGTGGTGCCAGTTTCTTCATTGCGCTACTCCCTGTGGCGGAGCGTCAGGATGCGCGCTGGCGGTCAGCGATGCCAGTGCTGCATTTCTCTTTTCAGAGATGCCTCGCAAAGGGCACGGTCGGTGAACAGGCGGCCGGGCGGTTTTATGATAAAGTTGGCCTGTCTGCTGCGCCGGGCGCGGCATCATGCGTTAAGTTGAGGCAAACAACATGACTGGATTAGCCGGGAAAAAAATTCTGCTGGGCGTCAGCGGCGGTATCGCTGCCTATAAAGCGCCGGAGCTGGTGCGACGTCTGCGCGATCGCGGCGCCGAGGTGCGCGTAATGATGACCTCCGCAGCCCGCGCCTTTATTACCCCGCTCAGTCTGCAGGCGGTCTCCGGCTACCCGGTGTTTGATGACCTGCTCGATCCCGCTGCCGAAGCCGCAATGGGCCATATTGAGCTGGCGAAATGGGCTGACCTGATTGTACTGGCTCCCGCCTCGGCTGATTTAATCGCCCGCATAACTGCCGGGATGGCTAACGATCTGGTGACTACCGCCTGTCTCGCCAGCGACGCGCCGCTGGCGCTGGTACCGGCGATGAATCAGCAGATGTACCGTGCCGCCATTACGCAGGAGAACCTGCAGCGCCTGCAGCAGCGCGGCGTCATGATCTGGGGACCGGATAGCGGCAGCCAGGCGTGCGGTGACACAGGACCAGGCCGTATGCTCGATCCGCTGGCGATTGTGGCGCATGCGCTTGAGTGGGCCGAGCCAGTCCGCGATCTGCAGCATCTCAGTATCATGATTACCGCGGGTCCGACCCGCGAAGCGCTGGATCCGGTGCGCTATATCAGCAACCACAGCTCAGGCAAAATGGGCTACGCGATAGCCGCCGCCGCGGCCCGGCGCGGTGCGCGCGTCACGCTGGTCTCCGGTCCGGTCACGCTGGCCGCCCCCGCCGGCGTGCAGCGTATCGACGTGACGACCGCGCTGGAGATGCAGGCGGCGGTCATGGCGCAAATCGGCCAGCAGCATATCTTTATTGCCAGTGCCGCCGTGGCGGACTATCGCGCGGCAACCGTTGCAGCTGAAAAAATGAAAAAACAGGGTGACGACGATAACATCACGCTGCAGCTGGTGAAGAATCCGGACATTGTCGCCGGCGTGGCGGCACTGCAGGAGAATCGTCCCTACGTGGTGGGATTTGCCGCCGAAACCCGGAATGTGGAAGAATACGCGCGGCAAAAACGCGTACGGAAAAATCTGGATCTGATTTGCGCTAACGATGTCGCGCAGGCGGGTCAGGGTTTTAACAGCGACACCAATGCGCTTCACCTTTTCTGGCAGGAGGGAGAAAAACGCTTACCGCTCAGCGATAAGTCGCTCCTTGGCCAACAGTTAATAGACGAGATAGTCAGCCGTTATGATGAAAAAAATAGACGTTAAAATTCTTGATGCGCGCGTTGGCAGCGACTTTCCGCTGCCCGCTTACGCCACCTCTGGTTCTGCAGGTCTCGACTTACGCGCCTGCCTTGATGAGGCACTGGAGATCGCGCCAGGTATGACTACCCTGGTACCAACCGGCCTCGCCATCCACATCGCTGACCCGACACTGGCCGCGGTGATCCTGCCGCGCTCCGGCCTGGGCCACAAGCACGGTATCGTGCTTGGTAATCTGGTCGGCCTGATCGATTCTGACTACCAGGGACAGCTTATGGTTTCAGTCTGGAACCGCGGTCAGGAGCACTTTACCCTGCAGCCGGGCGATCGTCTGGCGCAACTGGTGTTTGTGCCGGTGGTACAGGCGGAATTTAACCTGGTCGAAGATTTTGACACCAGCGATCGCGGTGCAGGCGGTTTTGGCCACTCTGGCCGTCAGTAAGTTACCACTCTTCATTTAGCCATCTTGTTAACGCATGTCGCTGCAGGTAATTACCTGTGGCAGACAGGCAGGTATTGCCTGTATTTAATGAATTTCAGGGGTGTTGAAGGTCATGGCAGAGAAAAAAGTCGCGAAAAGGAATCGTCGCGAAGAGATTTTGCAGACGCTGGCGCAGATGCTGGAGTCAGGGGATGGCACCCAGCGAATTACCACCGCCCGGCTGGCCGCTAACGTAGGCGTTTCCGAGGCGGCCCTCTACCGCCACTTCCCCAGTAAAACACGGATGTTTGACAGTCTGATTGAGTTTATCGAAGAGAGTCTGATTACCCGCATCAATCTGATCCTGAATGACGAAAAAGAGACCACGACACGATTGCGTCTGATTGTGCAGCTGATCCTGGGATTTGGTGAGCGTAATCCGGGGCTGACGCGTATTCTGACCGGCCACGCGCTGATGTTTGAACAGGATCGCCTGCAGGGACGTATCAACCAGCTGTTTGAGCGCATTGAAACGCAGATGCGTCAGGTAATGCGCGAAAAGAAAATCCGTGACGGAGAGGGGTTCCGGACAGATGAGGCCCTGCTGGCCAGCCAGCTGCTGGCGTTTTGTGAAGGCCTGCTGTCGCGCTTTGTCCGTTCTGAGTTTCGCTACAGTCCGACCGCGGAGTTTGACAGCCGCTGGCCGCTGATAGCCGCGCAGCTGATTTAACCTCTTGCCTGCCGGGCCAGGCGTGCATCAGCGCGCATGCTGCGGCCGTCACTGATGGCGGCCGCAGCGCGGTTTCAGATACCGTATTCGTTACGGTAAGCGCGTACCTTCGCCAGATGGTCTGCCATCTCCGGCTTCTCAGCCAGATAATCAATCAGATCGCTCAGGGTAATAATGGCGGTAACCGTACAGTGATAGTCGCGCTCGACTTCCTGAATCGCTGATATCTCCCCGCGCCCGCGCTCCTGGCGATCGAGTGAAATCAGGACGCCAGCCAGCGTGGCATGATGCGCGCTGATAATGTCCATCGATTCGCGAATCGCCGTACCGGCGGTGATCACATCATCAACCAGCATCACTTTGCCTTCCAGCGGGCTGCCCACCAGCAAACCGCCTTCACCGTGATCTTTTGCTTCTTTACGGTTAAAGCAGTAGGGCACGTCGCGATCGTGATGGTCGGCCAGCGCCACGGCGGTGGTCGTGGCGATGGGAATACCTTTATACGCCGGGCCAAACAGCAGGTCGAAACTGACACCGCCGTCAACCAGCGCCTGCGCATAGAAACGCCCCAGCAGGGCCAGATCGCGTCCGCTGTTAAACAGGCCGGCATTAAAAAAGTAGGGGCTTTTTCGCCCCGACTTCAGGGTAAACTCACCAAATTTCAGCACCCCTTTATTCAGGGCAAATTCAATAAACTGACGCTGCCAGGCTTTCATCTCTCACTCCTCAAATAAAGAAAAGGCGACCCGGGGGTCGCCTTAGTACATCAACTGGATAGCGCAGCCTTCTGCGCCTGAATCAACTGTTCAATCCCGCCTCGCGCCAGCGCCAGCAGTGTTAATAGCTCCTCGTGGCTGAACGGCTCGCCTTCTGCGGTGCCCTGCACCTCAATCATGCGGCCATCTTCCATCATCACCACGTTCATATCCGTTTCCGCTGCGGAATCTTCAACATACTCCAGATCGCACAGCGCCTCGCTGCCAACGATACCGACGGAGATAGCGGCTACCATGCCTTTCAGCGGGCTACTCTTCAGTTTACCTGCGGCAACCAGCGCATTCAGCGCATCCGCCAGCGCCACGCAGGCGCCGGTAATTGACGCGGTACGCGTGCCGCCGTCCGCCTGAATTACATCGCAATCCAGCGTGATGGTGTATTCACCCAGCGCGGCGAGGTCAACCGCAGCACGCAGCGAGCGGGCAATCAGACGCTGGATCTCCAGCGTACGGCCACCCTGCTTGCCTTTGGCCGCTTCGCGCGCCATGCGGCTGTGAGTTGAACGCGGCAGCATGCCATATTCTGCGGTTACCCAGCCCTGACCTTTACCCTTAAGAAAACGCGGCACGCCTTCCTCGACGGTCGCGGTGCAGAGCACTTTGGTTTCACCAAATTCAACCAGAACCGAGCCTTCGGCGTGTCTGGTGTAGTGACGGGTAAGGGTAACGGGACGCACTTCAGAAGTGCTACGGCCTGCAGGACGCATAGGTTCTCTCCGGCTTGCTTGAGTTTGGCTGCGCATTATACGGACTTCAGCCGCAGCTGTCCCGCGCGCGTGGAGCTGATCGACGATTCTCTTTCTGCTCAGCGGACAGCGGCGCAGACCAGCGTATCGATGCGGGTAGTGGTTTTGGCGTTAAAGCGCGTACGATACCGGTCGCGCGCGCGCTCAATCACGGCAGAAAAGGCGACATCCGGCGGATAGAGCAGCACTACAACCCGGCGCGCTTCTCCCTTTCCTGCGGCGTCATAGCTTGTCAGCGTATCGCCAAAGTGCGGCATCAGCTCCTCACGCAGAAACGGCTGCCATTCCCGCTCCGGCACTGCACTCAGCCACAGCGTGGTCTGCATCATCATCTCTCCGGCACCACACAGCGCCACCGGTGCGTTGTGCTGCGGGATCGGCTGCAGGCGCGCGGGTGCAGTCTGACATCCGGCCAGCAGCAGCAGTGCCACCAGGCTGCAAAAAGACTTATACGGAGTACGAAACAGATCGGACATCATCATCGCCGGGTAATATGCTCGCTCAGGATCAGTAGGCCTGCTCTAAACATAGCAGCGTTTTGCTATCCCTATCCCGCCGCACCGCACGCCGCTATAATGCGCAGAACATTCCCTGAAAGAGTACAAGCTTATGATCCGCAGTATGACCGCTTACGCCCGTCGCGAAGCCAAAGGCAGCTGGGGCAGCGCGACCTGGGAACTGCGCTCGGTGAACCAGCGCTATCTGGAAACCTATATTCGCCTGCCGGAACAGTTCCGCGGCCTGGAGCCGGTGATCCGCGAGCGCACCCGCACCCGCCTGACGCGTGGCAAAATTGAGTGCCATCTGCGTTTTGATGCCGATCCGGGCGCACAGGGCGAGCTGCAACTGAACGAAGCGCTGGCAAAACAGCTGGTGCAGGCTGCCAACTGGGTAAAAATGCAGAGCGATGAGGGTGCCATTAATCCGCTGGATATTCTGCGCTGGCCGGGTGTAATGTCAGCACCGGAGCAGGATCTGGACGCCATTAATGCTGAGTTGCTGACGGCGCTGGATGGCGCGCTGGATGACTTTATCGAAGCGCGTGAAAGTGAAGGTAACGCGCTGAAGAGTCTGATTGAGCAGCGTCTTGCGGGCGTATCGCAGGAAGTCAGCAAAGTACGTGCGCAGATGCCGGACGTGCTGAAATGGCAGCGCGAACGCCTGGTGACCCGGCTGGAAGAGGCAGAAGTTCAGCTGGAGAATAATCGTCTGGAGCAGGAACTGGTCATGATGGCCCAGCGCGTTGACGTGGCGGAGGAGCTGGATCGCCTCGACGCGCATGTTAAAGAGACCTACAACATCCTGAAGAAGAAGGAAGCGGTCGGCCGTCGCCTCGACTTTATGATGCAGGAGTTTAACCGCGAGTCGAACACCTTAGCCTCTAAATCGATCAATGCAGATATCACCGCTTCAGCCATTGAGCTGAAGGTGCTGATTGAGCAGATGCGCGAGCAGATTCAGAACATCGAATAACGTTTCATCTGCCAGCCTCAGTAGCATCTCTGCCTGAGCCCGCAGCAGCGGGTTCAGGCAGCAACCCTTTCGCTAGACTATTTTTTATCTTTTGCAATGTAAGCATTGTGCGTGCAATGATGTACAGCTGTGTCTGCTGCTGACCTGTCCTGACATATCTGCGGTATCTTCAGCATTAATACTGCTATTTTATCTGATTGATTTTACTTAATTAATAGAAAAGTCATCCTTCCTGCAGCCGGTAATGTCCCAGGTTCCATAAATTCCATCAATCCTAAAGATACTAAAGTTAGCAGAATTCCTAAGGCACTATTTGCTAAAGTGCCGGTCGTAATTACTACAGTTGTACCGCACCAGGAACCATGGACCGACTTCTTAGCGCGTTACATTTACTCTACCTATGAAGGTGCTATGAAGAAAACCGGACAGTTTCGCTCCACACTGCTGCATCCCCGTTACTGGTTTACCTGGTTCGGTCTGGCCGTGCTCTGGCTGCTGGTGCAGCTTCCCTATCCCGTTCTGATCCGTCTCGGGGCAACGGCGGGTAAACTCTCGCGCCATTTCCTCAAGCGGCGCGAACGCATCACCCGTCGCAATATTGAACTCTGCTTCCCGCATATTAATGAAGAAGAGAAAGAGGTCATGATTGCCGGCAACTTTGAGTCGCTCGGCATGGCGCTGGCGGAAACCGGTATCGCATGGTTCTGGTCAGATGCGCGGGTTCGTCGTCTGTTTGACGTCAGCGGCATTGCTAACCTGCAGAATGCGCAGAATCAGCAGCGTGGCGTGATGGTTATCGGCGTGCACTTTATGTCGCTGGAGCTGGGCGGCCGCATTACCGGTCTCTGTCAGCCAATGATGGCCATGTATCGTCCGCATAACAATCAGGCGATGGAGTGGGCGCAGACCAGAGGCCGTATGCGTTCCAATAAAGCGATGATTGACCGCCGCGATCTGCGCGGCATGGTGCAGGCGCTGAAGCAGGGCGAAGCCGTCTGGTTTGCACCCGATCAGGATTACGGTCCGAAAGGCAGCGTATTTGCACCGCTGTTTGCAGTAGAGAAAGCCGCTACCACGAACGGTACTTTTGTTCTGTCGCGTCTTGCGCGGCCCGCAATGCTGACGATTGTCCTGATCCGCAATCCGGATAAAACCGGATACCAGCTCATCATTCAGCCGGAACTGGAAGGCTATCCGCATGAAGATGAAGCCGCTGCCGCTGCCTATATGAACAGAGTGATTGAAAAAGAGATCCTGCGCGCGCCGGAGCAGTACCTGTGGCTGCATCGTCGTTTCAAAACGCGTCCGCCAGGTGAAGCCTCTCTTTACGTCTGATCTGCGCAATAACGGTCCGCATGCATTTCCTCTTTCGTGCGGACTGCCGCTCCGGTAATCAGGATCCACCCGCTGGCAGCATCCGCTGCCGGCTGCCCTGCCCCCTCACGTACCAGCCATCCTCCTGCCGGCGGTGCGGCTTCACCGGCCATAGCGCAAAAAACCTCTGCTGCACCACACTTTTTCTGTTGCGTCATAGGCAGCCCGGTCAGCTTCCGATAGGGTGAGTTCATTATGAATGACACTGCCTCAGGAGGCATTATGCTGCCCTCACAGACTCTCACGCTTACCGTGCCGCGTAACTGGCTGGATCTGTATGAAACCATCTGGCAACCCACCTGTTTTGCAAAATGGGTAAGCGACCTGAACGGCGCAACGCTGGTGCAGGAGGGACAATACTGGCGGGCAAAGCGCGGAGAGAATTCGCTGAAACTGCGTTTTACCCCGCATAATCCGTTTGGCGTTATGGACTACTGGACAGATAACGGCAGCGGTAAAGAGCGCTATATGCCGATGCGCGTGATTGCTAATGGCCAGGGAGCTGAACTTGTGGCCGTGCTCTACTGTCAGCCTTTTACTTCCGATGCGCACTTCGTGCAGGAAGTGGCGGCCCTGCGCGCCGACATGGAAAGATTACTTTATCTTTTAACTCACTAAATAGCTGCGCCTAATAC
>NZ_DKTK01000014.1:0-106174 GCF_002473195.1 Pantoea sp. UBA7232
GCGCATTTATGCGCCCCTGGGCAATCAACACGTACGAAACCAGGGCACCATTAATGGCGCCCCTGCGGGGACGATTGCTGCATTAATGCACCCCGGGGTAAACAAACGCGCCTTATGCTGGAGGAGAGAAGATGAACAAACCTGCCACCACGGTACGCTGGCAGCTATGGATTGTGGCGTTTGGCTTTTTTATGCAAACGCTGGATACCACCATTGTCAATACCGCGCTGCCCTCAATGGCGCGCGATCTTGGCGTCAGCCCGCTGCATATGCATTCCGTTATCGTCTCTTACGTTCTGACGGTTGCGGTGATGCTGCCGCTGAGCGGCTGGCTGGCTGACCGTTTTGGCGTGCGTAACATCTTTTTCAGCGCGATTGTGCTGTTCAGCGTCGGATCGCTGTTCTGCGCGCTGGCTGCCACGCTTAATCAGCTGGTTGTGGCGCGCGTGGTTCAGGGTATCGGTGGTGCAATGATGGTGCCGGTGGGCCGCTTAACGGTCATGAAAATTGTGCCGCGTGAGCAATATATGTCCGCCATGACCTTTGTTACCCTGCCGGGCCAGATTGGCCCGCTGCTCGGTCCGGCCCTCGGCGGCGTGCTGGTTGAGTACGCCAGCTGGCACTGGATTTTCCTTATCAATATTCCGGTCGGCATTATTGGCGCTGTCGCCACGCTGATGCTGATGCCGAACTACACCATGCAGACGCGCCGGTTTGATTTTGCCGGTTTTCTGCTGCTGGCGGCCGGCATGGCGGCGCTGACGCTGGCGCTGGATGGCGGCGGCAATGGCGCGCTGCTGCCCGGCTTCCTGATTCTGACAGGCGTGCTGTCACTGCTGTTTTATCTGATGCACGGCCGCCACAATGACAACGCGCTGTTCAGCCTGCGCCTGTTTGATAACCGCCTCTATTCGATTGGTCTGCTGGGCAGCTTTACCGGGCGCATCGGCAGCGGCATGCTGCCGTTTATGACGCCGGTATTTCTGCAGGTAGGTCTGGGCTTTACGCCGTTTCTCGCCGGGTTAATGATGATCCCGATGGTGCTGGGAAATATGGGCATCAAGCGGGTGGTGGTGCGCATTGTTAACCTGTTTGGCTATCGCCGCGTACTGGTGGGAAGCACGCTCGCGCTGGCGCTTGTCGTGGCGCTGTTTGCCGTGGTCGCGCTGGCTGGCTGGATCTGGCTCCTGCCGCTGATATTACTGCTGCTCGGCATGGTCAATGCCCTGCGCTTTTCCGCTATGAATACCCTGACGCTGAAAGATCTGCCGGACGATCTCGCCTCCGGCGGCAACAGCTTACTGTCGATGATTATGCAATTGTCGATGAGTATCGGCGTCACGCTGGCGGGTCTGCTGCTCGGCGCTTTTGGCCAGCAGGCTGCCGCGGGCAGCGACATGGCGCAGCAGACGTTTGCCTGGACCTGGCTCTGTATGGTGGTCGTCATCGCCCTGCCGGCGCTGGTGTTCTGGCGGGTACCGGAAGCACTCAGTAAAAATGTTGATCTCAGAACCAGGAGTAAAAAGTGATGGCGCGTTTCCGGCCCGGCATTGGCGCCAAACTCTTTATGGCGATTTTTGGTACCTGCATGCTGGTCATCATTACTATGCACTGGGGCGTACGGCTCAGCTTTGAGCATGGCTTTGTTGACTACATCAAAAAAGGCAACGAACAGCGGCTGACACTGCTGAGTGATGCGCTGGCAGATCAGTATGAGCAGCACGGCAGCTGGGATTTTCTGCGCCAGAACGATCGGCTGATCTTCACCATTCTGCGCTCGCTGGAGCAGAACCCAGGCAGCCACAATCCGCTGCCGCCGCACGGCTGGCGCACGCAGTTCTGGATCATCGATCAGCAATATAAGGTGCTGTCAGGCCCGCGCGCCCCGATTCCGCCAAAAGGGCCGCGGCGTAACATCACCACCAGCAGCGGTAAAATTGTCGGCTGGGTAATTGCCTCTCCGGCGGAAAACCTGACGCGCAGCACCGACATCAATTTTGACCGGCAGCAGCGCCAGACCAACTGGATGATCGTCACACTCTCCACTCTGCTGGCGGCGCTGGTCACCTGGCTGCTGGCACGCGGCCTGCTGGCGCCGGTTAAACGACTGGTAGAGGGCACCCATCAGCTGGCTGCGGGAAAATTTGCTACCCGGGTTGAGGTGGATAGCGGTGATGAAATCGGTCAGCTGGCGCGCGACTTTAATCAGCTGGCGCAGTCGCTGGAGAAAAATGAGAGTAATCGCCGCGCGTTCATGGCGGATATCTCCCATGAGCTGCGCACGCCGCTGGCGATCCTGCGTGGTGAACTGGAAGCGATTCAGGATGGCGTCCGGCAGGTCACGCCCGAGGCGATAAGTTCGCTGCAGAGTGAAGTGGTGGTACTGACCAAGCTGGTGGATGACCTGCATCAGCTTTCGCTCTCCGATGCGGGCGCCCTCGCCTACCGCAAACAGCCGCTGGATCTGGTTAACCTGCTGGAGGTGATCGCCGGCAGCTTTGCCGGACGCTATCGCACGCACCAGCTGACGCTGCAGCTGCAGCTGCCTGCTGAAGCCAGCAGCTTTGGCGATCCTGACCGCCTGATGCAGCTGTTTACGAATCTGCTGGAAAACAGCCTGCGCTATACCCATCCCGGCGGCGAAGTCCGCATCACCATACGGCAGCAGGAGAATCAGTGGCTGCTCTGTATTGATGACAGCGCGCCCGGCGTAGCGGCGGCGCAGCGGGCGCAGCTGTTTGAGCGTTTTTCCCGTGCGGAAAACTCCCGCAATCGCGCCAGCGGAGGGTCCGGCCTGGGACTGGCTATCTGTAAAAATATCGTCGAGGCGCACGGCGGCACGATTTCTGCGGAGCACTCTGATTTAGGTGGCGTGCAAATCAGGCTAAACTTGCCCTATGTTCCCCAGTAGAAAGCCCGTATGAGCCCGGAAAATAGCGATCCACTAATTCTTGTTGTTGAAGATGAACCCAAACTGGCGCAGCTGATGATCGATTATCTGCAGGCGTCAAACTACCGCACGCACCATATTGCCAATGGCGGCGAGGTACAGGCCTGGCTGCAGCACACTACGCCAGCGCTGATGCTGCTCGATCTGATGCTGCCGGGCTGCGACGGCATGACGCTGTGCCGCGAGATACGCCGCCACTCCGATCTGCCGATTATTATGGTCACCGCCCGTACCGAAGAGATTGATCGCCTGCTGGGGCTGGAAACCGGCGCGGATGACTATATCTGTAAGCCATTCAGCCCGCGCGAAGTGGTGGCGCGGGTGAAAACCATTCTGCGCCGCGCGCGTAAATCGCCGGAAGAGACGCAGCAGGCGTCGCTGCTGCTGATTGATGAGGGCCGCTTTCAGGCCAGCTGGCGTACTGCGCCGCTGGAGCTGACGCCGGCGGAGTTCCGCCTGCTGAAAACATTGTCGCTGGAGCCAGGCAAAGTCTTTTCCCGCGAGCAGCTGCTCAATCAGCTTTATGATGATTACCGCGTGGTAACTGACCGTACCATAGACAGCCATATCAAGAATCTGCGCCGCAAGCTTGAGGCGCTGGATGCCGATCAGCCGTTTATTCGTGCGGTATATGGCATTGGCTATCGCTGGGAAGCGGATATGTGCCGGCTGGCATAGCCTGTTATTGATCCCGATCAATTTACTTCACTCCGCACCCTGCCTACAATTTCCGCCTCTTTTGCAGAGCCGCACGCCGCGGCTTCTGCTGTGGCCATCCGCGATGGTCAGCTGACCTGACATCAGTGAGTCTTCCATGTTTAAACCTGAACTGCTCTCCCCGGCGGGAACGCTGAAAAATATGCGCTACGCCTTTGCCTACGGCGCTGACGCCGTTTATGCCGGCCAGCCGCGCTATAGTCTGCGCGTCCGCAATAATGAATTTACGCATGACAATCTGGCACAGGGGATCGCCGAAGCGCACGCGCTGGGTAAAAAGTTCTATGTGGTGGTCAATATCGCGCCGCATAACGCCAAACTGAAAACCTTTATTCGCGACCTTACACCGGTGGTGGCGATGCAGCCCGACGCGCTGATCATGTCCGATCCGGGACTGATTATGCTGGTGCGCGAGGCGTTTCCGGCGATGCCGATCCACCTTTCCGTGCAGGCCAACGCCGTCAACTGGGCCACGGTGAAATTCTGGCAGCAGATGGGGCTGACGCGCGTCATTCTGTCACGCGAGCTGTCGCTGGAGGAGATTGCGGAGATCCGCACGCAGGTGCCGGAGATGGAGCTGGAGATTTTTGTCCACGGCGCGCTCTGCATGGCCTACTCCGGTCGCTGCCTGCTCTCCGGCTATCTCAACAAGCGCGATCCAAACCAGGGCACCTGTACCAACGCCTGCCGCTGGTCGTATAAGGTCTCAGAAGGCCAGCAGGATGAGGTCGGCAATATTACCGGTATCCATGAACCGGCAGAGCAGCAGGCTCCCGTGCCCGGCCACAACGCGCCAACCGACCGGCTGTTTCTGCTGGAAGAGAAGATGAAACCGGGCGAGGTGATGAGCGCGTTTGAAGATGAGCACGGTACCTACATCATGAACTCAAAAGATTTGCGTGCGGTGGCGCATGTGGAACGGCTGAGCGCAATGGGCATTCATTCGCTGAAAATTGAAGGGCGTACCAAATCGTTCTACTACTGCGCGCGCACCGCGCAGGTCTATCGCCGCGCGATTGACGACGCCGCAGCGGGTAAACCTTTTGATACCTCACTGCTCGCCACGCTGGAAGGTCTGGCGCATCGTGGCTATACCGAGGGTTTCCTGCGGCGTCACACCCACGACAGCTACCAGAACTATGAGCAGGGCTTTTCCGTTTCTGAACGTCAGCAGTTTGTGGGCGAATTTACCGGCGAGCGGCGCGGCGACCGGGCGCAGATTGCGGTGAAAAACAAATTCCTGCAGGGCGATGTGGCAGAGATCATGACGCCGCAGGGCAACCTGACCTGCACGCTGGAGGCGATGGAAAACGATCGCGGCGAGGCGGTCACCGTCGCTCCTGGCGACGGTCATCGGGTCTGGATCCCGGTGCCGGCAGAGGTGGATCTCCGCTTTGCGCTGCTGCTGCGCAACCTCACTGAAGGCAATACTACCAGCGATCCGCACGGCAAAAATCGCACAAAATGAAAAAAAGGCGGCGAAGTTAGAACAGGATCACAGACGGTTACAGCGCCGCGCTTTAGAATCCCGCCTGCTGCTAATGAGTAACAATATCCAGCGTGCACGACCAGGAACCACCTCATTTACCCGCCCGGCTCCCCCGCGCGGGTTTTCTTTTTTCAGCGCCTGCCGATAAAGTTCCCGCCGCAGCTATGCTATAACCACATCCCTGTCTCACGTTTCAAGGAACTGAAGATGCACACTACACCGCTCACGCTGCTGATCCTGAATGGAAAAGGCGCCGGCAATGAAGATCTGCGCGCGGCCGTTAATACGCTGCGCGAAGAGGGCTTTAATCTGGCCGTGCGCGTCACCTGGGAAAAAGGTGATGGCGATCGCTATGTACAGGAAGCGGTTGCTCTGCAGGCGGAAACCGTTGTTGCAGGCGGCGGCGACGGCACCATAAATGAGATTGCCACCGCGCTGGCCGCTATACCCGAGGCCTCACGTCCGGTACTCGGCATTCTGCCGCTCGGCACCGCCAACGATTTTGCCACCAGCGTGGGCATTCCGGCGGAGATGGAGCCGGCGCTGCGCCTTGCCGTGGTGGGTAAAGCCACCGCTATCGATCTGGCGCGGGTGAATGGCGACCGCTACTTTATCAATATGGCGACCGGCGGCTTTGGTACGCGTATTACCACCGAAACGCCGGAGAAACTGAAATCCGCGCTGGGTGGCGTCTCCTACTTTATTCACGGCCTGATGCGCGTGGATGCGCTCAAACCTGACAGCTGTGAAATCAGCGGGCCTGGCTTCAGCTGGCAGGGTGATGCGCTGGTTATCGGTATCGGTAACGGTCGTCAGGCGGGTGGCGGGCAGCGCCTCTGCCCCGATGCGCTGATCAACGATGGTCAGCTTAACCTCAGCATTGTTACCGCGCAGGAGCTGCTGCCAACGCTGCTGCATTCGCTGACGCGCGATGATGAGAACCCCAATATTGTGTCGGCTCAGCTCGACTCGCTGACTATTCGTTCGCCGCATGAGATGACGTTTAATCTGGACGGTGAGCCGCTGAGCGGCAGCGAGTTTACTATTGACGTGCTGCCAGGCGCGCTCAGCTGTCGCCTGCCGCCACAGTGCGCGCTGCTGGCCTGACGCCGCACGCATCGCCGGGTGCGCATTGATGCGCACCCGGTGGTTTGCCGGGCAAAACGGCTTAACCTTCCGCGTTACACCTTCATCCAGCGCCGCTCGGTGGCCGAAATTGCGATGGCTTCCAGCACTTTCTGTACCTGTAACCCTTCGGCAAAGTCTGGCCACATGCGATCGCCTGCCGCAATGCCGTTGATCAGATCGCGGATCTCCACGGTTTTCTGATCGTTAAACCCGATACCGTGCCCGGCGGAGACGCAGAAGCTGGCGTAGTCGGGATGCGCCGGTCCGGTGAGCAGCGTTTTAAAGCCCTGCCGTCCGGCTGGTTCGTCGTGGATATAGAGCGCCAGCTCGGCCATACGCTCCTGGGTATAGCGCAGCGTACCCCGGGTGCCGGTGACCACATAGGTCAGCCCCATCTTGCTGCCACAGGCAATACGTGAAGTCTCAATCACGCCGTGCGCGCCATTGCTGAAGCGCAGCAGCGCGCTGGCCTGATCCTCATTCTCTACCGGCAGCAGACGCGCAGGATTTTTAGGGTCGGGGCGTTGCGCGATTACCGTCATCATGTCGCCACTGACCTCCTCAATGTCACCCACCAGATAGTGCGCCATATTGACGATGTGCGCGGCCAGATCGCCGAGTGCGCCCAGCCCTGCCAGTTTTTTCTGACAGTGCCAGTCCAGCGGCGTCTGCGGGCTGGCGAGGTAATCTTCATTATGCGTGCCGTAAAAGTGCACCACTTCACCAATCTCGCCGCGCGCGATGATCTCCCGCGCCAGCTGGCTGGTCGGATTTTTCATGTAATTAAAACCCACCAGCGTTTTTACACCCGCCCGCTCTGCCGCCTGCACCATCTCCTCTGCATCCGCCACGCTCAGCGACAGCGGCTTTTCCGAGTAGACATGTTTGCCGTGGCGGATCGCCTCCAGCGCCATCTCTTTATGCAGGAAGTTGGGCGCGCAGATATCGACAACGTCGATCTGCGGATCGCTGACCAGCTCGCGCCAGTCGCCGGTGGAGCGGGCGAAGCCAAACGTGGCCGCCTGCTTTGCCGCCAGTGCCGGATCGACTTCAGCCAGCATCTCCCGCACGATCTCACCTTTCAGGGCAAACACCGTGGGCGCCTGCGCATAGGCGATAGCGTGACACCGCCCGATATATCCGCTGCCGATCATTCCGATTCTGACTCTGTTCATGCTGCACCCGTGAAAAGTGGAGGAAGTTTCGCGGAATATATGTTTCATTTTTTAGCGCCACAATGGCGAAATGAAATATCTGTGATCATTGATGTGGAGCACACGACAAAATCAACAAATCCCGCTGTAATTTTGCAGTACTTTGGTGATATTCCTCACATTAAGTCAGGCAGTGGCGGTTTATTCAGCAGTCAGTAAAAATTTTGCAAAAGGGCTTTGACACGCAGCAGGCTGCCCGATATTATGCGCCCCGTTCCACACAATTCCTCTGTAGTTCAGTCGGTAGAACGGCGGACTGTTAATCCGTATGTCACTGGTTCGAGTCCAGTCAGAGGAGCCAGATTCTTAAAAAGAGCAGCCTGTAAGGCTGCTTTTTTTATGCCTGCGTGTTATCCGCCCTACCACCAGTGATGAAAGTGGTGCACCGGCCCGATGCCCTTTCCTGCCTCCAGCGAATCGGCCTGCAGTAGCGCCTGCTGCAGCCAGCCTTTTGCCGCCGTCACCGTATCAGCCCAGCTCTCATGACGCGGCCGCAGCGCTGCCAGCGCCGCCGAGAGGGTACAGCCAGTGCCGTGAGTATGGCGCGTCGCTACGCGCGGGGCCGTAAAGCGGAAACGTCCGCTGCGGGTAATCAGCCAGTCCGGGCTTTCCGCATCCTCCAGATGTCCTCCTTTCATCAGCACCGCGGCACAGCCGAGATCGAGCAGCCCCTCCCCCTGCTGCTGCATGGCGCGCTCATCGCGGGCAGGTGTTGTTTCCAGCAGCGCCGCGGCTTCCGGAAGATTAGGCGTGATCAGCGAAGCCTGCGGCAGCAGCCGCTCACGCATCGCCGCCACCGCCTCTGGCGCCAGCAGCGCATCGCCGCTTTTGGCAATCATTACCGTATCCAGCACTACAAACGGCAGCCGCGCGCGCGCCAGTTTCTCTGCCACCACCTCTACAATAGCGCTCTCTGCCAGCATGCCGATTTTTGCCGTATCGATACGAATATCGCTCAGCACCGAATCCAGCTGGGCGGCGACAAACGCCGGTGAAATGTAACAGATCGACTGTACGCCACAGGTGTTTTGCGCCACCAGCGCGGTAATAACGCTGGTGCCGTAGGCGCTGAGCGCGGAAAAGGTTTTGAGATCGGCCTGGATACCCGCGCCGCCGCTGGGATCGGTACCGGCAATAGTCAGGGCATTTATACGGGGCAAGCCGCGCGGTAAAACAGAGGAAGGGTGGGTCATCATAGCGCTCCTGTCAGGCGTACAGGAAGGCGAATGCGCGCAGGCATCTGACTTCCCTACGCTGGCATTATCCAGATCAGGTAATACGGGTATTTCTCAGCCTTCACAAAGAAGGGCACCCCGAGTCATGGTGTCTGTTACGACACACCGGCAGCTTAGGGGAAGCGATCGCACGAAGCAAGCCGCAGAGAGCAGAAAGCTTGATCTGCGCGGTAGCAGAAGCAGACAGACCGCTGGAGTGACCGGTTTATTGATACAGCGCAAGCCGCGACAACGCGGCAGCATGCTTAATCTGCTGCCGGATCACCCTGCCGGATATCACCATGCTTAACCTGCTGCGCCATCTTATTCCGCACGCTCACCGCTGGCATCAGATTACCATCAGCCGCCACGGCGTTCTGAATCCTGCCGGACGTTACTGTCAGGCTACCTTTATCAACGCGCGCTGTCGCAGCTGTGGTGTACAGCTGCATAAGCTCTACTACCGCGACCTCAGCGATAGCGAAGCGCGCCGCTGGCTCGGCTGATTTAGCGCAAAAAAAAGCCCCGCAGCAAGGTGCGGGGCGCGGGCCGGACAGCGAGATTTACTGTGCTGGCTGGGTGCGGATCAGATAATCAAAGGCGCTGAGTGACGCTTTAGCGCCCTCGCCGCTGGCGATGATAATCTGCTTATACGGCACAGTGGTGCAGTCGCCGGCGGCAAATACGCCTTTCAGGCTGGTTTCGCACTTCGCATCGATAATCACTTCACCCATGCGGTTGCGCTCTACCGCGCCTTCAAGGAAGCCGGTATTAGGCAGCAGACCAATCTGAACAAAGATGCCGCTCAGCGCCAGCTCGTGCGTAGTCTGGGTGGTGCGATCCAGATACGCCAGCCCGGTGACTTTGCTGCCGTCGCCTTTAACTTCGGTGGTCTGGGCGTTAAGGATCACGTCGACGTTTTTCAGGCTGCGCAGTTTATCCTGCAGCACTTTGTCAGCGCGCATTTCGCCGGCAAACTCCAGCAGCGTAACGTGCTCAACAATACCGGCCAGATCGATGGCCGCTTCCACGCCGGAGTTACCGCCGCCGATAACCGCGGTGCGCTTGCCTTTAAACAGCGGGCCGTCGCAGTGCGGGCAATAGGTCACGCCTTTGGTGCGATACTGATCTTCGCCCGGTACGCCCATGTTGCGCCAGCGCGCGCCGGTGGCGATGATGATGCTGCGTGATTTCAGCACCGCGCCGGAAGCGGTTTCAATGGCGTGCAATCCCCCTTCCTGCGCGGCGGGAATCAGTTTAATGGCGCTCTGTGTGTCAATCACATCTACCGCGTAATCATCGACGTGCGCGCGCAGTGAACCCGCCAGCTTCGCCCCTTCTGTTTTTGGTACCGAGATGTAGTTTTCAATATCTACTGTATCCAGTACCTGACCACCAAAACGCTCGCCCATCAGGCCGGTGCGAATACCTTTACGCGCGGAGTAGATAGCCGCTGCGGCGCCTGCCGGACCGCTGCCGATAATCAGGACTTCATAAGCGTCACGTTTATTCAGCTCTTCTGCCGCACGCTTGTCAGCGTTGGTATCAACTTTTCCGACGATTTCGGCCAGGCTCATGCGGCCCTGTCCAAACTCTTTGCCGTTCAGATAGACGGCCGGCACGCCCATGACGTTGCGCTCGGTAATTTCATTCTGGAACACGCCACCATCAATGGCGGTGTGGCTGATACGCGGATTCAGTACCGCCATCAGGTTCAGCGCCTGCACCACATCCGGGCAGTTATGGCAGGAGAGCGAGTAGTAGGTTTCAAAGTGCAGATCGGTATCAAGTGACATCACCTGATCCAGCAGACTCTGCGCCTCTTTAGAGGGGTGTCCACCGGTCTGGAGTAGCGCCAGCACCAGTGACGTAAATTCATGACCCATCGGCGAGCCGGCAAAGCGCGGACCGCTCTGACTGCCTGGGTTGGTGATCAGAAACGACGGTTTGCGTACCGGACGATCGTTCTCTTCACGGAAGCTGACTTTGTCAGAGAGCGCGGCAATATCTGCTAACAGCGTACGGATCTCAGCAGATTTGGTGCCCTCATCCAGGGTAGCAATCAACTCAACCGGTTTCGTTAGTTTCTCAAGGTAAGCCTTAAGCTGGGTTTTTAAATTGGTGTCGAGCATAGTGAGTTCCTGTGAAGAAAATCGGGTGCCGCAGCACCCGATAAAAAAGAGACCGAATGGCGTCAGGTAACTTAGATTTTACCGACCAGATCCAGTGACGGAGCCAGCGTGGCGTCGCCCTCTTTCCATTTAGCCGGGCAGACTTCGCCTGGGTGTGAAGCCACGTACTGTGCAGCTTTCACTTTGCGCAGCAGGTCAGAAGCGTCGCGGCCAATGCCTTCAGCGGTGATTTCGATCGCCTGGATGATGCCTTCCGGGTCAACGATGAACGTACCGCGATCGGCCAGACCTTCTGCCTCACGCATAATTTCAAAGTTGCGGGTCAGCGCGCCGGTTGGATCGCCGATCATGGCATACTGAATCTTGCCGATGGTCTCGGAAGAACCGTGCCAGGCTTTGTGGGTAAAGTGCGTGTCAGTAGAAACGGAGTAGATATCTACGCCCAGTTTCTGGAACTCTTCGTAGTGGTCTGCAACGTCACCCAGTTCGGTCGGGCATACGAAGGTGAAGTCAGCCGGGTAGAAGAAGAAAACACTCCATTTACCTTCAACGTCTTTCTCGGTTACGTCGATGAATTCGCCGTTTTTGAACGCTGCGTTTTTGAACGGTTTAATTTTGGTGTTAATGATTGACATAGTGACCTCCGTTAAAAAGATGTGATGCAGGCTACAGTTTTTTCAGGCCAGGTGCTAATACGCAGACGTTATCACTCAGATAAACAAAAGCTATCAATGCAGCGAGACCAGATCCGGTGCGGCTTGCCGCGGCATTCTACACAGAAAAGCGGCGGCGATAACAGGCTTTCTCAGAATGCGGCAAAACTGCTATTTTTTTTACAGGCTGGTACGTATGACCGCGTGCCATAAGCGATGCTTGCGATTCAGGAGACCCCGTACGTGAATATCCGATCTTTTCAGGAGAGCGATCGCCCGTTTCTGCGCACGCTGTTTCTCGCCGCGCGCCGGCACAGCTGGACGTGGCTTAACGGTGATGCGTGGCAGCTGGAGGATTTTGATGCGGTGATCCTGGGTGAAACGGTGCTGGTAGCGGAGATCGGCGGCGAACGCGCGGGTTTTGCCGGCATTCTCGATAACGACAATTTTCTGCACAGCCTCTATGTTGACCCGGCGTATCAGGGTCAGGGTGTGGGCAGCGCGCTGCTGCAGCAGGTTACAGCACGCTTTACCTCAACCGGCGCGCTGAAATGTCTGGCTGCGAATCGGGCCGCGCTGGCGTTCTACCAGCATCACGGCTGGCAGCGCGTCGCCAGCGGCAAAGGCGAACAGGGTACCTATGTGCTGATGCACTATCCGCTGGCGGGGCGCGCCAGCGAAACGGCGTGAGTTATACCGCCCGAAAGGCGATGTCGCCCGGGATCACCTCGCCCTGCCAGTAAAGCTGAGCGGCTACGCGTCCCGCCAGCTGGCGATAGAGGGCGGTAAACTCGCTCTCTGGCCGGCGGATCACCGTAGGTGTCCCGTCATCCAGGTCTTCCCGCAGGTGAATATGCAGCGGCAGCTGTGCCAGCAGGCGAGTGTGGTAATCCTGTACCAGCCGCTCAGCGCCGCCGGTGCCGAAAACAGGCTCATGATGGCCACACTCACTGCAGATATGCATGCTCATGTTCTCCACCACCCCCAGCACCGGCACCGCCACTTTTTCAAACATCACGATGCCTTTGCGCGCGTCCAGCAGCGCAATATCCTGCGGCGTGGTCACCACCACTGCGCCGGTGACCGGTACGCTCTGCGCCAGCGTCAGCTGGATATCGCCGGTGCCGGGCGGCATATCGAGAACCAGATAGTCGAGGTCGGGCCACAGCGTCTCGTTGAGCAGCTGCAGCAGCGCCTTGCTCGCCATCGGTCCGCGCCACACCATCGCATTATCGTCCGTAACCAGATAGCCAATTGAGTTGGTCGCGAGCCCGTGCGCCATAATCGGTGCCATGTGCGTGCCGTCAGGCGATGTCGGACGCTCCGCTTCCGTTCCCAGCATATTCGGAATGGAGGGACCGTAAATATCCGCATCCAGCAGCCCCACGCGCGCCCCTTCGGCGGCCAGCGCCAGCGCCATGTTAACCGCCGTACTCGACTTGCCGACGCCGCCTTTGCCGGAGCTGACCGCAATGATATTTTTCACGCCGTTCACGCCCGGCTGATTTTTTACCCGCTTCAGGGTGGCGATATCGTGACGCAGACGCCAGTCGATGGCGCGCGCCTGCGTCAGCCGCAGCAGCTCCGCGCTGACCTGCGCTTTGAGATCCTCAAACGCGCTGCGCCAGATAAACGGCATAACCAGCTCGATATGCAGTTTTTCATCCAGCAGCGCCACGTGCCGCAGCGCTTTCAGCGTAGTGAGATTCTGCTGCAGCGTAGGGTGCGTAAATGCGCTCAGCACGCCGCTCACCACGGCACGCAACGCTTCAGGTGAATGATAATCCCGGGATTGTGTGCTCATCCCCTCTCCTTATTTCATCATGACGCCAGAATGTAGCGGTATAAGGTCAATCATATCAGAGCAGCGCGAAAAAGAGCGCGACGCGCCTCCTGTGTTTACGCCGGAGGGTGCTTCGGTTAACATCTAACCCCGATTTTTCATTAACGGAAAGCTACGCAAATCATGACTCAAGTCGCTAAAAAATTACTGGTAACGTGCGCCCTGCCGTACGCAAACGGCTCTATCCATCTTGGTCACATGCTGGAACACATCCAGGCTGATGTATGGGTCCGTTACCAGCGAATGCGTGGCAACCAGGTTTACTTCATCTGCGCAGACGATGCGCACGGCACGCCGATTATGCTGAAAGCACAGCAGCTGGGCATCACGCCGGAGCAGATGATTGCCGAGATGAAGCAGGAGCATGAAACTGACTTCGCCGGCTTTAATATCAGCTATGACAACTATCACTCAACGCATGCCGATGAGAATCGTCAGCTGGCTGAGGTGATCTACACGCGCCTGAATGAAAATGGCTTCATTAAGAAGCGCACCATTTCGCAGCTCTACGACCCGGAAAAAGGGATGTTCCTGCCCGATCGCTTTGTGAAAGGCACCTGCCCGAAATGTAAAGCGGCCGATCAGTATGGCGATAACTGCGAAGTGTGCAGCGCCACCTACAGCCCAACTGAGCTGATTGAGCCGAAGTCAGTGGTATCCGGCGCTACGCCGGTACTGCGTGACTCTGAGCACTTCTTCTTTGATCTGCCGGCGTTCAGCGAGATGCTGCAGGCGTGGACGCGTTCCGGCGCGCTGCAGGAGCAGGTCGCCAATAAGATGCAGGAGTGGTTTGAGTCGGGACTGCAGCAGTGGGATATCTCCCGCGATGCGCCCTACTTTGGCTTTGAGATCCCGAACGCGCCGGGCAAATATTTCTACGTCTGGCTGGATGCGCCAATCGGCTATATGGGTTCGTTCAAGAACCTGTGCGACAAGCGCGGCGATATCGACTTCAGCGAATTCTGGCAGAAAGATTCCGCGACCGAGCTTTACCACTTTATCGGTAAAGATATCGTCTATTTCCACAGCCTGTTCTGGCCGGCAATGCTGGAAGGCAGCGGCTTCCGCAAGCCGACCAACCTGTTTGTACATGGCTATGTCACGGTAAACGGCGCGAAGATGTCAAAATCGCGCGGTACCTTTATCAAAGCCAGCACCTGGCTGAAGCATCTTGATGCCGACAGCCTGCGCTACTACTACGCGGCCAAGCTCTCTTCGCGCATTGATGATATCGACCTGAATCTGGAAGATTTCGTGCAGCGCGTTAACGCTGACGTAGTGAACAAAGTCGTTAACCTGGCTTCGCGCAACGCCGGTTTTATCACCAAACGCTTTAACGGCGAGCTGGCCGCTGAACTCGCCGATCCGGCGCTGTATCAGACCTTTGTGGCCGCATCAGAGAAGATTGGCGAGGCGTGGGCGAACCGTGAATATAACCGCGCTATCCGTGAGATCATGACGCTGGCCGATCTGGCGAACCGCTATGTTGATGAGCAGGCACCGTGGGTGGTGGCGAAACAGGAAGGCCGTGACGCTGACCTGCAGGCGATCTGCTCAATGGGCATCAACCTGTTCCGCGTGCTGATGACCTGGCTGAAGCCGGTACTGCCGTCGCTGAGCGAGCGCGCCGAGGCGTTTCTGCAGAGCGAGCTGAGCTGGGATGGCATCGCGCAGCCGCTGCTGAATCACAGCGTGGCACCGTTCAAAGCGCTCTATGGCCGTATTGAGATGGCAAAAGTGGAGGCGCTGATTGAGGCATCGAAAGAGGATGCGGCGGCGGCCAGTCAGCCTGCGGTGAGCGGCCCGCTTGCTGACGCGCCGATTGGCGACACCATCACCATTGATGATTTCGCCAAAGTCGATATGCGCGTAGCGCTGATTGAGCAGGCGGAACTGGTTGAGGGTTCAGACAAGCTGCTGCGCCTGCAGCTCGATCTCGGCGGTGAGAAGCGTCAGATCTTCTCCGGCATTCGTGCTGCCTACCCCGATCCTTCGGTACTGGTGGGCAAGATGACCATTATCGTGGCCAACCTGGCACCGCGTAAGATGCGCTTTGGCGTATCGGAAGGGATGGTGCTCTCAGCTGGCTCTGGCGGCAGCGATCTGTTTGTGCTCTCGGTGGACAGCGGCGCACAGCCCGGCATGCCGGTTAAGTAATCGCTTTTCTTTGTTTACAGCCCTCTCCGCTGCGAAGAGGGCTGCTTTTCCGCTCCCGCCCTCTTCCTGAACGACCCTCTACGCCAGTTCTGCCGCGCACGCAGGCCGGACTCTGGCACGCTAAGCGCGTAATGCGTATGATGTAAACCGATGACAGACGCCGGAGATGCCTGACGTGTTAACTGCCTGCTGGCGCTATCTGCGCGCCTTTACGATTATCTATGCCGCGCTCTATGCCGGTATCGCGATCGCCGCCCTGCTTCCCTTTACTATTCCCGGCAGTATTATCGGTATGCTGCTGCTGTTTCTCCTGCTGGGACTGCAAATTCTGCCGGTCCGCTGGGTAAAGCCCGGCTGCCATCTGCTGATCCGCTATATGGCGCTGCTGTTTGTCCCGATAAGCGTCGGCGTCATCAGCTATACCGATGTACTTTCCGCGCAGTTTGGGCCGATCGTGGTCTCCTGCCTCACCAGTACGCTGATGGTGCTGGTGGTGGTAGGTTTTAGCGCTGAACGCCTGCAGCGTCCGAAACCGGAGCAGCCGCATGAGTGACGCCTGGTGGTCCCTGCCGCTGACGCTGGCTGCTTATTTTGTGGCGCGCCGACTGGCGGCAAAGCTCAAAATCTCGCTGATTAATCCGCTGCTGGTAGCTATGGCCATCATTATCCCGCTGCTGCTGCTCACGCATACCCCCTATACGCGCTATTTTGCCGGCAGCGCACTGCTGAATCAGCTGCTGCAACCGGCGGTCGTGGCCTTAGCGCTGCCGCTCTATGAGCAGATGCATCAGATCCGCGCACGCTGGAAAACCATCATCAGCGTCTGCTTTATTGGCAGCCTGACCGCCATGGTTTCTGGTACCGCGATGGCGCTGTGGCTGGGCGCCACACCGGAGATCGCCGCGACGCTCCTGCCCAAGTCAGTCACCACCCCGATTGCGATGGCGGTCTCTGCCTCACTGCACGGTATTCCGGCCATCAGCGCTATCTGCGTGCTGATCGCGGGCGTATTTGGTGCCGTATTCGGGCACATGCTGCTGAACCTCCTGCGCATTCGCAGCAAAGCATCGCGTGGCCTGGCGATTGGCAACGCGTCACACGCGCTGGGCACGGCGCGCGCGGCGGAACTCGACTATCAGGAAGGGGCGTTCAGTTCGCTGGCGCTGGTGATTTGCGGCATCATCACCTCTTTACTGGCGCCGTTTATCTTTCCGCTGCTGCTGGCATGGTTTGGCTGAAAGTTTGCGAGAGATCTCGCAAAGTTGAAACAACTCAATGAGCTTGCATTGTCATAGCGACATGGATCACATATAACTCAGCAGGCGGCGCACCGCCGCTGATGAGTTAATGAGGCCTGATACCATGCATCCACGATTCTCTTCCGCTTTCTCCGACCTGCCGTTGCCCCTGCAGCAGGCGCTGCAGCCGCTGCTGGACGCGCCCGATTTTCACGGCGTTCTCCGCCCCGATGAGCGGATAACGCTGCAGCAGGCGACCGGACTGGAAGAGGATGCGCTGGCGCTGGCGCTCCTGCCGCTTGCCGCCTGCTGCGCGGTTGCACCGCTCTCGCGCTTCAGCGTTGGCGCTATCGCGCGCGGCGTCAGCGGCCACTGGTATTTTGGGACGAATATGGAGTTTCGCGGTGCCACGATGCAGCAGACAGTGCACGCTGAGCAGAGCGCGATTACCCACGCCTGGCTGCGCGGTGAAACCGGGATCGAGGCGATTACGGTTAACTACACGCCGTGCGGCCACTGCCGTCAGTTTATGAATGAGCTGAACAGCGGCACGGCGATCCGCATCAGCCTGCCGGGCCGTGACGTGAACACGCTGGCCCACTACCTGCCCGATGCATTTGGTCCTGCCGACCTCAATATTACCGAACGGCTGATGACGCCGGTTGACCATGCCTTTGCTCCTGCCGGCGATGCGCTGCAGCAGGCGGCAATCCGGGCTGCCAGCCAGAGCCACGCGCCTTATAGCTTCAGCTACAGTGGCGTGGCACTGGAGAGCCACAGCGGCGCCATTTACAGCGGCCGCTATGCGGAGAATGCCGCCTTCAACCCGAGCCTGCCGCCGCTGCAGGCCGCGCTGATCCTGATGAATATGCATCATGAACCGCTGGAAACTATTCGCCGCGCGGCGCTGGCCGAGTCTGCAGAGGGTACGCTGACGCAGGCGGACGCCACGCGGGCGACGCTGGCCGCGCTCGGCTGCCGCGAGCTGACGATTACTTTAGTTTCAAAAACATCCGTTTAGTGATCCTTTTACCGCTTTTGTGACCTGCTGTTAACAAAAGCTGTACATCTGCCGGAATTTTCATAGGATCGGGCGCCAGACCTTCACAATAATCAGATCTGGCGTGACCTTTTCGTAGCGATACGTCAGCAAACACTGCAACCGGAGCAAACATTGCATGGAACTCGAGTACGAAAGTAAACGCCCGCTCTATATCCCCTATGCGGGTCCGATTCTGCTGGAATTTCCGCTGCTGAATAAAGGCAGCGCCTTCTCTCTGGAAGAGCGAAACGAATTTAATCTTAATGGCCTGCTGCCGGATGCGGTTGAGACCATTGAAGAGCAGGCGGAACGCGCCTGGCGTCAGTTCCTGGATTTCAAAAACAATAACGACAAGCACGTCTATCTGCGCAATATCCAGGATACCAACGAAACCCTGTTCTACCGCCTGCTGGATAATCATCTGGAAGAGATGATGCCGATTATCTACACCCCGACCGTGGGCGCGGCATGCGAGCACTTCTCCGAAATTTACCGTCGCGCGCGCGGCGTATTTATCTCCTACAACAATCGCGATCGCATCGAAGACATGCTGCAGAACGCCACCAAGCAGAATGTGAAGGTTATTGTGGTCACGGATGGCGAGCGCATTCTTGGCCTGGGCGACCTCGGCATCGGCGGCATGGGTATTCCGATTGGTAAACTGTCGCTCTATACCGCCTGCGGCGGCATCAGTCCGGCTTATACCCTGCCGGTGGTGCTGGATGTCGGAACCAATAACCCGCAGCTGCTCAACGACCCGCTCTATATGGGCTGGCGTCATCCGCGCATTAGCGGCGAAGAGTATGAGTCGTTTGTGAATGAATTTATTCAGGCGGTGAAACGTCGCTGGCCAAACGTCCTGCTGCAGTTCGAAGATTTTGCACAGAAAAACGCTATGCCGCTGCTGCAGCGCTATCGCGATGAAATCTGCTGCTTCAACGACGATATTCAGGGCACCGCAGCCGTTACCGTTGGTACCCTGATTGCCGCCAGCCGCGCCGCAGGCAGCCGCCTGTGCGAGCAGAAAGTGGTCTTCCTCGGCGCCGGTTCTGCAGGCTGTGGTATCGCTGAACAGATCGTTGCGCAGATGAAATCGGAAGGACTGAGCGATGATGAAGCGCGTTCGCGCGTCATGATGGTTGACCGCTTTGGTCTGCTCACCGATAAGCTGCCAAACCTGCTCGACTTCCAGAGCAGGCTGGTGCAGAAAAGTGACAATCTGAAAGCCTGGGACGTCACCAGCGACACGATTTCGCTGCTGGATGTGGTGCGCAACGCGCAGCCCGATATTCTGATCGGCGTATCGGGCCAGCCAGGCCTGTTTACCGAAGAGATCATTCGCGAGATGCACAAGCACTGCAAACGCCCTATCGTGATGCCGCTCTCTAACCCGACGTCACGCGTGGAAGCGACGCCGGCGGATATCATCGCCTGGACCGACGGTGCCGCGCTGGTTGCCACCGGCAGCCCGTTCTCACCGGTGACCTGGAAAGGCAAAACCTATCCGATTGCCCAGTGCAACAACTCCTATATCTTCCCGGGCATCGGACTCGGCGTGATTGCCGCGGGCGCAACGCGCGTGACCGATTCCATGCTGATGACCGCCAGCCGCGCGCTGGCTGACTGCTCGCCGCTGGTTAACGACGGCGAAGGTCCGGTCCTGCCGGAGATCAAAGATATTCAGGGCGTCTCTAAACTGATTGCGATGGAAGTGGGCAAAGCGGCACAGCTGGCTGGCGTTGCCGTGGTAACGTCGGAGGATGTGCTCTCTAAAGCGGTTCACAACAACTTCTGGCTGCCGCAGTATCGCCACTACCGCCGTACCTCTATCTGATCGCCTCAGCGCCGGATTTCGATCCGGCACTGCCGAAAAAAACATCAGCCAGCCGGGGTGAGCTTGCTTAGCCGCCCCGGCTCAAGTAGCCTTGAAGCACCCTGAATCCTGCCTGTTGAGTTGCCGCGCGCATGCTGAAACGCGTTTTCTTTGCTCTGATCATCATCATCTTAGCGATGGTGGCGACCGCGCTCGGCCTTGATCGCTGGATCAGCTGGAAAACCGCGCCGTTTATCTATGAAGATGTCGCCTCGCTGCCGCATCGTCAGGTTGGCGTGGTACTGGGCACCGCGAAATATTATCGTGCCGGCGTCATTAATCAGTATTACCTCTATCGCATGCAGGGCGCGCTCAACGCCTATAACAGCGGCAAAGTTAACTACCTGCTGCTGAGCGGCGACAACGCCCAGCAGAGCTATAACGAGCCCGCCACCATGCGACGCGATCTGATTAAAGCTGGCGTCGATCCAGCCGATATCGTGCTGGATTATGCCGGTTTTCGCACGCTCGACTCCATTGTGCGCACGCGCAAGGTGTTTGACACCAACGACTTCATTATTATCACCCAGCGCTTTCACTGCGAGCGGGCGCTCTACATTGCGCTGCACCTTGGCATTCAGGCACAGTGCTATGCCGTACCCTCGCCGAAAAATATGCTGTCGGTGCGCGCACGCGAAGTCGGTGCCCGGCTGGGCGCCATGGCCGATCTCTATCTGATGAAGCGCGAGCCGCGTTTTCTCGGACCGCTGGTGCCAATTCCGGCAGTGCATACGGTGCCGGAAGATGCGCAGAGCTATCCGGCGGTCACGCCTGAACAGCTGCTGGAGCTGGAAGAGAAGCTGCGTAAGTAGCCTTTGCTGCGGCCGGCAGCCATAAAAAAAGGCTGCGCCAGCGCAGCCTTTTTCCGTTACTTCACGCTTATTTCTTGCGCGAGTATTTCAGTGAATCCAGCGCCACGGCGAAGATAATGATGCCGCCCTTGATGATGTACTGCCAGTAAGGGTTCACGCCGATGTAAGTCAGGCCGTAGTTGATTACGGTAAAGATAATTACCCCGGTCACGACGCCTGCGACCGTACCCACACCGCCGGCGAAGGAGACGCCGCCCACCACGCAGGCGGCAATCGCATCCAGCTCATACATAAAGCCGAGGTTGTTGGTGGCGCTGCCAATACGGCCCGCTTCCAGCAGACCGCCAAACGCATAGAACACACCTGACAGGGCATAGACCAGAATCAGGTTGAACGGCACGTTAACGCCTGAAACTTTTGCCGCTTCCGGGTTACCGCCAATCGCAAAAATGTTTTTACCGAAGCGGGTTTTGTTCCACAGGATCCAGACAAACATGATAGCGATAATGGCGTAAAAGGTGATAAACGAGAGCTTGAAGTCACCAAAGCGCAGGAAACCCTGGGTAAAGGTGGAGAAGCCCGCGTCAAAGCCGGCGATCGGCGAGGCACCGACAAAATCGTAGTAGAGGGAGTTAATACCATACACGATGATCATCGTACCCAGCGTGGTAATAAACGGCGTTACCTTGAGGTATGCGATGATCACGCCGTTTACCAGGCCAATCACGCCGCCGATAATGCACACTACCAGAATAACCAGCGGAATCGGCATGGTTTCCAGATGCGGGAAAACCTTGTTCGCGTTATCCATCGACTGCAGCAGCGTCGCCGCCACTACCGCCGCCAGGCCAACCTGCCGCCCGGCGGAGAGGTCAGTACCCTGAGTCACAATCAGCCCGGCCACGCCCAGCGCGATAATAATACGCACCGACGATTGCGTCAGGATGTTACTCAGGTTCATTAAACTTAAAAACGTCGGATCCTGGAAAATAATAATCGCCAGCAGAACAAACAGGACGACGTAAATACCGCCCTCTTTTAACCAGGTTAGCGCATTCTTTTTAGTAGTCGCTTTCATTTTAAAGCCCTTGCTTCATTAAAGGTGTAATGACGCTAAACGCAGGATTTCATTCTGCGAGGTCGTTTTTGTATCGACAATACCGGCTACCTGACCGTTACTCATTACCAGAATACGATCGGTTATACCCAGCAGCTCTGGCATTTCTGAGGAGATAATAATAATGCCCTTCTCTTTTTTGGCCAGTTCTGAAATCAGCTGATAAATTTCAAATTTAGCCCCTACGTCAATACCGCGCGTAGGTTCATCAAGCATTAATATTTCCGGCTGGGTCAGCAGCCAGCGGCCAATAATGACCTTCTGCTGGTTACCGCCTGAAAGCGAGCCAATCTGCGTATGGTGACCTGGCGTTTTTACCCGCATCGAGTCAATAACCCACTGGGTATCGCTCTTCATACGCTTATTATCAAGCAGGCCGATACTGGATTTATATTTTTTAATATTGGAGATAAGCGAGTTAAAGCCGATATCGAGATAGGCGTAGATCCCGGTGGAGCGACGCTCTTCTGTCACCAGCGCAAAACCGTGGTTAATCGCTTCGTTTGCACTGTGGTTGTTGATCGCTTTGCCGTGCAGCCGGATAGTTCCGCCCGACTTCTCGCGAATGCCAAACAGCGTCTCAACGATATCGGTACGCTTGGCACCCACCAGCCCGGCGATACCGAGGATCTCCCCTTTATGCAGGTCAAATGAGATATCGCGAATCGAGGGCTGACGCAGTGAAGTGAGGTTGCGGACCTCCAGAATCACCTCGCCCGGCACGTTGCTCTTATCCGGGAAGCGCTGATTGAGCGAACGGCCCACCATCATGGCGATGATCTTATCCATATCCAGCCCTTCCAGCGACTGAGTGGCGATCCACTGTCCGTCGCGCAGAATGGTGATCTCGTCGCACAGCTGAAAGATTTCTTCCATCTTATGCGAGATATAGACAATACCGCAGCCGCGATCTTTTAGTTTACGAATAATAGTAAACAGGTGGTTAACTTCTTTTTCCGTCAGCGAAGAGGTCGGTTCATCCATAATGACAATTTTGGCGTCATAGGAGAACGCTTTGGCAATTTCAATCATCTGCATCTGCGATACAGAAAGATTCGCCACTTTATCGCGCGGATCGATATCAATATCGAGCTCATCAAAGATCGCTTTGGTATCGCGATACATTTTGTCCTGATCGACAAATGGCCCTTTACGCGGGTAGCGACCCAGCCACATATTATCCATCACGCTGCGCTGCAGCACGAGGTTTAATTCCTGATGCACCATTGAGACGCCATTTTCCAGCGCTTCTTTGGAGCTTTTATAGTCAATCTCCTGGCCCTGAAAAAGAATACTCCCCGTATCTTTTTTATAGATGCCAAATAAGCACTTTAATAATGTCGATTTTCCGGCGCCGTTTTCACCCATTAAGGCATGGACGGAGTGCGGCCGCACTTTCAAATTCACATTATCTAAGGCTTTCACCCCTGGAAATGATTTCGAGACATTCGTCATCTCCAGCAGATATTCACGCTGTGTGGTCGGATTCTCACTGGCCATAATTTACCTGGCTAAAAAAAGCGTATGCAGATGCAATAAGGCGCGGCAAATTGCCGCGCCCGGAATAGATTACTTCGCAAACTGAGAGAGGTTCTCTTTATCTACGGCGACATAAGGCACGCGAACCACTTTATCTTCCATCTTGAAGTTAGTGCCCGCGGTTGGCTCTTTGCCATCTGCCAGGTTCTTCGCGATATCCAGCGTGGCTTTCGCCTGGTTTTCCGCATCGTTCAGCACGGTACCCGCCATCGCACCCGATTTCACCAGCGCCAGCGCTTCTGGCAGCGCATCGACACCAAACACCGGAATGCTTGATTTGTTGTGTGCTTTCAGCGCTTCAACCGCGCCCATTGCCATTGCATCGTTGTTGGCAATAATCACTTCAATTTTGTTAGCGTTCGGACCGGAGAGCCACGCATCGACTTTATCTTTCGCCTGAGCGGTATCCCACATTGCGGTATCCATCGCCAGCTGCTGCGTCTTGATGCCATCTTTGTTCAGAGTGTCGATAACATATTTGGTACGCGCTTCAGCATCCGGATGGCCTGGCTCGCCTTTCAGCAGGACAAACTGAATCTGTCCATCTTTGTTCAGATCCCAGGCTGGCGTCGATTTCCAGTGCTTCTCAATCAGCTCGCCCTGTTTGATACCTGACTCTTTTGAGTCTGTACCGACATAATAGGCTTTCGGATAGCTGGCCAGCACTTTGGCGTTCGGCTCTTTGTTGAAGAACACAATCGGTACGTCATTGGCTTTTGCTTTGTCGATGACTACCGCTGCCGCTGCCGGATCTACCAGGTTAATTGCCAGCGCTTTCACGCCCTTGGCCATCAGCACGTCAATCTGATCGTTCTGTTTGGACTGGTCATTCTGCGAGTCATTCATCAGCAGCTGAATGCCGCCCAGCGTTTTCGCCTCTTTCTCGATATCCTTACGCACCATTGACATGAAGTTGTCATCATATTTGTAAATGGTCACGCCAATGCGGGTATCGGCGGCGTGTGCAGTTGCACCAAACATCATGCTGGCAACCAGTGCTGTGAGCGTGAAAACCTTCTTATTCATGGTATCTCCGGTTTTAATTATGCAGGGTATTTCATTGCGCCCTGCTGCCTGCGGGCAGCGAACGCAGTCGGTTGAAACGCTATCATTCTGGAGCAGGCGCAGGCATTGGCCGGACCGCTCTCCCTATCCTGACTTCCCTGTACGTAACCGCTTCCTGAAGAGTGTTGTGAACCATTTCAATCGGCTACTGAAACCTGTCCGGAGAGGCGTGACCCGGCGTTTCATGATGTTTCAGTCCGGTAAGACGCTGCCATCATAGTGAGCGGTCTGGTAATTAACTGTGAATGTAATCACATATTGGAAACGGTTACATGGCGCTATCGCCTGGATTAGTGATCGACTCCACAATTTGTCGCTGGGCCACTGAGTGACGCCGCACCAGCGTAGGCATGAAGCAGTGCGATGCCTGAGGATCCAGCTCACCGGCTGCGCCTTTCAGCGCCAGCTCTGTTGCCAGTTTTGCCATAGAAACAATGGGATAGCGTACGGTTGTCAGCTGGGGATCGGTGTAACGGGAAATAGGAATGTCATCAAAACCGATGACAGAAAAATGCTGCGGCACCTGAATGCCGTTATCTTTCAGCGCCGTCAGGGCGCCAGCCGCCATGCCATCGTTATAGGAAAACACGGCGGTCAGATGCAAATTGCGCCCGAGCAGCTCCACCATCGCGGCTTCACCGCCCTGCATATCGGGTTCAGCATGGGCGATCCACGCCTCTGCCGGCTGGATACCCTGCTCTGACAGCGCCTGCAGCCAGCCATCGCGGCGCTGAGCCACATCTTCAATCGGGTGGCTGGAGCTGAGATAGCCGATACGCTGATGCCCCTGCTGCAGCAGCATGCGGGTGGCAACCTGCGCACCGGTTACATTGTCGAGACAGACGCAGCGATGCTCGTAGCCGCGGATCACCCGGTTAACCAGCACCATTCCCGGCACCTGATCCATAAACTGCGTGAGTTCAGCGTCTGAAAGCGTTTTCGCATGTACCACCAGCGCATTGCAGCGCTGACGGATCAGCACCTCAATGGCGTGCCGCTCTTTATCTTCCTGATGCCAGGAATTACTGATGAGAACATGCTTATGCACCCGCTGCGCCACGGTATCCACCGCTTTCACCAGCGCGCCAAAAAAGGGATCGGAGACATCCATGACAACGACACCAATCGTGTCGCTGACCTGGGTGGCGAGCGCCTGTGCGTTGGCGTTCGGACGATAGCCCAGCGATTCCACCGCCTGCAGCACGGCGTCGCGGGTATCAGAGGTGACGGCACTGCTGTTATTGAGCACGCGCGACACGGTGGCAACAGAAACTCCCGCCAGTCGGGCGACATCACGAATCGTTATCATGCAGCGGTTCCACAAAGGCTGAAAGACGCGACGGGCGCGTAATAGCGCTATAGTGTCAGGCCGCAGACTTCAGCTACGTGAAACAGCTCACATCCATGAAAACGGTTACATTGCTTTATGCGATCTTTGTGATGCAGGTCATTATCTGACAGGCGGCACTGCGGTGCCGGTTGCAGAGAGACGCTGCGTCAGCCAGCGCCACAGCCACTCCAGCGGCCCCTGACGAAAATAGCGCAGCCAGAGCGCTGAGAAGAGAAGATTGACTACCCAGATAGCGGGCACCAGCGCCAGCAGCTGTAACCGGTTAAAGTGCAGGAAGAGATCAAACCGGTAGAAAAGCGTGGTACAGATTAGCGTCTGTAACAGATAGTTGCTCAGCGCCATGCGCCCCACTCCCTGAATCAGGTTGCATAGCCGGTTACGCGCGAGCGCAGGCCAGAAGCCGAGACAGAGCGCCGCATAGCCGAGGCTGATAAAAGGCGAGGCGAGATCGCGCGGCACCTGCAGATAAAAGCTGGTCCAGCGCTGCGCCCACTGCAGCTGCCACTGCGCAACGATACCCGGCACCGCGATTAGCCAGCCGGTCGTCAGCAGCAGCAGTGCGGCGCGCCGGTAGTGCTGCAGGCTGAACTCACCGGTCAGCCAGCCGCAGCGCAGCAGCGCGGCACCTATCAGCATCAGCCCCGCCAGCTGCCAGCCATACTGGGATGCCAGCGCCATCAGGCCCGATGCGAGCAGATCGAGCCGGTTGCGTACCGCTTCCCAGCCGCCCACCAGCTTCCAGTAACTTTCATACTCCAGCACAGCGGCACCTGGCTGCCAGCCGCTGCTGCTCTGATTGCCGGAGATCGCTCCGAAGATAAGCAGCACCGCACAGCCGACCAGATAGAGCAGCACGCCGGTCTGAAACAGCGCACGCTCAGAGGGCACTTCACGCAGCAGACGCCAGATAATCAGGCCGATAAGCCCGTAGTCGAGGAGAATATCCCCTTCCCAGAAGAAGACGCCATGGATAAACCCGAGCAGCACCAGCAGCGTCAGGCGCGTGCTGATCCAGCGCTTACCGCGGGGGATCTGCAGCGCCAGTCCGGCGCCAAACAGCAGTGCGAACAGCGTGAGGAATTTCAGCTGCGCCAGCCCGTCCAGTATCGCCCAGGTCCAGGCATCCTGCGGCGTAACGCTGCCCTGCCAGGCGGGATTAAGATAGGCGGCTGACGGCAGGCCAAAGCCGGTAATATTGAGCAGCAAAATGCCCAGAACCGCGCATCCGCGAATAAAATCCAGCGCCTGGTAGCGTTGCATTGCGGCCCTCAGCCATCAAAAAAGGCGGCACCGGGGCCGCCTGGGGATCAGATATGACGTACCGCGCGCAGGAACTCCTGACGCGTATTCTGGCTCGATTTAAACAGCCCGCCCAGCGACGTGGTCGTGGTTGCGCTGGTCGCATCTTTCACGCCGCGCGCTTTTACGCAGTAATGAACTGCATCAATCGACACCGCCACGTTAGTCGTCCCAAGCAGCGTCTGCAGCGCGACCAGCACCTGCTGCGTCAGCCGCTCCTGCACCTGCGGGCGCTGGGCGAAAAACTGCACGATGCGGTTGATTTTCGACAGGCCAATCACTTTGTCTTTGGGAATGTAGGCCACCGTCGCCTTGCCATCGATGATCACAAAATGGTGTTCGCAGGTGCTGGTCAGCGTGATGTCACGCACCGTCACCATCTCGTCCACTTTCATTTTGTTTTCGATAACGGTGATTTTCGGGAAGTTGGCGTAATCGAGACCTGAGAAAATCTCATCCACATACATTTTTGCGATGCGATGCGGCGTCTCCATCAGGCTGTCATCTTCCAGGTCCAGATTCAGCAACTGCATGATTTGCGTCATGTGACCGGCAATTTCACGCTTGCGCGTTTCGCTATCCATTTCGCGCACCGGGGCGCGTAACGGCGTTTCCAGACCGCGCGCCAGCAGCGCTTCATGAACCAGGGCGGCTTCCTGACTTAAGGTGCTCATCGTTCTCATTCTCCGGCAGGTGATGCGCCCGCGGAACATAGCCCGCGGGGGAAATTCTGAGCGCGTATTGTGAAACACAACGCAGGCTTAATCCAGTAATCAATCTGATTGGCAATCAGCACGTGCGCGTGCGCGGCACCAAAAGGCGCAAAAAAGCGGCTGTTGCTGTCGCTATCACTACACTTATCAGCAGCGCGCCTGGCTAAACTGCAAAAGCGGCAATAACGCACTTGCCAGCCGCCGGCGGGCAGTTTAGACTCACAAAATATGAATAACATTGCACTTGTTGTTTACGGGATGAGAAGATGGATTTAGTTCAGCTGCGAATGTTCTGTTGTGTAGCCGATACCGGTTCTCTGGCGCGAGCCGCTGAACAGCTGCATCGCGTGCCCTCTAATCTCACTACGCGCCTGCGCCAGCTGGAAGAGGAGATCGGGGTTGACCTGTTTATCCGCGAGAAGCAGCGCATGCGTCTGTCACCGATGGGGCATAATTTTCTCAACTACGCCCGCCGTATTCTGGCGCTGAGCGATGAAGCGCTGAATATCGCCCGCGCCGGTGAGCCAGGCGGCAATTTTGCTTTTGGTTCAATGGAGAGCACGGCAGCTACCCGCCTGCCGGCGCTGCTGGCCGCCTATCATCAGCGCTACCCGGCGGTGGCGCTCTCCCTGGTGACCGGCACATCGGGCGATATCATCGACAAAGTGCGCGCCGGCACGCTGGCGGCGGCGCTGGTTGATGGTCCGGCTCCCTATGATGACCTGAACGGCTGTATCGCCTTCAGCGAAGAGATGGTGCTGATCTCCAGCCCTGAACATCCGCCGATCCTCAGCGCACGCGATACCCAGCAGGATACGCTGTTTGCCTTTGGCAACAGCTGCTCCTACCGCACCCGGCTGGAGAGCTGGTACCGCGACAGCCAGAGCGCACCGCGCAACGTCATGGAGATCCAGTCCTATCACGCGATGGTTGCCTGCGTGGCGGGCGGCGGCGGCGTGGCAATGCTGCCCGCCTCCGTGCTGGCGCAGATGCCGGCGCGCGAGCGGGTACAGGAGCACGCGCTGCCGCCGCTCTATCGCGATACCGCTACCTGGCTGATGTGGCGACGCGATGCGTTTACGCCGAACGTCGAGGCGCTGAAATACCTGATTATCGATATGTTTGATGACCGGCCACAGCACGACGGCCTGCTGCATCCGCTGCCGGACAGCGAGCAGACGCTGCTGAAATAAGTAATGACCACCAGGGCCACTGGCCCGCATCTACCGCAAGAGGGATTGCATGAACATGATTAAAACCCGTGCCGCCGTTGCCTGGGCACCTGGCGAGCCGCTGAAAATCGAAGAAGTGGATTTGATGCCGCCGCAGAAAGGCGAAGTGTTAGTACGCATCGTTGCTACCGGCGTTTGCCATACCGACGCCTATACGCTCTCCGGCAAAGATCCGGAAGGCGTTTTCCCGGCCATTCTCGGTCATGAAGGTGGCGGCGTGGTGGAAGCGGTGGGCGAAGACGTTACCAGCGTCGCCGTGGGCGATCACGTTATCCCGCTCTACACTCCGGAGTGCGGCAAATGTAAGTTCTGTCTCTCCGGCAAAACCAACCTCTGCCAGGCGATCCGCGCCACCCAGGGCAAGGGACTGATGCCGGATGGCACTACGCGCTTCTTTAAAGATGGCCAGCCTATTTTCCACTATATGGGCACCTCTACTTTTTCCGAGTACACCGTTGTACCGGAAATCTCGCTGGCGAAAATCAGTAAAGAAGCTCCGCTGGAAGAGGTGTGCCTGCTGGGCTGCGGCGTGACCACCGGCATGGGCGCGGTGATGAATACCGCTAAAGTTAAAGCGGGCGATACCGTGGCAATTTTTGGTCTCGGCGGTATTGGCCTCTCGGCGATCATCGGTGCGCAGATGGCAAAAGCGGGCCGCATTATCGCTATCGATATCAATACCAGCAAATTTGATTTGGCCCGCAAGCTGGGTGCCACCGACCTGATCAACCCGAAAGATTACGATAAGCCTATTCAGGATGTCATCGTTGAGCTGACCGATGGCGGCGTCGATTTCTCATTTGAGTGTATCGGTAACGTCAACGTCATGCGTTCGGCGCTGGAGTGCTGTCATAAAGGCTGGGGTGAGTCGGTCATCATCGGCGTGGCCGGTGCCGGTGAAGAGATCTCCACCCGCCCGTTCCAGCTGGTCACGGGCCGCGTCTGGCGGGGTTCCGCGTTTGGCGGCGTGAAAGGCCGCAGCCAGCTGCCGGGTATCGTGCAGGATTATCTGGATGGCAAGTTTGCGCTGAACGATTTCATCACCCATACCATGGCGCTGGATGAGATCAACGACGCCTTTGATCTGATGCACGAAGGGAAATCGATTCGCTCTGTGGTGCACTTCAACAAATAACCGGAGGCGTTATGGCATCCACGCTGGAACTGCTGGAAGAACACCGCATCTTTAGCGGCTGGCAACAACGCTGGCGACATCAGTCATCGGTGCTGAACTGCCCGATGACGTTCAGCATTTTTTTACCGCCGCCCAAAGCTGATACGCCGCCGCCTGCGGTCTGGTTTCTCGCCGGACTGACCTGCAGCGACGAAAATTTCACCACCAAAGCGGGCGCGCAGCGCGTGGCCGCAGAGCTGGGTCTGGTGCTGATTATGCCGGACACCAGCCCGCGCGGGGACGCGGTGGCTAACGATGAGAGTTACGATCTCGGCCAGGGCGCCGGCTTCTATCTCAACGCAACGCAGCAGCCGTGGGCGGCGCACTATCGTATGTTTGACTACCTCAGCGAGGAGCTGCCGGCGCTGCTGGCGGATAACTTCAAGCTGAGCGATCGGCAGTCGATTATGGGCCACTCAATGGGAGGACACGGTGCGCTGGTACTGGCACTGCGCCTCGGCGGACGCTTTGCTTCCGCTTCAGCCTTTGCACCGATTGTGAATCCCTGCGACGTCCCCTGGGGACAAAAGGCGTTTACTGCCTATCTCGGCGACGACCGCCAGGCGTGGCGGGAATGGGACAGTTGCCTGCTGATGCAGGAGGCGGAGCAGCGTCTGCCGCTGCTGATCGATCAGGGCGACGGCGATCAGTTTCTCGCGGACCAGCTGCGTCCGGAGCGCCTTGAGGCGATTGCGCGCGAACAGGGATTCCCGCTGGAGCTGCGCATTCAGCCGGGTTACGACCACAGCTACTTCTTTATCGCCACTTTTGTGGAAGATCACCTGCGCTTTCACGCGAAACATCTGCTGGTATAGTCCTTTGCCAGCCGCGGGCTTCTCAGCCCGGGCTGGCTATCAGCTGCCCCTTCCGCTTATCTCTGACCGGTTCACTGCGATTAGACCTTCCCGGCAGGCGTCGCACCATTACTGATAGGTAATTGTAAAGGTGGCGGTGGCATTTGCTGTACCGGGCGTAATATCACTTCCGGTCTGATAATAGCGCGCCTGCAGCGGGATACTGAACGTTCCGGCTGTGTCCGCACTGCCGGTGTTAATTGGCTTTTGCAGCGTTAACGGTACATTGTTGTAGAGCAGCTGAATGCCCACTCCTGTTGCACTGCCAGTTCCGCCGGTCAGATTGAGTACGCCATTTGCCGCATCCTGAACGCTGCCATCGATCTGCACGTTTACCCGCGTACCTGCATTGCAGTTCAGCGGAATGGTCAGCGTGCGGGTAAAACTGTCGCCCGGTCCCGTGCCCGCGCCCCTGAAGGCCCGCTTCTGCACCGTACCCATTGTGACCGAAAGCGCGCTATTGGTTACCGAACAGGCCACCGTCGTTACCGTCAATGCACCGAGGTTGATATATGCCTCCGGCCACATCCAGGCTGACTGATTGTTGCGCAGGATAAATGAGCCAATCAGCTGCGCGCCGACGCTACCGCTGCCGGTGGTTTGCGCCGTCTTATAGAACTGCACCAGCGCCTGCCCCGTCATCGGCTGACTGGCCAGCAGGCCACTGCTTTTGCAGAGCTGCTGAACGTTCGGTCCCCAGACACTATCCACCCACCCTGACGTGCCGGCACAGTTATTCCCGGACAGCCCGCCGAATGCGTAGCCAATGCCTGCAATACCGGTACTGTAGATATTGCGTCCGTCAATAATCGTGACATTTTTGCCATGACTCTTGATGCCAAACTCCTGATAGGTCAGCGCCGGCGCAGGCGTATCTGAACAGCTAAATCTTCCCGCCATATCTGAGGTCAGCACGCTCCCGATCATGGCGCCAACCGGTAGATCTCTCTGTACCACCAGCGTTGGCGGCGTGATAACGCTTGTCGCTGTCGCAACGGAACAGTTCCAGGCGTAAGCCGTTTGCACCGTAAAGGCACCGGGCAGAGCCAGAATAGTAAGCAGCAGAATTTTTCGCATGGTTAATCCTTTACCGGCATTGCAGGCTAATAAGTTGTATAACCGGCTTGTCGCCGGGAAGGACGTAATCGGCCTGACATCCGTCATGCTGCCAGACCACCTTTACCGTGCCGCGCGACGGCACGCCGCTCAGATAAACCTGATGACGATCGTCTACGATACCTGATGATGTCTGGCTGCCGCTGGTTACCGTGGCCGACGCGCCATAAGGAATAGTTTTTTCTGAATTCAGCGTCAGCATTATTTTCTGCCCCGCCGCTGTCGGGAAATCTGCCAGAACCAGCGCGCCCTGTCCTGGCACAACACGACGGGTATCTGCAGTAAGATCGATGTCGTCGGCCAGCGTGCCGGAATCTAGTTTGATGATGTTTCGCTGGTAGGGAGAGAGATAGGGCACCACGGCATAACCCCGGCTATCGGTATAAACACCAGTGCTATTTTCTACCTTCACATTTGCCGCTTTGTCTGCCCTTACCAGCGCCATCGTATCGCCTAAGGGCTGCGATAGAGTAAGGCCCCAGGGGTGAACCAGGATCCCCCCCATGACGCCATAATTAAGCTGTCGCGTCTGGCGGGTTACGTTATAGCCCGCCAGATATTCACCGGAAGAACCTTTATAGTCGAGGGTTGCGCTGCCCGACCCGCCGGTTCCCCGGCTGGCATAACCCTGCTGAATGTTATAGCTAAGCGTGTTATCCGCCAGCGCCACGCCCGCAACACCGGCTGATGCCATCAATCCACTACTGTTTGTCTGGCTGGCTGAGACGTTAAGCCAGCTTTTCGGCATGAAGCGTTCAAACGGAATCTGAACGGCCAGCGAAAACACGTTATTCTGCTGGCTTAGCCAGGGCGAGGACGAACGCATGTAGTTAAGCGTATAGCTCACCGCATTGTGGCTGATGCTGTAGCCGAGATTAAACGTATTTTCCCGGCCGCTTATGCCCCAGTATTGTTGCTGATAAGCAGACAGATAGAGACTGCCAAAATCGCCCAGCCTCTGATTGATGTTTAGCTCGGCCCGGCTGCGTTTATTGTGGCGATTGCGCCACTCCGTCCAGACGCGTTGCGCCTGCTTTGAACCAATCAGCTCATCATTGCTGGCATTAAGCGGGGGCGTATTGTAATAGCCATTTGCCTCATTAAAATCCATATAGCCGGATGTTGAGTAGCGATAGCCGGCCAGATTAAACGTGGTTCCGCTGGCGGTAAAATCTTTGGCATACTGAAAACGGAACGATGCCCCCTGTTTTTCGATCTCACCTGACTGCGCATGCGCCCAGGTTCCGTCTATCGAGACCGAACCCAGATAACCCAGCCCTTTAGCCGATCCCAGACTACTGCTCATATAATCGCCGGACAGGATTATTCCGCCGTAGAGCGTGCTGGCATTCGTCAGACCATAGCTCCCGGTTGTCTGCAAAAAGAGTGGTTCGTACCGGGCGGCATTATCAGCGGCAACCACCCGATACTTACCCGCCGTCAGTGCATATTTAGCCTGACCTTCACGCAGCATCAGCGGCACTGCTGAGAATGCCTGAACATACTGACGCACTGTGCCATCTGCTTCGCGAATTGAGACGCTGAGATCGCCGCCTGAGGAGACAGGATAGAGATCGGTAATTGCAAAAGGTCCTGGTGGAACATAAGCCTGATAGATGATGTTTCCATCCTGGCGAATGGTAACGCGCGCATTACTCTGCGCGATGCCGCGAATGACCGGGGCAAATCCACGGCGGCTTTCCGGCAGCATATTGTCATCAGAGTAGAGCTGCACGCCGCGAAAAGCGACGCTATCGAACACGCCTGCCGGGCTATAGCTGTCGCCCGCCACAAACTGCGCGTTAAGTGATTTAACGTCATGCTGCAGGTAAGTATTGATGCTGTTCCACTGGCGCGAGCGCCCGTTATCAGACCAGGATGAATAGTTTCTGAGACGCCATGCTCCCAGGTTTACGCCACTGCGCAGATTCAGATAATTATTCTGAACCGTTCCCTGACGAGCGTCGCTGCGGCTGCTGGCACCGCTGTAGGCGTAATTCACAAAGGCAGCAGGCAGCCCGTCATCCCACTCTTCAGGGGAGATCGCTCCCTGCACACTCTGCTGCATAAACGCCTGAGGAATGCTGATATCCAGACGCCGCTGAGCAAAGTCATAGCTAAGCTGGCCGTCGGGCAGGACGCGATCGATCGGCTGGCGGAGTGATCCCTTGCTCATCGCTGAAAATGCCGGTGTCGCCTGGCTGCGCACGCCCCAGGAAAGCAGATCTTCTTTAGTGATCTCCGGGATAAGTCCACGCTCACCCAGCGTGAAATTTAGTATTCTTTCAGCCATATAGCGGCTGTTCAGATAGATTTCCGTCCGATATCGTCCGGGGATCTGACCGCCGGGCTGTTCCAGTGCCGAGAGGTCGATAGCACTCACCTGCCCGCGCAGCTCGAGCGCGGCAGGATCAAAATAATCTGTTGCAGATCCGGGAGGGCTCATCAGCGCTGCCAGCATGAAGCCTGTCATCGCTGACGCCGACCGGCCTGACTGGCGGGTAAAAAGCGTCGTCCGCATTGATGGTCAGGCCTTAATCAGATTTTTGCAGTTCTGACGTCGGTAATACCGCCGTAATCATTAATCGCCCGCCAGGATAGCGTGCCTGCGGTTCCCGGCGGAAAATCGATAGCCTGCTCTGATAATGGACTGAGCACAGGCAGCGATTTCAGCTTAGCGTTGCCCATTTTCAGTTCATAAAAGGAGATATAAAACGGCGTGGGATTAGAAGCGTAAATACGGTCGCCCTGACGACGAAAAGTGATTTTTTCAAACGCTGTCGCCGCATCGCCTGGTAACCCTGCCGGCCGGTAAAAGAGTTTGAAGACGCTTTTTACGGTGATTAACAGGCGATTGGTCTCCTCTTTCGGCGTGCCCGGCACGGACTTAATGCTCAGCCAGTACAGAGATTCCCGATCGGCAGGCAGCGCCGCGCCGGTATAGACAATGCGGACAGAATTTTGCGTATGCGGCTTCAGCCGGAACAGGGGCGGCGTGGCAATAAACGTGTTGTCACTGTGACGTTGTGTAGGATCTTTATCTACCCATGCCTGAATCAGGTAGGGATAATCATCCGGATTACTGATGCTCAGCGCAGCCTGCCGCGCATTCCCCTCATAAATGAGCCGTGAACCCCCTATCTCAACCCCTGCCAGACTCATCAGTGGATTGATCAGCACTATCAATAGAATACAAAAACGAATCATGAAGTCTTCCCTGAAGAGAAGGAGCCGCAAGCGGCTCGCATTATCAGTTATAGGCAACGGTAAACGTGGCAGCAGCATTCGCCGTACCTGCGCCAACGGTGGCAGCAGTTGACACATATTTGGCGATGAAATTAAGGGCATTGGTGCCGGTAGAAGAGAGCGTGACAGGCGCAGATGCCTGCCCGACAGGAATCAGCGTGGTGCTGTTCTGTTCATAGATACCGATACCAACGCCGGTAGCCACGCCGGTTCCGGACGTCAGGCCGAGCAGGCTTGAGTTGCCGCTCGCCAGCGGACCGTCAAAGCGGATGCTGGCTGACGTCACCGCTGTCGGACAGCTGGTAAGGTTAATGGTAAAACGCGTTGCCGAGGCCTGCGTACCGGCCGCGCCAAAAGAGCTGGCGGCTACAGTGCCCAGATTGACGGTCTGCGTAGCAGAGCTGGTATTAACGGTGCAGGCTGTATCGCGGATACTCCCGGTGAAATTTATTGTGCCATCGGCAGCAAATACGGCCGGGCACATGCCGGCAGCCGCCAGCACAGCAATAAGTGTCGTTTTTTTCATAATTATACCTCGTCTCAAGATAACCGAATGCTGCCGAAAAACAGCTATCGCCCTAACTATCAATCCCTGACCAGGGAAGCCAGAGAGTAGAGTTACGAGCTAACCCGGTAAACCTGAAAAAAAAGCAGCGGAATAAATTGAAATAAAAAAATGACATAACGGCAGAGACAGAATTTATATCTGCTTCAGCCCGTTCAGAGCACGTTTATGTAAAATTAAAAACCAGGTAATAAGATTATTTAAATCATCCTATTTTATTATATTCCTATATGTATCCAGGCATACTGATCGGTATTGAGAAAAATCCTAACTCGCATTTCGAATAAACAGCTAACCAGGATAGCAAAATACGTTTTCTTTAATGATTCAGTTAAGAAACAATGATCGGTTTACCTGTGTAATAATAATCACCGTTGATCATTTACATTAGCTATTATGAATTAAAAATTTGAATCACAAAAGCAGATGGGTCTATCATGACAACTATCATTGCATATTATTGATCAAAAACAATTAGTTATAATCATAGTTCGGCATTATCGCCGAAATGCAACGCTTTTAGTATCGTGCCTTGCTTGCTAAGAAAGAATGCTTGCTAAATGCGATCTTTTATTCAGCTCTTTGCGTTCAGGGGAAGTCACCTGTCCAGATCAGGTGTTTTTTTTTGGGTCTAATCATTAACATTTACAAAGCCAGGAGGATTACTTACTCTTTCTGCATTACCAGTGTTACCGCAATGCAGAAAGGAAGAGCAACTAATCTTTGAAATTCTCGGCGGCATAAAGGACAAAAGAAAAATAATACGCCATATATTTATGATACATCGCATTATAAGACTCCAGAATGTGTATGCGGCCTGATTTCGGATCGTAATCCACCAGGGAATTTTCTTTCGCTTCTAATATGATGTTACGAAGATGCGAACGTGATACGCCGCAGCGCTTCGCCAGGCTGATGATGGTTAATGCCTCACCGCAGTCTTGTGCGGTAGTTCCGTGAAGATATAGATGAGTCATAATCATATGACCGGAGTCTTTGTTGATAAAAATATCAGCTTTGTCAGCAATATTAATAAGATGGATATCGTGATGAAATATGTCATAGTATCTTTTAAAGAAGCTTTGCATATTCTCTACTGAGAAGTTATTGACTTTGAAATCCGTTATACCCATTTCATCTAATGGAATAGCCACCGTCTTTGTTAACGACATCGCTGACTTCAATCCCCGGTCAGTAATTGAAAAATGCGTTTTTCTCTTATCAATAGTGTCTTTTCTGGTGGATATATAGCTACCCGTTTTTAACAGTAATAGCAGAGAAGAGACAGTATTAGGACTGATCATATTGGTTCTGATGCACTGATACTTTATATCATTCAGGCAAGGCTTCTCTTTTTTAAAGAAGACACATGTGATAATCACGGATGCAAGAAATCTGTTATTTTTGAAAATGTATTTATAGAAAATCTTATTGGATGCGAACTCTTTACAGATCATATTTGCATGCGTCATCAAAGCCGCATGAAAATTTTCGCTTTGCATTATTTTGCTATAGCAATTTTCGATATCTCTGACTGTAGTTGCTTTTACACCTGTTTTCATAAGAATTCCCGATCCTATGGCCCTGGGAATTATATGCTACGGCTAAAAGCAAAAGAATGGAAATAAAATCAACCATACTGTTAACGGGGTGTAATATGGATGTTAATTTAATTCAAAAAGAAAACTACTTTCTGGAGAGGGGATTTAGCGAACTTTATCTGCAAGAGCGCTTTCTTTTTCATTTTAGTAAAGCATCGGTTTTCCTGCTTAACAAAGCATCACTAAAAGATTTCATCTGCTTTTGCGAAGAGAATGAGCGGGCTGATGAAATCATCTTACTGCTGGTGTCCAGAGATATGATGCCTTTAGCTATCAGCCTGGCTTACCGCTCCAGCAAAATCATTATATTTGACAATGGTAAGATCTACTCTGCCGCTATGGGCAATCTGTATAAATGCAGCAGCAATAAAAAAATCATTACGCCAAGGGAATTTGAAGCATTAAAGACAACGCTGCTAACGAAAACCAGGAAGCTTGACTGGAGCTGCAGCATTAAAACGTTTTATTCTCAGCGACATTCAGCGCTTAAAAAGCTTAATATTGATAAGCTCTCATCGATATTTTGAAATGAAAAAATCGTGCAGGTTAAGTCCCTCTCACGCCATGCTGGCATATCTCTGGCCTTAAGAGGTCATGCCCCCTGCATGGCCTCATAGCCATTCATAGTGAACCTGTCGCTTAACTGCAGGGCTGAAAGGGCGAAAGGGCCTGACAGGTGTCGATACCGGTGAAGGAGACAGGCTGGCCGATCGAGCAGTGGGCAGGCAAGCCATCACACTATAGATTTGGCATTGCAGATATAGCTACATCAGCGACTCTGCCACCAGCCCGTCAATCATTACCTGCGGCATGCCCTGCGAGCAGTGCTCAATCCGGCCGCGCACGCCATACACCTGCGCCAGCGTCTGCGGCGTAATCACCTCTGCAGGTATGCCATCCGCCAGACGCCGGCCCTGCTTCAGCATTAGCGCGTGGTCAGCATGCCGCAGCGCAATATTGATATCGTGCACCACCACCACCGTGACCATATTGCGCAGCCGGGTTTCGCGTCGTACCAGATCCATCACGTGAAACTGATAGTTGAGATCCAGCGCGCTCAGCGGTTCATCCAGCAGCAGCAGCTCCGGCCGGCGGATCAGCGACTGCGCCAGACCTACCAGCTGTTTCTGCCCGCCTGAGAGCTGATCGAGGTAGCGCATCGCCAGATGAGCGATACCCAGCTGCTCAAGCAGCGCCATAATTTCTGCTTCGCTGTCCGCACTATGGAGGCCGCCCGAGGCGCGCTGCGCCACGATAATCGATTCCAGTACGTGCAGATGAACCCCGGCCGGCAGCGTCTGCGGCAGGTAGACCACCCGCTTTGCTCGCTGCGTGAAGGGCTGCGCCATTAAATCAACGCCGTTCAGCCAGAGTGCGCCCTCGCCTTTACCCAGGCCCGCCAGCGCGCGCAGCAGCGTGGATTTACCGCAGCCGTTCGGGCCAAGCAGCACGGTGATTTTGCCGCGCGGCAGCGTGGCAACGTCCAGATTGTCGATCACCTGACGCTTAGGGTAACCGGCGCTGAACTGCTCAATACGTAAGCCTGAATCCATTACACGCTCCCCCGGTGACGCAGAATAATACTCAGAAAGAAGGGAACGCCGACCAGCGAGGTCACGATCCCCACCGGAATAATCACGCCCGGGATCAGGTTTTTCGACGCAACCGAGGCCAGCGACAGCACCAATGCGCCCACCAGCGCGCTGGCGGGCAGATAGTAACGATGATCTTCGCCAAACATCATGCGGGCGATATGCGGGGCGACGAGGCCGATAAAGCCAATCGGGCCGACAAAGGCTACTGCCAGCGCCGAGAGAATGCTGATGCGTAACAGCGTTGCCAGTCGCAGACGGCGCACGTCGATACCAAAACTAATGGCGCGATCTTCCCCCAGCCGCAGCGCGGTCAGCTTCCAGCTGCTGAGCATGGAAAACGGTACCAGCAGCGCAAACGCAGCGCTCAGCACGCCCAGCTTCTCCCACGATGCGCGCGCCAGGCTACCCATGGTCCAGAACACCAGTCCCTGCAGCGTATCTTCGCTGGCGATAAACTGCATCATGGAAACCAGGGCGTTGAAGGTAAATACCAGCGCAATACCAAACAGCACCACGCCGGAGGTCGAGACTTTGCTCCAGCGCGTAATGCCATCCAGCATCAGCGCGGCAAACAGCGCAAACACGAAGGCGTTAGCGGAGATAAACCACTGATCGGAGAGGCCGGGAAAACCGACGCCGAGGATAATTGCCAGCGCGGCACCAAAGGCTGCAGCGGAAGAGACGCCCAGCGTAAAAGGACTCGCCAGCGGGTTGTTCAGAATGGTTTGCATCTCGGCACCCGCCAGTCCCAGCGCCAGCCCGACAACCACCGCCATCAGCGCATAGGGCAGACGGATATCCCAGACGATGACGCGGGTACCGGCATCCATCGCGGCCGGATGCAGCAAGGTCTGCCCGAGCGTTTCCAGCGTAAGCCCGGCCGGACCGAGGGTGAAATCGAGAATAACCGAGGCGAGAATAGCAACAACCAGTGCGCCAGTCAGCAGCAGTCGCTGACGCAGCACCTGACGATAACGTGTCAGGGTGTCAGCTTCAGGGGGGTGTTCCGCTATCAGCACGGAATCCGTCGTACGCATGAGTCTACCTGTATAGCCGTAATCATAACGGCTGACACAATAGAGCAGGTGATAATAATTATCAATTATATCTCTGTAACAAAGCTCAAACCGGCAGGGATGCATCAATATGCCAGGAACACATAAATGCGTAGGGGCGGCATTGATGCCGCCCTGGTCCGGGTGAATCGCATGAAATCAGGGACGCATAAATGCGTCCCCTGCATATCGTGCAATCACAGGGGCGGCATTAATGCCGCCCTGGGTTGGGTGAATCGCCTGAAACCAGGGGCGCAAAAATGCGCCCCCTACGTCTGGATTGGAATGCCGCCACGCCAGGTTTTACTGTTTAAAAACCGGGAACTCCATCTCGCTATATTTCACTACGCGGCTGCCGCGCGTCAGCCGGTAGCCCATCCAGATAATCAGAAATAGCGGGATACCGATATAAGTTGCCGCCACGCCGTACCAGTCGATGGTGTCGGCGAGGAACGCCTGGTAGTTCTGCCCCAGCGTAATAATCAGGCAGAGCACAAAGGCGAAGACAGGGCCCAGTGGGAAAAAGCCGGAGCGGTAAGGTAAATCGGCCAGATCGCGCCCCTGCGCTTCATAGCCGCGACGGAAACGATAGTGGCTGATGGCAATGCCCAGCCAGGCGATAAAACCGGTCATACCTGAGGTATTAAGCAGCCACAGGTAAACTTCCTGATTACCAAACTTTGACGTCAGGAAGCAGAGACCCGCTACCACGGTGGTCGCAATCAGCGCATTGCGCGGCACGCCGCCTCTGGAGAGTTTTGCAAAGATGCGCGGCGCTTTGCCCTCACGGGCGAGATTAAACAGCATGCGCGTTGAGGCGTACATACCGGAGTTACCCGCTGAAAGCACCGACGTCAGGATGACTGCGTTCATGATCGCCGCCGCTGAGAGCAGACCGGCATTCTGGAACACCAGCGTAAACGGGCTGACGCTGATATCGGTCACGTCATTATGCAGCAACTGCGGATCGGTATAGGGCAGGATCAGGCTGATGATCAGAATCGCAAACACATAAAACAGCAGAATACGCCAGAAAACCTGCCGCACCGCGCGCGGAATATTTTTGGCCGGATCTTCCGATTCACCGGCGGCGATGCCGATAAGCTCGGTGCCCTGAAAAGAGAAGCCGACAATCATCGCCACGCCGATCATTGCAGAAAACCCGCCGGCAAAAGGCGCATCGCCCACGGTCCAGTTGTGCCAGCCTGCATGTTCCGCACCGCGCATAATGCCGGTGATCATCAGAATCCCCACCACGATAAAAATAACGACGGTGACGACTTTAATCAGCGAGAACCAGTACTCTGTTTCGCCAAAACCTTTAACCGAGATAAAGTTAATCAGGAACATCAGGCAGAGAAAAGTGGCGCTCCAGATCCAGCCTGGCGTATCGGGGAACCAGTAGTTCATCACCAGCTGCGAGGCGACCAGATCAACAGCAATGGTCACCGCCCAGTTGTACCAGTAGTTCCAGCCCAGCGCGAAGCCAAAGCCCTCTTCAACATATTTTGCGCCATAGGTGGCAAAAGAGCCGGAAACCGGCATAAAGGCAGCCAGTTCGCCGAGGCTGGTCATCAGAAAGTAGACCATCAGCCCAATCAGGGCATAGGAGAGCAGCGCGCCGCCGGGTCCGGCCTGTGAAATGGTGGCGCCGGAAGCGACAAACAGGCCGGTACCAATGGAGCCGCCGATGGCGATCATAGTGAGGTGGCGCGCTTTTAATTCACGGCGCAGCCCAGGTTGTTGTGTTGTTTTTGAGTCATTATGCATGTGTAAACGCTATGCCGGATAAAAATAAGGCGCGATTGTAGCAGCTAACCCTGCGCTGTATAGCATTCACCTCGGGTTATTAGTTACCTTCATGATCGGCGGGCGATTATTAGCAGCACCCGCCGCCGCCGGCTATTCACAGCAGTAGGCAAGAAAGCGGTTGAGCGCGTTTGAGAGATGTTTTTGCCGATGGTGAATGCGGTAGAGCGTGCGCGTCAGGCGCGGCAGCGGAACCGCCACTTCTGCCAGCGTGCCCGCTTCCAGCAGGTCGGCAATGACCCGGCGCGACAGGCAGCTGATGCCCATGCCGTGCCGTACCGCATGTTTGATCGCTTCGGAGTTACCCAGTTCCATACCCAGCTGAAACTGCGGCAGATGCGACAGCAGCTGGTAATCAACAATTTCACGCGTACCGGAGCCGCGTTCACGCAGGATCCACGGTGCCGCCGCCAGGCTTACCAGCGTCACCGGCTGCTGCAGCAGCGCCGAGTCGGGTGCTGCAAACACCACCAGCTCATCTTCCAGCCACGGCGTGCTGATGATATCCGGCTCGTGACACGGTCCCTCGATCAGGCCGATATCCACGCGAAAATCTGCAACGGCCTGAATCGCATCCTGACTGTTGCCGACGCTCAGCTCCAGCGGAAGTGCGGGAAAATCGCGCCGGTAGGCGGCAATCATGCCCGGCAGCAAATAGTTACCGATGGTACTGCTGGCAAACAGCCGGATCGCCCCGCTATCTTCCCGGAAGAGCTGCTCAATTTCACCCGCCTGCTCCAGCAGCCCGACGGCGCGCGGATAGAGCAGCCGCCCATGCTCATTCAGCACCAGCCGCTTGCCTACGCGATCGAACAGCTGTACTCCCAGCTGGTTTTCGAGATCCGCCAGCGCCGCGCTCACCGCCGACTGCGACAGTGACAGCACCTGCGAGGCCTGGGTGGTGGAACCGCTCTTCAGCACCTCAGTAAACACTTCAATCTGGCGTAGCGTAATATGCATGCTTGCTCCTCAGGCCATATAGCGCTGTATCAGCCAGACGATAATGCCGATCCAGATCAGCAGGATCAGGCCAAATCCGGCGCGACTGACAATTTTTACTCCGCGCGCGCGCTGTACTTCCGCGCGTTCAGCGCTGCTGATACGAATATCGCGCGGCAGCAGGCGCAGCAGAATAATCACGCCCAGCGGTACAATGATGGCGTCATCCAGCAGACCAATAATCGGGATGAAGTCCGGAATAAGGTCAATCGGGCTGAGCGCATAGGCCACCAGCTCAAACGCCATCAGTTTGAACCACCATGCCGTACGCGGATCGCGACAGGCAAACCACAGCGTCAGGACATCCCGCTTAATCAGCTTTGCCCAGCGGCGCAGACGCACAAACATAGCCTTTCTCCTTATCACTTATTCCGGTCGATTATAAAGATATTATCAATTTCACTTTTATATCAGAGAGGCGCAGGCTATTGCCATACTCAGGAGGTGGTTAATGGCTGAATTTAGCATAATAAAACCGGTGCTCCCGCCCTGCCGGGTGGTGGCGGGTCTGGCACTCACGGCGGCGCTGGCAGGCTGCGCCGCCTGGCTTACCTCGCTGCCGTGGCTGTCTCACGTCGGTCTGGGCGCGCTGACGCTGGCGATCGTTGGCGGCATTATTGCCGGCAATACTTTTTACCCGCGTATCGCCAGCCACTGCGACAGCGGTGTGCTGCTGGCAAAACAGCGCCTGTTGCGCCTCGGCATTATTCTTTTTGGTTTTCGCATCACCGTTCAGCAGATAGCCGGCGTCGGCCTGCGCGGCGTGATTATCGATACGCTGATTATCGGCACAACGTTCCTGCTTACCTGCCTGGCTGGCATCCGGCTGCTAAAGATGGATCGCGAGACGGTGTGGCTGATTGGTGCCGGCAGCAGCATCTGCGGTGCGGCGGCGGTGCTGGCGACGGAACCCGTGGTCAAAGCTGACGCCTCGAAAGTGGCGGTGGCGGTGGCAACCGTGGTGCTGTTTGGTACCGCCGGCATCCTGCTTTATCCCGCGCTGTTTGCACTGCTGCCCGCTGTCAGCGCCGCGCAGTTTGGCATCTTTACCGGCTCCACGCTGCATGAGGTGGCGCAGGTAGTAGCCGCCGGGCACGCCATAGGCGCTGAAGCAGAGAATATGGCGGTGATCACCAAGATGCTGCGCGTCATGATGCTGGCCCCTTTCCTGCTGCTGCTGGGCAGCTGGCTCCGGCAGCGCGGCCCGCGCACGGCAACGTCTGCACGCAGCTTTCCGTGGTTTGCACTGCTGTTTATCGCGGTCGCGCTGGTGAATTCACTGCAACTGCTGCCAGCCGGAGTGGTTAGCGCGCTGAACCAGCTGGCCAACCTGCTGCTGGCGATGGCGATGGCAGCGCTGGGTCTGACCACGCGCTTCTCCGCGCTGAAACAGGCGGGCGCAAAACCGCTGCTGCTGGGGCTGATGATGTTCTGCTGGCTCATCGTCGGCGGCGGCGCGCTGAATTTGCTGGTGCAACATTTCATGGCATAGCCGCTTCCGCTATCATGTGCGCCTTGCTTTAGTTAACGCCCATACAGGAGAGCGGCATGAAATATATCGGTGCACACGTCAGCGCATCCGGCGGCGTGGATCAGGCAGTGATCCGCGCCCATGAGCTGGAGGCCACCGCCTTTGCGCTCTTTACAAAAAATCAGCGTCAGTGGAAAGCCGCACCGCTCTCTGCGCAGACCATTGACGCGTTCAAAAGCGCCTGCGCGCGGTATAACTACTCTTCCGCGCAAATCCTGCCGCACGATAGCTTTCTGATCAACCTGGGTCACCCGGAGGCCGAAGCGCTGGAGAAATCACGCGCCGCGTTTCTGGATGAGATGCAGCGCGCTGACCAGCTTGGCCTGACGCTGCTGAACTTCCACCCCGGCAGCCATCTGCAGCAGCTTGATGAAGAGACGTGCCTGAAGCGCATCGCCGAATCGATCAACATCACGCTGGATAAAACGCAAAATGTCGTCGCGGTGATTGAAAATACCGCCGGCCAGGGCAGTAACCTCGGCTATCGCTTTGAGCATCTTGCGACCATTATTGCGCACGTCGAGGATAAATCGCGCGTGGGGGTCTGTCTTGATACCTGTCACACCTTCGCCGGCGGATACGATCTGCGCACCGAAGCTGACTGTGTCGCTACCTTTTCCGAATTTGAGCGCGTGGTGGGCTTTAACTATCTGCGCGGTATGCATCTGAACGATGCCAAAAGTGCCCTTGGCAGCCGCGTCGATCGCCATCACAGTCTGGGTGAAGGCAACATCGGCAAAACCGTGTTCAGCTGGCTGATGAAAGATGCGCGCTTCGATAACATTCCGCTGATCCTGGAAACCATCAATCCCGATATCTGGAAAGATGAGATCGCCTGGCTTAAAGCTGAGCAGCACGCCGGATAGCGGACAATAAAAAAGGGAGCCTTAGCTCCCTTTTTTTATGTCCGTCGGGTTACGCAGCTTTCGCCAGCTCCTCTTCCGGACGCTTCAGCACGGCGTAACCGAGACCGGCAATCGCGGTACCGATGATAATCGCCAGCAGATAGCCCAGCACCGGCGTAATCGCACCCGGGATCAGCAGCACAAACAGACCGCCGTGAGGTGCCATCAGCTTCGCGCCAATCGCCATTGAGATGGCGCCGGTCACGGCTCCGCCAATGATGCAGCACGGCAGCACGCGCATCGGATCGCGCGCCGCAAACGGAATGGCCCCTTCAGAGATAAAGCAGAGACCCAGCACCAGCGCCGCTTTGCCGCCCTCCTGCTGCCCTTTATTGAACTTGCGGCGTGCAACCAGCGTCGCCAAACCCATCGCCAGCGGTGGCACCATGCCCGCAGCCATAATCGCGGCCATCGGCGCATAGGTTTGCGAACTCAGCAGCCCGACGCCAAACGCGTAGGCCACTTTGTTGACCGGACCGCCCATATCGGTACACATCATACCGCCAAGAATGGCGCCCAGCAGCACGGCGTTTGCGGTGCCCATGTTGGCCAGCCAGCTGGTCAGGCCGCTCATGATACCGGCAACCGGTTTACCCACCACGTAGATCATCAGCAGGCCGGTGATCAGGCTCGCAACCAGCGGAATAATGAGAATGGGCTTCAGGGCTTCCATACTCTGTGGCAGCTTCACTTTGCTGCTCAGGAACTTCGCCGCATAACCGGCGATAAAGCCGGCGATAATACCACCCAGGAAACCGGCATTGATGCTGGTGGCAATCATGCCGCCAATCAGGCCAGGCGTCAGGCCAGGACGATCGGCGATGGAGAATGCAATAAAGCCTGCCAGTACCGGCACCATCAGCGCAAATGCGCTGCCGCCGCCGATCTGCATCAGCGCTGCTGCCAGCGTGCCCGGCTCTTTAAACGCGGTGATCCCGAACGCAAACGACAGCGCAATGCTCAGGCCGCCTGCAACCACCATCGGCAGCATGTAGGAGACACCGGTCAGCAGGTGACGGTATGCGCCCGCTTTCTCTTTGCTGTCGCCCTGTGCGCTGGCGCTCTGGCTGCCGGAGGGCTGATAAACTTTCGCCTCCGCCTGCGCTTTATCCAGCTCCTGCGCCGTTTTCTTCAGCGCCAGGCCGGTGGAGGTGCGGTACATCGGCTTGCCGGCAAATTTCGCCAGGTCCACATCGATATCCGCTGCCACGATCACCAGATCGGCGGCGGCCACCTCTTCCGGAGTAATCGGGTTGCCCGCGCCAACGGAACCACGGGTTTCGACTTTTACCCACCAGCCGCGTTTTTTCGCTTCCGCGTCAATCGCTTCTGCCGCCATAAAGGTGTGTGCGACGCCGGTCGGACAGGCGGTAACGGCGACAATGCGCTTTTGCGCGCTGGCCGTAACCGGTGCTGCGGCAGCCCCGGCTGCCGGTGCGGTTGCGGGCTGCCAGCGCTGCGCGTTTGCCTGCGCCTGTGCTATCGCCGCCTGAGGATCGCGCAGCGCCTGCTGCACATCAACGCGCGCTACGGATTTGCCCGTCAGCTGCGTATCTTCCGGAATATTGTCGCCGGCAACCAGGATCAGTTCGGCTTCAGCGGCAGTGCTGACCAGCTCCAGTCCGGCCTGTGCTGCTGCAGCACGCAGACGTTCGATAGCCAGATGTGCGGAGGCCAGTCCCAGTGAAGAATCTTTTATCAGCAGCGTTTTCATTATCATCGCTCTCCTGCTGTTAGTTAACGGGTTGTAAGTCGACGCGCGCCATCATCGCGGCCAACCGGGTACGATCGGCTACGCCGACGTTGCTCTGGCTGACAGCCATTGCCGCCACGGCGGTAGCCAGTCGCAGCGTATGTTCGCTGGATTCACGCATCAGCAGGCCATAAATCAGGCCGCCGACCATGGAGTCACCGGCACCGACCGTGCTGACAACCTCACAGACCGGCGGTTTTGCCAGCCATTCGCCAGATGCGTTGACCCAGAGTGCACCTTCTGCGCCGAGCGAGATCACCACGTGAGCAATGCCCTGCTCGCGCAGTTCATGCGCCGCGTTAATCACATCCTGCAGTTCAGGCAGCTTGCGGTTAGCCCAGATCTCCAGCTCGCGCCGGTTTGGTTTAACCAGCCACGGGGCGGCTTTCAGACCCGCAACCAGCGCATCACGGCTACTGTCAAAAATGATGCACGGACAGAGCGTACGCAGATCGCTCATCCAGCGGGTAAACGCCTCTGGCGTCACGCCGCCCGGCAGGCTGCCGCTGACGCAGACCATATCGAACTGGCCGAGCCAGGTGAGTGAATCTGCGGTAAAGCGCTCCCAGTCCTGCGCGGTTACTTCAAAGCCGGAGAAGTTGAGGTCGGTTACCTCGCCATCTTTCTCTGTAAGCTTTACGTTGATGCGGGTACGCCCCTGCACGACCTGAAAGCGATTGGCTATTCCCAGCTCGCTGAATAGCTGCTGGAAGCCATCCTGATTTTCCCGGCCAAGAAAGCCGCCGACGGTGACGTCGATGCCGAGATCTTTGAGTACTTTGGCAACGTTGATCCCTTTGCCTGCCGCATGCAGGCCGGTGGTTTTGACCAGATTGACTTCACCGCGCTCTATCTCCGGCGTAAAGCCAACCAGGTCATACGCCGGGTTCAGCGTAATGGTGGCGACGCGACGGCTCATGCTGCCCCCTCGCCCAGACCGGAATTAATGGCCTCTTCGATAGCCTGCATCGCCTGCGGCGCATCATCACCGCTGGCGGTAAAGCGCAGGCGATGGCCTTTCTTCACGCCCAGCGCCACCACTTTCATCAGGCTGCGGCCGTTAGCGGGCTTACCGCTGCCGTCAAGGTTGGTAACCGTGACATCACTGTTAAACTGCTTGATAACGCTGACCAGCGCAGTGCCCGGACGCGCATGCAGGCCATGCTCATTGCGAATGGTAAATTCTGCGGTCAGCACTTCAGCGGCTTCATCCACTTCGCTGGTGAGCAGCGCCAGTACGCCGGCTGCATCCGCTTTCAGCAGACGTTCAGCTTTATTGTTCTGCAGCAGGTTACTCAGGTAGCCCAGCACCTCCAGCGGACGCTCATCCACTGCGGCAACCGTCAGCAGCAGCGCCACGCGCTCGCCCTGCCGGTCAAACGGCACCGCCGGGCGGCTTACCGCGACAGCGCTGCCCAGGTTACCCTGCGCGCTGTCGTTCAGCCAGATCCCCTGCCCCAGACTCAGCGGCGTGCGGGAGATAACGTCGGTGATAAATGCGGCGTCAACCGCGCCTGCCGCCTGCAGACGACCGGCATTCAGCGCCTGCAGCGTGATCAGATCGCTCGCCGCGACATCCACCGCAATCAGCGAGGTATCAAAGGTAAATTCAGCTCCCTGCTTCTCACCCATCAGCAGCGCACGCAGATCCTCAGCAGAGGCCGTTTTTAGCTGCTCTGCCACGCTGTCATCGCTTAACACATGCGTCAGCTGACGCAGCAGCGCCAGGTGCTCATCTGATTTAGCGGCGATGCCGATAGCCACATAGGCAATCTGCCCTTCGCCCCACTCTACGCCCTGGGGAAACTGAAAAACCTGTACGCCGGTTTTCAGCACCAGGTCACGGGTGTCGGTGGTGCCGTGTGGAATAGCGATGCCGTTGCCGAGAAAGGTGCTGGTCTGCTGTTCGCGAGCCAGCATGCCGCTGACATAGCCTTCAGCAACGTTGCCTGCTGCGGTCAGCGCGGCGGCAACCTGACTAATAGCGTCTTCTTTTGTCTGTGCCGTGGCGCCTGTATGGATGGCCTGAACTTCGAGCTGGAACATATCTCTCCTCGCTTGCTGAATTGAATCGTTTCAGCTTAATGGCGAAAAAACACGCTGCATCACAGCCACTTAGCCGCAACTACAACGCTGAAACGTTTCAGGGAATATGGTACAGGCGGCTCTTCGAGGCAAGAAAATGCGTAAACCAAAGAACAGATCTTTGACGCTACGCACACTTCATCGGGAAATTAAGATTTTTCGCACGCCTCAGCTGATGAGTTTGCTGAAAGTAAAGGCGGCGGGTCGGGCAGATTTTCAGCAGGCTTACAGCTTTTCAGGGTGCCGTCTCTGCCTCAAGCTGCAGCAGATAGATCATTGCGTCATCCCGGCTGCTGCCACACATTTCCGGTCCAGGCTGCAGGCCAGCACAGACGGCTGGACGCAGCGGCGAACCAAACAGCTGGCAGCGCTGCTGCGCATCCAGCTGAACGCAGGGCGTATTGGCGGGCTTGCCATGAGGCATACCCGGAATAGGCGAAGAAATTGAGGGCGCGGTGCAGCAGGCACCGCACTGGTCGCGGCATAACATGAAGCGCTCCGGCAGAGATTTCGCGGCGACAATAGCAGCCCCGCCTGCTGAAAGCTATGTGCAGATAACAATTTTACAGGGCCTTACTTGCCTGTTTCCGGTCGCGCGCGTAACGTGACGCGCACCTCTCTTTTCTGAGTAAATAACATCATGCCTAAGGCAAACGAAATCAAAAAAGGAATGGCCGTGACCTGGAACGGCAAGCTGTTGCTGGTGAAGGATATTGATGTGCAGAGTCCCAGCGCACGCGGGGCAGCCACGCTCTATAAAATGCGGTTTACCGATGTGCGTACCGGCCTCAAGGTCGAAGAGCGGTTTAAAGGCGACGATATTATCGATGCCATTCAGCTGAGCCGTCGCCCGGTGACCTTCTCTTATATCGACGGCGACGAATATGTCTTTATGGATGATGAAGATTACACGCCCTACAACTTTAAGCAGGAGCAGATTGCCGAAGAGCTGCTGTTTATCCCGGAGGGCGGTATTCCCGGTATGCAGGTGCTGACGATGGAGGGCCAGGTACTGGCGCTGGAGCTGCCGCAGACGGTGGATATGGTGATTGCTGATACCACGCCCGGCATCAAAGGCGCCTCTGCCAGCGCGCGCACCAAACCCGCGGTGATGAGTACCGGCCTCTCGGTGCAGGTGCCTGAATACCTCAGCAACGGCGACCGTATTCGCATTCACGTAGCTGAACGGCGCTATATGAGCCGCGCTGACTGATCGCTGCGTTGTCCGCGCCCGGCAGGTTGTTATACTATAACAACATCCGGCGCGGCCCGCGTTACCGGCCGCGCGCTCAGTTCACTGCCTGCCAGACAGCAGCAGGCCACAGGGAGAAACTATGACGCGCGTTAACCTCATTACCGGCTTTCTCGGCAGCGGTAAAACCACCACGCTGCTGCATCTGCTTGCGCATAAACCAGCCGATGAAAAATGGGCTATTCTGGTCAATGAGTTTGGCGAAGTCGGTATAGACGGCGCCCTGCTGGCCAACCGCGGCGCTGAACTAAAAGAGATCCCCGGCGGCTGCATGTGCTGCGTTAACGGTCTGCCGCTGCAGGTCGGGCTTAATATGCTGCTGAAACAGGCGAGACCCGATCGTCTGATTATCGAACCCACCGGCCTTGGCCATCCCAAACAGTTACTTAATATGCTGCGCGCCGCCGTCTATCAGCCGTGGATAACGGTGGATGCGACGCTGACGCTGCTCGATCCGCGTCAGCTTGCTGATGCGCGCGTGGCCGCAAACGAAAATTTTCGCGATCAGCTCACTGCCGCTGACATTATCGTCGCCAGTAAAAGCGATCGCTGGCAGCCGGAAGATCGCCAGCGTCTGGCGGACTGGCAGCGGGACAATCTGGGCGATCGCCTGCTGACAGAGACAGCCTGGGGGAAAATAGACCCGGCGCTGCTGACACACCCCGCACAACACGATCGCCCGGTTCCGGACGCACTCCACCACGCTCACAGCACCCGCCCACAGGGACTGGCGGCGCTGAAACTGGAGGGTCAGGCGCGCTGGCGGCGTGCGTTAAATGAAGGTCAGGGCTATGCTTCGTGTGGCTGGATTTTCGATGAAGAGACGCAGTTTGATACCATTCCACTGCTGGAATGGGCGCGACGTGCGCCGGTCGATCGGGTAAAAGGCGTGCTGCGTACGCCAGATGGCCTGGTGAACGTTAACCGACAGGGGGACGATCTGTTTATTGAAACCCGTCCGGTCGCGCCTCCCGACAGCCGTATTGAACTGATCCATCATCAGCCAGCCGACTGGAATGCTCTGCAGACCTCGCTGTTGAAGATTCGTTTAAATTAATTGCGATAGGTTTGCCCGTTATTTCACTTTTTGGGTGTTACTTTTTATGCGCGCAACACGTCTTGTCACCATCCTGCTGCTTAATGCGCTGGGTGTGATGCTATTTCTCTCGTGGTATCTGCCAGCCAATCACGGTTTCTGGTTCACTATCGATAAAGGGATCTTTTTCAGCTTCAACGATCTGATGGTCGATCACCACGCATTTGCCGTCCTGGTGGCGATTACCAACTATCGCGGTTTTGATGCGGTTTCACTGCTGGCGATGGGGCTGCTCTACCTCGCCTTCTGGCGACGCGAAACGCCTGAAGGCCGTCGTCGTATGCTGGCTATCGGGATAACTATGCTGCTGACGGCAGTTTTACTTAACCAGCTGGGACATCTGCTGCCGGTGAAACACGCCAGCCCGACGCTGTTTTTTGATAACGTCCATCGCGTCAGTGAACTCACCGGTATTCCGGCAAAGGATGCCTCGCGCGACAGTTTTCCTGGCGACCACGGCATGATGCTGATTATTTTTGCCTGCTTTATGTGGCGCTATTTCGGCTTCCGGGCATTTTTAACCGGCGTGCTGATTGTGGTGCTGTTTGCCCTGCCGCGCATAATGGCCGGCGCCCACTGGTTTACCGATATTGCCGTGGGTTCGCTGTCGGTAATATTAGTTGGACTGAGCTGGTGGTTATTAACGCCGGCCAGCGACAAACTGGTGGCGTGGCTATATCGCACGCTGCCTGGCAAATATAAGCCACGCGGGTAATTGTTTAGCGCAGGTAACCGGAGAGCAAAAAGTGACCCGCCTGCGCTTATTGAATGTTTAAAAAAACTATTAGCAACCTAACAGTTTGCCATCAAAAGAAAACATGATGGCAAACAAGCCTTAACCTTTTCTCTTGTTATCCCCTGTCCAGTCAGAACCCGCTGAAAATCAGCGCTAACGCCGGAATTACCTGCTTAAGCCGCCGCTTATTTGCGCATTAATTACGCCCGATTGGTGATAAAGTAGCCGTTCAGTGAATGTTTTAATTTACATCAAAAAAACCTATAGAAATTTATATAAAACCACTCGCCACGGGGTCTGTAATCAGTTAACCTCAAGCTCGATTACCCTGGTGCAGCATAAAATGTGGTGGCAAACTGAGCGAAAAATGTGTGCATTAACACATTTTAGTAATTAAGGATTTGTCTTAGACCGCTGTACTTATTAATCTCAACCCGTTTTGTCATCTGGCTGGCGACATTCTGTCGTAAGGACATCGAAGGAACACACGTATAATGGTCAAGTCTCAACCAATTCTGAGATACCTCAGGCGGATCATTCCCGCGGTAGCATTAGCAACACTTTTATCAGCATGTAGCAGCAGCCATAATGGCCAGAATGCGAAAAACGAGAATCATGAAGTTAACAACCACAATGGTTTTTTACTTCAGGCGTCTCAGGACGAATTTGAACAAATGGTGCAGAATGTGGACATCAAGTCCCGCATCATGGAACAGTACAGCGACTGGAAAGGTGTTCGCTATCGCTTAGGCGGTGACACCAAACGTGGCATCGACTGTTCTGCTTTTGTTCAGCGCACCTTTCGCGACCAGTTTGGTCTGGAACTGCCCCGCTCAACCTATGAGCAGCAGGATACGGGCAAAGGCATTTCACGCGGTAAACTGCGTCCGGGTGATTTAGTGCTGTTCCGCGCCGGCTCAACCGGGCGACACGTCGGCATTTATCTGGGCAATGATAACTTTGTCCACGCTTCTACCAGCAGCGGCGTCATGATTTCAAATCTCAATGACAGCTACTGGAAGACGCGCTACCGCGAAGCACGACGGGTTCTGGCTAAAAATCAAAGCTAACCCCTCTCTCCGATGATTCTCTCAGCCAGAGAAAACAGAAACGCTGCCCCGGCAGCGTTTTTTTATTGCGGATATCTACTCCGCTGAAATCCAGTTGGTAATCAGAAATATAACAAGACTTTCCTGGCATCCTCGTTATATTCTCACAGCCTCTCCGGTGCAGCCTCAGACGGTTTACTCACATGGCAATATCAGGAACATTGACACCATGCCACTGTCGCGGACGCTGAAACCGCACGCTACGCACATGCGCCGTCTGTTCCGGAAGAGTGCGCTGGCAGGCATGGTTTCGTTTACTCTTTTTATCACCATACTGCTTACGCTGACCTGGCATAAACGCCAGCAGCAGCATGAACTGCTGCTGCAGCACAGCGCGGACGACCTGCAGCAGATGCTCGCAACGCTGACCGACACGCTGCGTCCGCTGCAGCAGTATACGATGCTGGATTGCAACAGCGTCAGCCGTGAACTCACCTCGCGTGCCGCCTTTGCAGATAATATCCGCGCGATTCTGCTGGTGCGGGACGGCCTCGCCTGGTGCTCATCGGCCACCGGCGCCTTCAGGCTGCCTGTTAGTGAGATTTCACCCGCCACCGAGCTGGAGAGCGATCGCGATATACGGCTGCTGCCGGGCACCCCGCTGCTGCCGTCGCGTCCGGCGCTGGCGCTGTGGCTCAAGTATCCCGGCGGCGCAGAGAGCGGCATCCTGACAACGGTAAATCTCTCTCTTGCGCCCTACCAGCTGCTCGCCTCTTATCACCCTGAAATCACCGGCATGGCGCTGGTTATTGGCAACAATGCGCTGAAGAGCGACGTCAGCCACGCTATTCCGCGCCGCGACCTGCCAGCCGGACTGACCGCCCTTACGCTGCCGCAGAGTGATATCCGCTTTGTTCTCTATGGCAGCACGCTGACAACGCGCGACTATCAAATGACGCTGCTGACCGGCGTCCTGTTTGCGCTGATGATCGGCTGTCTGACCGGCGTGCTGCTTAACCGCCACCAGCGCCCGGCGCGCGAGATCATGCTGGCAATCCGGCGCGGGCAGTTCTACGTTGAATATCAGCCGTTAATCATGGCGCATAACGGTCAACCCTACGGCGTGGAAGCGCTGCTGCGCTGGGCGCATCCCATAGAGGGTACGATCCCGCCCGATGTGTTCATCAGCTATGCCGAAGCGCAGAACCTGATTATTCCGCTTACCCGGCATCTGTTTTGCCTGGTCGCGCGCGATGCGCATAGCCTGAGCCAGCAGCTGCCGCGCGGTACGCGTCTGAGCCTGAACCTCTCCCCGCTGCACCTTGCCGCCGACAGCTTTCGTCACGACGTTCAGACGTGGATTGCCGCAATGCCTGCTGACCACTTCAGCTATGTGTTTGAGATCACCGAGCGCACCATGGTGAAAGAAGCCAACGCCGGAGAGGTGTTTGCCTGGCTGCGCGCTAACCAGTTCAGCATTGCCATCGATGATTTCGGCACCGGACATAGCGCGCTGATCTATCTGGAAAAGTATCCGTTTGATTATCTGAAGATAGATCGGGGATTTGTTCAGAGCATCGGCACCGAGACGCTCACCTCGCCGGTGCTGGACGCCGTGCTGCTGCTGGCTAAGAAGCTCAATCTCAAAACGGTGGCGGAGGGCGTGGAGACGCACGAACAGGCCAGCTGGCTGGTCAGCCGCGGCGTGACGCATTTGCAGGGCTACCTGTTCAGCCGGCCGCTGCGGCCGGAAAAGTTGATCAGCTACTATCAAAACTTTCCGCGTTTCGGGTAAGGTGGCTTAACACGCTTACCGGCCGATCTGAAGCACAGACTATTCGGGAGAGTATTTCACTTATGCTGCGTCTGATCACTCTGCTGCTCTGCTGCGTGCTGACGCCGCTGCGCGCTGAGCCGGTACGTGAAGGCTATGCGTTTGCAAAGCTGGGGGTGCCGCGCTACGCGGTCAACTTTACCCACTACGCTTATGCCGATCCCGCTGCCCCGAAAGGCGGCAGCATGACGCTGGCGGTGGTCGGTACGTTTGATAACTTCAACCGCTTTGCTTCACGCGGAAATCCGGCCGCCGGCACAGAGACACTCTACGATTCGCTGTTTACCACCTCAGATGATGAGCCCGCCAGCTACTATCCGCTGATTGCTGAAGTGGCACGCTATCCTCAGGATTACCGCTGGATGGAGGTTACCCTCAATCCACACGCCCGCTTTCAGGATGGCACGCCTATCACCGCCCGCGATGTGGCCTTTACTTTTCAGAAGCTGATGCGCGAAGGCGTTCCGCAGTTTCGCGTCGCGTTCCGCGGCACGGAAGTCACTGCACTCAATCGCCTTACGGTGCGCATCACGCCACCGCGACCGGATAAAGATCGCATCCTGAGCTGGCTGACGCTGCCCGTGCTGCCGCAAGCGTTCTGGCAGAGCCGCAAATTTAATGAGCCGCTTGGCTACCCGCCGCTCTCCAGCGGACCCTACCGGATCTCTGCCTATAAGGCGGGCCAGTTTGTGCAGTACAGTCGGGTAAAGGATTACTGGGCCGCCGATCTGCCGGTCAATCGCGGACGCTTTAATCTGGATACGCTGCGCTATGACTACTATCTCGATGACAACGTCGCTTTTGAAGCTTTCAGGGCGGGCGCTTACGATTTGCGCGAAGAGCTGTCGGGAAAAAAGTGGGCGACGCAGTATAAGGGCGGGCCATTTGCAGAACAGACAATCGTAAAACTGACCACGCCTCAGGACGCCGCTACGGATACCCGCTGGCTCGCCTTTAATAATCAAAAAACGCTGTTTGCCGATCGCCGGGTACGCGCGGCGTTAACGCTGGCCTTTGATTTTGAGTGGATGAATAAGGCGCTGTTTTACCACGCGTGGCGCCGCCCCGGCAGCTATTTTCAGAACACAGAATATGCGGCTGCCGGCTATCCCGACGCGGCACAGCTGCAGCTGCTGGCGCCGTGGAAAGCGCAGCTGCCGCCTGCCCTCTTCAGTGAAATCTATACGCCACCGCGCTCGGATGGCAGCGGCTATAACCGGGCTAATTTGCTGCGGGCGATGCAGCTGCTGGAAGAGGCGGGCTGGGAGATCCGCAACCGGAAGCTGGTCAATCGCCAGAGCGGTGAACCGTTCCGGTTTGAGATCCTGCTGCGCAGCGGCGCGCAGAATGAGTGGGCGCTGCCCTGGCAGCACAGTCTGGCCCGGCTGGGCATCACGGCCACCCTGCGCCAGGTCGACAACTCACAGTTTCTGCGCCGGCTGCGCGAAGGCGACTACGATATGATTCAGACGCTCTATCCGGCTGCGCCGTGGCCTGCTGCCAGCCTGCGCGTGAACTGGCAGTCAGAGTATATCGACTCATCGTGGAACAGCGCGCGCGTTAAAGATCCCGTGGTCGATCACTTTATCAAAGAGATTGTGGCGCACCAGGGCGATGAGCAGGCGCTGCTGCCGCTGGGTCAGGCGCTGGATCGCATTCTGCTCTGGCAGGCGTATATGATACCGATGTGGTTTAGCGCTGAGCAGCGCCTGGCTTACTGGAATAAATATGCTTATCCCGCCGTCCGGCCCGCTTTCGCAACCGGGCTGGAAAACTGGTGGTACGATGTCAATAAAGCCGGGCGGCTGCCGGCCGATCGACGTTAAGGAGGCTGGCTTGGGTGCTTATCTGCTGCGCAGAGTATTGCTGGTGATCCCGACCCTCTGGGCGATTATCACGCTGAATTTTTTTATTGTGCAGGTAGCACCTGGCGGCCCGGTCGATCAGGCGCTGGCCACTATTCAGTTTGGCTATACCACCGGGCTGCCGGGCAGCAGCGACAGCAGCGCGCGCGGTGCGTCGCTGCGCGACAATCCGGGTGACAATCAGTATCGCGGTGCACGCGGCCTCGATCCGGAAGTGATTGCTGAGATCACCCGGCGATACGGTTTTGATAAGCCGCTGCTGCAGCGCTACGGCGAGATGCTGTGGAACTATCTGCGCTTTGACTTTGGCGATAGCCTGTTTCGCAGCGCCCCGGTGCTGCAGCTGATCAAAGAGAGCCTGCCGGTTTCTGTCAGCCTGGGACTCTGGAGCACCCTGATTATCTATCTGGTCTCCATTCCGCTCGGGATCCGGAAAGCGGTGCATCACGGCAGCCGTTTCGACGGCCTGAGCAGCCTGCTGATTATTATTGGCTACGCTATTCCGGCCTTTATTTTTGCCATCATGTTGATCGTGCTGTTTGCCGGCGGCAGCTATTTCGACTGGTTTCCGCTGCGCGGTCTTACCTCTCCGCAGTTTGCCTCGCTGCCGTGGTATGGCAAAGCCCTCGACTACTTCTGGCACATTGCGCTGCCGGTGCTGGCCACGGTCATCGGCGGATTTGCCACGCTTACCATGCTGACAAAAAATGCGTTTCTGGATGAAATCCGCAAGCAGTATGTCATGACCGCGCGCGCCAAAGGCCTGGATGAAAAACGTATCCTTTATGGTCACGTGTTTCGTAACGCCATGCTGCTGGTGATCGCCGGCTTTCCGGCCACGTTCATCAGCCTGTTTTTTACCAGTTCGGTGCTAATCGAAGTTATGTTTTCTCTGAATGGCCTCGGGCTGCTGGGCTATGATGCCACTATCCAGCGTGACTATCCGGTGATGTTTGGCACGCTCTACATCTTTACACTGATTGGCCTGCTGATGAATATTGTGAGCGATTTAACCTACACGCTGGTCGATCCGCGCATCGATTTTGAGGCGCGCTGATGGCTCTCTCTGCGGTTCATCGCCAGCGCTGGCAGCGTTTCTGTCACAACCGCCGGGGTTACTGGTCGCTGTGGCTTTTTCTGCTGATTTTCCTGTTTTCACTGGCCGCCGAGCTGCTGGCGAATGAAAAACCGCTGCTGGTGCGCTACCAGCAGCGCTGGTATGTGCCGCTGCTGGTTGATTACAGCGAACAGGATTACGGCGGCCTATTTGCTACCGCCGCCGACTATCAGGATCCGTGGCTGCAGCAGCGGATTGCGCAGCAGGGCTGGGCACTCTGGGCCCCGATTCGCTTTAGCGACAGCACAATCAACTTTGCGACCCGTTCGCCCTTCCCTTCGCCTCCGTCAGCGCAAAACTGGCTGGGTACCGATGCCAGCGGGGGCGATGTGCTGGCGCGCCTGCTCTACGGCACCCGCGTCTCTCTGCTGTTTGGCCTGCTGCTGACGCTCTTCTCCAGCGTTATCGGTATTATCACCGGGGCGCTGCAGGGCTATTTTGGCGGCCGCATCGACTTAGCCGGCCAGCGGCTGATTGAAGTCTGGTCCGGCATGCCAACGCTGTTTATGCTGATCCTGCTTTCCAGCGTGATCCAGCCTGGCTTCTGGTGGCTGCTGCTGCTGACGGTGCTGTTTGGCTGGATGAGTCTGGCCGGCGTGGTGCGGGCCGAGTTTCTGCGCACGCGTAATTTCGATTATGTGCGTGCCGCCCGTGCGCTTGGCGTCAGCGACAGCCGTATTATGCTGCGCCACATTCTGCCCAATGCGCTGGTAGCGACCCTGACCTATCTGCCCTTTATTCTGTGCGGCGCAATTACCACCCTGACCTCGCTCGATTTTCTCGGTTTCGGTTTGCCGGTGGGTGCGCCTTCACTGGGCGAGCTGCTGCTGCAGGGCAAAAATAATCTGCAGGCACCGTGGCTCGGGCTGTCCGGTTTTATTGCGCTGGCGCTGCTGCTGTCGCTGCTGATTTTTATCGGCGAGGCGGTACGCGATGCATTTGATCCGGCGCGGGGAGGCTGAGTGGATCTGTTAACCATTAATCATCTTGCGGTGGCTTTTCAGCAACAGCGGGTCGTACATGATGTTTCACTGCGCCTTGCGGCGGGCGAGACGCTGGCGCTGGTCGGAGAGTCGGGCTGCGGGAAAAGCGTGACCGCTCAGTCGGTGATGCGCCTGCTGCCGCAGCCCGCGGTAAGTTATCCGCAGGGCGAAATTCTGTTTCAGGGTCAGGATCTGCTGCAGGCCAGCGAACGCACGCTGCTCGGCCTGCGTGGCAACCGTATGGCGATGATTTTTCAGGAGCCGATGGTGTCGCTCAATCCGCTGCATACGATTGAAAAACAGCTGAATGAAGTGCTGGCGCTGCACCGGGGCATGCGGCGTGAAGCGGCACGCGGCGAGATCGTTGCCTGCCTCGATCGCGTCGGTATCCGGCAGCCGGTGAGCCGCCTGCGCGATTTTCCTCATCAGCTCTCCGGAGGCGAGCGCCAGCGCGTCATGATCGCCATGGCGCTGCTGACGCAGCCGCAGCTGCTGATTGCCGATGAGCCCACCACGGCACTGGATGTGACCGTGCAGCAGCAGATTTTACAGCTGCTGCGCGAACTGCAGCGCGAGCTGAATATGGGCATGCTTTTTATTACCCATAACCTCGCTATCGTGCGTCAGCTGGCACACAGCGTTACCGTGATGCGTGCCGGACGCGTGATGGAGCAGAATCGCTGCGCCGCGCTGTTCCGGCAGCCCCGGCACCCCTATACGCGCGAACTGCTTGCCGCTGAACCCACCGGTGAACCGGTACCGCTGAAAGCGACACCGCTGCTGCTTCAGGTCCGCAATCTGCAGGTAAGTTTTCCGCTGCGACGCGGCTGGTTCAGGCGCAAAACAGAGGAGAAGCAGATACTTAAGCAGCTGAGTTTTTCGCTGCATCAGGGCGAGAGCCTGGGTCTGGTAGGTGAATCAGGCTCCGGCAAAAGCAGCACGGGGCTGGCCCTGCTGCGTCTTATCGCCGCACGCGGTGAGATCTGGTTTGCCGGCCAGCCGCTGCATCAGCTGACGGCCAGAGAGCTGCTGCCGCTGCGCCAGCGCATTCAGGTCGTTTTTCAGGATCCCCACTCCTCGCTCAATCCGCGCATGACGGTGCAGCAGATCATTGCTGAAGGTCTGGCGGTACACCGGCCGGAGCTTAGCGCAGCGCAGCAGGATGCCCGCGTTATTGCCGTTATGCAGGAAACCGGGCTCGATCCCGACAGCCGCAGCCGCTATCCGGCAGCATTTTCCGGCGGGCAGCGGCAGCGTATTGCGATTGCACGTGCGCTGATCCTTGAGCCACAGCTGCTGATACTTGATGAGCCGACCTCCTCACTGGATCGTCCGGTTCAGCAGCAGATCCTGACGCTGCTGCGACGCCTGCAGGCGGATCGTCAGCTGACCTATATTTTTATCAGCCATGATATGCAGGTAGTGCGCGCGCTCTGTCATCAGCTGGTGGTTCTGCGGCAGGGAGAGGTGGTTGAACAGGGAGAAAGCGCGGTGCTGTTCACTGCGCCAGCGGCAGCTTATACACGCCAGCTGCTGGCCTCGGCGCAAATGAGCAAATGAGGGGCGGGGATCAGCGTCCGTTAAAATCTTCTGCAATGGCCACGCCCTGATTTTTCAGGCAGCAGCTTGCAGCACTTTCGTTAATTCGCTGGATCAACAGGCAGGGGTGCCCTTCACAACGGGCAATTTTGCACTCCACCTGAATCTGCGCCAGCGTTTCGCGCAGCTGCTGCAGAATATCCAGCGCCAGCGCGCCTTCATGGCTCAGTAATCTCAATGCAACCAGATCTTCATCGTTAATGCCGCTGGTGGTTTCCAGAAGTTCAATTTCGCCTAACTGATCTGCAGACCAGCGATAAAGATGTGGCAGACGATGCACAACAGAGAGCTGCAGCATGGTGTTCCCCAAAGATGTTAATCCTGTTTCCGGCCTGAACCCTGTGCCCGCAGCCGGAAATCCCACCTCAAATCAAAAAACGGATGTCAGTGATGACCTTCGCGTTTTAAATACAAAATCATAGAAAAAATACGTTATTTGCGAGCATTCTCGCAGTTAAGCTTATGTGTACCGCGATCGCCAGATGCAGACAACCAGTTTATACGCATTAGCGTTACTTTTTTGTCTAAAAATTTTCACATCACGGAAACATTAAGCATAACGAATAGCTGGCGTTTAGCGAGCATGGTTCTCTTTTTTTGCCTGAGAGGGGAAATATGCCGGGCGCGCATGAATACGCCAGGGCCGCATGAATACGCCAGGGCCGCATGAATGCGGCCCCTACGGGGAATGGAGAACCTTATATGCGGCCCCTGCGGGATTAAGTGGTTTTACGCGGGCGGGCAGCGTAGCTGAACAGGATAATGGAAAGGGTGGCGCACAGCGCGATGGTTGCTACCATTGGCCATGCGCTGTTCATACTGACCAGCGACAGCAGCGCGCCCACCAGACCCCCGACGCCAAAGCGCAGCGTGCCTGCCAGCGACGAGGCGGTCCCCGCCATGTGCGGAAACTCATCGAGTACAATTGCCATGGCGTTAGAGGAGACAATAGAAACGCAGCCGATAAACATCGCCACGCCCAGCACCAGCGGCAGAAAGCCGAGCTGCAGCGCGCTGACAATCAGCAGCCAGATGCCCATAGCAAACTGAATGGTCAGCCCCAGGCGAAACATCTTCAGCGGACCAAAACGGCGCACCGCGCGGCTGTTAATCAGCGTCATCACAAAAAGAAAGATGATATTCAGGCCGAAGTAGTAGCCAAAATCCTGCGGCGATACGTGGTTGACCTCGATATAAACAAAGGGACCAGCGTTGAGAAACGCAAATAAGCCGGCAAACGAGAAGCCGCTGGCCAGCATATAGCCGAACACCCGCTTATGCCGTACCAGCGCCACAAAATTGCCCAGCATTGTACGCAGATGAAAGCGCTGACGCTGCTCCGGCTTCAGGGTTTCACGCACCTGCGTCACCACCAGCACGGTCGTGATCAGTGCCGCAATCGCCAGCGCCCAGAAAATAGCGTGCCAGCTCCAGATAAGCAGTAGCCAGCCGCCCAGCACCGGGGCCACCAGCGGCGCGATTGTGGTGATCAGCAGCACAAAGGACATCATGCGCGAGAAGTCCTCTTTTGAATAACTGTCGCGCATCAGGGCGTTGATCACCACGCTGGCGGCAGCGGCAGAGAGACCGTGCAAAAAGCGCATCAGGATCAGCTGATCGATAGAGCCGGAGAGTGCGCAGGCGGCGGCGGCACAGGCGAAAATCAGCGTACCCAGCACGATGACCGGCTTGCGGCCATAGCTGTCCGCCAGCGGACCATACACCAGCTGCCCGATAGCGAAGCCCAGGATGTAGAGGTTCAGCGTCATCTGCACGCTGCCTGCGGAGACGGCAAATTCGCGGGCAATCTGCGGCATAGCGGGCAGATACATATCAATGGAGAGCGGCATCAGCATCGCCAGCAATCCCAGAATCACCACTAATCCTGCCGGGGAGTTTTTCTCCTTGCGCACCTTGTACTCCGTTATTTGTGCTGTTTCAGTTCGTCTGGCAGACCGATGCTGTCAACCTCTTCGGGGGTCAGTTCGCGATATTCCCCCTCTTCCAGCGCCTCATCCAGCACAATCGAGCCGATACTTTCACGATGGAGCGCAACCACATGGTTCCCCATCGCGGCAAACATGCGCTTAACCTGATGATAGCGCCCTTCGCCGATTGTCAGTCGCGCCGCTTTTTCATCGAGGATCTCCAGCCGGGCTGGCCTGGTCAGCGTCTTCTCATTGTGCAGCTGGATACCAGCAGCAAACGTCTCCACCAGTGCCGGATCGAGCGGCGCTTCCACCTCAACCAGATAGGTTTTTTCTAAATGGTGACGTGGTGAAGTGATGCGATGCGACCACTGGCCATCATCCGTCAGCAGCACCAGACCGGTAGTATCGATATCGAGTCGGCCGGCGGCGTGCAGCTTATAGGCTGACGGCTCCTCAATAAAATAGAGGATAGTGGGATGATCGGGATCGTCTGTGGAGCAGACATAGCCCTGCGGCTTGTTCAGCATAAAGTAGCGTGGCCCCTGCTGTACCACCAGCGGGTTGCCATCGTAGGCAATATCATCTTCCGGCATCACTTTGTACGCGGTATCGCGCACAATTTCGCCATTGATGGTGATCTTTCTGGCGCGAATTTCGCGGCCAGCGATAGCACGGCTAACTTCCAGTTGCTGAGATATGAATTTGTCGAGTCGCATGAATTCGCTTTTGCCTGTTACTGCGGGGGAAAAACTGAAACGGTGCCTGTGCGCAGAATACGTCGGCCAGGATAACCGTTAAAAAAGTGCGGGCAGTATAGCCTGAAGCTTTGCCTGCTAATAGTGCCGATCCTGCGTTTCATCCGCTTACATGGCATAATACGCCTCTGATCCAGAAAAAAGTTTATGCTGATGGCCTTTACACTTCGTCCCTATCAACAGGAAGCGGTTGATGCAACCGTTGCCCACTTCCGGCGCCATACCACGCCGGCGATGATTGTGCTGCCCACCGGTGCCGGTAAGAGCCTGGTCATTGCTGAACTGGCGCGGCTGGCGCGTGGCCGGGTGCTGGTGCTGGCGCACGTCAAAGAGCTGGTCGAGCAGAACCACAGCAAGTATCAGGCTTACGGGCTGGAAGCGGATATTTTTGCGGCCGGGCTGCAGCGCAGGCAGAGCGAAGGCAAAGTGGTATTTGGCAGCGTACAGTCCGTGGCGCGCAACCTTGACCGCTTCGACAGCGCCTTTTCACTGGTAATTGTCGATGAGTGTCATCGCATCAGCAACAATGAGGAGAGCCAGTATCAGCAGCTCTTCAGCCACCTGCGCCAGCATAATCCACAGCTGCGCCTGCTGGGACTGACCGCCACGCCGTTCCGGCTGGGCAAAGGCTGGATCTATCAATTCCACTATCACGGCATGGTACGCGGCGATGAAAAAGCGCTGTTTCGCGACTGCATCTACGAGCTGCCGCTACGCTACATGATCAAACACGGTTTTCTGGTGCCGCCGGAACGTCTTGATATGCCGGTGGTGCAGTATGACTTCAGCCGGCTGGTGCCGCAGAACAGCGGCCTCTTCAGCGAAGCGGATCTTAACCGTGAGCTGAAACAGCAGCAGCGCGTCACGCCACAGATTATCCGCCAGATCGTTGAGTTTGCCGACGATCGGCGCGGCGTAATGATCTTCGCCGCCACGGTTGAACATGCGCGCGAAATTCTGTCGCTGCTGCCGGAGAACAGCGCGCTGGTCTCGGCAGAAACCGCGGTGAAAGAGCGTGACCGGCTAATTCAGCAGTTCAAAGCGCAGCAGCTGAAGTTTCTGGTTAACGTGGCGGTACTGACCACCGGCTTCGACGCACCGCACGTGGATCTGATCGCGATTCTGCGCCCGACTGAGTCCGTCAGCCTCTATCAGCAGATAGTCGGACGCGGACTGCGCCTGGCTCCGGATAAACGCGACTGCCTGATCCTCGACTACGCTGGTAATCCGCACGATCTCTTTACGCCGGAAGTGGGTGCGCCAAAAGGCGCCAGTGACAACCAGCCGGTGCAGGTGTTCTGCCCTGCCTGCGGCTTTGCGAATACCTTCTGGGGAAAAGCTACCGAAGACGGGCATGTGATTGAGCATTTTGGTCGCCGCTGTCAGGGTATCCTGGAGGATGATGAGGGCGGTCGTGAACAGTGCGATTTCCGCTTTCGCTTCAAAAGCTGCCCTGACTGCGGCGCTGAAAATGATATCGCCGCACGGCGCTGCCAGCAGTGCGACAAAATTCTGGTCGACCCCGATGATATGCTGAAAGCGGCGCTGAAGCTGAAAGATGCGCGAGTGCTGCGCTGCAGCGGCATGACGCTGGCGCATGGCCGTGATGACAAGGGCGAATGGCTGAAAGCGACCTATTACGATGAAGATGGCAGCGACGTCAGCGAACGCTTCCGGCTGCAGACGCCCGCGCAGCGAAAAGCATTTGAGCAGCTGTTTATGCGCCCGCACCAGCGCGCGCCTGGCGTAGAGCTGGGCTGGCAGCAGGCGGCCGACGTGGTCGCGCTGCAGCCGCTGCTGCGGCATCCTGACTTTGTGGTGGCGCGTGCCCGCGGACAGTTCTGGCAGGTGCGGGAGAAAGTGTTTGATTACCAGGGGCGCTTCCGCCGCGCTAATGAGCTGCGCTAGATGGCAGAATCATTTGCCCCCCTGCCCCGATCCGGCTATAATCCCGCCCGCTTTTGCATCCGCACAAGCGTTTGAATAACCGTCCTGTTGCTGGGTCGCCTGTAGCAGGAATTATTGAAGAGAAATAATGATGTTCACTATCAACGCAGAAGTACGTAAAGAGCAGGGTAAGGGTGCGAGCCGCCGCCTGCGCACAGCTAACAAGTTCCCGGCTATCATCTATGGCGGAAATGAAGCTGCAGTTTCTATCGAACTGGATCACGACGCCGTGATGAACATGCAGGTTAAGCCTGAGTTCTACACCGATGTGCTGACGCTGGTTGTTGACGGTAAAGAAACGAAAGTTAAAGTTCAGGCTGTTCAGCGTCACCCGTTCAAGCCAAAACTGCACCACATCGACTTCGTTCGCGCGTAATCGCAGACGAAATCGGAAAAAACGCCGCCTCTGCGGCGTTTTTTTATGCCTGCAATTTACTTCCCGCCGGTGCGGCGCTGTAGCTGATCGCGCAGGTTAGGCGGCGTGCCTTTGATGGTCAGGGTATCGGTTGCCGGATCCCAGAAGATACGCTCGCCAAGCAGCAGTGCGTCAAAATTAAGCGTTAATCCGCCACCGCTGCCGGAGAATTTTGTCAGCTGGCGCAGCGTGCTGCGGTCGGCCGGAAAGTGCTCCTCCAGCTCATAGCCCTGCTCCTGCGTAAACGCCTGAAAGCTTTTCTCACCCAGCGGTGGCAGCTCCTGCGAAAGATCGTCCAGCGCAATCTCCTCTCCCGCCTGCAGCTGTTCGTTACAGTAGCTGTAGACCTGCTGACGGTAGTTCTGCCGCTCGTTCTTATCCAGATTTGACTCAGCACAGTAATCATCGACCGCCTGCAGCAGGCCGCGGTTCTGCGCTTTGGTGTCGAGACCGACGCTGGCCCCGAGGAAATCCATGAAAAAGTCAGCTACTTTACGTCCGACGCGACCCCGCAGAAAAGTCAGATAGCGCGTTGACTCCGGGCTGGTTTCCCACTCGGTCAGATCGATACGCGCGACGATATCAGCGTGATTGATATCGAGATAGTGCGTACTGCTGATATCCAGCTGTTCGTTAACGCGCATGCTCGACTGGCTGTTCAGCACCGCAACCAGCAGATACTCTACCGCCAGATAGCGGTAGTGCATAAACAGCACCACGCCACCGTCAGCAAACGGATATTTGCTCAGCTCATCGCGCAGGCGTCCGGTGGCAGCCCGGCTGAACGCCAGGAAGTCATCCTGCCCGCGACGACAGTTGCGCAGCGCGTCGGCCAGCTCGCTATCTTCATTGAACAGGCCATAGGCTTTGCTTTTGGCGCTGTACACGCGATGCAGCTCTTCGGCCATACTGCTTACCGCCTGCGTTACCGGCAGCAGCGTATCCCGCAGTACCAGCTCCAGCTGATTCTCGTCGCGTTTGATTAACTGATGCAGGGCAATCTGGTCAATATCCAGACTCATGATAGACTCTCCTTTAAACTCAGGCGCGTATTCAATCACTGCCCGCCGTCGCTTTCAACTGCGTACGCAAACCGATCGCTTTGCTTGCGATAAAAGTGCGGAAAAAATCGCATAGTTACGGTACTATACCGCCTTTTCACACTTGATTAGTCGACGATATGCCACAATCATCCCGTTATAGCGACGAGCGCGTTGAGCAGCTTCTCGCACAGCTGGCGCAGATTCTTGAAAAAGATAAAGCGCCTCTCGATCTTTCCCTGATGGTTCTGGGAAACATGGTCACCAATTTGATTAACACAGACATCGCACCAGCCCAGCGCCGTAGCCTGGCCCGGTCATTCGCGGAAGCGTTGCAGTCTTCCGTGCGCGATGATAACGCTCATTAATTTGCAGATCTGACTCCTATATATGGTAACCAACCGGCAGCGCTACCGTGAAAAAGTCTCCCAGATGATTAGCTGGGGGCACTGGTTCGCGCTGTTTAATATTCTGTTTGCGCTGGCTCTCGGCAGCCGCTACCTGTTGGTCGCTGACTGGCCCTCCTCACTGGCGGGCCGGATTTACGCCTTTACCAGCTGGATTGGCCATTTCAGCTTTATCGTTTTTGCCGCCTATCTGCTGATTATTTTCCCGCTTACCTTTGTGGTGATGTCGCAGCGTCTGCTGCGGGTACTCTCCGCGATTGTTGCCACCGCCGGGCTGACGCTCATTATGGTGGATGGCGCCGTGTTTAACCGCTTCCACCTGCACCTTAATCCGGTGGTCTGGGAGCTGGTGGTTAACCCCGATCAAAGCGAGATGGCGCGTGACTGGCAGCTGATGTTTATCAGCGTGCCGGGCATTTTTCTGGTGGAGATGCTGTTTGCCACCTGGAGCTGGCAGAAGCTGCGCAGTCTTAACCGACGCTCATTTGGCAAGCCGCTCGCCGCGCTGTTTATCAGCGCCTTTTTTGCCAGTCATCTGCTCTATATCTGGGCCGATGCCAATTTCTATCGTCCTGTCACCATGCAGCGCGCCAATCTGCCGCTCTCCTATCCGATGACCGCGCGCCGCTTCCTGGAGCGTCACGGGCTGCTGGATGCGCAGGAGTATCAGCGCCGTCTGGTGCAGCAGGGCGATCCTGAAGCGCTGTCGGTCCAGTATCCGTTAAGCGATATCACCTTCCGCGACGGCGGAACAGGTCATAACCTGCTGGTGCTGACGGTCGATGGCGTAAATAACGCCACGCTCGACAGCGCACTGCCGTCGCTGAAGCAGTTTGCCGCTGAGAACGTGCGCTTTACCCGGCACTACAGCGCCGGGGTGCAGCCTGAAAAAGGGGTGTTTGGCCTGTTTTACGGCATCTCTTCCAGCTATATGGATGGCGTGCTGGCATCGCGCACGCCGTCGGCGCTGCTGAACGCGCTGAACGCGCAGGGCTACCAGTTTGGCCTGTTCTCCTCGGATGGGTTTAATCAGCCGCTCTACCGGCAGGCGCTGCTGGCGGACTATACGCTGCCGGAAGCGACCTCCCAGCCTAACAGCCAGACCGTCACGCAGTGGCAGAACTGGCTCAATGGTCAGAAAAACAGCCGCTCTCCGTGGTTCTCCTGGGTCGCGCTGAACGGGATAAGCGCCAGCGGCGACAGCACGAAGGCGCGTCAGCGCAGCTATCTGCGCCAGGCGGGCAGCGTGGATGAGCAGATCGCTGCGGTACTGACCACGCTGCAGCAGCGCGACCTGCTGAAAAATACGGTGGTGGTGATCACTGCTCAGCGTGCGGTGACCTTTAATAACAGCGATAACCCGGGCAACCGCGCGATGCTGCAGATCCCGCTGGTGGTGCACTGGCCTAATACGCCAGCGCAGACTATCGATCGCCTGACCGATCAACAGGATGTGATGACAACGCTCATGCAGCGTCTGCTGCACGTGCGCACCAGCCCGGTCAGCTATTCGCAGGGTGAAGATCTGTTCGCCGCCCAGCGCAGCCATAACTGGGTAGCCAGCAGTGAAGATGGCAAACTGGTGATCACCACGCCATCGGTGACGCTGGTGCTGAATAACAGCGGCAGTTATACCGCGTGGGACGCCAGCGGTCGTGAGCTGAAGGATCATAAGCCGCAGCTGGCGCTGCTGCTGCAGGTGCTGACGGAAGAGAAGCGCTTCACGGCAAACTGATTAAATATGAGGCAGTTAACGCTGACGCATCTTGCAATCGGCTGGGGAATCAGTAGTATGGTTTTCCACGTTCGGCACGTAGCGCAGCCTGGTAGCGCACTGTCATGGGGTGTCAGGGGTCGGAGGTTCAAATCCTCTCGTGCCGACCAAATTATCCCGAAAAAAGCAGCCTTTATGGCTGCTTTTTTTATGCCTGTCAGGGCTGGCATGCCTGTTTATCGCGCAGTACCGGCCGATACCGTTATTCCGGAAATTCTCAGGCTTTCAGCGCGTTGCTGCTGCACCCGATCGCGATCACACTTTGCCTCTTCCGGAACAGGCTTTCATCAAAGCGCAACAAAAGTGTCATGAAGATCCCCTACTCTGATGCTCTCATTTATTTGATGGGAAATCGATTATGGTCATCAAAGCAAAAAGCCTGCAGGATGCAGAGGAGCTTCTGCATTCAGGCATCAGCAAAGTAGAGCTGGCCTATGATATCGGCAGCGACGACTTCTTTCGTCTGGCGACTCACTGGTGCGATCGTGGCGCCCGCATCACCCGCGGCCATCAGCACTTTGTTGTTCAGCTGAAAAGCTTTGCCATCCCGCCCAATCACTGACGCTGCCGCATGCCGCCTGTGTGCCATGACCGGCCTGATGGCCGGTTTTGATGAGTGTTACCCGCTGACGTTAACGACCGGTATCCGTTCGCTCCACCGCATCGAGCGTGGCCAGATCGCGCTCGCGGCCGCTGAGTTCCACCAGCTGTCCGTTGCGCATCTCCAGCAGCCTGTCGGCATGGGTAAAGTAGTGATCGTCATGGCTGATAGCAAACACCGTTTTGCCTGACGCCTGCAGCCAGGGCAGCAGCTCGCGGTAGAAAATCCGGCGGAAATGAGGGTCCTGGTCGGCGGCCCATTCATCCAGCAGCAAAATATCCCGCTCTTCCGCGGCCGCCAGCAGCAGCGCCAGGCGCTTGCTCTGCCCTTTCGACAGCTGCAGATTCAGCACCCGGTTGCCATCCAGCTGCAGTTTCTCGCTCATTTTCAGCCGCTCCAGCCAGCGCTGAACCAGTGCCGGATCGGCCGGTTCGCCGCCGCGGCCAATCAGGCGGTCAAACAGGTGCACGTCGGTAAATACCGCTGAAAAGTGCTGCCGCCACAGATCGGATTGCTGACTGCTTATCTCTTTACCATCCAGCAGCAGGCTGCCGGCGTGCGGCTGATAGAGGCCGGTCAGCAGCATCGCCAGCGTGGATTTCCCGCTGCCGTTGCCGCCAATAAGGAACAGCAGTTCGCCGCGTCGCAGCGTCAGATTGATCGGCCCCACCGCAAAGCCCTGTTCGCCATAGTGAAAGCAGACGTCGCGCAGCTCCAGCGTCTGCCATGCGCTGGCCGGTGCCGGGGCGCTGAAGGCAGGCTCATAAGGCGCCAGATCGAAGCGGTTGAGTTTGCGAAACGCGACCTGCGCGCTGAGCAGCGTGGGCAGCGCGCCGACGGCTGAGATCAGCGGCGTGCGCAGGAACAGCAGCGTCAGCGAATAGGTGGCCGCCACGGCCGTGTTGGCCCAGCCGAGACCGTTTGCCATAAAGAACACGATACCGATGCCGCCCAGCATCATGATGTTAGACCAGTTAACGGCGCTGAGATGGAAGGTGTCGGCGCGCACAATATGATGGCGATAGCGACCCGCATTCGTCTGATAAACCGTATCGTAGATCAGACGCGCCCGATCGCGGTTAAGCTGCAGCTCTTTGCGCCCCTCAATAATGGTCTGGAAATCGCGATAGAGATCATCTTCGATATCGCGCAGCTTTGCCATATGCTGGTAGACGCGCGAAACCAGCAGCCAGCCGCCCACCAGCGTGATCGCCAGCCACAGCATAGTGACCAGCAGCATTTCCGGCGAGAGCCAGGCAAGGTAAATCGCCGATCCCAGCGTGATGATAATGCCCTGAATCAGCTCCGGCAGCCGGACAAAAGCGATGGTAATGGCCCGCACGTCGCTGGTCAGTCCGGCCAGCAGCTGAGCGCTGCCCAGCTGTTCGATGCGCTCAACGTTAGTATCGAGGATACGCTTGATGAACTCACCCCGCAGCCGCCAGACAAAATGGTGCCCCAGCTGCGTCAGCGCCAGCTGCGAAGCGAGTGTGACCGCCATCAGCAGAAACAGCTGACCGAGAAATGCCGGCAGCACCGTTGCGTCGCTATTGATCGCCACAATCAGCTCATTATTGATATAAGCGATCAGGCCGATACCGAGTGCGGCACTCAGCAGGGTAAGAAAAAGAACGCCGGTAAACGGCCAGCAATACTGACGAAAAACCACCTGAAGCAATGCCATCAATCTGTTCCAAAGGTCAAAAAATGCTGCCTGCAGTTTAATGGCCCGTCAGATGATAGCAAGAATAATTCTCATTCCCTGTTACGTTAGTTTGCCCGGCGGAAGGTGAGATTATAGCGGACGGCCCCCGCCGCGGGATGCACGCCTGGTTTAAGCGGCAGAATACCGTGATAGCGCAGCCGCGACGGCCCGCCCCACACCACGATATCACCATGCTCCAGCAGCACGCGCCGGGTGGCGTCGCCGCGCGCAAAACCGCCAAACTGAAATATCGCCGGCAGCCCCAGCGAGACGGAGACGATCGGCTGACGCAGATCGCGCTCATCTTTGTCCTGATGCAGCGACATTTTTGCCCCGGGCGTATAGCGGTTGATCAGGCAGGCGTCTGGCGTAAAGTGACTAAACCCCGCTTCCTGCGCGCACTGCTGCGCCAGCTGACGAAACAGCGGCGGCATTGCGGGCCAGCGCTGGCCATTGCTGACATCCTGTTCGCTGTAGCGATAGCCGCGCGCGTCGCTGAACCAGCCAACATCGCCGCAGTTGGTCATCGCCACGGACATACGATAGCCTCCCGGCGTGATGCGGTGCGTAAAAGGATGCTGCGCCGCAACGGTTTCAATCGCTGCCAGCAGCGCAGGTGCATCATCGCGGGCGCGGCGGCGCAGAATGACCGCGCCTTCTGCCAGTGGCTCCTGCCACGGCGCTTCATCGCTAAACAGATCCAGCATCACGGCCTCCGGTTACGGTTTGTCGATAAGAAATGTTTTAAAGCCGGGCGACATCCAGTGGCTGAAGCCGTCGCCCTCTTTGGTGATTAGATAAACGGCCAGATGCTCTTTCAGCGCCAGCGCTTTTGCGCGCGCGGTGCCCAGCACCATCAGGCCGGTATCCCAGCCATCCGCTTCCAGCGCCGTAGTGGCGATCACCGTGGCAGAAACCAGTTTATGCTGAATGGGCCGTCCGGTTGCGGGATCGATGACGTGTGAAATGCGTTTCCCGTCCAGTTCATAATAGTTGCGATAGCTGCCGGAGGTGCTGATGCCGTGCCCCTGCAGGTCAACGCGCGCCTCGACCGCGTTTTCTCGATCGGTGGGTTTCTGAACCGCCACCCGCCACGGCTGCTGGCTGGCATTACGACCGCGGCTGAGCACGGCTCCGCCGACCGACACCAGATAGTTGGTTATTCCCTGCTGCTCCATCAGCCGCGCCAGATGATCGGTGGCGTAGCCCTCGCCCACGGTTGAGAGATCCACATACAGCCCCGGCAGATCTTTCTGCAGCCACTGCCCGCTTACGCTCTGGATCACCCGCAGATGCGAGAGGCCGGTTTCAGCTCTGGCCGCCGCGATCGCTGCCACATCAGGCTGATGCGCCGGCTGCCCGACGGGTCCGAACCCCCATAAGTTCACCAGTCTGCCTGCCGTGATATCCATGGCACCTGCGGTTTTGGCACCAATGCGCAGTGAGAGAGTCACAATATCCGCCATATCCGCGCTAACGGGCTGCGGCTCTGTCCCCTGATACTGGTTGAAGCGCGACAGCACTGAGGTGGTTTTCCAGGTAGAGATTTCACCGTCGTCGCGATCGAGCTGCTGCTGAATCGCCTGCTGCAGCGCCTCTTTACGCTGCGGATCAACGCCGGCGAGCGTAACCCGCCATACGGTGCCCATGGTTTTTCCCTGCAGGACCAGGGGTTCACGTTGCGGTGCGCGGTCGCAGGCCGTCAGCCCGGTCACGATCAGAGCAGTCAACAAAATATTCCGGAAATGCATCGGTTCCTCATCTGTTACACGGAAATACAGCGTATTACAAAGCATAAACTGCGGGTAATTTACGCTAAATCTCATTGAATTAACGCCGGTCATGCTGCAGGCTTTACCCCCAGGCATACCACCTTTAAGGAGCACAGATGATGTATGTATTAATCGCCGCCCTCTCCGCCGCGCTGTTCCTGTACGGCAGTTATCGCAGCTGGCAGCACGCGCGTCAGCGTTCACTGGAGAGCTATAGCGCACGTCGACGTTAAGTACTGCACCATTATTACCCACTCTGCACTGCTTCAGGGCTGACGCAGTGTAACAAACCCCGCCTGAAGCGTGTGACGCTGAGAGCGGCAGCATGGCATAAATGCTGCATTGTTGAGAGCAGGTTTATTCTCAGCGAGGTGCAGCATGGCGATGTCAAAAACGCAGAGTGAAAAGTGGCAGCGGTGGCTGAGCTTTTCTGCTTTCACCCTGGCAGGTATTGCGCTGGAGGGCAGCCAGCCGGCTGCGGCAGTGCAGGCTGAACCGCGTCCGGCGGCAAAAGCCCGGCGCTGGCGCAGTGTGCAGTAGTTCAGATGCTGTGCCTGCCTGAGGCGGGTGCTGCAGATAAGAAGCGGGCAGGAAAGGTGGCGCGCAGCCCGCCGGGCCGCGCGCCAGAGGCTCAGAACTGGTAAACCAGGCCCAGCGCCACAATGTCATCGGTGTTGATACCGGCATTGTTGGTAAAGTTGTTGTCATCCAGCAGATTGATCTGGTAATCCACATAGGTCGACATGTTTTTATTGAAGTAATAGGTCGCGCCCACGTCGATATATTTTTTCAGGTTCTGGCTGCCATAACCTTCAATATCTTTACCGCGTGAATTGACGTAAGCCAGCGACGGACGCAGACCGAAGTCAAACTGATACTGCGCAACCACTTCCCAGTTGTCCGCTTTGTTCGCATAACCGAAAGCGTCAGAATCAACTGAGCCAAAACGCGTCGCGTTGTAAGAGCGGGTATACATCGCAGCCAGATAGATATTGTTTGCGTCATATTTCAGGCCGCCGGTATAGGCTTCCGCTTTATCGCCCTGGCCCAGTACGCCTGCGGCATTCTGGTTATTGGTGCGATCGGACTGGAACATAGCACCGCCCAGTGCCAGACCATTACCCAGATCATAGGTGGTGCTCAGACCCCAGCCGTCGCCGTTTTCGCCCAGCACATCACGGCCAGAGGTGGATTCAGTCGGGTTATCATTTTTGCCCTGGTACTGAACGGCCACGTTCCAGCCATCCACCAGACCAAAGAAATTATTATTGCGGTAGGTTGCCATACCGTTACCGCGCTGGAACATAAAGTTGTCCGCGCCATAGGTATCGCCACCAAACTCCGGCAGAACGTCAGTCCATGCGCCAATATCATACGCAATGCCGTAGTTGCGACCGTAATCGAAAGAGCCAGCGTCACCAAAACGCAGACCGGCAAAGCCGACGCGGGTATAGCTGTCTTTAGTGCCTTCGCTTTCCGCCGTATTCAGCGCGGCCTGGTATTCCCACTGACCGTAACCCGTCAGCTGATCGGTCACCTGAGTTTCACCTTTAAAACCAAAGCGCAGGTAAGACTGGTCACCGTCTGAGCCATCGTTGTCAGAGAAGTAGTGCAGACCATCTACTTTGCCGTAGAGGTCGAGTTTGTTGCCATCTTTATTATAGATTTCGGCTGCGCTTGCTGAACCCGCCACCAGCAGCGCCGGGATCATCAGGGAGAGAACGCGACGATTCATTTATTTACCCTCGGTTATGTGCCTTTATAGTTATGCCACTGCAAACTGAATGTTAAAAATTCAGCCGGCAATTCATTGTTGTTTTATAGCGGGCAATAATCTATCACGAAAATGATACTAAATTTCCGAAAGTGTTTCATTTGATTACAAATTTATTGCCAGATGTAAATATCGTGGAACTAATAATCAGCACATATTGACAAAAAATAAAGCACGAATAAACAAACCGAATTAAATTCCTTTGAATTCAAATAGCTACATTAATTTAATGCCGCACTGAATGATAAAACTTTGTTGCTGCCAGCCTCTACAATTATCCACGCTATCATCATTTATTTTATTATTATCTTCATTCATCCCGAATGAGTGTTTTACCCTGATTCCCGCCGGACATATTTGTCCGGCATTTTTTTATCTGCGCTATTTTCCCGCCAGTATAATAATGCATTCAGCGCTCGCGCAGCGCTTCGGCCGCTTTATTCAGCGGCTTGAGCAGATAATCCAGCACCGATTTTTGTCCGGTTTTTATCTCCACATCTGTCAGCATACCCGGCAGCACAGGAAAGCGCTGACCGCGCCGGCTGGTAAGCGTTGCCGTCTGTGTCTGCACATAGACCCGAAAATAGGGTGGCTCGCGCAGGTCGCTATCCTGCAGCGTATCCGGAGAAACGCTCTCGACGATGCCCGGCAGATCGCCATAAATCGCGGTATCGTACGCGGTAATTTTGACCGTTGCGGGCAACCCGGCCCGGATCCAGGCGATATCGCGTGGCGCAACGCGTGTCTCGATCAGCAGCCGATCCTCCAGCGGGACAATCTCCATCAGTTTACCGCCCGGCTCTACCACACCGCCCGGCGTGGTAATAGCGATAGCTTTGACGATGCCATACACCGGTGACAGCAGCGCGGTGCGCGTCAGCTGATCTTCTCTGCCTGCCGCAACCTGCAGCTGCGCATCCAGCTCTGCGCTGTTTTTGACCTGCTCCTCATGCGTTCGCACAGCGTAGTCATTATGCACCTCGTCGATTTTTCCCTGCAGATCGCTGACCTGGCGCCGCAGCCGCAGCGCTTCAACTTTACCTGCCGCACCGCGCGCCACCAGCGGTTCAGTCAGATTGAGTTCCGCCTGTACCAGCTTTAGCGACTGCGGCTCCTGCTCCGCGCGTCCGCGCAGGTGAATGGCGCGGTTGCTCTCCCAGGCGGCGATCACGCCATCCTGCGCCAGCGGTTCATAGGGATGTAGCGCGGCCGGTGGCGTGGTATCGCGGTGCTGCCGGCTGGTAGTTGTCGGGCTGACACGCTCAGTGCCAGAGGTAAATAACGACGCGAACGATGAAGTGGATTGGCCTGAAAACATAGGTAACCTCGTTACAGAGTATGTATTGCACCAGTGATTACCTGAATTAATGTTTCAGGCAGATAGGTGCGCCATACAGGCCATAACAGCATGGCCCGCTTCACCTGATGAAAACGGGTTACCCGCAGGTAACAAGGTTAAAGGTATGACGTTAAATGCGCGCTCCCGGCCGGGCTGGCGTGCGTGGCGATCTTGCTCTAAGCGGCCCCTTTAGCGATGGCCTGCTTTATCTTAGCGCGCATTAGCGGCTGCTGTCTGGTGGCAAAAATCCGGAGAATGGCTGTAAAACGCGCAACCAGCGAAAACCATAGTCAGCCAGTGATCTCTCGCTGATTGCATCAGTATATGTCATCAATCACCTGACTTAATTTGCGTTATGTCACTTAATATCTGTCAGGCAGTACCAGGAAATATCTGGAAAAAATTCTGGCCCGGGCAAATATCGGTAAGATGTCCGATTCCTGTGCAGCAGCAGGCAACGCAAATTGCGCGTTAATTCCGCTGCACCGCCTGCTTTGATGCTAAACTTCGACGCTTTAACAGCGGATCAAAATAACGACTATGACTGCACTGGACGCCGCACAGCCAGCCAAACTGCATCAGCGTGTTAATTTCGGCACGCGCACTGTTTTCCTTATCGCCGGGTTGAGTATGTCTGCCTGGGCGCCGCTTGTGCCTTACGCCAGCCAGCGTCTGCAGCTGAGCGGAGCCTCCCTCGGCGGGCTTTTACTATGTCTGGGCATCGGTTCGCTGGCCGCTATGCCGGTGACGGGGGCGCTGATTGGTCGTTTTGGCTGCCGCCGGATTATGACCTGCTCTGCGCTGCTGATTCTGGCGGTGTTGCCGCTGCTTGCCACGCTGGATCATCTCTGGGCGATGGCGTTTACGCTGATGCTATTCGGCGCCGGACTCGGCATGCTGGATGTGGCGATGAACGTGCAGGCGGTTCACGTGGAAAAAGCGGCGGGCAAGCCGATGATGTCAGGCTTTCACGGCTTCTTCAGCCTCGGCGGCATTATCGGCGCCGGTGCGGTGAGTCTGCTGCTGGGTGCCGGGCTGACGCCGCTGCAGGCCATCGCGATTATGATGGTGCTGATCGCCGTGCTGCTCTGCTGCAGTCTGCCAACCCTGATGAGCGAGCGGCTGCGTCAGGCTGATGAACCCTGGCTGGTGATCCCGCGTGGCTGGGTCGCTTTTCTCGGCTGCCTCTGCTTTATTCTGTTCCTCGCCGAGGGTGCCGTGCTCGACTGGAGCGCCCTGCTCCTGCTGCAGAGCCCGGGCCTCAGCGTAGCCTATGCCGGACTGGGCTATGCGGTGTTTTCGGTTGCCATGACGATTGGCCGGCTGACCGGCGACAAAATCATTCAGCGCTTTGGCCGCTATCACGTCATGCTTACCGGCGCGCTGGCAGCCAGCGCAGGTATGACGCTGGCCGTGCTGGTCCCCTGGCCGCAAACCGCACTGCTGGCGTTTCTGCTGGTCGGATTCGGGCTGGCGAATACAGTGCCGATGCTGTTTAATGCCGCCGGTAACCAGCAGGCCATGCCTGTCAACCTGGCGATATCGGCCATGACAACGTTAGGCTATGCGGGTATTCTCTCAGGCCCGGCGTTAATCGGCTTTATTTCCCAGTGGCTCACACTAAGCGGTGCATTCCTGCTGATTGCTCTGATGCTGCTGGCTGTCGCCGCCAGCGCACGCCGGGTTACGCGTTGATTGCAGGATCCTGAGACTCACTATGCTTTATAAATTTCCACTGACTTCCGGTAACGTTACGCGTTTTGTTGTCGTGTTTAACCTGGTGCTGCTGCTGGCGCTGGGCGCCGTGGTGCACAATAGCGTCAGCGCCTGGATTGCCGAAAAGCGTTATGCCATGGCTGACCTGGCGCGTGATATGCAAAAACGCATCGACGCTTACCGCTTCGCCACCTGGCAGATTTACGAAAATCTCGCCACCAGTGCGGCCGGCTCTGCGCCAAACAGCACGCTGCAGGAGACCCGGCTGCGCCCGGATGTTTACTATCTGGAAAAAACGCGCCGCAAAACGGAAGCGCTGATTTTCGGTTCGCACGACGGCAGCACGCTGGATATGACTATGCGTATGTCCGGCTATCTCGATACTTTATGGGGTGCGGAAAACCCGGCGTGGTCGATGTATTTTCTGAACGGTCAGGATAATAGCCTGATCATGATCTCTACCCTGCCGCTGAAAGATATGGCAACGCGCTACAAAGAGAGCGCGCTGAATACGCTGGTCGACAGCCGCCGGGCTGAGATGCTGCAGCAGGCTAACGCCCTGGATGAGCGCGAGAGCTTCTCTCCACTGCGTCATTTTACCTGGCAGAACGATCACTACTTTACGCTGCGCACCACCTTTAACCAGCCGGGTCATCTGGCAACGGTGGTTGCTTTCGATCTGCCGGTTAACGATCTGGTGCCGCAGAACCTGCCGCTGGAGAATTTCCAGCTGCGTCAGGATGCGACCCCGGGCAGCAGCACTGATGACGGCAGCGACGGCACGACCAGCGTTACGCTGGTTAACCCGGATCTGGAGATCGCTGCCTCGCTGCCCAGCACGCCGCTGCAGCTGGTTTATCGCGTACCGCTGGTTAGCCTTGCGCTTGATATGCTGCATAACCTGATGTGGCCGCTGCTTATCAACCTGTTGCTCTTCCTGCTGTCGATTGCCGGCGTGACCCTGCTGCGTCAGCAGGCGCTGCGCCCGAATGAGAATCAGAGCGCAGAGCTCGATTCGCTGCGTATGCTGAACGAAGAGATCGTCGCCAGCCTGCCGGTCGGGCTGCTGGTGTATGACTTCGCCACTAACCGCACCCTGCTAAGTAATAAGATTGCCGATCACCTGCTGCCGCACCTGAACCTGCAGAAGATTATCAATATGTCCGATCAGCATCAGGGCGTGCTGCAGGCGACTATCAATAACGAAGTCTATGAGATCCGTCACGCACGCAGCGTGCTGTCGCCGCACACGCAGCTGTTTATGATGCGCGATCAGGATCGCGAACTGCTGGTTAACAAGAAGCTGCAGAAAGCACAGCAGGTACTGGACCGCAATCACCAGATGCGCCAGCAGCTGATGCAGCAGCTTGGCCATGCGCTGAACCGCCCGCTGCAGGATATGGTGACGCGGCTGGTGCAGCTCAGCCAGCGCAGTGACGATGAGAGCGTGCTGGATCTGCTGGATGAGAGCCAGCGGCTGGCCCGCCTGGTCGATGATATCGTGCTGCTGAACCGGCTGGAAGCGCATGACTGGTCGCCGGAAACCAGCCCGTTTAATCTGCAGGATCTGCTGGATGAGATTGCGCTGGAGAGCCTGCCGCTGCTGCGACGCAAGGGCCTGACGCTGGTGGTAAACAACCAGCTGGCGAATGATGAAATGCGCAGCGGCGATCGCCGCGCGCTGCGTAAGGTGCTGACCACCCTGATGCATTATGCGCTCACCACCACGCAATGGGGAAAAATCACGCTGGAAGTGAAAACGCCAGCGAACAAGCCTGATGTGCTGCAGCTGCAGCTGGTCGATACCGGTTCCGGGCTAACGGCGGATGAACTGACCAACGCCGATTTCCCCTATCTTGGTGAGACGTCGCAGGATCGTTTTGGTCAGGCCTCCGGAATGGCCTTTTTCCTCTGTAAACAGCTCTGCAAGCAGATGGGCGGCCAGTTAGACATTATCGCTAAACCCGATATCGGCACGCGCTATAACATCCAGCTGCCGCTGACGCTGCAGCTGCTGCTGGAGGAGCAGGAAGAAAAATTACTGGAGGGCGTGACCGCTCTGGTCGATATAGCAGTGGAGGATGTACAGAAAATCGTCTGTCGTCATCTGGAGAACTGGGGCGCTAAGTGCCTGACCTCAGATGAACGGCTCTCGGGTCAGGAGCATGACGTCCTGATCACGGACGACCCTGAACGTCTCAGCGGCTGGGCATTACTGCTGGCGGGCGATGAGCTGGGGCATCACGCTCTGAACGACAGACAGTATCGCGTGAATTATAACCTCAGCAACGCCCTGCTTGACGCACTGCTGGCCCTGATTGAAAAGCAGCTGGCCAGTGATTTGATGGAGGAGAGTGAAGAAAATGAGGCTGGCACACCGCTGTTAAGCGGCGGCTATTTCCAGCTGTTTACCGAGACAGTACCGCCTGATGTCAGGAGACTGTATACTGAAGCGTCGGATAGCGACTATCCTTCTCTTGCTCAGACAGCGCATCGCCTGAAAGGCGTTTTTGCCATGCTCAATTTGCTGCCGGGTAAACAGCTTTGTGAAGCGTTAGAACAGCACATTAAAATGTGCGACGATTTAACCATTAAAAATACCACCAGTGAAATTGACGCTTATGTCAATCAACTGCTGCAGCAAGGTAACCAATAAGATGAATAACCTGAACGTAATTATTGCCGACGACCATCCCATTGTTCTGTTTGGTATCCGTAAGTCTCTGGAACAGATTGAATGGGTTAACGTAGTAGGTGAGTTTGAAGACTCCACAGCACTGATCAACAGCCTCTCCAAGCTGGACGCGAATGTTCTGATCACCGATCTCTCAATGCCTGGCGAGAAGTATGGCGACGGCATTACCCTGATCAAGTACATCAAGCGTCACTATCCCGATCTTTCGATCATTGTTCTGACCATGAACAACAATCCGGCGATCCTGAGTGCCGTTCTGGATCTCGATATTGAAGGGATTGTGCTGAAACAGGGCGCCCCGACCGATCTGCCAAAAGCGCTGGCCGCACTGCAGAAAGGCAAAAAATATACGCCGGAAAGCGTTGCCAAACTGCTGGAGAAGATCAGCGCAGGTGGTTACGGTGACAAGCGTCTGTCGCCGAAAGAGAGTGAAGTACTGCGTCTCTTTGCTGAAGGTTTTCTCGTGACTGAGATTGCCAAGAAGCTGAACCGCAGTATCAAAACCATCAGCAGCCAGAAGAAATCAGCCATGATGAAGCTGGGTGTGGATAACGATATCGCACTGCTGAACTACCTCTCCTCGGTCAGCGCCACGCAGATCGACAAAGATTAATCTTTGCAGGCGGCCCGCAGGCCGCCCGTTCGTTTAATCCCCTGCCCTACGCCTGACGACCGGTACGCACGCGGGCAGCGTAGCGCGCCAGGGTGACTTTCAGCTCATCCAGCGTCACCGGTTTCGACAGGCAGTTATCCATACCGGCATCCATACAGCGCTGCTTCTCTTCCGCCAGCGCGTTCGCCGTTACGCCAATCACCGGGAACACGTGCCCCAGCTGGCGCAGCCGCTGCGTCAGGCGATAGCCATCCATATTCGGCATGTTTACGTCGCTCAGTACGATGTCGATATGATTGCGACTCAGCACGTTAAGCGCATCAACGCCATCCTGCGCCGTTTTGGTCTGATAGCCCAGCGTACCGAGCTGCTCCGACAGCAGCATACGGTTGATGGGATGGTCATCCACAATCAGAATCATAATATCTTCATTGCTGCTCGCATTCTCTGCCGCAGGTGGCGGCAGCGGCGTGGTGGTATCGCTGTCAATCGTGATGCGATAGATACGACCCAGCAGCAGCGGCAGGTCGTGCAGCGTTGCGCTGCTCTGCACCCAGACGCCCGGCGAGCGCTCCTGCGGCATATCGATATGCTCACCGCAGATCAGAATGCGCGCGCGCACCGCCTGCGCCAGTGAATCGTCGTGATCGCTTATCACCACATCATCGCTTTCTGCCTGTCCCTGCCAGGCTGCCGCTTTCAGTCCCTGCTGCTGCAGCAGGCGCAGCAGAAACGCAGCGAGATAGTCGTTGCGCAGGTCAAGCCAGATCGCTTTCTCCTGCAGGCCATCCAGCAGCGGCGGCGCCGGCTGCTGCCCGGCGTAGATCGGAATACGCACGATAAACTGGCTGCCCATTCCCGGTTCAGAATCGACCTCAATATCGCCATCCATCATGTTGATCAGTTTTTCGCAGATTGCGAGTCCCAGCCCGGTGCCCTGGAAGTTGCGCTGCACGCCGGAGCCAACCTGGAAGAAAGGATCGAACAGCCGCGTCACCTCTCTGGCAGGAATGCCGACCCCGGTATCGCGCACGCGGAAGGCAAGATAGCCCTCTTTAACGTAGGCGTGCAGAATAATGCAGCCGGTATGGGTAAATTTGATGGCGTTATTAAGCAGGTTGGAGATCACCTGCTGCAGCCGCAGCGGATCGCCATCCAGCGCCAGCGGCACGTTGTTTTCCATAAAGACATAGAGCGTAAGACGCTTGCGCACCACCAGCGATAAATAGTTGCTGGTGATATGGTTAATCACCTCGCGCGGTGAGAAAGGACGCGGCTCAATTTTCAGCTGCTCTGACTCTATCTTCGAGAAGTCGAGAATGTCGCTGATAATTTTCAGCAGCAGGCTGGAGGAGTTGTTCATGGCGGTGACCAGCGACTCCACCCCTTTGGGCAGGCTTTTGGTCTGCAGCAGATCGAGGTTACCGATGATGCCGTAAAGTGGCGTGCGCAGTTCATGACTGACGGTTGCGAGGAACATCGATTTCGACTGGCTCGCCTGTTCAGCGGCGTGCGCCATCTCCTGCAGCGACTGCTCCATACGTACGCGGGATGAGACATCAACCAGCACGCAGATGGCCACATTTTCATTGCGGTAGCGCGAATGCACAAAGCTGATCTGCAGGTTGGTATTGCTGCCGGTCAGCACATCAACAAAATTCACCTGCTGGCCGCTGATAATTTCATTAAGCCGCTGGCGATCCTCCTGCGTCAGCAGCGTAAGGTAGTTGTGCGCCAGTTCGTTGCTCAGAATATTGGTGCCATCGCTGGTGCGCAGAATGCAAATCCCTACCGGTGCCGACGCGACAATTTTCCGGTTGAACTGCTCATGCTCCTCCAGCCGGTGCGCGTTATCTTCCGCCGGCAGGAACATGCGGCGCTCAAATATCCACGCCAGAGTAAAAAGCACAATCGCACTGAAGATGTTAAGCAGCAGCGCGTTAAGCAGCAGCAGCCGCAGCTGATCCACCATTACCGACGTGGGCAGAGACCAGATGATATTCAGATCTGACGGCGGCAGCGGCTTTTTCAGCACCAGCTGGCGGTAGCTGTCGAGGTAGCCAAACCAGGTGCTCTCATCGGGCAGATCGTCCAGCGCGTAACCGGGTCCGCTGCGGCGGCTGCTCAGCAGCGGGCGGTAATTTTCATCGGTAATGGTCGCCACCAGCGGCAGTCCGCCGGGCTGAACAAATTCATCCAGCCGGATATTCTGCTCAACGCCCAGCAGCGCCTGAAGTTTGTTGGCGACGTAAACCGGGACGACCATATAGAAATTGCCGCTTCCGGGCTGCGTGCTGTCGGTGATCCAGTACATCGGATTGCGCCGATCTTCCTCATTGCTGTTGCGATAGTGCAGCACATGTTCGCGCAGCGCCTTCATGCTGCGTTCCCGATCTAACGGATTGCTGCTGCCAATGGTGAAATCAGCCAGGCACTGGCTCTCACCGCCGATAAAAAACACGCGATTCAGCTCATAGGCCGCAGCAAAATTGCTTTTCCAGTAGTTGATATAGTAGCTGAGCGAGTCGAGCGAGTTGCGCCAGGTGTTGCTCATTGAGGTGCAGTCACCGTCGGAAAAGAGCGGCGTAAACTGCGGCAGCGTGCTTTTACCGGCGGGCAGGCCGTTGAGCATGTCCAGCCCGTTGGCGCTGCTGCTAAGACGATTTTCCGTGATGTACTTCAGTTCCCGCATGACGTCAGCCGAGTGCCGGACGTACCACTCTGCTTTACCATAGTTCGTCGCAAACTCCTGGCGTATTCCGTTCTCTTTTTCATGCAGCACATTGATGATGTAGAAGGTGGTCAGCAATGCACCCAGCGACCAGAGCAGCAGCGCCAGCGCCCGGAAAAGATAGCGCGAGATACGAAGCGTGGTGCGAAAGGAGACGAGATATTTCAAGAGAGGCTCACTGGCGGTAACGGTTAACAGGACCCAAAAAGGTGCACATACACTAGCTTTATCGCTGCGAAAAAGCCAGTTGGTGCAGAGGTGCGGGGCGAAAACTCAGATAATAAAACGGCAGGTCGGTTGCCCTGACCTGCCGCTGATAAGGTGCATCAGACGATTATGCGTCGTCTTCTGCGTCCGGTGCCTCGTCATCGCTGTCGACTTCCGGCGCGATATCCTCTTCGCCTTCCGCCACGCTGCCGTCGATGGCATCCAGCTCCTCTTCTTCAACCGGCTCCGCCACGCGCTGCAGGCCAACCACGTTCTCATCTTCCGCGGTGCGGATCAGGATCACGCCCTGCGTGTTACGGCCGACCACGCTGACTTCCGATACGCGGGTGCGTACCAGCGTGCCGGCATCGGTGATCATCATAATCTGATCGCCGTCTACCACCTGTACCGCACCGATAACCGGTCCGTTACGCTCGGTAACTTTGATCGAGATAACGCCCTGAGTGGCACGCGATTTCGTCGGATACTCGCTGTTAGCCGTACGCTTACCGTAACCATTCTGCGTAACGGTGAGGATCGCGCCCTCTTCGCGCGGCACAATCAGCGACACCACTTTATCGTTCTCTGCCAGCCTGATACCGCGCACGCCTGAGGCTGAACGCCCCATGGCACGCACTGCACTCTCAGCAAAGCGCACGACTTTACCGCCAGCGGAGAAGAGCATCGCTTCATCATTGCCGTTGGTCAGCGCTACGCCAATCAGCTCATCATCTTCACGCAGGTTGATGGCGATAATGCCGGCGCTGCGCGGACGACTGAACTCCTGCAGCGCGGTTTTCTTCACCGTGCCGCTGGCCGTCGCCATAAAGATATTGAAGCCTTCGGTATACTCACGCACCGGCAGAATAGCGGTAATGCGCTCGTTAGCTTCCAGCGGCAGCAGGTTGACGATAGGACGCCCGCGTGCGCCACGGCTCGCTTCCGGCAGCTGATAAACCTTCATCCAGTAGAGACGACCCCGGCTGGAGAAGCAGAGAATCGTGTCGTGGGTATTAGCCACCAGCAGGCGATCAATGAAGTCCTCTTCTTTGATACGTGCGGCTGATTTACCCTTGCCGCCGCGGCGCTGCGCTTCATAATCTGACAGCGGCTGATACTTAACGTAGCCCTGATGCGACAGGGTGACGACCACATCTTCCTGGTTGATCAGATCTTCGATATTGATATCCGCGCTGTTGGCGGTGATCTCAGTACGGCGCGCATCGCCAAACTGATCGCGCATCGCTTCCAGCTCTTCGCGGATCACTTCCATCAGGCGGTCAGCACTCTGCAGAATGTGAATCAGCCCGGCAATCTGCTCCAGCAGCTCTTTGTACTCATCAAGCAGTTTCTCATGCTCAAGGCCGGTCAGTTTCTGCAGACGCAGATCCAGAATCGCCTGAGCCTGCTGCTCGGTAAGATAGTAGCGGCCATCGCGAATACCAAATTCAGGCTCCAGCCACTCCGGCCGCGCAGCGTCATCGCCGGCACGCTCAAGCATGGCGGCAACATTGCCGAGATCCCACGCCTGTGCCAGCAGAGCGCCCTTCGCTTCTGCCGGCGTCGGCGCGCGACGGATCTGCTCGATAATCGGATCGATATTCGCCAGCGCAATCGCCAGACCTTCAAGGATATGGGCACGATCGCGCGCTTTGCGCAGTTCGAAGATGGTGCGACGCGTCACCACTTCGCGACGATGGCGCACAAAGGCTTCGATGATATCTTTCAGCGGCATGATCTTCGGCTGACCCTGATGCAGAGCCACCATGTTGATGCCGAAAGAGACCTGCAGCTGCGTCAGCGAATAGAGGTTGTTCAGAACCACTTCACCCACGGCGTCGCGTTTGACTTCAATGACAATGCGCATACCGTCTTTATCAGACTCATCGCGCAGCCCGCTGATCCCTTCAACGCGCTTCTCTTTAACCAGCTCGGCAATTTTTTCAATCAGGCGCGCTTTGTTAACCTGATACGGGATCTCATTGACGATAATGGTTTCGCGACCGGTTTTGGCATCGGTTTCGATTTCGCCACGCGCGCGAATGTAGATTTTACCGCGCCCGGTACGATAGGCCTCTTCAATACCACGACGGCCATTGATAAAGGCTGCGGTCGGGAAGTCCGGACCGGTGATGTACTCCATCAGTCCTTCTACGCTGATGTTTTCATCATCGATAAAGGCGAGGCAGCCGTTGATCACTTCAGTCAGGTTATGCGGCGGAATGTTAGTTGCCATTCCCACGGCGATACCGGAGGAGCCGTTTACCAGCAGGTTAGGAATTTTGGTTGGCAGCACTTCCGGGATCTGCTCGGTGCCGTCGTAGTTTGGCACAAAGTCGACCGTCTCTTTTTCCAGATCGGCCAGAAGCTCAGAGGAGATCTTCGCCATACGGACTTCGGTATAACGCATCGCTGCGGCGGAGTCGCCATCAACGGAACCGAAGTTACCCTGACCGTCAACCAACATATAGCGCAGGGAGAACGGCTGGGCCATACGGACAATACTTTCGTATACAGCAGAGTCACCGTGCGGGTGATACTTACCGATAACGTCACCTACCACACGGGCAGATTTCTTATAGGCTTTATTCCAGTCGTTACCCAGTTCGCTCATGGCGTAAAGCACGCGGCGATGCACCGGCTTCAGGCCATCACGGACATCGGGTAAGGCTCGGCCAACAATGACCGACATGGCGTAATCGAGGTAGGAGTTTTTCAGCTCTTCTTCGATATTGACCGGTGTAATTTCTCTCGCAAGGTCGCTCATGGAGCCGCTATCCCTCTACTTAATCCCGGATTTTAAAGGTGCGAAAGTATATCACATTGCTTACGTACGGTGAACGTAAAGCGGGGTTTTCTGGCGCTTTTCGTTCATGCTGAGAGATGCCACCTGACGTTTAAGCGTTTATACTCAGAAGATATTTTGCCAGGAGTCGTTATTCAATGAGTGAACAACCGCAGGAAAGCCGTCAGAACGTCGATCACAGCGAGATTGCCAAGTTTGAAGCGGTCGCTTCGCGCTGGTGGGATCTGGAGGGTGAATTTAAGCCGCTGCACCGTATTAACCCGCTGCGTCTGGGCTGGATTGCGCAGCACAGCAACGGCCTGTTTGGTAAAAAAGTGCTCGATGTCGGCTGCGGCGGCGGCATTCTGGCAGAGAGCATGGCGCGTGAAGGCGCAGACGTAACCGGGCTGGATATGGGCGCGGAACCGCTGGCAGTCGCGCGTCTGCATGCTGAAGAGAACGGCGTCAGCGTCGATTATATTCAGCAGACGGTAGAGGATCATGCGAACAGCCATGCTGGCCAGTATGACGTAGTGACCTGCATGGAGATGCTGGAGCACGTACCCGATCCGCGCTCGGTTGTTATAGCCTGCGCCCGTCTGGTAAAACCAGGTGGTGAGGTCTTTTTCTCCACGATAAACCGCAATCCTAAAGCCTGGCTGCTGGCAATCTTCGGCGCCGAATATGTGCTGCGCATGCTGCCGCGCGGTACGCATGACGCCAAAAAATTTATCCGCCCGGCTGAATTACTGGACTGGGTAGACGAAACCACACTGCGCGAACGCCACATGATTGGCCTGCACTATAATCCGCTGACCAACAAGTTCCGTCTCGGACCAGGTGTGGACGTGAACTATATGATTCATACCCACGCTCAGGCTGATGCCGCAGGCGAAACACGCTGATAACAGAGGCCCGCTCTGCGGAGCGCGCCTCTCTTCTTCATCCCCGCTAGCCGATCTTCTCCGTTTCGTCTCTGCCTTAAGGACGGGTTCCGCGCCTTTGATTGAGATTTACGCGCTCAGTCATACTATTAAAAAAAAGTATGAAGCCGTTGACAGCTAACCCAGGCCTTATGCCACGCGGATCCAGGATTTTTCCCGGCTACCAGGACTGATTCTTTGCCAAAAATCAACTCTTGTTAAGCAAAGAATGCTGACTAAAATACTCACCATATAGTTAGTAAAACTTCCCGAACCCCCTATATATAGTGTTTATCCACAGGCTTACTCACAGCGAGCGGCTTGTGCATAGACCTTGTGAATAGTTAGGGGATAATTTCCTATTTCATGGACAGGTAAACACGCGACATGAACCAAAGTCTGCTCGTCACCAAACGCGATGGCCGTCAGGAACGCATTGATCTCGATAAAATTCACCGTGTACTCGACTGGGCGGCTGAAGGGCTGAACAATGTTTCAGTTTCTCAGGTTGAACTGCGCTCCCACATTCAGTTTTATGATGGCATCAGAACCTCTGATATCCATGAAACCATCATCAAAGCCGCAGCCGATCTGATTTCGCGCGATGCGCCAGATTACCAGTATCTGGCAGCACGTCTGGCTATCTTCCATCTGCGTAAAAAAGCCTATGGCCAGTTTGAGCCACCGAAGCTTTACGATCAGGTCGTGAAAATGGTGGAGCTGGGCAAATATGACCGCCACCTGCTGGAAGATTACAGCACCGAAGAGTTTGAGCTGATGGACAGCTACATCGATCACTGGCGCGATATGAACTTCTCTTACGCTGCGGTTAAGCAGCTGGAAGGAAAATATCTGGTGCAGAACCGCGTCAGCGGTGAGATCTATGAGAGCGCGCAGTTCCTGTATATCCTGGTCGCAGCCTGCCTGTTCTCAAACTATCCACGCGATACGCGCATGAGCTACATCAAGCGCTTTTATGACGCGATCTCCACCTTCAAGATCTCGCTGCCAACGCCAATCATGTCTGGCGTGCGCACCCCAACCCGTCAGTTCAGCTCCTGCGTCCTGATTGAGTGCGGCGACAGCCTGGACTCTATCAACGCCACCTCCAGCGCTATCGTGAAATATGTGTCACAGCGCGCCGGCATTGGCATTAACGCAGGCCGTATTCGTGCGCTGGGCAGCCCGATCCGCGGCGGCGAAGCGTTTCATACCGGCTGTATCCCGTTCTATAAGCATTTCCAGACGGCGGTGAAATCGTGCTCTCAGGGCGGCGTGCGCGGCGGTGCAGCGACGCTGTTCTACCCGATGTGGCATCTGGAAGTGGAAAGCCTGCTGGTGCTGAAAAACAACCGTGGCGTGGAAGGTAACCGCGTGCGCCACATGGACTACGGCGTTCAGATCAACAAGCTGATGTATACCCGCCTGCTGAAAGGCGAAGATATCACCCTGTTCAGCCCGTCAGATGTCCCGGGCCTGTATGATGCGTTCTTCGCCGATCAGGAAGAGTTTGAACGTCTCTACACCAAATATGAGAAAGATGAGAGCATCCGCAAGCAGCGTGTAAAAGCGGTCGATCTCTTCTCGCTGATGATGCAGGAGCGAGCCTCAACCGGTCGTATCTACATCCAGAACGTCGATCACTGCAATACCCACAGCCCGTTTGACCCGGCGATTGCGCCAGTGCGTCAGTCCAACCTCTGCCTTGAGATTGCGCTGCCAACCAAGCCGCTTGAGGATGTGAATGATGAGAACGGCGAAATTGCGCTCTGTACGCTTTCCGCCTTCAACCTCGGTGCCATCAACAGCCTCGACGACCTCGAAGAGCTGGCGGTGCTGGCGGTTCGCGCGCTCGATGCGCTGCTTGATTATCAGGACTATCCGATTCCGGCAGCACAGCGTGGTGCCATGGGTCGCCGTACGCTGGGTATTGGCGTCATTAACTACGCTTACTACCTGGCGAAGCACGGCGTACGCTACTCTGACGGCAGCGCTAACAATCTGACGCACAAAACCTTTGAGGCTATTCAGTACTATCTGCTGAAAGCATCAAATGAGCTGGCAAAAGAGCAAGGCGCCTGCCCGTGGTTTAAAGAGACGACCTATTCACAAGGTATTCTGCCGATTGATACCTATAAAAAGGATCTGGACGCCGTCTGCAATGAGCCGCTGCATCTCGACTGGGAAGCGCTGCGTGAATCGATCACCACGCACGGCCTGCGTAACTCCACGCTCTCTGCCCTGATGCCGTCAGAGACCTCTTCGCAGATCTCTAACGCCACTAACGGTATTGAACCGCCGCGCGGCCACATCAGTATTAAAGCGTCTAAAGATGGCATCCTGCGTCAGGTAGTGCCGGAGTATGAGCGTCTGAAAGATCAGTATGAGCTGCTGTGGGAAATGCCTTCTAATGATGGTTATCTGCAGCTGGTCGGCGTGATGCAGAAGTTTATCGATCAGGCGATCTCCTCAAACACGAACTACGATCCGGGCCGCTTTGCCAACGGTAAAGTACCGATGAAACAGCTGCTGAAAGATCTGCTTACCGCCTATAAGTTTGGTGTGAAGACGCTCTACTATCAAAACACCCGCGATGGCGCAGAAGATGCACAGGACGATCTGGCCCCGTCGATTCAGGATGATGGCTGCGAAAGCGGCGCCTGCAAAATCTGACCGGCGACGCGTACTTATGTCAGGGCTGGCGCTGCCAGCCCGCTTCACTTTTTGGACTTAGTCATGGCTTATACTACTTTTTCACAGAATAAAAACGATCAGCTGAAAGAGCCGATGTTCTTCGGCCAGTCCGTGAACGTGGCGCGTTTCGATCAGCAGAAATATGACATTTTTGAAAAGCTGATTGAGAAGCAGCTCTCTTTCTTCTGGCGTCCGGAAGAGGTCGACGTCTCACGCGATCGCATCGACTACCAGGCACTGCCGGATCACGAAAAGCATATCTTCATCAGCAACCTGAAGTATCAGACGCTGCTCGATTCTATCCAGGGCCGCAGCCCGAACGTCGCGCTGCTGCCGCTGATCTCTATCCCGGAGCTGGAAACCTGGATTGAGACCTGGGCGTTTTCTGAGACCATTCACTCACGCTCTTACACCCATATTATCCGCAACATCGTCAACGATCCGTCGCTGGTGTTTGATGATATCGTCACCAACGAGCAGATTCTGGCGCGCGCGCAGGATATCTCAAAGTACTACGACGATCTGATTGAGATGACCAACTACTGGCATCTGCTGGGCGAAGGCACGCATCAGGTTGCCGGTAAATCAGTCACCGTCAGCCTGCGTGCGCTGAAAAAGCAGCTCTATATCTGTCTGATGAGCGTTAACGCGCTGGAAGCGATTCGCTTTTACGTCAGCTTCGCCTGTTCATTCGCTTTCGCCGAACGTGAACTGATGGAAGGCAACGCCAAAATCATCAAGCTGATCGCGCGTGATGAAGCGCTGCACCTGACCGGCACCCAGCATATGCTGAACCTGCTGCGCAGTGGTGAAGACGATCCGGAGATGAAAGAGATTGCTGCGGAGTGCCGTGAAGAGTGCTTCGAGCTGTTTAAGAAGGCGGCACTGCAGGAGAAAGAGTGGGCAGAGTATCTGTTCAGCGGCGGCTCAATGATTGGTCTGAATAAAGATATTCTGTGCCAGTACATTGAGTACATCACCAATATCCGTATGCAGGCGGTGGGTCTCGATCTGCCCTTCCAGACCCGCTCCAACCCGATTCCATGGATCAACTCCTGGCTGGTGTCTGATAACGTGCAGGTAGCACCGCAGGAAGTGGAAGTCAGCTCCTATCTGGTGGGTCAGATTGACTCTGAAGTAGGCGAAGACGACTTCAACGATTTCCAGCTCTGAGCATGAGCCGCGCTGTTATTATCCTGCGCAGTTCAGGCTCCCGCCTGGAGTGCGCAGATGAACATCCTAATCTGCTGACCACGCTGGAGGCCCATAACCTCTGCGTGGAGTTTCAGTGCCGTGAAGGCTACTGCGGCTCCTGCCGTATGCGCCTGGTACGGGGCGAGGTCGATTACGCTGAAACCCCGCTGGCTTTTATTCAGCAGGGTGAAATCCTGCCCTGCTGCTGTAAAGCGCGCGGCGAGATTGAGATTGAGCTGTAACCGCCCTCGTCTGTTTTCTTTCACATCGTTCATGCGACAAGAAAGCCACTCTGGTCAGAGGGGCGCTGAACACGCCCGGAACGGCAACACCCGCTCCCTGCGGGCCTCGGCACGCGGCGTCCCTGCCGCGTGACGTCCGGCTTAGTTCAACGCCCCCTCTTCCCCTGTGCTTCTGTGCGGCTGTAAGAGCGAGTTATCTGACAGCTATGCAGAAGTCACAGGGCGCGGAAGCGACGGTGATTTGCAGCAGCCTCCGCGCCATGGATGGCGCGGCGGCAGGCCACCGTCACTTCCGCAACCAGGCTCCCTTTGCAAGCGATACCGGTTAAGCACTGACGTATCCGGTATGCCCCTTCGCAGGCGCAATCAGTGCTTTACCGTTTCCAGTATGTCGATCCAGCCGTGTCCGGTTGAAACTTCGCTGCCGTGCAGCCAGCGACGCAGCATGTTCATTGCCATCATCGCCACCACTTTCTGCCGGGTTTCCTGATTATGACGACCGTGTGAAAACTTCACCCGCTGTCCCCAGCCCGCTTCCGGCGTCTGCAGCGCAATCGCGATTTCTCCTTCGGCCAGCTCACCGACAGAGAGCGCCATAGCGCTGCCCTGCTCTGCCGCCAGCATGCGTGTCCGCTCAACCTGTGCTTCAAGTGTTTCTGCCTGCGGCGCCAGAATCTCGCCAGCACTTAGCGGCACGTCCGCGGCGGCCAGCTGCCAGTGCAGAAAGCCGGCGGTATACTGCTCACTGGTGGCGAGGCGAAACTCACGCTGCTGCAGCTCACGCGCCAGCAGCGCGGGCAGCCCTTCGGTGCCTTCGAAAATCGTACATTCGGCCAGCAGCAGCTTTACCTGCTGCCAGACCTGCTCCATCGCCACGCGCGCACTGGCAGGCCCGGTAAGCTTGATTTCGATAATCGGCATTGAAGAGCGGTAACCCATTACGACCCCTTCGGGCAGCGCCAGCGGCTCCAGCTCAGCCGCAATATCACTCTCGCCGCGGCCAAAGGTCGTCAGGCGCAGGCAGAGCGGGGGTTCAGGCAGGGTAAAACGTGCTTTCAGGCGCGGAATAATCTCCTGCTCCACCATCACTTTGAATTCTGACGGCACGCCCGGCGTAAAGAAAATCCAGCAGCGGTTGAGCTGGAGTGCGAAACCACAGGCGGTACCCACCGGGTTATTGATAAGCGTGGCGTTAGCCGGGATTTCAGCCTGTTTGCGATTGCTGGCGGCCATCACGCGACCGCGACTGGCAAACCAGGCTTCCATTTTTGCCAGCCATTCTGTCTGCAGCACCAGCTCGCAACCGCTGGCGGCCGCGGCGGCCTGCGCGCTCAAATCATCAGAGGTCGGCCCCAGTCCTCCGTTAACAATCAGCACATCTGCCACCTGGCTACGGCTCTGTAATGCATCAATCAGCGACGGCAGTGCATCACCCACGGTCATGCGGCTGGTCATCGGCAGGCCATGCTGAAACAGCACGTCCGCCAGCCAGGCGGCGTTGGTATCCACAATTTGTCCATGCAGCACTTCATCGCCCGTGGCGAGCATCTCAACACGTATCACGTTGCATTCTCCTTGTCCTGGTTACGCTTTACTGTAGAAAGCAGGCGAGGTAAACACAATCATCAGGAAGGGAAATCGGGAAAGAGGTCGTAAATAGCGAAGAAAGTATGGCAGGCGAAGCCGGGCGCAGCGTTGCGCGCGCCCGGCAGCGTATTAACGACGGGCCAGCAGTAAACCTACAAACAGGCCTGCAGCGGCGCCAATACCCACGCCCTGCCACGGTTTTTCATGCACGTAATCATCGGCACGATAGGCCGCCTGTTTGGCACGATAGTAGTAGCTGTCCGAAGCCTGACTGACGCGGCTCTTCACATCTTCCAGCGCCTGCTCAGCTTTTTGTTTGAGTTCAATATACTTCTGATCGGCCGGATCGCCGGACGCGCGCAGCACTTCTTCAAGCGTTTCAGTTAACAGCGCCAGATCGTCGTCAATACCTGATTCATAACGGTTATCAAATTGGTCTGAAGATGACATTATGCGGTTCCTCCGTGTTCATAACGTGTCGATTAACTATAGCCATAAATCATAACTTTGCTGGCCGAAATTGCGTCTGTGCGCTCCGTAAAAACGTGACGGCTTTGTAAAAACAGGCCGGATCCCCCTGATCGACAGAGAATCTGCTTCGTTTATTTGATTAATCTGATAAATTTTCCGGCGAGTGAATTTTTTGATTGCGCCACTGTCGTAACCCCCTGTAGCCCGACGCTAATCGTCTGGAAACAGACACAATACACCCGAGCAGCTAAGGATTAGAATTCCGGCATGAATCGTAGAAAATTTGTGAAAGCGTCCGTCGCTCTGTCAGCCCTGAGTGGCATGACCGGGCTCTCCTCGCTGTTTGCGCAATCTGCATGGGCCGATGACGGCATCGCCGACGGCAAAGCCGTGCGCTTCGATTTTGATGTATTGAAACAGAAGGCCGCCGCGCTGGCGAAAAAACCCTGGGGCGGTGCGCCCGGTGCGCTGCCTGACACGCTGGCGACCCTTACGCCGCAAGCGTACAACGAAATTCAGTATGACGCTCAGCACTCGCTGTGGAACAACGTCGCCGATCGCGAGCTGGACGTGCAGTTTTTCCACGTCGGCATGGGATTTAAACGGCGTATCCGCATGTTCTCTGTTGATGCGACCAGCCGCGAAGCACGGGAAATCCACTTTCGCCCGGAGCTGTTTAAGTATCATGACGCCGGCGTCGACACGCAGCAGCTGGCGGGTAAAAACGATCTCGGCTTTGCCGGTTTCCGCGCGTTTAAAAAGCCGGAGCTGGCGCGGCGTGATATCGTCTCTTTCCTCGGGGCCAGCTACTTCCGCGCCGTGGATGAAACCTATCAGTATGGCCTCTCCGCCCGCGGCGTTGCTGTTAACACGTTCAGCAACGGTCAGGAGGAGTTTCCTGATTTCACCGCGTTCTGGTTTGAAACGCCAAAAGCAGACGACACTACCTTTGTCGTGTATGCCCTGCTGGATGGTGCCAGCCTGACCGGTGCCTACAAATTCACCATTCACTGTGAAGAGAAACGCGTGGTGATGGAAGTGGAAAACCACCTCTATACACGTAAAGCGATTCGTCAGCTCGGCATTGCGCCGATGACCAGTATGTTCAGTTGCGGTACTAACGAACGCCGCATGTGCAACACCTACCATCCGCAGATCCATGACTCCGATCGCCTGGCGATGTGGAGCGGCAGCGGTGAATGGATCGCCCGTCCGCTTAATAACCCGCAGCGCCTGCAGTTCAACGCCTATAAAGATGAAAACCCGCGCGGCTTTGGTCTGCTGCAGCTGGATCACGACTTTAAAAATTATCAGGATGTGATTGGCTGGTACGACAAACGCCCGAGCCTGTGGGTCGAGCCAACCGGAAAATGGGGTAAAGGCGCGATTAATCTGATGGAGATCCCTACCACCGGGGAAACGCTGGATAACGTGGTCTGCTTCTGGCAGCCAGAGGAGCCGATTCAGGCGGGCAGCGAGCTGAACTTTGGCTATAAGCTCTACTGGAGCCAGCTGCCGCCGGTGCGCAGCGATCTGGCGCGCGTGGATGCGACCCGTACCGGCATTGGCGGTTTTCCCGAAGGCTGGGCGCCGGGTGAACATTTCCCGGAGACCTGGTGCCGCCGCTTTGCCGTAGATTTCATTGATGGCGACCTGAAAGCAGCCGCTGCCAGGGGCATTGAGCCGGTCATTACCGTTTCATCAGGCACGTTCAAACAGGTAGAGATCCTCTACGTTGAACCGATTAACGGTTATCGCATTCTGTTTGACTGGTATCCGAACAGCGATGCGACCACGCCTGTGGAGATGCGCCTGTTCCTGCGCACCAAAGATGAGACGCTGAGCGAAACCTGGCTCTACCAGTATTTTCCGCCACCGCCCGATCAGCGTAAATATACCGATGACCGGCAGATGACGCCGGGCTGATAACGATAACGGCGAGGCTTCCCTCGCCGTTATATTTTCTGCATGCCGATATGCGGAATCTCATCTTCAAGGTAAACAGCAGTGGCCGCCTGAAAACCGAGCCGGCCATAAAATCCCTCAAGGTGCGCCTGCGCCGACAGATAAATTGCCTGCCCGGGCCAGTGCGTTTCACAGCTGTTCAGCACCTGTTCCATCAGCCGGTAGCCCAGCTTCAGCCCGCGCGCCTCTTCAGAGACAATCACCCGCCCCACAACGACTGCCTTATCCGGCTGCGCGGGTGTCAGTATGCGCGCGCAGGCCAGCAGCTTCCCTTCAAGAAAACCGAGGATATGACGGTTTTCTGCAGCCAGATCCTGGCCATCCAGATCCTGATAGGGGCACTGCTGCTCCACAATAAAAACCCGGTTACGCAGCGCCAGCAGCGTATAGAGTTGCTGTGCCGTCAGTTCCTGGTGGTGGCAATCAAGCCATGCTATTTCCACAGATATCCTCCTCTTCAAATGACAATATTCTGAGACTACTCCGCCGGCCGAAGTCACACCATGATGGTAGCGGCCATCGATACAGATAAAAAAAATCAGGCCCGGAGGCCTGATTTTCGTCAGCAGAATGCATCGTTACATCAGCGGTTGCGCCATCTGCACCAGCCTGATGAGCGGCTGCGGATAAACACCCAGCAGCAGCACCAGAATGGCGGAGATCAGGACAACCACACCACCCGCGGTAAACGCCCAGTTAGCAGGCGTATCACGCGTATGCAGCTCTGGTGGGGTGAGATAGAGGCTCACCGTTACGCGCAGATAGTAGTACAGGCCGATGGCGCTGCCGGCAACGACTGCAGCAGTCAGCCACCAGAGATGCGCATTCACACCGGATGCGATAACGTAAAACTTACCGATAAAGCCCAGCGTCATCGGAATACCCGCCAGCGACAGCATCATCACCGTCATGACCGCTGAGAGTACCGGACGATGCCAGAACAGGCCGCGATAGGAATAGAGCGAGTCAGCATCCGGACCGCGATACGGGCTGGACATCAGGCTGACCACGCCAAACGCACCCAGGCTGCTGAACAGATAACCCGCCAGGTAGACGCCAGCCGTTTCCAGCGACAGCTGATGCGTTTTCACCGCAATCAGCGCGACCAGCAGATAGCCGAGATGAGCGATAGAGGAGTAGCCGAGCAGACGCTTAATGTTGCTCTGCGAAATCGCCATCAGGTTACCCACCAGGATAGAGACAAAGGCGATAATCCCCAGCACGGTGCGTACCGCTTCGCTGTCGGTCAGCGGCGCGTACATAAACAGGCGCATAATGACACCAAAGATAGCGATCTTGCTGGCGGTTGCCAGGAAGGTCGATACCGGTGCAGGCGCGCCCTGATAAACGTCCGGCGTCCAGAGGTGAAACGGCACCAGCGACAGCTTAAAGCCCAGGCCGATAATCATCATTCCCAGTCCCACCAGCAGCAGCGGCTGCTGGATCATGCTGTCGGTCAGGCTGTTACCCAGCTGAACAAAGCTCAGGCTGCCGGAATCGGCGTAGACCAGCGCAATACCAAACAGCAGAAACGACGAGGCGGCCGCAGAAAGAATGGTGTATTTCAGCGCCGCTTCCAGCGAACGTTTCTGCCGGAAGGCGTAGCCAATCAGGCCAAACAGCGGCAGGGAGAGCAGCTCAATACCGATAAACAGCGCGGCGAGATGGTTGGCACTTGCCAGCACCACGCCACCCAGCGCGGCAATCAGCACCAGCAGGTAAAACTCATCCTTGTTATCCGGGAAGCCCGCCAGCCAGGGATAGGCGAACGTACAGGTCGCCAGACTCGCCAGCATCACCAGCGCGGTATAAAACATGGAGTAGCCGTCAACGCGCAGCAGCGGCGTGACATCCATTGCGCCCGCCTGACCAACAAACCACAGCGACACCAGCGCAAGGTTCAGGCCAATAACGGTCAGCGTGGCATTAACGAAGTGGTTGCGTCGCCACGCAATGGACAGCATCACCACCACCACCGTCAGTCCGACGATCAACAGCGGCAGTAGCGCGATCAATTGTTGAGGAGTTATTGTCATGGCGAATTACGGCCTTGTAGTTGAAATTGAAGCGGTAAACCACTGCTGAATATTACTCATCGCAGCATGGGACGTATCGAGAATCGGCTGCGGGTAGACACCCAGCAGCACCAGCAGCACGACCAGCACGCCGATGGTGGCAAATTCGCGTACTGACATGCCCGGCAGCGGCTCTTTCGATTTCGCTTCGCCATAGTAAGCACGCTGCATCATGATTAGCGAGTAGACCGAGGCGAACACCAGCCCAAAGGTGGCAATCACGATAATCACAGGCACGACCTGGAAGCTGCCGGTCAGGATCATGAATTCGCCCACAAAGTTGCCGGTCCCCGGCATGCCGAGATTCGCTACCGCAAAAAAGAGTGACAGACCCGGGATCCATTTGATTCGCGACCACAGACCGCCCATCTGACGCATATCGCGGGTATGCAGACGTTCATACAGCTGGCCGCACAGAATAAACAGTGCCGCGGCTGAAAGACCGTGAGCAATCATCTGGATAACCGCGCCCTGGAAGGCCAGCTGGCTGCCGGTATAGATCGCGATCAGCACAAAGCCCATGTGCGAAATCGAGGTATAGGCGATCAGACGTTTAATATCGGTCTGCGAGAACGCCATCCAGGCACCATAGAAGATGCCGATAATGCCAAGCCACATCGCAATCGGTGCAAATTCAGCTGAAGCGTTCGGAAACAGCGGCAGGCTAAAGCGCAGCAGACCATAGGCTGCGGTTTTCAGCAGAATACCGGCCAGATCGACGGAGCCGGCAGTCGGCGCCTGACTGTGTGCATCGGGCAGCCAGCCATGAAGCGGCACCACCGGCATTTTCACCGCAAAGGCGATGAAGAAGCCCAGCATCAGCAGCCATTCGACATTGCGTGACATCGGCGTTTTCAGCAGCTCTTCATAGCTGAAGGTCCAGACGCCGGTCGCATTGTAGTGCACAAACACCAGCGCCAGAATCGCAATCAGCATCACCAGACCAGACGCCTGGGTGTAAATAAAGAACTTGGTCGCCGCCGTGATACGGGTTTTACCATCCGACGCTTTATGTCCCCAGAGCGCGATGAGGAAATACATCGGCACCAGCATCATCTCCCAGAAGAAGAAGAACAGGAACATGTCGATGGCAAGGAATACGCCGATAACGCCGCCCAGGATCCACATCAGGTTGAGGTGGAAAAAGCCCTGATACTTCTCAATCTCATTCCATGAGCAGAGGACTGCCATCAGGCCCAGCAGACCGGTCAGTACCACCATCAGCAGTGACAAACCATCAATTGCCAGGTGGAAGCGAATACCAAAGCGCGGGATCCACGCAACATCAAAGCTTGATTGCCACTGCGGCAGACCGCTGGCCTGCGTCAGCGAATAGCCCCCCTGCAGCCACAGCTGCAGGCCAAGCGCCAGCGTGAGCCCCATGGTGATCAGGGCGATCCAGCGCGGTACTTTTGCGCCAAGCCGTTCAGCCAGCCAGCAGAGCAGGCCCCCGACGAAAGGTATTATTATTAGCCAAGGTAATAGCACGGCATACTTCCCTTTTTTTAACCTGGTTTCGAGCTATCCTGCTTGCCCGTTTCGTTTCCGGCAGTGCCTGCAATCCTTACGTACATCAGTACGCTCCGGTTGCTGTGCGCTGGCGATAACGAAACGGGCTGCGCCGATTACGCTTCGTCATTCAGGCAATTTTCACATTCGCTATCAGGAAGAGAAGCAGTTTCTGTCATCTTCTCTTCCAAGCCCATCAATCTTTACATCACCAGCATCAGGGCAAGCACCACAACGGCACCCACACTCATGGAGGCAACATACCAGCGCAGGTACCCGTTCTCGCTGACAACCAGACCTTTATTACCAATACGCGACAGCAGCGCAGGCAGGTTCATCAGTGAGTTCAGCGGATCGCGCTGCAGCAGCCAGGCGATACCGAGATAGGGTTTGACAAAGACTTTGTCATACAGCCAGTCAAAGCCCCACGCGGCAAACCACCAGGTGCCGAAGAAGCGGCCCGGTGCGCTGTTGGCTACGCGGGTCACCAGCTGACGCTTGCCCAGCCAGAGTGCAGCAGCAATCAGAATACCGCTGACAGCGACCAAGCCTGAGGCGATCTCCAGTGCCATTTTGCCGTTTTCACCAAATTCATTTTCCGGCAGTACGCCTGCCAGCGGAGGCGTTATCAGCGCGCCAATGAAGGTGGAGAGAATCAGCAGCACAATCAGCGGCAGATGATGGGTAATGCCTTTACCGGCATGCGCGTGGATCTTCTCTTCGCCGTGGAACACGATAAAGATCATGCGGAAGGTATAGATAGAGGTAAGGAATGCCCCGACCAGACCGGCAACCATCAGATTGATGTGACCATTAGCCAGCGCACCAAACAGGATCTCATCTTTACTGTAGAAGCCTGCGGTAATAAGCGGCAGCGCAGCCAGCGCGGCACCGCCCACCAGGAAGCAGGCATAAACCAGCGGAATGCTCTTGCGCAGGCCACCCATTTTGAAGATGTTCTGCTCATGATGGCACGCCAGAATAACGGAGCCAGACGAGAGGAACAGCAGCGCTTTAAAGAATGCGTGCGTCATCAGATGGAAAATCGCCGCATCCCACGCCTGCACGCCCAGCGCCAGAAACATGTAGCCAATCTGACTCATGGTTGAGTAAGCCAGGACGCGCTTGATATCGGTCTGAACCAGCGCAGCAAAGCCCGCCAGTACCAGCGTGATAGCCCCGACAATGCCCACCAGGTGCAGAACGTCAGGCGTCAGCAGGAACAGGCCGTGGGTACGGGCGATCAGATAGACGCCCGCCGTTACCATGGTTGCCGCATGGATCAGCGCTGAAACCGGCGTCGGACCCGCCATCGCATCCGCCAGCCAGGTCTGCAGCGGCAGCTGAGCCGATTTACCTACCGCGCCACCCAGCAGCATCAGGGTCGCCCACTGCAGCATGCTGTTGTCGGCGGCAAAGTGTGCCGGTGCCAGCGCCATCAGCTCGCGGAAGTTCAGCGTGCCGAGTTCGTTGTAGAGAATAAACAGCGCAAAGGCCAGGAACACATCGCCCACGCGGGTGATGATAAAGGCTTTCATGGCCGCTTTGCCGTTGTCCGGATTGCTGTAGTAGAAGCCGATCAGCAGATAGGAGCAGAGCCCTACCCCTTCCCAGCCGAGGTACATCAGCATCAGGTTATCAGCCAGAACCAGTACTACCATGCTGGCGATAAACAGGTTGGTATAGGCGAAGAAGCGCGAATAGCCCTCTTCACCACGCATATACCAGGAGGCGAACATATGGATAAAGAAGCCGACGCCGGTGACGACAGAGAGCATGGTCAGCGACAGGCCATCCAGCACCAGGTTCACTTTAATGTCAAAGTTGCCAACCTGCATCCAGGTCCACAATGCCTGCGTAAACGGCTGTTGCCCCTGACTGAAAAACTCCATGCCCGCATAGAGCGTGGTCAGGGCTGAAAGACCGACCGACCCCATTCCGACAGCGGCTGACAGGTTCTCCGACCAGCGGCCCCGGGAAAACGCTAACAGCAAAAAGCCAATTAGCGGAAACAGTACAGTTAAATAGAGAAGATTCATCCGCGCATCTCGCTCACTGTGTCAATGTTCAGCGTCTGACGACGACGATAGAGCTGCAGCAGCAGAGCCAGGCCAATACTCGCTTCCGCTGCCGCAAGGCTGATTGCCAGGATATACATCACCTGACCATCTGCCTGTCCCCAATAGCTGCCCGCTACCACCAGCGCCAGCGCTGCGGCGTTGATCATGATCTCCAGACCAATCAGCATAAAGAGCAGATTACGGCGCAGCACCAGCGAGGTCAGGCCGAGAACAAAGAGCACCGCAGCCAGAATCAGGCCATGTTGTAATGGGATCATGCCTGTCCCTCCTTATTGGATGCCGCATCCGTGACGCGATGGCTCATCACTTCAGCGTGACGATCGTCGCGACCGATATGGAAGGCCACCACCAGGCCTGCCAGCAGCAGCATTGAAGCCAGCTCAACTGCCAGAACATACGGGCCAAACAGGCTGATACCGACCGCTTTTGCATCGATAACCGTGCCATCAATACCCTGATCGGTGGCGGTGAGAATAGCGTAAACCATCACCACCAGCAGCAGCGCTGAAACGATGCCGGGTCCCACCCAGAGCGAGGGCTTAAGCCACTCGCGTTCCTGCTCCTGCTGCTGCTTGCCGAGATTAAGCATCATCACCACAAACACAAACAGCACCATAATGGCACCGGCGTATACGATAATTTCCAGCGCGCCTGCAAAGTAGGCACCCATGGCAAAAAACGCGCCGGCAATCGACAGCAGCGAAACAATCAGGTACAGCAGCGCGTGTACCGGGTTCGTATGCGTGATAACGCGCAGCGTCGTCAGCACCGCCACCAGTCCGCAAAGATAAAACGCAAATTCCATACCTGGCTCCTTAAGGTAGTAACCCTTTGACGTCGATCGGTTTGGCTTCGTTTTCCGCGTCGCCCTTCTCTTTTCCGTCGATCGCCATACCCGCCATACGATAGAAATTGTATTCCGGGTATTTGCCGGGTCCCGAGATCAGCAGATCCTGCTTCTCATACACCAGGTCCTGACGCTTAAACTCACCCAGCTCAAAATCAGGGGTCAGCTGAATCGCAGTGGTCGGACAGGCTTCTTCACACAGGCCACAAAAAATGCAGCGTGAAAAGTTGATGCGAAAGAATTCCGGATACCAGCGGCCATCCTGCGTCTCTGCTTTCTGCAGCGAGATACAGCCGACCGGGCAGGCTACTGCGCAGAGGTTACAGGCAACGCAGCGCTCTTCACCGTCAGGATCGCGCGTCAGCACAATGCGACCACGATAGCGCGGCGGCAGATAGACCGGCTCTTCCGGATACATCTGCGTTTCGCGTTTGGCAAAGGCGTGCATGCCGATCATCCAGATACTGCGCACTGTCGTGCCGAAGCCAACGACAATATCTTTTAATGTCATCTCAATACCCCTTACTGCGCGTTGTACAGAATCACTGCGGCGGTCGCCAGCAGGTTCAACAGCGTCAACGGCAGACAAACTTTCCAGCCGAACGACAGCACCTGGTCATAGCGTGGACGCGGCAGCGCAGCACGGATCAGGATAAACATCACCATGAAGAACGCCGTTTTCAGGGCGAACCAGATGAATGGCGGCAGGAAAGGTCCATGCCAGCCGCCAAAGAACAGCGTGACAATCAGCGCGGAAACCGTGGTAATGGCGACATATTCACCCACAAAGAACAGACCGAACTTCATACCGGCATATTCAATATGGTAACCGTCAGCCAGCTCCTGTTCCGCTTCCGGCTGGTCAAACGGATGACGGTGACACACCGCTACCCCGGCAATACAGAAGGTCACAAAGCCAAAGAACTGCGGAATGATGTTCCAGAGGTGCGTCTGGTTTTCAACAATCGCATTCAGGTTAAACGATCCCGCCTGCGCCACTACGCCCATCAGCGACAGGCCAAGAAACACCTCATAGCTCAGCGTCTGCGCAGAGGCACGCATCGCACCCAGCAGCGAGTATTTGTTGTTACTCGACCAGCCGGCAAACAGCACGGCGTAGACGGCCAGACCCGCCATCATCAGGAAGAACAGCAGACCGATGTTCAGATCCGTGACCATCCAGGTGGGTGAAACCGGTACAATCGCAAAGGCCAGCAGCAGCGATACAAAAGCAATAACCGGTGCCAGAGTAAAGATGAAGCGGTCGGTAAACGGCGGTACCCAGTCCTCTTTAAAGAACATTTTGATCATATCCGCCGCCAGCTGGAGTGAACCGCCCCAGCCGACACGGTTAGGTCCGTAGCGGTTCTGCCATAAGCCGAGCAAACGACGCTCGGCAAAGCTCATGAACGCCCCGCAGGCTACCACGACCAGCAAAATTACAATCGCCTTAACCACCTGCAGAATGATGTCGATAACGTCCGATGTCAGCCAGCTCATTGCGCAGCCTCCTGCAGTTGATCAATTTGCGCATGCGCAAGGAACGGCGGCACACCCGGCATGCCGAGCGGCAGACCAATCTGACCCGGCTGCAGGAAAGCGGAGAAGCGTACCGGCAGGCGCAGTGTTTCGCCGGCGCAAACCAGCTCTGCGGCAGCGCCGTGATTGACGCCAAGCTTCTCTGCATCCGTTGGGTTAATCACCAGCTCAGCCGGGACCATACGCTTCTGGAACGTCGGAGAGCGCTGCGTCATCTCTTCACTGCCAAACAGCCGGTAGTAAGGCGCAACGCGGAAATGGCTGCCGCTGGCAAACCGCTCCGGCACGTTGCTAAACCACGGCAGTGAGCCTTCGCCCGCTTCAAACAGCCGGACACCCGGATCGCCATTCCGCAGTTTGCCGCCAACTTCATCCTGGAATTTGTTCCACGCCTGCGGTGAGTTCCAGCCCGGCGCCCAGGCAAAGGGGATCTGCGAGCGCGGTGCTTCAGGCTGGTTGTTCCCTTCCATTGAGAAGGCAAACATAGTGTCTTTATCCTGCGGCTGACGTGGCTCATGTACGCTGATATTGGCGCGGGCGGCAGTACGACCGCTGGCGCGATGCGGTGAACGCGCCAGCTTCTGACCGCGAATGCGGAAGCTGGCATCCGGTGCCGCATCTTTGATGCCTTTCAGCTGCGGCAGCGCAATAATCGCCGCATCAATCACGTGATCCAGCTGCGTCCAGTCGATATGACGGCTCTCCAGCGCGCTGTGCAGCGAATGCAGCCAGCGCCAGCTTTCCAGCATCACAATGCTGTTGTCATAGTAAGCGGGATCGTAAACCTGGAAGAAGCGCTGCGCGCGACCTTCATGGTTGATTGAGGTGCCATCACTTTCAGCGAAGCTGGCTGCGGAGAGCACCATACCGGCTTTCTCCAGCGTGGCGGTCCGCTGATGGTCAACCACAATCACGCCTGACGCCTTCTGCAGCGCAGCGTCGACGCGGGCTTTCGGTGCATGGCGATAGAGATCGTTCTCCAGCACCACCAGCGCATCCGCTTCGCCGTTTGTCAGCTGATCCAGCGCCGCATCCAGCGAGTAACCGCCCATCATGCCCAGGCCCATGCTATTAGCCGCGCCGGCCAGCAGGGTTATCCCTACATCAGCACCGCGGGCTTTCAGCGCTTTCGCCACGTTTGCAGCCGCCTCAATCATCGCGGTCGTGCCGGAGTGGGTGCCGGAGATAATCAGCGGCTTTTTCGCCCCTGCCAGCGCCTGCACTACCACATCAATTTTGCTGCTGAGTGACTTATCGATATCACTTACCGCGGGTGCGCTCTCATCCAGCGCGCTGGCGATGGCAAACCCGAGGCGCGCCTGATCTTCTACCGGGGCGCGATAGCTCCACGCCGCAATATCATCCAGACGGGTTTCATCGACGTTAGTGACAAACAGCGGATGTTTCGCATGCTGACCGATATTCAGGATGGCGGCGATCTGCCAGTCTGCAACTTTCTGCGCGGCTGCCATCTCGCGTGCTTTGCCTTTTACGGCCTGGCGCACTGACAGCGCGACGCGCGCGCCCACCTGCGTCAGATCTTCGCCCAGCACCAGCACGGCATCGTAACTTTCCATTTCGCGCAGTGAAGGCGTATAGATACCGCTGTTCTGCAGTACGTTCAGCATCAGTTCAACACGCGCCTGCTCTCCTGCCGGCATACCGGTTGAGAAGTTGCCGGCACCCACCAGCTCACGCAGGGCAAAGTTGCTCTCAATGCTGGCACGGGGTGAGCCGATACCGATCACGCGTTTCGCCTGACGCAGCATGTCAGCCGCAGCGTTAACCGCCTGCTCTGCGTTCAGCGTAATCGTATCGCTGCCGCGCAGCTGATGCGGGTGACGCGGGCGATCTTTGCGGTTGACATAGCCATAGCCAAAACGACCGCGATCGCAGAGGAAGTAGTGGTTTACCGTGCCGTTATAACGGTTTTCAATACGACGCAGCTCGCCATAGCGCTCGCCAGGACTGGTGTTACAGCCGACGCTGCACTGCTGGCAGATGCTGGGCGCAAACTGCATATCCCATTTACGGTTATAGCGCTCAGAGTGCGTTTTATCGGTAAACACGCCAGTCGGGCAGATCTCAACCAGGTTACCCGAAAATTCGCTCTCCAGCGTGCCATCTTCCGGACGACCAAAGTAGACGTTATCGTGTGCGCCATAGACGCCCAGATCTTTGCCGTCAGCATAATCTTTGTAATAGCGAACGCAGCGATAGCAGGCGATACAGCGGTTCATCTC
>NZ_DKTK01000009.1:0-176947 GCF_002473195.1 Pantoea sp. UBA7232
GCGATACAGCGGTTCATCTCATGGGAGATAAACGGACCAAGATCCTGATTCTGGTGCGTGCGCTTGGTAAAGCGATAACGACGGAAGCTGTGGCCCGTCATTACCGTCATATCCTGCAGATGACAGTTACCGCCCTCTTCGCAGACCGGGCAGTCGTGCGGATGGTTCGTCATCAGCCACTCTACGACGCTTTCACGAAACTCTTTCGCTTCGCCATCATCAATAGAGATAAAAGTGCCATCCGATGCCGGTGTCATGCAGGACATAACGAGGCGGCCGCGGGTATCTTCGGCATTCTGGAATTGCTTCACCGCACACTGGCGGCAGGCGCCTACGCTGCCGAGCGCCGGATGCCAGCAAAAATAGGGAATATCAAGGCCCAGAGAGAGACACGCCTGTAGCAGGTTGTCCGCTCCGTTCACATCATATTCTTTACCGTCTACATGGATTGTAGCCATAGTGAACATGCTTCCGTAAGGCTCGTCCGGGGACGAGCGTTAAACATCAAATTCTGTTATCCCGCTTTTCAGCCGGACTGGCGTCTGGCGCCTTCCGTCTACGGTGGTCTGCTTACCAGCGCGTTTTCAGCAGGTTAGGCTGAATACCGCCGATAGAACGGGTATTGCCAAACACCTGCGGCGCAATGCCAGCTTCAAACTCTTCACGGAAATATTTAATTGCGCTCTGCAGAGGCTCAACCGCGCCTGGTGCATGCGCACAGAAGGTTTTACCCGGGCCCAGCTGACGGCAAAGCTGCAGCAGCGTTTCGATATCACCCGGCTGCCCCTGCTTCTGCTCCAGCGCGCGCAGGATCTTGACGCTCCACGGCAGGCCGTCGCGGCACGGCGTACACCATCCGCACGACTCACGGGCAAAAAACTCTTCCAGGTTACGCACCAGCGACACCATATTAATCTCGTGATCTACCGCCATCGCCAGCGCCGTACCCAGACGGCTGCCCGCTTTACCGATGCTGGCAAACTCCATTGGCAGATCGAGATGCTGGTCGGTCAGAAAATCGGTTCCGGCACCGCCTGGCTGCCACGCCTTAAACTTCAGGCCATCGCGCATACCGCCGGCATAATCTTCCAGAATCTCGCGGGCGGTGATGCCAAACGGCAGTTCCCAGACGCCAGGGTTTTTAACGCGGCCGGAGAAGCCCATCATTTTGGTGCCGGCATCTTCACTTTTAGACAGCCCTTTGTACCACTCCACGCCGTTCAGGAAGATAGCTGGCACGTTGGAGAGGGTCTCAACGTTGTTAACGCAGGTTGGCTTGCCCCAGACGCCGGCGCTGGCCGGGAACGGTGGCTTTGAGCGCGGGTTAGCACGACGCCCTTCCAGCGAGTTGATCAGCGCCGTCTCTTCACCGCAGATATAGCGGCCCGCGCCGGTGTGAACAAACAGTTCAAAATCAAAACCGGTGCCGAGAATATTTTTACCGAGATAGCCCGCTTCTGTAGCTTCGGCGATGGCGCGACGCAGGTTCTCTGCTGCTTCAACATATTCACCGCGCAGGAAGATGTAGCCGCGATAAGCTTTTAGCGCGAAAGCACTGATCAGCATGCCTTCCACCAGCTGATGTGGCAGCTGCTCCATCAGCAGGCGGTCTTTATAGGTGCCTGGCTCCATCTCATCCGCGTTACACAGCAGATAACGGATATTCATGGACTCATCTTTTGGCATCAGACTCCACTTCAGGCCGGTGCTGAAGCCCGCACCGCCGCGCCCTTTCAGGCCAGAGTCTTTGACCGCCGCAACGATTTCATCCTGGCTCATGCCGTTCAGCGCTTTTTCGGCGCCAGCGTAGCCATTTTTGCTGCGGTACTCTTCCAGCCAGACCGGCTGTTTGTCGTCGCGCAGACGCCAGGTCAGCGGATGCGTTTCCGCAGCACGAATAATGGGTTTCATCATTGATACTGCTCCAGTAGCGAGGCGATACCTTCCGGCGTCAGGTGAACGTGCGTATCGTCATTCACCATCATGGTCGGCCCCTTATCGCAGTTGCCGAGGCAGCAGGTAGGCAGCAGCGTAAAGCGGCCGTCTGCCGTTGTCTGGCCGGGTTTAATATGAAGATTCTGTTCCAGCGCTGCCTGAATGCCCTGATAACCGGTAATGTGGCACACCACGCTGTCGCAGTAGCGGATCACGTGACGGCCAACCGGCGTACGGTAAATCTGGCTGTAGAACGTTGCCACGCCTTCGACATCGCTGGCCGGAATACCCAGCACATTAGCAATTGCGTGAATAGCGCCATCCGGCACCCAGCCCCGCTGTTTTTGCACGATCTTCAGCGCTTCAATTGAGGCTGCGCGCGCATCCTCGTAGTGATGTTTTTCATGCTCAATAGCGTGGTGCTCGGCCTCGCTCAGCACAAAGACCTCATTCGGGTCGATGGTTTGAATGGCAATTTTTTGATCGTGCATAATTAGCGGTCCACGTCTGACATAACAAAATCGATACTACCGAGGTAGACGATGAGATCGGATACGAGGCTGCCGCGGATCACTGACGGGATCTGCTGCAGGTGCGGGAAGCTTGGCGTGCGCACGCGGGTGCGGTAGCTCATGGTGCTGCCGTCGCTGGTCAGGTAGTAGCTGTTGATCCCTTTCGTCGCCTCAATCATCTGGAACGATTCATTGGCGGGCATCACCGGTCCCCAGGAGACCTGCAGGAAGTGGGTGATCAGGGTTTCAATGTGCTGCAGCGTACGCTCTTTCGGCGGCGGCGTGGTCAGCGGATGGTCCGCTTTGAACGGCCCTTCCGGCATGTTGTTCAGGCACTGCTCCAGAATACGCAGCGACTGCCACATCTCTTCCATTTTCAGCTGTACGCGGGTGTAAGCATCGCTGATGCCTGCGCCAACCGGAATTTCAAAATCGAAGTTTTCGTAGCCTGAATAAGGACGCCACTTACGCACGTCAAAGTCGAGACCGGTTGCACGCAGACCCGCACCGGTTGTGCCCCACGCCAGCGCTTCATCCATATTGTAAGCGGCTACGCCCTGTGAGCGTCCCATCAGCACGGTGTTGCGCAGTGCCGCTTTGTCATACTCTTTCAGGCGTTTTGGCATCCAGTCGAGGAACTCACGCAGCAGACGCTCCCAGCCTTTCGGCAGATCGTGCGCCACACCACCGATACGAAACCAGGCGGGATGCATGCGGAAACCGGTAATCGCTTCCACGACATCATAAATTTTCTGACGATCGGTAAACGCAAAGAACACTGGCGTCATTGCGCCAACGTCCTGAATAAAGGTTGAGATGTAGAGCAGGTGGCTGTTGATACGGAACAGCTCAGAGAGCATCACGCGAATGACGTTAACGCGGTCTGGTACCGTGATCCCGGCCAGTTTCTCTACGGCGAGTACGTAAGGCATTTCATTAACACAGCCGCCCAGATACTCGATACGATCGGTATAGGGGATATAGCTGTGCCAGGACTGCCGCTCGCCCATCTTCTCGGCACCGCGATGGTGATAGCCAACGTCAGGTACGCAGTCGACAATCTCTTCACCGTCGAGCTGCAGGATGATACGGAAAGCACCGTGCGCAGAGGGGTGGTTCGGGCCAAGGTTAAGGAACATAAAGTCCTCATTGGCCGTGCTGCGTTTCATGCCCCACTCTTCTGGTTTGAACGTCAGCGACTCCATCTCCAGATCTTCTTTCTGCTTAGTCAGCGTAAAGGGATCGAACTCAGTCGCGCGCGCCGGATAATCTTTACGCAGCGGGTGCCCTTCCCAGGTCTGCGGCATCATAATGCGCGTCAGATGAGGATGCCCCTGGAACGTAATGCCAAACATCTCCCAGGTCTCGCGCTCATACCAGTTGGCGTTGGCGAAGATAGTGGTGATGGTTGGCACATTCAGATCGTTTTCAGATAACGCCACCTTGAGCATAATGTCGCGGTTACGTTCAATAGAAAGCAGATGATAGAAAACGGAAAAATCCGCAGCAGGCAGGCCTGCGCGGTGGGTACGTAAACGCTCATCAAAGCCATGCAGGTCATACAGCATGACATAGGGCTTAGGCAGCTTGCGCAGAAACGTTACAATTTCCAGCAGCTGTTCGCGCTTTACCCAGACTACAGGAATGCCGGTGCGGGTTGCCTGAACAGTAAAGGCGTCCGGCCCAAAACGATTACGCAGCTCGCCGATCACCGGGTCATCCAGGTGCTCACGGGTTTGCCATGCTGGCTGAGCGAGATCTTGCGTGGTCAAATCTGTCATACGTTACTCACCATTCCGGCCTGTTATCAGGCACTCAAAAGAAGGCGTCAGGATGGCGGCACACACTACGTTGTCATTTTCTGCTGTGGCCGTTACTCCATCCGTGTACGGGATACTTACACTTCGTCCGGGGTTCTCAGGTTAGTGACGGCAATGCGCTCGCCACGTTTCCTTTCACGTTCAGACTGCATGTTGGCGCGATATACACCCTGGTCACCGACTACCCATGAGAGTGGACGGCGCTCTTTACCGATCGACTCACGCAGCAGCAGCAGCGCCTGCATATAGGCTTCCGGACGCGGCGGGCAGCCCGGAATGTAAACATCCACCGGCAGAAATTTATCCACACCCTGTACGACAGAATAGATGTCATACATCCCGCCTGAGTTAGCGCAGGCACCCATAGAGATCACCCATTTAGGTTCCAGCATCTGATCGTACAAACGCTGAATAACGGGTGCCATTTTGGTAAAAGGCGTACCGGCAATAACCATAAAGTCAGCCTGGCGCGGCGAGGCGCGCATAACTTCAGCGCCAAAGCGTGCCACGTCATGCACCGCAGTAAATGACGTAGTCATTTCTACGTAGCAGCAGGAGAGGCCAAAGTTATAGGGCCAGAGAGAGTTCTTACGACCCCAGTTCACCATGTCATGCAGAGCGTGTTCCAGCTTGCCCATATAAACGCTACGGTGAACGTGCTGTTCCAGAGGATCGGTAACAATCTCCTGTTTCTGCAGAGGATAGCGATCGCCATCCCCGCCGTTCGGGTCTACGCGTGTCAGCGTGTAGTCCATCTTATTGCCTCGCTTTTACTGCTTATGAGGGTTGGTGTGACTGTGGCTGACCGGGCTTGATTTGACCACTACGCGACGACGCGCAGGAGCCCAATCCAGCGCGCCGATGCGAACCAGATAAACCAGGCCTGCCAGGAGCACCAAAATGAAAATTGCGGCTTCGACAAAGCCGACCCAGCCGCTTTCGCGAATGGAGGTCGACCAGGCGTATAAATAGAGGGCTTCCACGTCGAAAATAACGAAAAACATGGCAACCAGATAGAATTTTGCAGAGAGGCGGATGTGGGTATCGCCAACCGATTCAATACCAGACTCAAACGGGGTGTTTTTGTAACGCGCTTTAGCACGTCCACCAAGCAGCCAGCCGCCGGTTAACATAAAGGCACAAAGGCCAAATGCGATCACAATAAATACAATAAACGCCCAGTGATGAGCGATGACTTCGGTGGTTGTTGACATACGCTTTGCTTACTCATCAAAAGTGGCGATGGCATCCTGCACTGTTGCAGCAAACACACCACATCGATTCAAGGGAAGGATAAAAACCTTATAAACGTTGCTGTCTTTCCTGATTAGGCAGCAATTTTATGGGGTTTTTTACTCCTTTCTATAACCTTTTGTCAACTTTGACAAAAGTATCCAAACATTATTTTACACCCGCATCATATTATTAACATATACCCTCATCAGCGCCAGCTAAATCGCTTCAGTTTGTGCGGTTAATTTCAGTGTAGCGGGGTTTTACATGCATGGATCGTGCGTTTAACACTCACATTTTGACAGGTCTTCCGCAGATTTCCCTCTCCCTGACAGGGTTATTTTTTTGATCCAGAACACACTTCTGCGCTTTTAGCTCTAAAAAGCAGCGCATATGGCAGGATCGGTTAGTGCAAAGAAGGCATTTTTTGATAAAAAATTTCTAAAATGACGGGAATTGAAACAACTGCTCGTTTTTCGGAAAGCCTGATAATTATCGGCCATAAAAATGCGTATCTGGCCCCGGATAACAGGCAAAAAAAAAGCCTTAGTCGCAGTTACGCCGACTAAGGCTTTTTTATAGCAATTATACAGCGCGTAACGCGCGTATTACTGCAGTGTCGCTACGGCTTACTCTTCATCATCCAGCAGCAGTGAGCTATCCGGATTTGCACTGAGATTGTAAGGATCGTTCGTCGATTGCATGGCGTTGAAAATGGCCAGCGCCAGTTCATTATCGCTGTCAGCGTTACGGCACAGCAGGTATTGCGTATCCGGTAACACTGGCAAACCTTCGGCGGCGCCCATTACGCGCAACTCAGGACTCATCATTTCAACCGGACGTGCCGTTACGCCCAGACCGGCTTTAACGGCCGCGCGCACTGCTGCCAGCGTTGATGCCACGTAAGAGATACGCCATGGAATACCCGCTTCGTTCAGATGGTCTATCGCCATATCGCGATACGGGCTTGGTTCATCCAGCAGTACCAGAGGAATCGCTTCGCCGCGCTGGAAAATATAGTCAGCGGCACAGTACCAGAGCGTTGGTGAAGTACGCAGTACCTGATGCGTGAAGTTACCCGGGCTGGACGTGGTCACAACCAGATCGACTTCTCCCTGGTTCAGCATCTCCATCATAAACGGGTTACGTTTTACACGTACATCGATGGCGAGCTTTGGATAGACTGACGTCACCCGGTTCAGCAGGAAAGGCAGAATGGTATCTGACGTGTCATCAGAGGCTCCGATAGTCAGAACGCCCTGAATATTGCTGTACATGAGTGAGGTGCAGGCTTCGTCGTTAAAACGCAGGATTTTCCTGGCATAGCCAAGCAGCTGGATACCGTGCTCCGTCAGAAGTTTGTTACGTCCATGTCGGGCAAACAGCTCTTTACCTACCAGTTGCTCCAGACGTTGCATCTGCTGGCTTACCGCTGACTGGGTTCTGCACACGGCCGCCGCCGCCGCTGCAAACGTATTCAGGTCTGCAACAGCAACAAATGTACGCAGCAGATCGAGGTCGAGATTCAGTATCGGACGATTTGCATTAGTCATGATTTTTTTCTTCACTTTATAAGATTTTTAGAACTACTACCCTGGTGTATTGCCACAAAATCAAAGAGATAAGTGGCAATGGTGCTTACTGACAATCTCCAGAGGAGATCGTCTTAAAACCGAGTTCAGGCGGGTAATGACGAGCGTACGTTCTCTGGCAGCAGAGAGGCGGCGTCATTAGAGACAGAACAACTTCAGGGCCAAAGACAAGAGTCGTACCGGTGCTGGAAGCTGTGTAGTTGCCTGGTTGCCTGCATAAAAGGTTGCAGAGCAAAAAAAGAGATAACACGTTGTTATGTCGAAACGAAGCCATAAAGTGCTTCAAATAATAAATTATACTTAATCATTTTTACGCTTTAAAGGGAAATGTTTTCGTGCAAAACATCAAATTTTTTGCTTAATAAGCCCGTTTAGCCCCTCCGGCAACGCCAGGGTTAAATTTTGAACATCTGGTTTGTAAACTTATTTGGAGCGATAAAGTTACAGAAAAACGCTCATTGCCCGCCAGTATTGCGATCGTACCCGTTGCTATTCGCGCAATTTCTATGCTGAGACTGCGCATAAGAATGCAGATATTGCCGCTGCGCCATGCATGAGTTAACGCCAGCTGAATAAAACAGCATCATTTAGCAAGATACGCTTAACTATTTCATTGCGCAGCTAATCATTAGTATGGAAAGCATAACCCGGTTTTCTTATGACAGAGGGGCAGCTGGCGTAGCCGTTACAGGCAAATCGCATCGCTATTTACCAAAATAATAGTCTTGTAAATTAACCACAGGCAGTCATAAAAACCAATTTAACCGGCATATCACCATAATTACGCTACCCACACCGGGAATCTGTCTCAATCACGCCAAAAGCCGCTGCCACCCTTCTTTTGTTATCGGGAGAGGAGTAAATTGGGCAGGTTTTAACTGGGTGGCGGGTTAAAGGACTCTGCCCGAAAAGGCGGCAACGATGAATTTCCAAATTGATAAATCCGGTAAGCTGGAAAATGTCTGTTACGACATTCGCGGACCGGTACTAAAAGAAGCAAAGCGACTTGAAGAAGAAGGCAACAAGGTTCTCAAGCTGAATATTGGCAACCCAGCGCCGTTTGGTTTTGAAGCACCTGATGAAATTCTGGTCGACGTTATACGTAATCTGCCTGGCGCGCAGGGATACTGCGACTCCAAGGGGCTCTACTCTGCTCGTAAAGCCATTATGCAGCACTATCAGGCGCGTGATATGCGCGACGTTACCGTTGAAGATATCTATATCGGCAATGGGGTATCAGAGCTGATCGTGCAGGCGATGCAGGCGCTGCTCAATAGCGGCGATGAGATGCTGGTGCCGGCACCGGATTACCCACTGTGGACGGCAGCCGTTTCACTCTCCAGCGGCAAAGCTGTCCATTACCGATGCGATGAGTCAGCCGGCTGGTTTCCGGATCTGGATGATATCCGTAGCAAAATCACACCGCGCACGCGTGGAATTGTGATTATCAACCCCAATAACCCGACCGGCGCGGTTTACAGTAAAGAGCTGCTGCTGGAGGTGGTAGAAATAGCGCGTCAGCATAACCTGATTATCTTTGCTGATGAAATCTATGACAAAATCCTCTACGACGATGCGCAGCATCACTCCATTGCGGCGCTGGCACCTGATCTCCTGACGGTGACCTTTAACGGTTTGTCTAAAACCTATCGCGTGGCCGGTTTTCGTCAGGGCTGGATGGTGCTAAACGGGCCGAAAAAGCACGCCAAAGGCTATATTGAAGGCCTGGAAATGCTCGCCTCTATGCGCCTGTGTGCCAACGTGCCCGCTCAGCATGCGATTCAGACCGCGCTGGGAGGCTACCAGAGCATCAGCGAGTTTATCGCCCCTGGCGGACGGCTCTACGAGCAGCGCCAGCGCGCCTGGGAGCTGATTAACGATATTCCCGGCGTAAGCTGCGTTAAACCGCAGGGCGCGCTTTACATGTTCCCGCGTATCGATCCGAAAAAATTTAATATTTATGACGATCAGAAGATGGTGCTCGACTTCCTGCTGCAGGAAAAAGTGCTGCTGGTACAGGGCTCCGCCTTTAACTGGCCACATCCGGATCACGTGCGCATTGTTACTCTGCCGCGGGTAGACGATCTGGAGATGGCGATCGGCAAGTTTGGACGTTTTCTGCAGGGTTACCGGCAGTAAGTCACCTTCTGCTGCAGCCAGCCAGGCGCTTAACCTGTCATGTACCTGGCTGCAGTCAGGTATATACTGTATGCATTCCGGGGAGGGGTTTCCTCCCCGCTGTGCTGACAGGATGCTGTAATGACTCAAAGCCACTTTTTCGCTCACCTCTCCCGCCTGAAACTCATCAATCGCTGGCCGCTGATGCGCAATGTACGTACAGAAAATGTCTCTGAACACAGCCTGCAGGTCGCGATGGTGGCGCATGCGCTGGCAGTGATCAAAAATCTGAAATTTGCAGGTGAACTCAATCCCGATCGTATTGCAATGCTGGCGCTCTATCATGATGCCAGTGAAGTGCTGACCGGCGATCTGCCAACGCCGGTTAAGTATTACAACGCGCAAATTGCGCATGAATACAAAAAGATTGAGAAAATTGCCCAGCAAAAGCTGATTGAAATGCTGCCGCCCGAATTGCAGGAAGCGTATCGGCCGCTGATTGATGAACACCACTATAGCGCGGCCGAACAGGCTGTGGTGAAACAGGCTGACGCTCTCTGCGCCTATCTGAAATGCCTTGAGGAGCTCTCTGCCGGCAACCATGAATTTTCACTGGCTAAAACACGGCTGGAGAAGACCCTGACCGAGCGGCGTTCACCTGAAATGGATTATTTTATGGAGGTGTTCGTCCCGAGCTTTACTCTGTCGCTTGATGAGATTTCACAGGAGACCCCGCTCTGAGCGAGCGGGTATCATTCAGGCGCGCAGGCTCAGCGAAAAGGCGCCGGTGTCGTTCTGCGTAATTTTCAGCCTGCTCAGATCGGGCAGATTAAACAGAACCTGGTTCAGACCAGGCGTATCTGCCGCTGGATCGATGGCGATCACTGCGCTGCCGGCCGCAAGGCCTGCCGCAATACCTGCGGGCGCATCTTCTACCACCACACATTCAGACGGATGCAGGCCCAGACGCTCAGCACCCAGTAAATAGGGTTCCGGATCGGGCTTGCCGCGCCGGATATCGTTAGCCGTAATAAACACCGCTGGCAAAGGGAGCTCAGCTGCGCGATGCCGGGCGTGGGCTACCGGCACCGAACCGGAGGTGACAATCGCCCAGGGGATGTTCTGCTCATTAAGCTGCGTCAGCAGCGCGCGCGCGCCGGCTATCTCCCGTATGCCCTGCGTATCCCGGGCTTCCTGCTGCTCCAGCCAGTGAAATTCCGCCTGGATGGCGGCCTCACTCTCGCCGCGCATGAAATGGCGCAGTGAATCGATAGCGGGTTTGCCGTGAATATAATCGAGTACCACCTCAGCGCTGAGCGCATGACGCTCGCCCCACTGCGTCCAGCAGCGGTTTACTGCCGGCAGTGAATCCACCAGCGTGCCATCCAGGTCAAACAGAAATCCTTTAAAATTCACCTGCTGCTCCTTATCCGATTGTGCAGAATTAAAGATCGTCCAGAAAGGTGCGATCCAGCTGTCTGAACGCCCGTTTAAGTACATCAGCCAGCGCCTGATAGGTGGGCTTTCCCTCTACCGGTGCAATCGCCTGCCCCGCCTCTTCCAGTTTGCTGCGGACTTCGTTGAACCACTGCAGCAGCGCAGGCGGCAGCGGCGTACCGGCTCGTTTACCCAGCCACCACAATCCCTGCATCGGCAGGCTGCAGGCAAACAACGCGGTGGCGATGGCTGGCCCCAGCTGCCCGCCCAGCGCTATCTGCCACGTCAGAGTAAATACGGCCAGCGGCGGCATAAAACGGATGGCAAAGCGGGTCGCCGTAACGACCCGGTTTTCCGGAAAAACTGGCGCCAGACGTTTATCCGCAGGCCAGGTTTTCATGTAGTGTTGTCCGCGCTGGAATAAGCCAAACCAGCCCGGATTACCTGCGTCATTCGCCATTATGCACCTCAACTAATACTGCATTATTTAAAATAGATTTGTAACTACACAACTTTACGTGACATCCTTCAAAACATTTTGTTTTTGCAGGTGACAGTGGGTATTCTGACGCCGTTTTCAGTAACATTACCGGAAGCTGCCGCCTGATTAAAGCACAGCCAGAGCCAGGTATTGCTACAGCGCTTTCAAAAATTTGCGTAAAATTACCGAATTTTTTTGCGTGTCGTTTTCTTTTTAGCTGGCGCATGATGTTAATCATAAATCGCCCCGCTCTCATGGGCTACGCTGTTAGTCTGATTGCGTTATTTTTAGCCACTATTTAACAAATAGGTACTTCCATGTCGACGAAGTTAGTACTGGTTCTGAACTGCGGCAGTTCTTCTCTTAAATTTGCTATCCTCAATCCAGCTACCGGCGATGAGTACCTGTCGGGACTGGCTGAATGTTTCCACCTGCCGGAAGCGCGGATTAAATGGAAGCTGGAAGGCAGCAAGCAGGAAGCACCATTGGGTGCAGGCGCAGCCCACAGCGAAGCGCTGAACTTCATCGTTAAATCTATTCTGGCACAAAAACCAGAGCTTTCGGCACAAATCGCTGCAATCGGCCACCGTATCGTACATGGCGGTGAGCGACTGACCCAGTCCGTCATCATTGATGAGGCGGTCATTCAGGGCATTAAAGATGCCTCTTCTTTTGCACCGCTGCACAATCCGGCGCATTTAATCGGCATTGATGAGGCGATGAAAAATTTCCCGCATCTCTCTGATAAGAATGTGGCGGTTTTTGATACGGCTTTCCATCAGACAATGCCTGAAGAATCGTATCTCTACGCCCTGCCTTATCATCTCTATCGCGAGCATGGCGTACGCCGCTACGGCGCTCACGGCACCAGCCACTATTATGTGACGCAGGAAGCGGCAAAAATGCTGAACAAGCCAGTCAGCGAGCTGAATATCATTACCTGCCATCTTGGCAATGGCGGCTCTGTTTCGGCTATTCGCAACGGTCAGTGTGTTGATACTTCTATGGGCCTGACGCCGCTGGAAGGGTTAGTCATGGGCACCCGCAGCGGCGACATCGATCCGGCCATTGTTTTCTTCCTGCATGACGCTCTGGGTATGAGCGTTGATGCGATCAACAAGCTGCTGACCAAAGAGTCAGGGCTGCTGGGCCTGACGGAAGTAACCAGCGACTGCCGCTATGTTGAAGATAACTATGCGACTAAAGAAGATGCAAAACGTGCGATGGATGTCTTCTGCCACCGGCTGGCCAAATATATCGGCAGCTATACGGCGCTGATGGATGGTCGCCTGGATGCAGTCATCTTTACCGGCGGTATTGGCGAAAATGCGGCTCTGGTGCGTGAGCTGGCGCTGGGCAAACTGGGCCTGCTGGGCTTTGACCTTGACCACGAGCGCAATCTGGCTGCCCGCTTTGGCAAATCCGGTTTTATCAATAAAGAGGGTACCCGCCCTGCACTCGTCATCCCGACCAATGAAGAGCTGGTGATTGCGCAGGATGCCGCGCGTCTGACGGCCTGATCCCTTTCTTCTCCGTCAGCTCAGGCTGACGGAGCGATTTTGACACCCTGTAACACCGCGAGGTTTTTAACGTGTCACGTACAATTATGCTTATCCCTACCGGCACCAGCGTCGGCCTGACCAGCGTCAGCCTTGGCGTGATCCGCGCAATGGAACGCAAAGGCGTGCGCCTGAGTGTTTTCAAGCCGATTGCACAGCCGCGCGCCGGGGGCGACCGACCGGACCAGACAACCACCATTATCCGTAAAAACTCCGCCATTCCTGCTGCTGAACCGCTGCAGATGTCGCGCGTTGAGTCACTGCTGGGTTCAAACCAGCAGGATGTGCTGATGGAGGAGATCATTGCCAACTACCACGCCACGGCCAGAGAAGCAGAGGTGGTGCTGGTCGAGGGTCTGGTACCGACACGCAAGCATCAGTTCGCCTCTGCGCTCAACTACGAGATCGCCAAAACGCTGAACGCAGAGATTGTTTTTGTGATGGCGCTGGGCAATGACTCCCCTGCTCAGTTGAAAGAGCGTATTGAGCTAAGCCAGAGCAGCTTTGGCGGCAGTAAAAACAAAAACATCACGGGCGTTATCATCAACAAGCTGAATGCCCCGGTGGATGAGCAGGGGCGTACCCGCCCCGATCTCTCAGAGATCTTCGATGACTCCTCTAAAGCCAGCGTAGCCAACATCGATCCGAAACAGCTGTTTGCCAACAGCCCGCTGCCGGTGCTGGGCTGTGTGCCATGGAGCTTTGACCTGATCGCCACGCGCGCTATCGATATGTGCCGCCACCTCAACGCGGAAATCATCAACGAAGGTGAAATCGAGACGCGCCGCGTTAAATCTGTGACCTTCTGCGCACGCAGCATCCCGCACATGCTGGAGCATTTCCGTCCCGGCTCGCTGCTGGTGACCTCGGCCGATCGCCCTGACGTACTGGTTGCTGCCTGTCTGGCAGCGATGAACGGTATTGAAATTGGTGCCATTCTGCTGACCGGCGGCTATCAGATCGAAGCGCCTATTGCCCGTCTGTGCGAGCGCGCTTTCCAGACCGGCCTGCCGGTGTTTATGGTGAAAACCAACACCTGGCAGACGTCGCTGAGCCTGCAGAGCTTCAACCTGGAAGTACCGGCTGACGATACGCAGCGTATTGAAAAAGTGCAGGAGTATGTTGCCGGCTTTATCAACGCCGACTGGGTTGAGTCGCTGACCGCCACTTCCGAACGCAGTCGTCGCCTGTCGCCTCCTGCTTTCCGCTATCAGTTGACCGAACTTGCACGTAAAGCGGGCAAACGCATTGTCCTGCCGGAAGGCGACGAACCGCGCACGGTTAAAGCGGCGGCAATCTGCGCCGAACGCGGCATTGCCACCTGCGTCCTGCTGGGGGATCCGGATGAGATCCAGCGCGTGGCGGCGGCTCAGGGCGTGGAGCTGGGCACCGGCATTGAGATTGTCGATCCGAAAGTTGTGCGCGGAAACTATGTGCCGCGCCTGGTTGAGCTGCGCAAAAGCAAAGGCATGACGGAAGTCGTGGCGGAGGAGCAGCTGGAAGACAATGTGGTGCTGGGTACCATGATGCTGGAGAGCGGAGAAGTGGATGGCCTGGTCTCTGGCGCGGTGCACACCACTGCCAATACCATTCGTCCGCCGCTGCAGCTGATCAAAACTGCGCCCGGCAGCTCGCTGGTTTCATCCGTGTTCTTTATGCTGCTGCCGGAACAGGTACTGGTTTACGGCGACTGCGCCATCAACCCCGATCCTAACCCGGAGCAGCTGGCTGAAATCGCGATTCAGTCTGCAGATTCCGCCAGCGCCTTTGGTATCGATCCGCGCGTAGCGATGATCTCTTACTCAACCGGTAACTCCGGTGCGGGCAGCGACGTTGAGAAAGTGCGCGAAGCCACCCGCATTGCGCAGGAGAAACGCCCCGATCTGGTTATTGATGGTCCGCTGCAATATGACGCGGCCATTATGGAAGATGTTGCCAGGTCCAAAGCGCCCAATTCGGCGGTTGCCGGACGCGCCACGGTCTTTATCTTCCCGGATCTCAATACCGGTAACACTACGTACAAAGCGGTGCAGCGCTCTGCCGATCTGATCTCTATCGGCCCGATGCTGCAGGGCATGCGTAAACCGGTCAATGACCTGTCACGCGGCGCGCTGGTCGATGATATCGTCTACACCATCGCCCTGACGGCCATTCAGTCGCAGCAGGCGGAAGGGTAAGCCCCCCTCCCCCTGCTCAGGTATAAAAAAAGCATGCGCCAGGCGCATGCTTTTTTTTTCGCGTCGTGCAGATGCAGCGGTCAGCTTTCGCTGTTCTGCTTGCTGCGTGCTGCATCGCTATTGCGGCTCAGCCACAGCGAGAGCGCTTTCAGTGAATCATCGGTAAACTCATCGCAGCGCGCCGTGATCTCTTCTGGCGTCATCCAGAAAATCTCATCAACTTCACTCTCCTGCATCGCAAACGGACCGTGAGAAACACAGCTGAACAGCCCGCCCCAGACGCGACAGTGCTGATCTTCAAAGTAGAATTTGCCGTGTTCAGCGAAGGGTACTGCCGCGATCCCCAGCTCCTCTTCCGCTTCGCGCCGTGCAGATTCGAGCATCTCTTCACCGCTCTGCACCACGCCACCGGCGGTGGCATCCAGCATACCGGGCATGAAATCTTTGGTTTCTGTGCGACGCTGTACCAGGATCTTGCCCATACCATCATGAACCACGATATAGGTGGCGCGATGGCGCAGACACTGTGCCCGCATCTGTGCCCGGCTGGCCTGCGCAATCACTTCGTTCTCTTCGCTGACGATATCCACCCACTCAATAGCGTCATCTGCCGTTTGATCCACCATCCGTAACCCTTTTGACGTTTCAGCGTGCGCGGCACGCGTCGGTTTTTTTATTGCTTTATCAGAATGCGCGTAAGGTAAAGCGTTCTTATCACTGTCGCAAGCGCTTAGCGTGCTTTGCCCGATCCCGCCAGCCTCAGCATAAGCAGCCGGGGTGCCACATCTTTACCGGCTTTTTTCACCTAAGGCAATAATCTGCTGGTCGGATCTTTGTCTCTCCGGCAGCCTCAGGGCCGCTTTTTCCTTCACGCTGCAGGTGCTGTCACACTCACTCTCCGCTTCTCTTCTATGCTCAATGCTGAGCAGATAATAATTTACAGGGAGGCTCACGATGCAATTACTGATTACCGGCGGCACCGGGTTGATTGGCCGCCACCTGATCCCGCGACTGCTGCAGCTCGGGCATCAGGTGAATGTAGTGACGCGTGACGTGGCAGCCGCGCGGGAAAAACTCGATGAGCGCGTCAGGCTCTGGTCCGGACTCGATCAGCAGTCCGACCTTAATGGCATAGAGGGCATTATAAATCTGGCTGGCGAACCTATCGCTGATAAGCGCTGGAGCGCCAGCCAGAAGCAGCAGCTGTGCGAAAGCCGCTGGCAAATCACTGAACAGCTGGTTTCACTGATCCACGCCAGCAGTACTCCTCCCGCGTTTCTGATCTCCGGTTCAGCCACTGGCTTCTATGGCGACAGCGGCGAGGTCATTGTGACCGAAGAGGATCCCGGTCAGGATGAATTTACCCATACGCTGTGCGCGCGCTGGGAACAGCTGGCGCTCAAGGCCGAGAGCGAGCAAACCCGGGTCTGCCTGCTGCGTACCGGCGTTGTGCTGGCGCGTGAGGGCGGTGCGCTGGAAAAGATGAAACTGCCTTTTCGTCTTGGCGTGGGCGGGCCGATTGGCAGCGGCAAACAGTATCTGCCGTGGATCCATATTGATGACATGATCGATGCCATCATCTGGCTGATGGATCACCCGTCGCTGCGCGGTCCGTTCAACATGGTTGCCCCCTATCCGGTGCGTAACGAACAGTTTGCCGCGACGCTGGGACAGGTCATGCACCGGCCCGCTTTTATGCGCACGCCGGCGGCCGCCATCAAACTGATGATGGGTGAATCAGCAGTGCTGGTGCTGGGCGGTCAGCATGTGCTGCCCAAACGGCTGGAGGCGTCCGGCTTTACCTTTCGCTGGTACGATTTACAGCAGGCGCTGCAGGATGTGGCGGGATCACCGCCCCGTCCATAACCATCGAAGTGGCTCAGGCCTGCTTCGGCTGGCTATTCGACGCCGTCAGACCTCCGTCGACCGGCAGGTTAACGCCGGTGATATAAGGCGCGTCATCGCTGGCGATAAAAGCAGTTGCGCTAGCGGTATCTTACGGCTCACCGGCGCGGCGCTGCAGAATGCGATCGTAGAAGCGTTAATGCAGCGCCTCATCTCTTTTTATCTCTTCGGTAAGATCGGTGAGAGCAAAGCCAGGGCAAAAGGCGTTGTTAACCAGCATATCGACGCGCCCATATTGCCGCTGCGGCACCCATGCCGGCTCCGGTGATCACCACCACTTACTCTGCAAAGCGCGACATCTTTCCTCCGGGTTATTTCGCGGTTGACACGGCTAAGCCTGACAGCCAGTACGCTGAGTTCAAGCGAAGCCTGCAGATTTAACGTGCCGCTTAGCTGAGGCAATAACCTGCGGATATTCAAATAGTGCACTTTTTCGTACAGGCTCAACTGCGCTGCTGCGCGATACGCGATTTCACTGCGGATGCTTCCCGGGTGTGTCCTGGTTGCGGCACGCGAATAATAAACGTCAGCACGCCGGCAAACACATACAGCCCGGTATACGCCCATACCACGCCGACGATATCGAAGAACGGCAACATAACTGAAGCAATCGCCGGTGCCACAAAGTTGCTGAGGCCTGCCGACAGATTGTAAATCGAAACGGCTGCGCCTTTATGATGCGGTTCAAGCGTCGGGAACACGGCGGTCATTGGCACAAATGCCGCGACAAAAATCCCCAGCATCACCGCCGGAATCAGCGCGATCCAGAAATTGTGGCCGGCATACAGCGGCAGGTAGTAAAACGCCAGGCTGGAGATCGCCATACCGAGGCAGCCATACCAGCGCACCTGGCGGATCCAGCCAATTTTCTCGCCGATGATGCCCCAGAAGATGTTGGTGAAAATGGTGACAAAAAAGAACACTGCCCAAATCTGCAACCATTCAGAGATGGTAAAGCCGAGACGATCAACAAACAGCAGCGGCATGATAATCGCAAAACCAAACAACGATAGCGTATTGATGATGCGAATCAGACAGGCGTAAAACACGTGCTGGTTGGTGAACAGAATGGTCACTGCGCGTGACATTTCGGTCATTTTGTCACGCAGCGGCAGATTCACGCGCGAACGGTCCACCGGCACATTGCGCAGGCTGAAAAAGGCCAGTACGCCGCCCGCCGCTACCCAGCCAATCGCCAGCCACAGCGTGCCGGTTTCACCCAGCATCGGGATAGTCAGGCTGGGCAGATAGCTGCCAACCACGCCAATGCCGACCGAATACATCGCCCAGAACCATCCGGTGGCGGCAGCCAGTTTCTCGCGCGGCAATACCTGCACCAGCATCATCATGAAGGAGTAGATGAACAGCGGATAAGCCAGCCCGCGAATGCCGTAAAACAGCACCATCAGCGGATAATTGCGCAGGCCAAGACCGAGCGACATAAACAGCGTGTGCATCACTATCCACAGCACAAAGCCAATCAGCATTGCACGTTGCGGGGTAATCAACTCCGCAACCACGCCGGAAGCCCAGGCCGCCAGCGCCGCCGCCAGTCCGTAAAAGGTAAACACCAGCGCCGACTGGCCCGGCGTGAAGCCCATGTCAGTAATATGGCGGGAGAGAAACGCCATTTCGAAGCCGTCGCCCGCCATAAAGATGGCAATCGCGAGGAAGCCCCAGAACATTTTTTTCGGTAAGCCAAACCAGTAATCGTTCGCTTGCATCACCATCTTCCTCTGTTCAGTAAGCCGTCAGGCAGGCAGCAGCGCGCGTGCCTGCTGTTGTTGAGCGTAGAGTTCGCGGAACAGGCGCAGGCGCTGCTGCAGCACCGCACCGCGCGCCGCATCGGGCTGGTAACGCGCCTGAACCGGCGGTTTCAGGCATACCTGCTGCTCGTTGCCGCCGGCACTGAGCCAGGCCAGACGCGCGGCCCCAAGAGCGCCCGAGGCGCTGGCTGGATGAGTGACGATCGGCAGCTGCAGCACATCCGCAATCAGCTGTGCCCACAGCGTGCTGCGCGCGCCGCCGCCGGTCAGGCTGCACTGGGTAATTTGTCGCTGCGCATCGCCCAGCACCGCCAGTCCGTCCGCCAGGCCAAACGCTACGCCTTCAATCACCGCATAGCCCAGCAGCGCACGCGGCGTTTCGTGGCGCAGATTGAAGAAGGCGCCTGAGGCATCAGGATCGTTGTGCGGTGTGCGTTCACCCGAGAGATAGGGCAAAAACAGCGGTGCGCGGCGGCACTGCTCCGCGCTCAGTTCTGCCATCTCTGCCATTAGCTGGTTCTCGCTCACCGATAACAGCTGGCACAGCCAGCGCAGACAGCTGGCAGCACTTAGCATCACGCTCATCTGATGCCAGCGCCCCGGCAGCGCGTGGCAAAAAGCGTGCACGCCAGATTGTGGATCGGCCTGCAGACGGTCGTTAACCACGAAGATCACGCCGGATGTGCCGAGTGAGATAAACGCATCGCCGGGATTAACCGCGCCAACGCCTACCGCAGAGGCCGCGTTATCACCGCCGCCGCCTGCCACGCTCACCGTGGCGGGCAAACCCCAGGCGCGGGCAACATCTTCATGCAGCGTGCCGCTGACTGCACTTCCCTCCACCAGCGTGGGCAGTTGCGCGCGCGTCAGTCCGCTTATCGCCAGCAGTTCATCTGACCAGTCGCGCTGTGCCACATCCAGCCACAGCGTGCCCGCCGCATCGGACGGCTCGCTGACGAATGCTCCGGTGAGCCGCCAGCGCAGATAATCTTTCGGCAGCAGCACTTTCGCGATGCGCCGGAAGATCGCGGGTTCATGCTCAGCCACCCAGTGCAGTTTGGGGGCGGTAAAGCCCGGCATGATCATGTTGCCGCTGATGTGCATCATCTGCGGATGTCGGGTGCGCAGCGTCTCGCACTCGGCGGCGCTGCGCGTGTCGTTCCACAGTATGCACGGGCGCAATACCTGGCCGTCGGCATCCAGCAGCACTGCGCCGTGCATCTGGCCGGAGAGACCAATGGCGCGGATGGCGTGCCAGGCATCCGGCACCTGTTGCCGCAGTGCGGCCAGCACCTGTTCGCACGCCTGCCACCAGCTTTCCGGATCCTGCTCAGCCCAGTGCGAATGTGGACGCTGCACGCTAAGCGTGGCATGGCTGGAAGCCACAATGTCGCCCTGCGCGTTGACGATCAGCGCTTTGAGTTCGGAGGTGCCAATATCAATGCCGAGATACATCACACGCTCCTTATACCGCTGCCAGCATCTGTTCAGGCTGTTTCAGCCAGCGCTGCAGATCCGCCACCGTACGGTGCATCAGCGTGTGAAATGCCGCATCATCCGCCAGTTCAGCAAACAGCGCTTTGTCGCGGATAAACACGTCCAGCGCATCGGCGGCCGCAAATTGCTGATGCAATGCCTCTGCCTGCAACGCGCCATCCTGATAGGTATAAGGCAGATCGTCAGCGGCCCAGCGCTGCAGAAACAGGAAGAACAGCGCCGGCAATACCGCCGTGGCGGCGGGCTCCACGCCGCGCTGCCAGGTCTCACGCAGCGTCGGCGTTACCATGCCAGGGATTTTTGACAGGCCATCCGCGCCGACGCGCTGGTTGGTGTCTTTAATGTACGGATTACTGAAGCGCGCCAGTACCACATCGCGGTAATCGGCGAGATCGAGCGGGCTCGGCGTGAGCGACGGAATAACATCCTGAGTGATGTAGTCGTGCGCCAGCTGATAAATCGCCGGCTGGCGCGTGCTGTCGTCAATGTAGTTCAGTCCGGTAAGCGTGCCCGCCCAGGCAATCGCCGCGTGCGTGGCGTTGAGAATGCGTATTTTCGCCTCTTCCCACGGTAACACCGTGTCCACCAGCTCAACGCCCACTCTCTCCAGCGCCGGGCGACCGGCGATGAAATTGTCTTCGATTACCCATTGAATGAAGGATTCAGCCATCACGGCCGCGCCATCCTCCTTACCGGTAGCGGCCCTGACGCGTTCCGCCACATCGGATGTCGGGCGCGGTGTGATGCGGTCTACCATGGTGTCAGGCGACGTGGTGTTATCACGCACCCAGGCCGCCAGCGCGATATCGCCTTTCGCCGCCAGGAACGAGAGAAAGCCGTGGCGGAAACGCTCTCCGTTGTGGCGCAGGTTATCGCAGCTCAGCAGCGTAACCGCTGCGCCGCCGCTGGCCATACGCTGCTGCAGAATCCGCGTTAGCGCGCCGTACAGCGTGCGGATTTCACCGTGAATATCGGCCTGTACGTCCGGCTGCGCCAGGTCTAGCTCATGCTCTGGCGTCAGGTAGTAACCGGCTTCGGTCACGGTGAAGCTGATCACGCGGGTGTGCGCCTCTGCGCCCTGGGCGACCAGCGCACTGATGTCACTGTCCCACGGCAGGATTTTGCGCAGCGAGGTGATGGTTTCATACGCGCGTTCGCCCTCTGGCGTGACAGTCTCCAGCACATATTCACCGTTCTGCGCCTGCAGCTGATTAAGCAGTGCTGCTGCATCATTGCGGATGTTGCCCAGCGCAATGCTCCAGCTCTCATCACCCTGCTCACGTAGCTTGTGCAGATACCACGCCTGATGGGCACGGTGGAAGGAGCCTGCACCGATGTGCATCCATACCAAGTTCGTTGTCATAATCGCCTCAAAGTAAACTTTTGCCACTGCGAAGGGCATTTGCCCGATGCGACGTAGCATAGTCGGCGGCTAACATTTGGTTCTGCGAGATGCATCACAATTAATACATTTGCTCTCATTTAGGGCTTTTGCCCGATTAGCGCTTGCGTCTGATTCCGCGATAAACTGACGCTTCAGTTTTCGACGGAAGCGCGTGATGAGCAGAGAAGAGAAAAAACAGGAGCTGGCGGCGCGAGCGGCATGGATGTATTACGTCGCTGGCGTAACACAGCAGGAGATTGCGCGCGCGCTCGGCTTATCGCGTCAGGTGGCGCAGCGGCTGGTGTCCAGCGCACGGGAAATGGGCATGGTCAGCGTCAAAATCGATCATCCGGTTACCCACTGTCTGCAACTGGCGCACGAGGTGCAGACGAAATTTGGTCTTGAGCTGTGTCGGGTGGTGCCTTCTGCCCGTCTGGAGGATGACGCTATTCAGCAGATGCTGGCCGTTGAAGGGGCCTCAGTGATGAGCCAGTTTATCAGCGAGGAGCAGCCGCAGGTGTTCGGCATTGGATCCGGCAAAACGCTGCGTTCGATGATCGACGCGCTGCCGTGGATTGAACGACCACAGCATCAGTGCGTGTCGATGATTGGTGCGATTGCGCGCGATGATTCCGGTACGCGTTACGACGTGCCGCTAAAGATGGCTGAGAAAATGCAGGGCAAATATTTTTTTATCCCCGCGCCGCTCTATGCCGACACGCCAGAAGACAAAACCATGTGGGTGCAGCATCAGGTCTATCAGCGCGTGACGCAGCGCGCCCTGCAGGCAGACGTTGCGTTTGTTGGCATTGGTGAAGTGCAGCCGGGCTGTCCGCTAAATGCCGAAGGCTTTATTACCGATGTGCAGGTCAGAGAGCTTAACACGCGTGGCGTGGTGGGTGAGATGCTTGGCCATTTCTTTAATCAGCAGGGCGAGCGGGTGTGGGGCGAAACCGATGCGCTGCTCACCAGCGTGCTGCTGGAGAGCCAGACGCAGCGGAAGATTATCGGCTTTGCCGGCAGCGCACGGAAATATCCGGCCATTCGCGCCGCGCTATTGGGTGGGTGGATCTCCGGGCTAGTGACCGACGAAGACACGGCGCTGAAGTTGCTTGGCGAGTGATTAAAACGCTTCTGCAATACGCAGCGGCGCGATTTATCGCGCCGGGTTAATCGCAAAATGGCAAACAAGCGCGCCATGAATTACGCCGCTACGGCTCAGCAGCCTATTTTAACGAGCCTTTCAGGAACTGCTGCAGGCGCGGACTCTTTGGATTGCCAAACAGCTCATCGGGCGTCCCCTCTTCCTCAATTTTTCCCTGATGCAGGAAAATCACATGGTTTGAGACGTGGCGGGCAAATTCCATCTCGTGCGTGACCACGACCATGGTTTTTCCCTCTTCCGCCAGCTTCTGCATAATACGCAGGACTTCGCCTACCAGCTCGGGATCGAGCGCTGAGGTCGGTTCATCAAACAGCAGCACTTCCGGTTCCATTGCCAGCGCACGGGCAATGGAGACGCGCTGCTGCTGGCCGCCAGAGAGATGTACCGGATATTTTGCCCGCGCGCGCGCATCAATCCCGACTTTATCCAGATATTTGATCGCCCGTTCGCGCGCTTCCGCCTTGCTCAGACCGAGCACCTGAATGGGTGCTTCCGTCACGTTATCCAGCACCGTCATATGACTCCAGAGGTTGAAGTGCTGAAACACCATGGTGAGGCGCGTGCGCAGCGAGCGCAGCTGCTCCTTGTTCGCCACTTTCAGCTGGCCGTCGGTATCGCGCACCAGCGCAATCTGTTCGTTATTAACGGCGATAGCCCCTTCGCTCGGCTTTTCGAGGAAGTTAATGCAGCGTAAAAACGTACTTTTCCCGGAGCCGGAAGAGCCAATGATGCTAATCACATCGCCGGCATTGGCGCGCAGTGAGACGCCTTTCAGAACTTCATGTTCACCGTAACGTTTGTGCAGTTCGGCAACCTGTAATTTATTTTCAGCCATAGTGATACTCAGTGCGACGAAGAGGGTTTCACATGTGCCAGAAAGCGGCGCTCCGCAAGGCGGAACAGGCTAATCAGCACATAAGAGATAATCAGATAGAGCACGGCAGCGAGCCCAAACGCGGTAAACGGCTGATAGGTGGCCGAGTTAATATCACGCGCGATTTTCAGCAGATCCGGCACGGTCGCAGTAAACGCCAGCGCGGTGGAGTGCAGCATCAGGATCACTTCATTGCTGTATGCGGGTAGCGCGGTACGCAGCGCGGAGGGCAAAATGATGCAGCGGTAAAGCTTTACGGTTGAAAAACCGTAGGCGCGCGCCGCTTCAATTTCGCCATGTGGCACGGCGCGGATGGCGCCCGCAAAGATTTCAGTGGTGTAGGCGCAGGTATTCAGCGTAAATGCCAGCAGCGTACAGTTCAGACCGCTGCGAAAAAAGGCGTTCAGCAGCTCAGATCCTTTCACCACTTCCAGCGTATACATGCCGGAGTAGAACACCAGCAGCTGGACGTAGAGCGGCGTGCCGCGGAACACATAGGTAAACAGCCAGACCGGGGTTGAGATAAACCGGTTGGGTGATACGCGGGCGATGGCCAGGATCACAGCCAGACAGCCGCCGAGCACGACAGAAAGAATAAGCAGCCACAGCGTGATCGCCACGCCGGTAAAGCGATAGCCATCGGTCCAGAGCAGTTGTTTCCAGTACTCCTGAATAATCTCAATCATAATTCTGCCCTTTTTACCCCGACCGAGTAGCGGCGCTCAAGCCACCACAGCACGCCATTAGAAAGCGTGGTAAACACCAGATAGATCACCCCTGCCACAATGGCAAAGTAGAACGGCTGCCAGGTGCTCTTGCCCGCCAGCTGCGTCGCTTTGACCACATCCTCCAGCCCCAGCAGCGACACCAGTGCGGTAGCCTTGAGGATCACCTGCCAGTTGTTTCCGATACCGGGTAGCGCAAAACGCATCATGGCCGGAAACAGAATGCGCCGGAACGTCTGCGAGCCGGTAAAACCAAAGGCGGTAGCGGCTTCAATCTGTCCCTTCGGCACCGCCAGAAACGCGCCGCGAAAGGTTTCAGTAAAATAGGCGCCGTAGATAAACCCGAGGGTAATGATACCGGCCACCATCGGGTCGATATCAAACTGCGCCAGGCCCAGCGCGTCAGTTACCGCGTTGAGCGCAATCTGCAGCCCGTAAAAGATCAGCAGCATCAGCACCAGATCGGGCACGCCGCGGATCAGGGTGGTGTACCCTTCCGCGATGATGGCCAGCGGCCGGCTGCGCGACAGTTTGGCACCCGCCCCGAGCAGGCCGAGGATAACCGCCAGCAGCACGGCGCTCAGCGCCAGCTCCAGCGTCACCAGCGTGCCTTTGAGAATGACTTCAGAATAGCCGTACAACATGATTTCGATCCTGTCGTGAGGGGAAAATAACACACGCTGCCCGGGAAATAGCGGACAGTCCTGACCAGGGATATGAATCACGGAAGGATAGCGGCAAGCGTATGAACCCCGGGAGTTTACATAAGTAAGCGCCCGGAGTGAATAGTTATGGCCCCGGTTCCTGTCACTCAATCCGCAGTATCAGGAAACAGGTCGATCAGTCACCGTAGACGTTGAAATCGAAATATTTTTTCGCAATCTTGTCGTAGGTGCCATCTTTGCGCATCTCATTAAACGCCTTATCGATGGCGGCTTTAAGATCGCTGTCATCTTTGCGCAGGCCCATGCCGGTGCCTACACCAAAGATTTTGTCATCTTTCACCGCCGGGCCAGCAAACGCATAGTTTTTGCCTACCGGCTGCTTCAGAAAGCCTTCGCTCGCCTGCACTTCATCCTGGAAAGCGGCATCAATGCGTCCGGCGTTCAGGTCCTGATAGACCAGATCCTGATTTGCATAAGGCGTCACGGTAACGCCCTTCGGCCGCCAGTATTGATTCGCATAGGTTTCCTGCGTGGTACCCTGCAGCAGACCGATATTTTTGCCCTTCAGCGATTCAATCGTTGGCTGCAGCGGAGAGCCTTTTGCCGCCACCAGACGGGCGTTAGCCGCATAGAGTTTTTCCGAGAAGCCAATCTCCTCCTGACGCTTTTCGGTGATAGAGAGCGACGAAATAATGGCATCAATTTTTTTCGCTTTCAGCGACGGAATAAGCGCATCGAAATCACTTTCCACATAGGTACATTTGGCCTGAATGCGTTTGCAAATCTCATTGGCAAGGTCGATATCAAACCCCACCAGCTGGCCCTGGGCATTTTTTGACTCAAACGGCGGGTAAGTTGGATCGGTCCCGATACGCAGCGACTGCGGTACTGCGGCAAAAACGCTGGCGGTGCCGGTCATTGCCAGCAGCAGGGAGAGAGCCAGAACTCGCTTTTTCATAGTTTACCCTCAAGTGACGTGCTTATTGTTATGTGGTGTGATGTGTGTTTTGCGCTGAATGGATTGCAGTTTTCATGCCAGGTCTCAGAGCTGGCAATGCAGCACGCAGGCGCACTAACGAGAGCGTCGTAACGGGACGCAGAGAGTTCGTTATGAAGGGAATATAACAGCGGGATGCAGAAGAAAAAGCGAGTTTGCTAACTTTTAGTGCAGATTATGCACGAAGAGTGATCGACACCGCGAATTCGCACATCCATTGTGCAGCGCGCAACCTTTATGCGCCATTCCAGCGCATGAACAGATCTTCCGGTAGCGTGATATCAAACTGATCCACCACGCGATTAACCGTCTGGTCGACCAAATCCTCAATACGCTGCGGCCGGTGATAGAACGCCGGCACCGGCGGCATGATCATCGCGCCCAGTTCAGCCGCCGTGGTCATCATACGCAGATGACCGACGTGCAGCGGGGTTTCGCGTACGCAGAGCACCAGGCGGCGCTGCTCTTTCAGCACGACGTCAGCGGCGCGCGTCAGCAGGCTGTCGCTGTAGCTGTGTACAATGCCGGAGAGCGTTTTCATTGAGCACGGCAGGATCACCATACCCAGCGTTTTAAATGAGCCGGAAGAGATGCTTGCCCCGATATCCCGCACGTCATGCACCACGCTGGCAAGCGCCTGCACATCCCGCACGCTGTAGTCCGTTTCCAGCGCCAGCGTCTGGCGCGCTGCCGGGCTCATCACCAGATGGGTTTCCACTTCCGGCACCGATTGCAGCACCTGCAGCAGCCGCACGCCGTAGATTGCGCCACTGGCGCCGGAAATACCCACGATGAGACGTTTCATAACTCTGCCTTACTCTGTTCAGAATCGGCAATGATAGCCTGCCACAGGCAAAAATGCGCTGGCGCCCGGTGAAAAAGCGCAAAACAGACGGGGCAGACTTTCGCCTGCCCCGCGGGAGTGCCGGATAAAAGCTCAATCAGCCTTCGTTATGGATCTCCAGCCCTTCCACTTCGTTCTGACGCTGCAGCGCTTTGGCGTCGTCGTTACGCAGCGACTGCAGATACTCGAGGTATTGCTGATCCACATCCTTAGTGACGTAAACGCCGTTGAAGACGGAGCACTCAAACTGCTCAATGTCCGGATTCTCTTCGCGTACCGCTTCGATCAGATCGTTCAGATCCTGGAAGATCAGCGCATCCGCCTTAATCAGCTTGCGGATCTCCTCCACCTCACGGCCATGGGCAATCAGCTCGGTAGCGCTTGGCATGTCGATGCCATAGACGTTTGGAAAGCGGATCTCCGGTGCAGCCGACGCGAGATAAACCCGTTTAGCACCCGCCTCGCGCGCCATCTCGATAATCTGTTCAGAGGTCGTACCGCGCACGATAGAGTCATCCACCAGCAGCACGTTTTTATCGCGGAACTCTGCACGGTTGGCGTTGAGCTTACGGCGAACGGCGCTGCGGCGCAGATGCTGGCCCGGCATGATAAAGGTGCGGCCCACATAGCGGTTTTTCACAAATCCCTGACGGTAGGGCTTGTTCAGGATGCGCGCAATCTCCAGCGCGGTATCGGTCGAGGTTTCCGGAATCGGAATCACCACGTCGATATCGAGATCTTCCCACTCCCGGGCAATTTTTTCCCCGAGCTTGGTGCCCATGCGCACGCGCGCGCTATAGACGGAAATCTTATCCAGGAAAGAGTCCGGGCGGGCAAAATAGACATATTCAAACAGGCAGGGATTACTTTTCGGGTCCTCTGAACACTGGCGGGTCGAAAGCTGGCCCTGTTCAGTGATATAGACCGCTTCACCCGGCGCAACGTCACGAATGAACTCAAATCCCAGCGTATCCAGCGCCACGCTCTCCGAGGCAACCATATACTCTGTGCGGCCATCCTGCATGTCGCGCTTGCCGAGCACCAGTGGACGAATCCCGTTCGGATCGCGAAACGCCACCATACCGTGTCCGATAATCATCGCCACCACGGCATAAGCGCCACGCACCTGCTGATGCACTGCCGCTACCGCGGCAAAAATGGTTTCCGCATCGAGCGGATAGTGCTGAAAGCGATCCAGCTCCTGCGCAAAAATGTTGAGCAGGATCTCTGAATCGGAGGTGGTATTAACGTGACGGCGACCGGTCTCAAACAGCTGTTTGCGCAGCTCATGCGCATTGGTGAGATTGCCGTTATGCGCCAGCGTAATACCGTAAGGGGAGTTAACGTAAAATGGCTGCGCTTCAGAGGCGCTGGAGCTGCCGGCGGTAGGGTAACGCACGTGGCCGATACCGATATTGCCCTGCAAACGCTGCATGTGGCGCGCTTCAAACACGTCGCTGACCAGACCATTTGCTTTGCGCAGACGGAAGCAGTTCAGCGCATCGATAGTACAAATGCCGGCGGCATCCTGTCCGCGGTGCTGCAGCACCGTTAACGCGTCATAGATCGACTGGTTTACTGGCATAAAACCGGTGATACCAACAATACCGCACATATTGTCATTTCCTCATTAGCCGCACTCCCGATGGTGTCACCGGGGTAAAAAACTTGACGTGCTTTTCAGGTAATCAAAAAACCACCTGATGATATAACTGAACTGGGGAATGAGCTGAGACTGTTGCCAGTCCGGGCTTTTTGAAAAGCCGGTGAATGTATCAAGGAAGAAAAGAATGGCGGAAACAATCAGCACGCCACGCAACGCCCCGAAACAGACCCCCAACACCCTGTCGGTTCCCGACAAGCCGGTTTTCTCAACCAGCGAGCCGATCACATAGTTCACGATGGCACCCACAATCAGGGTGGCAACGAATAACACCGCAATTGCGATGCCGTTGCGAACCAGTTCGTCGTTAAAACCTGTAAACCAGACTGCCAGGTAGGCGTAGTAATGACTGGCGACAAAAAACGCGCATCCCCAGGTAACAAGAGATAAGGCTTCCCGGACAAACCCGCGAATCAGGCTGACCAGAGCCGAAAAACCAACTACCGCAATAATGACGTAATCAATCCAGATCATGAACGCTTCCAGTACAGTGCTTCGCACCCCTGCATCCAGTTCGGGGCGCATTCTAACAGAAAAAGAAAACGTTTGCGTAGCCTTTTCCCGTTCGCGGTGATGAAAAAGGGCGAGGAAAAATAATTCCTTCGCCCGTTACTATCAGCAATATTTAACTAGCTGATTTTAAAGTTAATTAACTGCTTTAACCCGGCATTTACGCGCTATAAGCCACGCCTGTTACTGCTATCGGCGTGGCTTATCAGCCTGTCAGCGCACGCTATAGGGTTTCACCACGCCGCCCAGTCCGGAAACGCTCTGCAGCTCGCTCAGCGAACTTTGCAGCTTCGCTTTAGAGGCGTCAGGTCCGACGTAGATACGGGTGATTTGCCCCTGCACCGGCGATGACGGCACGGTAAAGGCGCGGTAGCCAGAGAGCCGCAGCTTCGCCACAATCTCGTCCACTTTCGCAGCGTTCTTCAGTGCGCCAAGCTGTACCACATACGCCTGCCCCGCTGGCGCGCTGGCTGGCTTCGACGTTTCTGCCGGCTTGCTCTGCTCCGCTGCTTTTGGCTGCTCTGCGGGTTTTGGCGTCTCCACCGGCTTCGGCTTCGGTTGCTCTGCCGGCTTCGGCCTGCTCTGCTCGGTGGTTTTAGGTTTCGTCTGCTCAGCAGGTTTCTGCTGGGTTCTGGGCTGCGTCTGCTGATGCACCGCCGGTGGCGTGACTACGCTCGGCTGGCTGTTCTGCACCGGCTGCGCGCTGCCGCTGACGGCCGGATTTTGCGTGGCCTGAGTGGTCGCTGACTGCTGCGCAGCACCGGCGCCTTCCGGCGGCTGCGACGGCAGCGGCTGCGTGACCGGCGGCACCATTTCGCTATCCTGCTGATCGTCAGGTTTTGGCACCAGCGGAATCGCTGCAAACTCTTCCTTATAATGCTTTTTCTTACCGTCCAGCAGGCCCGGCAGCACAATGACACCAATCGCCACCAGGATCACCGTGCCCACTAACCGATTTTGAAACTTACTCGCCACTGCCGTTCTCCGCTGCCATCGATTCCATAACCTGTGCTACGGTGTGAAATGACCCACACACCAGAATCACATCCTGCCGGCTGGCCTGCGCACGCGCCGCCCGCCACGCCGCATCAACGCTGGTATACGCCGTACCGCTCTCCAGATGCGCAAGCAGCTCCTCTGCCGATGCGCCACGCGGACCCGCCAGCGGCGCGCAGTACCAGTGCGTCACCTGCGGCGCCAGCGCAGCGAGCGTACCGGCAATATCTTTGTCGTGCAGCATACCCGCTACCGCATGAACCGATCCGCCCGCGGGCAGCGCTGCCAGACGCGACGCCAGCCAGGCAGCCGCGTGCGGGTTGTGCGCGACGTCCAGAATCACCTGCGGCGCATGGCTTATGGTCTGGAAACGCCCTGCCAGTACCGCCTGCGGCAGATGCGCGCGGATAATGGCGTCAGGCACCTGCAGACCCGATGCGCGTAACGCAGCCAGCGCCGTGGCCGCATTCGGCAGCGGCACCTGCGGCAGCGGCAGATCGCGCAGCTCACCCTGCGCATCCTGCAGCATCCAGCTATCACTACCGCCCTGCCACTGCCAGTCGCGATTGACCTGATGCAGCACGGCACCGGTCTCTGCTGCCACCGCAGCGATGCTTGCTGGCATCTCCGCTTCGCCCACTACGGCAGGTTTACCGGCGCGGAAAATACCCGCTTTCTCCCGCCCGATACTCTCGCGGTCGGGGCCAAGCCAGTCCGTGTGATCGAGTGCGATACTGGTGATCACCGCCACATCACTATCAACAATGTTGGTGGCATCAAGACGGCCACCCAGTCCGACTTCGAGGATCACCACGTCAAGATTCGCCTGGCGGAACAGATTAAGCGCAGAGAGCGTGCCAAATTCAAAATAGGTGAGCGAGGTATCACCACGCCCCGCCTCGATTTCAGCAAAGCTGGCGCTGTGCTGCGCCTCCGGCAGCTCCGCACCCTGCACGCGTACGCGCTCGGTGTAGCGCACCAGATGCGGCGAACTGTAGACGCCCGTACGGTAGCCTGCTGCCATCAGCAGCGTTTCCAGCGTGCGGCAGGTGGTGCCTTTGCCGTTGGTGCCGGCGACGGTAAAGATAAAGGGAGCGGGTTTCAGCAGGTCAAGCTGCGCGGCAACGCGCTGAATACGATCCAGACCCAGTTCAATCGCCTGTGAGTGAAGATGCTCAAGATAGTGAAGCCACGTGGCCAGCGGCGACGTGCCCTGAGGAGGCTGATGCGTGTTCATGAGTCCCGTCTGTTGCGTAGTACAGCTCATCGTTCAGCGCAGCGGCGGAAAGAGAGGCCTGCGCGCGGCTGATGGCTATCAACAGGCAGGAACCGGCACGGCTGCTCACTGAATAATGGGATGTACGGAATGAAAGTAAAAAGGCGCATCGCTGCGCCTTTCGGTTGCCTGTCAGGCGTCGTTGCTTTCTGGTTCCACCACCACCGGTGGCTCGCCATCCAGCTGCGGAGCCGGCAGGTTCATCATTTTTGCCAGCAGGCTGGCCAGCTTAAAGCGCATTTCCGGACGACGGATGATCATGTCGATCGCGCCTTTTTCAATCAGGAACTCACTGCGCTGGAAGCCCGGCGGCAGCTTTTCACGTACCGTCTGCTCAATCACGCGTGGACCGGCAAAACCGATCAGCGCTTTTGGCTCCGCCACGTTGAGATCGCCCAGCATCGCAAAGCTGGCAGAAACGCCCCCCATGGTCGGGTCAGTCAGCACGGAGATATAAGGCAGACCGCGCTCCTGCATTTTCGCCAGGGCCGCACTGGTTTTTGCCATCTGCATCAGCGACTGCAGCGCTTCCTGCATACGTGCACCGCCGCTGGCCGAGAAGCAGATCAGCGGGCAGTTATCTTCCAGCGCCTGCTCTACGGCACGCACAAAGCGCGCGCCCACGACTGAGCCCATCGAGCCGCCCATAAAGGCAAACTCAAACGCCGCCGCCACAACCGGCATGCCGTGCAGCTGGCCTTTCATGACGATCAGCGCATCTTTTTCGCCGGTGTCTTTCTGGGCCGCTACCAGACGATCCTTATACTTTTTGGAGTCGCGGAACTTGAGCAGATCTTTTGGCTCCAGCTCGCTTCCCAGCTCAACCATCGACCCTTCATCCATCAGGCTATGCAGACGCTCGCGCGCGTGCATACGCATGTGGTGGTCGCACTTCGGGCAGACCTCAAGGTTGCGCTCCAGCTCGGCGCGGTAGAGCACCTGACCACAGCTGTCGCACTTGGTCCACACCCCTTCCGGGATGCTGGCTTTGCGCGTAGGCGTCGTGGTGCTTTTATTCAGTATGCGTTCAATCCAGCTCATTGATGACCTTTCTGTTTAATGCTGACCTGGTCCAGTCTTTTCGTTACTGCTGAAATCACCTTCAGCAGGCCGTAAATGTCGCTCATTAAACCACAACCTGTTCACGCTGTGGATAAAAATCTGGTGACGGGCTTACTGCGATTTCTGCTGACGCGCCTGACGGCGATGACGCCATACTTCAATCACGCCTGGCAGTATCGATACCACGATAATGCCGACAATCAGCAGCTTGAGGTTCTCCTGCACCACCGGCAGATCGCCAAACAGATAGCCGGCATAGGAGAACAGCAGTACCCACAACAGCGCGCCCGTAACGTTGAAGAGCGCAAAGTGGCGATAGGACATATGTCCCATACCCGCCACGAAGGGGGCAAAGGTTCGCACGATTGGCACAAAGCGCGCAAGTATAATGGTTTTACCGCCGTGGCGATCGTAGAACGCATGGGTTTTATCGAGATAGCTGCGGCGGAAGATTTTAGACTGCGGATTACTGAACAGCTTCTCACCAAACAGGCGGCCAATGGTGTAGTTCACCGCATCGCCGAGGATAGCAGCGATAACCAGCAGCGTGACCATCAGATGCACGTTTAAGTCGTTGCCCGGTAAGGCAGCAAGCGCGCCTGCCACAAACAGCAGCGAATCACCCGGCAGGAATGGCGTTACCACCAGACCGGTCTCGCAAAACAGGATCAGGAACAGGATGGCGTAGATCCAGATGCCATACTGCGCCACCAGTTCGGCCAGGTGCACATCAATGTGCAGAATAAAATCGACAACAAAATGGATAAACTCCATACCAGCTAACTCCCTGACACCCTACGGTTAAAAATTAATCTGCGAGGAACAGTGGTCCCGGCGCAGGCTGTGGTAACGCAAAATGGGACGGGTAATCCACCGCCACCAGGTATAACCCTTCCGCTTTCGCGGTTGCCGCTGCCAGCGTGCGATCTTTTGCCGCCAGCAGATCCGCTATCCAGCTCTCCGGCTGATTGCCATTGCCAACCTCTATCAGGCTGCCGACGATGTTACGCACCATATGGTGCACGAAGGCGTTCGCTTTGATATCGACAATGACAAATGCCCCCTGCCGTATGACGTTCAGATGGATCACGTTACGCCATGGCGTACGCGACTGGCACTGAACGGCACGAAACGAGGTGAAGTCATTTTCACCCAGCAGATGCTGACCGGCACGCTGCATTTTCTCTGCGTCCAGCGGATGGTAGTAGTGCGTCAGCCCGTTGCCGAGAATAGCCGGGCGCAGCCGCTGATTATAAATCACATAGCGGTAGCGTCGCGCGGTCGCGCTGAAGCGCGCGTGAAAGCTCTCCGGCACCGCTTTTACCCAGCGTACGGCGATATCATCCGGCAGATTGGCATTGACCCCCAGCGTCCAGGCGCTGTCAGCGCGCCGGGAAGTGGTTTCAAAATGCACTACCTGACCGGTGCCGTGTACGCCTGCGTCTGTCCGCCCAGCGCAAAACACGCTGACGTCATGGTTCGCTACTTTCGCCAGCGCTTTCTCCAGCTTCTCCTGCACACTGCGTACTTCATTTTGCCGCTGCCAGCCATAGTAGCGGCTGCCGTCATACTCAATGCCCAGCGCCAGCTTCAGGGTTGTCGCCTCCGCCTGCATCAGTAGAAATACTCCTGCACCAGCTTCTCCGCCGTTTTCACTGCCATCAGCGCGCCGCCAAAGCGTACGTTATCCGCCACCGACCAGAACTGCAGCAGCTCCGGAATGCCGTAGTCGTTGCGCAGGCTGCCAATGCTCAGCACTTCATTACCGGAGGCGTCGCCCACCTGCGTCGGGTAATCCCCCTCTTCGCTCAGGCTGATATCTTCCGCACGCGCCAGTTCATCACGTGCCTCTTCGGCAGAGAGCGGACGCAGATTTTCCAGATAAACGATTTGCGCATTACCGTAAAACACCGGCGCCTGCACGCTGCTCACGGCAATCGGCAGTCCCTCATCCTGCAGCACTTTACGCACCTGCTCCACGACGCGACGTTCACTTGCCACGCTGCCGCTGCTGTCTGCCTGCTGCGGCAGCAGGTTAAATGCCAGCTGACGGCCAAAATAGTGTTCGTCAGGCGGAATGCCATTCAGCAGGCGCGCACTCTCGCCTGCCAGTCCATCCACGGCAGCTTTGCCCTGGCTGGATACTGACAGCAGGTTTGTTACCTGAATGCGGCTCAGCCCGGCGGTTTCAACCAGTGGCTTGATGGCGCATAACAGCTGGCTTACCAGCGCATCTGCCACGCTGATGATATTACGGTTACGGTAGTCCGCCAGCACCTGCGGGTTCACATCCGGTACCACCAGCGGCACATCCGGCTCCAGCGCGAACAGATCGCTGCTGTCGATCACCAGGCATCCCTGGCTCGCCGCCTCTTCTGCGTAGCGGGCTGACGCCTCGCGACCGGCAGTGAAAAACGCCAGCTGCGCCTGGGTCCAGTCGAACTCAGCCGCATCCTGTACGCGCACCGAACGGCCGGCAAAACGCAGCGTTTCACCCGCGCTGTTTTCGCTTGCCAGCAGATGGATCTCACCAACCGGGAACTGGCGTTCCGCCAGCAGTTCCAGTACAGCGTTTCCTGTGGCGCCTGTTGCGCCCAGTAGCGCAATATTCCAGCCGTCAGACATGTTGGTTTACTCCAGACAATGACATAAAAACAGAAGGCGGTAATGATACCGCCTCATAATTCAGATTCGTTCCCGCTGTGCGCCGTGGCGCATCATTCCGGGAGAGAGGATGGCTGCCCCTGCAGGCTGACGCTAAAGCCCAGCTGCTTCAGCATGCTGGCGCTGTCGGCGCTGTCGCAGATCACCTGCAGCGAAGACCACTCGCGGCGCTCCTCATACTGCCGGCGCAGCCGGTCAAACTCGCCCGGCTGGCCTGCTGCTTTACGCAGCGGCGCGTCGTCGCGGCGCACATCATACACCAGGTGTGCCAGTCGTTTCAGCGTTGCCTGATCGAGTTCACCGTGCAGCGTGATGCTGCTGAACTCCGGCGGCGGCAGCAGACTCTCCAGCGCCACCTGCTGCGGCTGGCCGATAAACGCGCTCCAGGCTTCAAAGACCTGCGTCGTGCCACGCGCTTTACCCTCCAGCGTGTAGCCTGCGATATGGGCGGTGGCGATATCCACGCGCGCCAGCAAATCGAGACTGAGATCGGGTTCCGGCTCCCATACATCCAGTACCACGCGCAGATCGCCACGCATTTTCAGCACTTCCAGCAGCGCAGCGTTGTCAACCACCGGGCCGCGGCAGGCGTTAATCAAAATAGTGTCAGGCCGCAGCGCCATCAGCAGCGCCGCATCCGCCAGGTGCCAGCTTTTATAGCGCCCTTCTTTATTCAGCGGCGTATGAAACGTCAGGATATCCGCCTGTGCCACCAGCGTTTCCAGCGTATGAAACGGCCCGGTATCGCCGCGATCGGCACGGGGCGGATCGCACAGCAGCGTTTTAACACCCCAGGCTTCCAGTCGCGCCTGCAGACGGCTGCCGACGTTACCCACGCCCACGATACCCACGGTGCGATCGCGCAGCGCAAAGCCGTCGCGTTCAGCCAGCAGCAGCAGCGCAGAGAAGACATACTCCACTACCGCGATAGCGTTACAGCCCGGTGCGGCGGAAAAGCCGATACCGGCCGCCTGCAGCGAGGGCTGATCCACATGATCGGTGCCGGCTGTGGCGGTGCCGACAAATTTTACCGGCGTGCCCGCCAGCAGCGCCGCATTGACCGGGGTGACTGAGCGCACCATCAGCGCGCTGGCATCGCGCAGCTCCGCTTCAGGCAGCGGACGGCCCGGTACGGCAACCACCTCACCGGTGCGGCTGAAGAGTTCACGGGCATAGGGCATGTTTTCATCAACGAGAATTTTCACGGCGGAAGTCCTGTCTGCGGGAAATGAACGCCGGCTAGTGTGCCACAAAGGCGCCTGTTAGCCTAACCGGCTGCGATAGCGTTCCGGAGAGGTGCCCGCCTGCTGCTGAAACATGACAATCAGCGCCGAGGCGGAGCTATAGCCGAGTTCATGAGCGATAGCCTGCACGCTCTTGCCCTGCTCCAGCAGCGCAAGCGTGCGCAGAAAACGCAGCCGCTGCCGCCACTCGCTAAAGGACATTTTCAGCTGCTGCTGGCAGCGCCGCGCCAGCGTACGTTCTGTGGTAAACACGCGCTGCGCCCACTGCGCCAGCGTGGTGTTGTCGCCGGGATTTTCCTCCAGCGCACGCAGCACCGGTGCAAGAAACTTATCATCTGAGGCGGGCAGATAGCTGGTATGCGCGGGTGCCTGGCGCAGGCGATCCAGCAGCACATCACACAGGCGCCACTCCGCCTCGCTCTGCGGCTGCGCCAGCGCGCGCTGCGCGAACTCATTCATAATCGCATGCGTTATCGCATCCGCCGTCAGCAGGCAGGCGCGCGCCGGCAGGCCGTGACACAGTTCGGCTGCCAGATTCAGGGTACGAAACTGTGCCTGACAGTGGTTATAGCTGCTGTGTCGCTGGCCGGGAGGGATCCATACCGGCATCTCAGCCGGTGCCAGCAGGCGCTCGCCTTCAATGTCCAGCTCCAGCACGTGGCGGGTAACAAAAATCGCCTGGCCCCACGCATGCTGATGCGGCAGATACTCGGTGCGGGCATGCGTCTGCTCATAACGCATAAAGATGCGCGGCGCGTCGGCTGGCGGGCAATAGGCAACCTGAATAGTCATTCTGTCCGGTCATTAACAAATATTGTCCGATTTTAACTATCTGTTTTAAACCGGTCAAACGTATGCTGGCGGCACTTTTTTACGGAGCCTGTTATGAATCTGCTGTTTCCGCTCATTGCGGTGCTGATCTGGTCAGTCAACACCATCGTCAGCAAACTTTCGGCTGACGCTATCGATCCCGCCGCTATCTCATTTTATCGCTGGCTGCTGGCGCTGCTGGTGCTGACACCGTTCTGCCTGCGCGGCGTATGGCGGCATCGGCGCACCATAAAAGGCCACCTCGGCCAGCTGCTGCTGCTGGGGCTGCTTGGCATGGTGCTCTATCAGAGCCTTGCCTACTATGCGGCGCATAGCGTGTCGGCGGTGATGATGGGCATACTGGGCGCCACCATTCCGCTGCTGACGATTCTGCTCAGCCTGCTGGTGCTGCGTCTGGCTCCCACGCGCGGTATTCTGCTGGGCGGTATTCTCTCGTTTATCGGGCTGGTCTGGCTGGTCAGCGGCGGCAACCCGGCTCAGCTGCTGGCGCAGCGACCCGGCAATGGCGAAGTCATGATGCTGGCGGCCTCCACCTCTTATGCGCTCTATGGCGTGCTGACCAAACGCTGGGCGATCCCGCTCCCCACCTGGCAAAGCCTCTATGTGCAGATTTTCTTCGGTGTTGTGCTGCTGCTGCCGGGCTTTCTGCTCGCGCCGGAGGTCGCGCTGACGCAGCAGAACCTGCCGCTGGTGCTGTTTGCCGGGCTGTTTGCCTCGATCGTGGCGCCCTTTTTGTGGATCCTTGGCGTGCAGCGGCTGGGTGCCAGCACCACCAGTATCTTTATGAACGTGGTGCCGGTATTTACAGCGCTTATTGCGGTGCTGTTTCTGCATGAGCAGCTGCACAGCTATCACTGGATTGGCGGCGGTATTACGCTTACCGGCGTGATCCTGGCGCAGCGGCTGAAGACGCCGCTGCGCCAGCCGGCCATCAGGGAAAGCTGACGGTGACCCGCAGTCCGCCCAGCTGCGGGCTGCGATCGAGACGCAGCCGCGCGCCGTGCCAGGCGCAGATATCTTTCACCAGCGCCAGCCCGATACCCGCACCAGGCTGCCCGCTGGGATCGAGACGTGCAAACGGCTGGAGCGCCTGCTGCTGCTGCGCAGCGTCTATACCGGGGCCGCTGTCTTCAATCTCCAGCTGATGCCCCTGCAGCCGTGCCGTTACCGTTCCCTGCGCCGGCGTATATTTAATCGCATTATCCAGCAGGTTGGCGCACAGTTCAGCCAGCAGCAGCGCGTCTCCCTGTACGCGACATGCCTCTTCGCCCTCGAAACCTAAATCAATCTGCTTGTGCCGCGCGGCGGTATAGCCGCTCAGGCACGCCTGCTGCACAATCTGACTGAGATCAACGCGGGTAAAGGGTTTATCTTCGCCGTGGCGCGCCTTGATCTGCGCCAGCTGCAGCAGCCGGTCAGTCAGCTCTACGGTATCGTTCAGCGTGTGGCGCATGCCCTGCAGGCTCTCACGCCACTGCTGCGGATCGTCACTGCTGAGCGCCACGCTGACCTGGGTTTTCAAAATGGTCAGCGGCGTACGCAGCTGGTGCGACACATCGGCGCTGAAGCGCTCCTGCCGCGCCAGCAGCCCGCGCAGCCGCTCCAGATGCCGGTTAAATGCCACAATCAGCGGCTGCAGTTCTGACCAGGGTACCAGCGACGGCAAGGGCGTCAGCTCCCCTGGCGCACGGCGCAGCATAATCCGCGACAGCCGGCGCAGCGGCCGCAGCACCCGGCGCAGCAGCATCCCCGCCAGCAGCAGCGTGATCAGCACCAGGAAACTCTGGCTGATCAGCGCCGTACGCAGCAGGCTGTCGGCAAAGGCGTGCCGGGAGTTCAGCGTTTCCGCCACCAGCACCAGCGCCATGCCTTCTACCCCCTCTTCATTCACCGGCTGCCATAGCGCCGCCACGCGAATCGGCTGCCTGCGGTAGTGCGCGTCATAAAAGTGCACCAGCGCCGGGTAAGCCTCAGAGAGCGGCGCGTTACGCGGCAGCAGCGGCAGATCGGGATAGCCGGAGAGCGTATTTCCCTGCGGGGAAATAACCTGATAGAAGAGCTGGTCGTTCATATTACGCTCAAAACTGTCCAGCACTACCCAGGGCACATCAACCTCCAGATGGCGCTGACGTACCACCAGCCTTTCCGCCACGGTACGGGCTGACGCCAGCAGTGAACGGTCATAGGCCTGGTTTGCTGCCTGCAGCGCGCTCTGATAATGGGTATAGACCGAGAGCGCCCACAGCAGCAGCAGCGGTACGCCCAGCCACAGCAGCAGTTCACCGCGCAGCGAGTGCATCAGTCGCACGGCTGCTGCTCCAGGCTGTAGCCGAGCCCGCGCAGGGTCACAATCACCACGTCGCTGCCGGAGAGCTTTTTGCGCACCCGATGCACATAAAGCTCAATGCTCTCCGGGCTGGCGTCGTCGGCCAGCGTAAACGTCTGCTCATAAAGATGCTGGCGCGATACCGGTCGTCCCGGCCGCTGCATCAGCGTGGAGAGCACGCTCGATTCGCGCGGCGTCAGCGACAGCGGTTTATGATTCAGCAGGAAATAGCCTTCGCTATCGCGTTCCAGCTGTCCAAGCCGCTGCGTCTGCGCCGTCTGCCCGTGGCTGCGGCGCAGCAGCGCGCGCAGCCGCGCATCCAGCTCATCCAGCTCAAACGGCTTGGTCAGGTAGTCGTCGGCGCCGCCGTTTAAGCCCTGTACCCGCTGCGCCAGCGTACTTTGTGCCGTCAGCAGCAGCACCGGCACGTTCTGTCCGCGTTTGCGCAGCCGCGCCAGTACTGCCAGGCCATCCAGCCGTGGCAGTGACACATCCAGCACCACCAGCGCGTAGTCCTCACTTTGCAATATATGATCGGCGGCCAGCCCGTCCGCGACCCAGTCGACAGCAAACCCTTTTTGCGTGAGCGCCTTTTGCAGCCATGAGGCCAGTTCAGTGGTGTCTTCCACCAGTAAGAGACGCATATCACATCCTGTCATTTTTGCTGATAGCTGAAAGGTAAATGAAAGGTTACTCCTTTAACAATTCAGCAACCGAAAATGTTCGGTAGCAATCACAATCTGGAAGAATGACTGGAGCGAACCATGAAAAAAACAGGCCTTCTCGTCCTCGCCTCATCCCTGCTGGCTTTTTCAGTAACCTCTGCGCTGGCAGAGGTACCACAGCGCACCGAGTGTATCGCCCCGGCCAAACCCGGTGGCGGTTTTGACCTGACCTGTAAGCTGATCCAGGTCTCGATGCAGGAGACCGGCCAGCTCACCTCGCCCATGCGCGTAACCTACATGCCAGGCGGCGTCGGCGCAGTGGCCTATAACGCCATCATTGCGCAGCGCCCGGCCGAAGCGGGTACGCTGGTAGCCTTCTCCGGCGGGTCGCTGCTTAATCTGTCACAGGGCAAATTTGGCCGCTATTCCGTGGACGACGTGAAGTGGCTGGCCGCCGTCGGCACTGACTACGGCATGGTGGCGGTACGCGCCGACGCGCCGTGGAAAACGCTGGGCGAGCTGATGGAGGCGATGAAAAACGATCCTAATAAAGTCGTCGTAGGCGCCGGCGCCTCCATCGGCAGTCAGGACTGGATGAAAACCGCGCTGCTGGCGCGTGAAGCCGGTATCGATCCGCGCAAAATGCGCTATGTCGCCTTTGAAGGTGGCGGCGAGCCGGTGACCGCGCTGCTTGGCAACCATATTCAGGTGGTGTCCGGTGATATGAGTGAAATGGTGCCACACCTGCAGGGCGGCAAAATGCGCGTGCTGGCGGTGATGAGCGACAAACGTCTGCCGGGAAATCTGGCCGATATCCCCACCGCTAAAGAGCAGGGCTTTAACGTTGAATGGCCGGTGATCCGGGGTTATTACCTGGGTCCTAAAGTCAGCGATGCGGAGTACCAGTGGTGGGAAGATTCGTTTAAAAAACTGGTTGCCACCAAAGAGTTTCAGCAGCAGCGCGACGCGCGCGGCCTGTTTGAATTCAACATGTTTGGCAGCGAGCTGGATGCTTACGTGAAAAAACAGGTCGCTGACTATCGTGAAAAAGCGAAATCGTTCGGGCTGGCGAAATAGCGGAGGCGATAATGAGCGATCGTATTTTTGCCGCCGTCTGGCTGGCGCTCTGTATTGCCGGCCTGTTTATCGGCTGGCAGATCCAGAGTGAATATAGCTATGAGCCGGTCGGTCCGCGCCCTTTCCCGCTGCTGCTGCTCGGGCTGATGGCGATCTGCGCCGTCATGATGCTGCTGCGCAAGCCTGATGTCATACAGTGGCCATCAGCCACCACGTTTAAAAAACTGATTGTCCTGTGCATTCTGCTGATGGCGTATGGCTGGCAGTTCGAACATCTGGGCTTTCCGCTCTGCACGACCCTGCTGACCTTTGGTATCGGCCTGCTGTTTGGTGCGCGCTGGTGGGCGGCGGCGATCTCTGGCGTGGTGATGGGCGTGGCGCTGTTTTACGCCTTCGACCGGCTGCTTGACGTAACGCTGCCGATGGGCAGCTGGCTGAGTTAACAGGAGTCAATAATGGATACCTGGTCTTTTCTGATGCAGGGCTTCGCCGTCGCTATGACGCCGGAGAACCTGATGATCGCCCTGATCGGCTGCTTTATCGGCACCATTGTCGGCTTACTGCCGGGGCTGGGCCCGATTAACGGCGTGGCGATCCTGATGCCGCTGGCGTTTGCTCTGCACCTGCCGGCTGAATCAGCGCTGATCCTGCTGGCTACTGTCTATATCGGCTGTGAATATGGCGGACGTATCTCTTCAATTCTGCTGAATGTGCCGGGTGACGCAGGTGCTATCATGACCGCACTGGATGGCTATCCGATGGCGCAGCAGGGTAAAGCGGGCGTAGCGCTCTCTATCTCCGCCGTTAGCTCGTTTGTTGGCTCCACCATCGCCATCATCGGCATCATTCTGTTTGCCCCGATTCTGGCGAACTGGTCGCTGGCATTTGGTCCGGCGGAATATTTTGCCCTGATGGTGTTTGCCATCGCCTGCCTCGGCAGCATGATGAGCCACAACCCGCTGAAATCGTTCCTGGCCGCCCTGATCGGTCTGAGCATGGCTACCGTGGGCGTCGATGCGAATACCGGTGTTTATCGTTTTACCTTCGACAGCATTCACCTTTCCGACGGCATTCAGTTTGTGGTGGTGGTGATTGGCCTGTTCTCGGTCAGCGAAATTTTGCTGATGCTGGAGTCCACCAGCGGGGGCAAGAAAGTCGCACGCGCCAGCGGCCGCATGATGTTCAATATGAAAGAAGCGGCCCAGGCAACCGGCGCCACGCTGCGCTCCTCCTTTCTGGGCTTTTTCGTTGGCGTGCTGCCGGGTGCGGGTGCCACTATCGCCAGCGCTATCGCCTATATGACGGAGAAGAAGATTAGCGGCAGTGACCAGTTCGGCAAGGGGGATATTCGCGGCGTGGCAGCACCGGAAGCAGCAAATAATGCCTCGGCGTGTGGATCATTTATTCCGATGCTGACGCTGGGCATTCCGGGTTCCGGTACCACGGCGGTGATGGTAGGCGCGCTGACGCTTTATAACATTACGCCGGGTCCGGCGATGTTTATCGAACAGCCTGACATTGTCTGGGGCCTGATTGCCGCACTGCTGATCGGCAACGTGATGCTGCTGATCATGAATATCCCGATGATCAATATCTTTGCCCGTATGCTGACCATCCCGCTCTGGTTCCTGGTACCTGCGATCGCCGCCATTTCCGCCGTCGGCGTGTATGCGGTGCACAGCACAACCTTCGACCTGCTGCTGATGGTGGGATTAGGCATCTTCGGCTATATCCTGCGCAAGATGGATTTCCCGATGTCGCCGCTGATCCTCGGCTTTGTGCTGGGGGAAATGCTGGAGCAGAACCTGCGCCGTGCGCTCTCAATCAGTAACGGCAACCTGCCTATTCTGTGGGAGAGTCTCATCTGCAAAGTGCTGCTGGTGCTGGCGGTCGCAGTCCTGGTGGTGCCATTCGTCTGGAAACGCTGGCGTCGCAGCCGCTTCAGAGCGGCAGAGGCGGAATAAATCCGCATCTTCTCGCTTTTCTGATATCAGCCCCCGTGGATTTCCCGGGGGCTTTTGCTATCATATGCCCCTCTTTTTCCGGCGCACCCGGATCTGACTCGTTTTTCAAGGATTCCGCCATGCAACCTCTCAGCGGTCCCGGTGTGCCCGCGGGCGATCGTTCTGCGCTTACCGGTGCTTCCGGCCCGGCTCGCCCCGGCGGTCCGGCTGGCGAACAGCCTCTCTCTCCGGCGCAGCGCACCACGCTGGAACGGCTCATTGTACGCATTATGTCTCTCAGCACCCTGAAAGCGCCTGAGCTGTGGGCGGGCGTACGCCATGAAGTGGGCGTGAAGAGCGATGCTGACTTTCAGTCGCGCCATTTTCCGGCTGCTGAACAGCACCTTAATCGTCGCCTGAGTCAGGTGCAGGACAGTCACGCCACGCGCCAGCTGCTCCAGCAGCTGCAGGATAAACTGCCGCAGGGCAACAACCGTCAGGCGGTAAGCGACTTTATCCGCCAGCAGTTTAACCAGACGGTGCTGAGTGCGCTGAGCCAGGATCAGCTGCGTCAGGTGCTGACCATGCTGCAGAACGGCCAGATGGCGATCCCGCAGCCGCAGCAGAGCCGCAGTACCGATCGCACGCTGCTGCCGGCGGAGCAGCAGGCGCTGAACCAGCAGGTGACGCGGCTGGCGGCCACGACCGGCGAGTCGCCGGTAAAACTGCTGACCGACGCGCTGAAGCTGGTGAATCTTAAAAGCGGCGATCCGGTGCCGTCGCGGCACTTTCCGCTGCTGACGCAGTATCTGCAGGTACGCCAGACGCTGGGGCAGCACAGCGCACCCACGCTGCAGCTGCTGGAAAGCTCGCTGAAACAGCCGCTGAATCGTGATGAACAGCAGCTGCTGCAGGATTACAGCCAGCAGCGTTTTCAGGCGACGCCGCAAACCGTGCTGACCGCCGCGCAGTGTCAGGATCTGCTGAATCAGCTTTTCAGCCGCCGGGCTGAGCGTGGTGATACGCTGCCGCTGACTGACAGTGCGCGCCAGCCACAGCCTATATGGGCACCGTTTACAGAGATCCTGCCGCGGCCGCTGGCGCAGCGCCCGGCGCTGTCGCTGATCATCGCGGTGGGTGTGGTGCTGTTTCTGCTCTGGCTGCTGGCCTGAGTCAGCAGCCGCACCCGGCCGCAGCACCGTGCTGTGGCCACTCTCCCGCGGCGGTTCCCCCTGCCAGCGGATGTCCGTCGCGCTTCCAGAAATCCAGCCCGCCAATCAGCTCTTTAACCTGAAATCCCAGCGCTGCCAGTTTTAGTGCCGCTTTGGTTGAGCCATTGCAGCCAATGCCGTCACAGTAGGTGATATAGACCTTGCTGCGATCGAGCGCCGCCGTGCTGTGTGCGCTGATGGTACGGTGAGGAAACGAACGCGCACCGCAGATATGTCCTGCAGCATAGTGTTCAGGGCTGCGGGCATCAAAAACAACAATGGCAGCCTCGCCGCGTGCCAGGTCTTCTGCCAGATCCCAGGCATCGGTGTAATAACTCAGCTTCTGCTGCAGATAGGCGTAACTCTCTTCCGCACTGGCGGCGGGATAGTGTAAGACAGCGGACATACTCTTCTCCTGTTGCGATGTGCACCCACTTTACGGCAAATTGGTCTCTGCAATGAGACCCTTTCTGTCAGAGTAATAAGACCATTATGTATCAGGAACTGGCCACGCTTTTTCAGCAGCAGGCGCAGGGTGGACGACGCGAGCGCCTCTGTCGCGCCCTGCGGCAGGCGATCGTCAGCGGCCAGCTGCGCCACGGTGAGAAGCTTCCCTCCAGCCGTCAGCTGGCCGCAGAGCTGTCAGTCGCGCGCGTAACCGCGGAAGCGGCCTACGCGCAGCTGGAAAGCGAAGGTTATCTGCAGCGCCACACCGGACGCGGTACTTTTGTCGCGATTACGCTGGCTCCGCCGCCAGATACGCCGTCAACCCGCCGGGCACCGCACTTCTCGCAGCGTGGCCTGCAGCTGCTGGCGACCGGCGGCTGTCAGGATCCGCCCTTCCCCGCCGCGTTTGCCGCCGGATCGCCCGATTTACGGGCTTTCCCGCATACGCAGTGGCGGCGCATCAGCAGCAATGTGCAGCGCCGGCTCGGCAGCCGCGTAATGGGCTACGGCGATCCGCTCGGCTATCTGCCGCTGCGCGAGGCGGTCTCGGAGTATCTGAGCCTGTCGCGCGGTATGCGCTGTCGTCCGGAACAGGTCATCATCCTGACCAGCTCGCAGCAGGCGCTGCTGCTGCTGGCGCTGCTGCTGCTGGATCCGGACGATGAAGTCTGGCTGGAGGATCCTGGCTATCCGGGGGCACGTAACGCCTTTCTTGCCGCAGGCGCGCACTGCCGGGCGATGCCGCTGGATGAAAACGGCGCGATCCCGCTCTCCGGTCGCGCCCGGCTGGTTTACCTGACGCCCGGGCATCACTATCCAACCGGTATAGCAATGAGCCTGCCGCGACGGCTGGAGTGGCTGGCATGGGCGCAGCAGCATAACAGCTGGCTGATTGAGGACGATTACGACAGCGAATTTCATTACGGTGATCGGCCTGCTCCGGCGCTGCAGGGCATGACGCACGACAGCAGGGTCATCTCGCTGGGGACCTTTTCCAAAACCCTGTTTCCCTCCCTGCGCCTGGCGTGGATGGTGGTACCGCCGCAGCTGACTGAGCCGCTGGGCCGGGCGCGCAGCGTGCTGGATGGGCATAGCGCGCTGCTGCCGCAGGCTATCACCGCTGAATTTCTGCAGCAGGGCCATTTTGCCAGCCATTTGCGGCTGATGCGGCAGCTCTATCACTACCGGCGCGACCGGCTTCTGGAGGAGATTCATAGCCGTATGCAGCCGTGGCTGCGCCCGCTTCCGGCAAACGGTGGTCTGCAACTGACTGTCGCGCTACTGCAGGGCAATGAGGCCGCGCTGACGCAGCAGGCTGAGGCTGCGGGTCTGCTGCTGCCGCGCCTCTCCCCGCTATACCATGCGGCTGCGCCGCAGCCTGGCTGGCTGCTCGGCTTCGCAGCGCTGACACCGGCTGAGATCGCCAGCGCCTGCGACACGCTGGTTATGCTACTGGCGCACGGCGTGCGCAGCACCAGGTGATAACGGAACCGGCCACGGCGCAGAGCGCGCCCGCCAGATAGACGGCGCCATAGCCAGACGCCGTCGCCAGCAGTCCGGTTAGCGGGCCGCTGATCCCATAGGCGATATCCTGAAAGGCAGAGAAAGCGCCCAGGGCAGTACCGCGTATCTGCGACGCGACGCGACGCACCACTTCAACCCCCAGCGCCGGAAAGATCAGCGAGCAGCCACAGCCGGTGAGGGCCGCCCCCGCCAGCGCCAGCGCCAGCCAGCCTGAGGTGGCAACGGCAAGCAGCAGCAGACCCAGCGCTTCCACCAGCAGTGACACCAGCGCAACCCTGCTCCCGCCATAGCGATCCGGCAGATGACCAAAGAGGATCCGCACTCCGGTAAAAGCGCAGCCAAAGGCGGTGAGCGCAAAGCCGGCGTGTCCCCACGCCTGAGCAGCAAAATAGAGCGAGGTAAAGGTGCCGATTACGGCGAAACCGGCGCCCTGCAGCGCCAGCACCAGCCCCGGTGAAAAAATGGCGCTGATAACGCTCCACAGCGACGGCCGCGTGCCGCCGGCAACCGGCACCGCACGGATCCAGCCGTTAACCATCAGAGCCAGCAGCGGCAGCAGCAGCGCCGCGCCGCTGATAGCCAGCAGTCCGCCATGCTGATACATCAGCACTCCCAGCGGAGCGCCTGCCGCCAGCGCGCCATAAATCGCCATTCCGTTCCAGGACATGACCAGACCAGAGCGCCTGGCCCCCGCCAGCCCCAGCCCCCAGGTCAGATTACCGGTCAGCAGCAGGCTTTCCCCTACGCCCAGCAGCAGACGCGCCACTATCAGCAGCATAAAGCGCACGCCGGGTGCGATCGGCAGCAGCACGGCGGCGGCATAAGCAGCCCCTGTCAGCGCAATCGTCAGCATACCGTAGCGGGTGGTAGCGCGTGCTCCCTGCTGATCCGCACGCCGGCCAGCAAAACCGCGCGTCAGCAGGGTGGCAATAAACTGACTGCCGGTTGCAATGCCCACCATCAGGTTACTCATGCCCAGTTCCTGATGCACATACAGCGGGATCACCGGCAGTGCCAGTCCGGCGGTCAGATAGCTGAGAAACACGGCAAACGAGGTACAGGCGAGCGGCAATACGGACGCGTTAGCGTGAGCGGTCATCTTTGCGCACTCCTTGTCAGCGACGATAGCGCAGGGAAATTACGGGAAGGTAAAACAGGAGTGTATGCAGGTAAAAGCGGGGTTGTCAAAACGGCTCAGGCTGAGCAGAGAAAGCCAGGCTGCCATCGCGGCAGCCTGTGATATCCCGTCAGGGGGCGACGGGACGCGGGCAGATTTAGCCCTGATATTTACGCATGGTCAGCGTGGCGTTGGTGCCGCCAAAGCCGAAGCTGTTGGACATGACCGTGGTCAGCGCTTTTTCCGTTGGCTGCGTCACGATGTTCATCCCTGCTGCGGCCTCGTCCAGATCGTCGATGTTGATGCTCGGCGCGATAAAGCTGTGCTCCAGCATCAGCAGGGTGTAGATCGCTTCCTGCACGCCCGCTGCACCCAGGGAGTGACCGGTCATGGCTTTGGTCGCTGAAATGTACGGGGTGTTGTCACCAAATACTTCACGGATTGCGCCCAGCTCTTTCACATCGCCAACCGGCGTGGAGGTGCCGTGCGTGTTCAGATAGTCGATCGGTGCATCGAGGCCCTGCATCGCCATCTTCATGCAGCGCACCGCGCCTTCACCTGACGGTGCAACCATGTCAGCGCCATCAGACGTTGCGCCATAGCCAACAATCTCAGCATAGATATGCGCACCACGTGCCAGCGCATGCTCCAGCTCTTCAACCACTACCATGCCACCGCCGCCGGCGATAACAAAACCGTCACGGTTAGCATCATAGGTGCGCGAGGCTTTCTCAGGCGCATCGTTATATTTGGTCGAAAGTGCGCCCATCGCGTCAAACTCGCAGGACATTTCCCAGGTCAGCTCTTCACCGCCACCGGCAAAGACCACATCCTGTTTGCCCAGCTGAATCTGCTCAACGGCGTTGCCGATGCAGTGTGCTGAAGTGGCACAGGCGGAGCTGATGGAGTAGTTCACGCCGTGAATTTTAAACGGGGTCGCGAGGCAGGCAGATACACCTGAGGCCATGGCTTTGGTCACTACATAAGGACCCACGCCTTTCAGGCCGCGCGGACCGCGCATAGCGTCAGCACCGAACACCTGATAGCGCGGTGAACCACCGCCGGAACCGGCGATCAGACCCACGCGCGGGTTGTTCTGATACTGCTCGTCAGTCAGGCCTGAATCTTTGACCGCTTCCGCCATAGAAAGATAGGCGTAAATAGAGGCATCACTCATGAAACGCACGATTTTGCGATCGATGAGCCCGTTGGTATCCAGTTTGACGTTGCCCCACACGTGGCTGCGCATACCGGCTTCTTTCATCTCTTCAGAGAAAGTGATACCGGAACGGCCTTCACGCAGAGAAGCCAGCACTTCCTGCTGGTTATTACCAATGCTGGAAACGATACCCAGGCCAGTAATCACTGCACGTTTCATTCAATAGTCCTCATTCCACATCTTTTTGGATTGACGTGCACTCTAGCGTACAGTTGTACGCCGAACAAGTCCGATCAGCCATTTCCTTTTGTAAATTTGCGTCATGTGACGCCACTCGCTAAAATCGCGCCACTGCCTGAAAAATGAGCCTTTCCCGTGAAATTATCCCCGGTTGAACACGCGCAATTAACCTGGAACGATCAGGGTACACCTGTTTCCCGAGCGTTCGATGATGTCTACTTCTCTAACGATAATGGACTGGAAGAGACCCGCTATGTGTTTCTCGGCGGTAATCAGCTGCCGCAGCGTTTCAGCACGCATACGCGGGATCTGTTTATTGTGGCGGAGAGCGGCTTTGGCACCGGTCTGAACTTTCTCACGTTATGGCAGGCGTTCGATCAGTTTCGCGCGCAGCAGCCTGCTGCGACGCTGCAGCGGCTGCACTTTATCAGCTGTGAAAAGTATCCGCTAACGCAGGCCGATCTCGCTGCCGCGCAGGCGCGCTGGCCGGAGCTGGCGCCGTGGGCAACGCAGCTGCAGCAGCAGTGGCCATCGGCGCTGCCCGGCTGTCAGCGGCTGCTGTTTGACGGTGGACGGGTTACGCTTGATCTCTGGTTTGGCGACATTAATACGCTGATAACAGAGTTTGATGAGAGCCTGCAGGGTCAGGTTGACGCCTGGTTTCTGGACGGCTTTGCGCCGGCTAAAAACCCGGATATGTGGACCCCGGCGCTGTTCAGCGCTCTGGCGCGGCTGGCGCGTGCCGGAGGAACGCTGGCGACCTTTACCGCTGCGGGTTTTGTCAGGCGTGGCCTGCAGGAAGCGGGATTCACCATCAGTAAACGTAAAGGCTTTGCGCATAAGCGCGAAATGCTGACCGGTACGCTGGCGCATGCAGTGCCGCTGCCCTCCATGCAGCCGTGGTATGCGCGGCCTGCAGCAGCGGGCCAGGATGTCGCCATCATTGGCGGCGGCGTCGCCAGTGCGCTGCTGGCGCTGGCATTACTGCGCCGCGGCTGGCGCGTGACGCTCTACTGCGCCGATGAGGCCCCGGCACTGGGTGCATCCGGCAACCGTCAGGCAGCGCTCTACCCCTTACTGAACCAGCACGATCCCGCGCTGGCGCAGTTTTTCCCCGCCGCTTTCAGCTTCGCGCGTCGTCTTTACGATAGCCTGCCGGAGCGTGCTGAACAGAGCTGGTGCGGAGTGCTGCAGCTGGCGTGGGATGAAAAAAGCGCCGATAAGATTGCGCAGATGCTGGCCCTGGCGCTGCCGGCGGAGATCGCTTACGGCGTCTCACCGGCCGAGGCGGAGCAGCTGGCGGGCGTTGCGCTGGGTATGGGCGGCATCTGCTATCCGCGTGGCGGATGGATCTCCCCTTCCCAGCTTACCAGCAACCTGCTGGATCAGGCGCAGACGCAGGGTCTGCACCAGCACTGGCTGCACCGGGTTACGCAGCTGACGCCGCATGAAAACGGCTGGACGCTGCACTTTTCCGACCGGGCTGATATGCAGCATCAGAATGTCGTACTGGCCAACGGGCATGCGCTGCGGACGCTGGAACAGAGCCAGGATCTGCCGGTCTACCCGGTCGCAGGCCAGGTAAGCCATGCGCCCTCATCAGCCGCGCTGGCAAACCTGCAGAGCGTGCTCTGTTACGATGGCTATCTGACACCCGTCAGCCCGACGTTTGGCACCCACTGCATCGGCGCCAGCTATCATCGCGGTGACACCGCGACCGCTTTTCGTGCCGATGATCAGCAGAGCAACCGTCAGCGTCTGATGGCGTGCCTGCCGCAGGCCGCCTGGCCGCAGCAGGTTGATCTCAGTGATAACGAGGCGCGGACTGGCGTGCGCTGCGCCACGCGCGATCATCTGCCCATGAGCGGCGGCCTGCCGGACTACGCTGCCACGCTGGCGCAGTATGCTGACCTGCCGGGACAGCGCGCCCGCGGGGAGAAGATTGCTGAAGCCCCGCACTATCACGGGCTGTTCGTGCTGGGGGCGCTGGGATCGCGCGGGCTCTGCAGCGCGCCGCTGGCAGCTGAAGTGCTGGCGGCACAAATGAGCGGTGAGCCGCAGCCGCTCGATGCCGCAACGCTGGCGGCGCTGAATCCGAACCGCTACTGGGTGCGTAAATTGCTGAAGGGAAAAAAGGCGGGGCGCTGAGAGCCGGGGCGAAAAGTCGCCCCGCGCATCAGGCGGTCTGACGTGCCTGACTAAACAGGTTATCCCACATGCCGACCACCAGCGCCTGATCGCGTGGCGAGAGTTCACCGGCGGCGATAGCATTCTGCAGGCTCCGGGAGACGACAATCTGCAGCGCTTCCGGCGTGTGTTCGCCGCTCTGCTCAATTTCCGCAACCGCCAGCGTCAGATGGCCGCGCAGATAACCGCTGGCAAACAGCTCATCATCACTGGCGTGATCGACCATATCGTCAATCAGCGCCAGAATGCGGGACTCAAATTCTACGATCATCTCTCATTCCTTTCATTTTAAGCAGGCGAATTAAAGCGTTTCCGGCCACGGAAACTGCGCTGCAGTGAGCGCTGGCGTACCATAATAGCGGTTCAGCGCCGCAATAAACTGTGCCGGGCGAGCCGGGATCCCCTGCTCCAGATAGTGCATCACCTGGGCATGGACCCGGCGCTGAAACGCAATGCGATCGGGTTCACAATCGCCTTCGAGATTGTCACAGCTGACATTAAAGGGGAAGTCCGCCGCAACGCAGAATAGCCACTCCAGCGCCTGCGGTTTTACTTCAACCGCTTCAAACTGGCTCTGCGTCTGCGCATCACGCCCGTCGGGGCAGTACCAGTAGCCAAAATCAACCTGCTGCCGACGCGCGTCGCCCGCAATACACCAGTGCGAAATTTCATGCAGCGCGCTGGCGTAAAATCCATGGGCAAAAACTACGCGGTGCCAGGGTGATTCCGCATCTGCCGGAAGATAAATCGGTTCATCATCGCCTTTAATTAGACGTGTCTTAAAAGTCTCAGCAAAGCAGCCGTCGAAGATGTCGATCAGCTGCTGATAGTGGTGTTCTGTCGGCATAGTCATCTGTCAGTTAATCATCTGGCGCCATTGTCGCACCGGCGGCACGATTTGACGAGTCGGTTTATCCTGCGGCAAACCAGGCCAGTAGCTCAGCCCCGTGGCTGTCCCACAGCAGTTTGGCGCTCATGACCGCAGAAACGGTCACAACCATCGGGCGGATCAGCCGCTGGCCGCGGCTCAGTACCAGTCGCGCACCCAGCCGCGCCCCGATAAATGCGCCGAGCAGCATCACTACGCCGGTTCCCCACACCAGTTTGCCGCCAAACATAAAGAACAGCAGGCTGGCGAAGTTGGAGGTGAAATTCAGCACCTTGGCATGCGCCGTCGCTTTGGCAAGATTGAAACCGCAAAGCGTGACAAAGGCGAGCGCATAGAAAGAGCCGGCTCCCGGACCGAAGAAGCCATCATAGAAGCCCACACAGCCGCCGCCCACCAGCGCAAACGCCACGCCCTGCAGACGATGCTCGCGATCCACCTCTCCCAGACGCGGCATCAGCAGGAACCAGAGTCCGATGGCGATAAGCAGCAGCGGCAGGATCTGACGCAGAATATCCGCCTGAATATGCTGGATCAGCAGCGTGCCGCCGACCGCGCCGAGAAACGTCATCGCGATGTTCAGCCGCTGGTCACGCAGGTTTACGGCGCCACGGCGGACAAAATAGAGGCTGGCGGAGAAAGAGCCGCCAACCGACTGCAGCTTGTTGGTCGCCAGCGCCTGTGCCGGTGACAGCCCGGCCGCCAGCAGCGAAGGAACGGTCAGCAATCCCCCGCCCCCGGCAATGGAGTCGATAAAAGCGGCCAGTATGGCAACAAAAAACAGTACGCCAAGGATAAGCGGGCTGACGATAAAAAGGTCCATTTCACTTCTCGCAGCAGGTAGCAGACAAGCCCGGCGCGGGGCAATAGCCGTTGCGCGCCGGGAGAGGTACTCAGAGCCGGTGGTTATCCAGCAGCGCCTGACAGGATGGCGGCAGCGGCGGCGGGGCTTTTTTTACCGGTGGCGTGCTGCCGGGCTTTTTCGGCAGGAACCAGCTCTCAAGCTCTGCACCGCAGCCGTCGCCCGGCGGCGGTGGCGCCTGATCTTCACACTCCAGGCTGCCGGCCGGACAGCGCAGGCGCACATGCATATGCGCCCGATGCGCAAACCACGGGCGAACTTTATGCAGCCACTCGCGATCGCTGCCGGCATCGGCGCAAAGCTGTTTTTTGATCGCCGGATTCACAAAAATTCGCGTGACGTCGCTGTCTTTCGCGGCCAGCTTGATCAGGCTATCAATCTGCGGCTGCCAGTGACGGGCGATCACCTGTTTATCATCCGGCGCCACCAGATCCAGCGGCTGCGGCTTCAGCAACTGCTGTGCGCTCCAGCGGGTTTTTGGCAGCTGCAGCCAGATATCCACATCCAGTCCGGTCTGATGACTGGCGTGGCCGCTGCTGAAACGTCCACCCGCCGCCATTCCCATATCGCCAATCAGCACCTGCCCCAGATGAAGCTGACGGGTGCGGGTGCTGAGGCGCTCAATAAAGGCGATCAGATCGGGATGACCATAGTAGCGGCGCTGATCCTGACGCATGACCTGATAGTCCGGTGCGTCCAGCGGCAGCGCCTGCGCGCCGACGATACAGCCATTGGCAAAGCCGCCAATCGACTGCGGCGCACCAGAGACAGGGTGCTGGATCTGCTGCCACGGCGTGGCGGCAACGGCGGCCGCGCTACCCAGCAGCGCGGCGAAAGTGAGCAGAGCGCGGCGCATCATCAGGCTCACCAGCGCGGTACGCTGCTGTTAACGTCAGCGTTTTGCCCGCGCTGGCGTAACAGGTGATCCATCAGCACAATCGCCATCATCGCTTCGGCAATCGGCACGGCGCGAATGCCGACGCAGGGATCGTGACGCCCTTTGGTGATCATCTCCACCTCCTCCCCCGTGCGGGTAATGGTGTTACCCGGTACGGTAATGCTGGAGGTCGGTTTCATCGCCAGGTTGGCGCTGATGGTCTGCCCGCTGCTGATGCCGCCGAGGATGCCGCCGGCGTGATTGCTCTGAAAGCCGCTGGCGCGGATTTCGTCGCGATGCTCGCTGCCGCGCTGGTTAACGACGGCAAAGCCATCGCCAATCTCTACGCCTTTAACGGCGTTGATGCTCATCAGCGCATGCGCCAGATCGGCATCGAGGCGATCGAACACCGGCTCACCGAGGCCCGGTGGCACGTTTTCCGCCATCACGGTCACTTTCGCGCCGATAGAATCGCCCTCTTTCTTCAGGGCGCGCATCAGCGTATCCAGCGCCTCCAGCTTGCTGGCGTCCGGACAGAAAAACGGATTCTCTTCAACGATGCTCCAGTCTTTCAGCTCACAGGCGACGTCGCCAATCTGCGCCAGATAGCCACGCACTACGATACCGTGCTGCTGCTGCAGATATTTTTTGGCGATGGCACCGGCGGCCACGCGCATAGCGGTTTCGCGTGCTGAGGAGCGTCCGCCTCCGCGATAGTCGCGCAAACCATACTTCTGCTCATAGGTGTAATCTGCGTGGCCGGGCCGGAACAGATCTTTAATCGCGCCGTAATCCTGCGAACGCTGATCGGTGTTCTCGATTAACAGGCCGATAGAGGTGCCGGTAGTGACCCCTTCAAACACACCAGACAAAATTTTCACCTGATCCGGCTCGCGACGCTGAGTGGTATAGCGCGAGGTGCCGGGACGGCGGCGATCGAGATCGTGCTGGATATCGGCTTCAGTCAGCGGAATACCGGGCGGCACGCCGTCAACGATGCAGCCCAGCGCAAGACCGTGCGACTCGCCAAACGTGGTAACGCGAAAAAGTTGTCCAATGCTGTTTCCGGCCATGATGGCTCCTTGTTGCCATAGTGCGGGCGCTCAGGCGCGCCGCAAATTAATCTTTAAAAAAGGAGAAATGGTGCTGCGCCGCCACGATCTGATCGCGCGTCAGCATAAAGACGCCGTCGCCGCCGTTATCAAACTCCAGCCAGGTGAAAGGCACGTCAGGATATTGCTCAATCATATGCACCATGCTGTTGCCGACTTCGCAAATCAGCACGCCCTGCTCGCTGAGATAGTCAGGCGCACAGGCGAGAATGCGGCGTACCAGCTTCAGGCCATCGCTGCCAGCCGCCAGGCCAAGTTCCGGTTCATGATGATATTCGCCAGGCAGATCGTCCATATCTTCCGCATCCACGTACGGCGGGTTGGTGACGATCAGGTCATATTTTACCGGTGGCAGGTTGCGGAACAGATCGGCGCGAATCGGCGTGACGTGATGCAGCAGGCCATGCTCTTCAATGTTTTGTTCCGCCACCGCCAGCGCGTCGTGGGAGATATCGACCGCATCCACTTCCGCTTCAGGAAAGGCATAGGCGCAGGCGATAGCGATGCAGCCGCTGCCGGTACACATATCCAGAATATGCTGTGGCTGGCCGGGGATCAGACCCGCAAAGCGGTTTTCAATCAGCTCGCCAATGGGTGAGCGCGGAACCAGCACCCGTTCGTCTACGTAGAACTCATGTCCGCAGAACCAGGCTTTGTTGGTCAGGTAAGCGACCGGAATACGTTCATTCACGCGGCGGATCACCCGCTCAACGATACGGTGCCGTTCACTGGCGGTCAGGCGCGCATTGCGCATATCTTCAGGAATATCGAGCGGCAGCCACAGAGTGGGCAGAACCAGCTGGACCGCTTCGTCCCAGGGATTATCCGTGCCGTGACCATACCAGATGCCAGCCGCTGAAAAACGGCTGACGGCCCAGCGCAACATATCCTGAATAGTGTGCAGTTCGTTTACTGCCTCATCGACGAAAATCTTGTCCACGTAGCCCTCCGCAGGCCATAAAATCAATCGGCCGATAGTTTGCCATGAAGCGGGCCAGAATTCAGCGCAGCGAGGCGAAAAAGCTGACATTTGTCAGCGCTTAGCGGTAAGGTAACAGCCCGGTAAACTGCAACGTTGAAAGAATTTTCCCGCCATGAGTAAAAAGACGCCGCTGAACGACGACGATCAGGCGCTGTTTCGTCAGTTAATGATCGGGACGCGTAAGCTGAAACAGGACACTATCGTACATAAACCTGCGGTTAAAACCCGGGAAGTCCCGCTGAAACGTCTGCTTTCCGAACAGGCTGACAACAGCCACTATTTTTCCGATGAGTTTCAGCCGCTGCTCTCCAGCGACGGGCCGGTGCGCTATGTCCGTGCTGACGTCAGCCACTATGAACTGAAGAAGCTGCGTCGCGGTGACTACACGCCGGAAATTTTTCTCGACCTGCACGGGCTGACGCAGATGCAGGCGAAGCAGGAGCTGGGCGCGCTCATCGCCGCCTGCCGCCGCGAACATATTTTTTGCGCCAGCGTCATGACCGGCCACGGAAAACATATTCTTAAACAGCAGACGCCGCTATGGCTGGCGCAGCACCCGCATGTGATGGCGTTTCACCAGGCACCTAAAATGTTCGGCGGCGACGCCGCACTGCTGGTGCTGATTGAGGTAGAAGAGTGGCAACCGCCCGAACTGCCTTAGCAGATGAGGTGACAGGTTGCAGCAAGGCGGCAAGCAAATGAATCCCCGGGAGCTTACATCAGTAAGTGACCGGGGTGAAGGCGCGCAGCCAACGCAGCTGCAGCCTGAATTATGAAGGGGAATCAGATAGCTTTAGCAAGCCTGGCCGGACTCACCTGCCACAAAAGCTTACCTTCGCACTCGTCGGCATTAAAATCGATACAGGCGATAGCCGACGTGGCGAACATGGGCGGCGCTTCCTGCGGGCACAGCTCAGAAACCAGGTATCCTACCAGCGGCAGATGCGAAATCACCAGCACGGCTTTCACGCCCTGCACCGCCAGCGCCTGCAAATGCAATGCGACCTGTCCCGGATCGCCGCCCGGCGTCAGTTCAGAAAGAACGTCCTGGTTTTGCGGCAAATCCAGTGCCTCGCGCACGGTGGCGAGCGTCTGCCCGGCGCGCAGATAGGGGCTGACCAGCACCCTTCCGATATCCGGCGTCTGGCTGTTGAGCCAGCTCGCCATCTGACGTGATTCGTTACAGCCGCACAGCGTAAGGGGGCGAGCAGAATCGCTCGCGGCTTCCAGAGCTGCATCGCCATGACGCATGATAAAAACTTGCATAAAGCACCGCTGTTGTTGGTCGATATCGTCCGGTACCACGGCACCAGACGCTTCATTCTGCGAATGAAGGCTGTGTTTTACCCCAATGGCTTCAGTATAGTCAACCGGTTGCTTATTAAATAAGCGCCCGCTAAATCGGTACCGGCTGACCTGTACTGCATCTTCTCTGCTAAGCGGCTGAATATGCACCGCTCTTGCTGAATGTGATTAAATGTAAAAATCCGCGCCGCTTTCTGCCCGCTTCAGCAGCGCCTCGCACGGGGCAAAGCGATCGCCATGCTGCTGGGCGAGGGCCGTAAGTCTCTCCACAAGCGCAGCGCTGCCGTATCGATCCATATAACGGAACGGTCCGCCAAGAAAAGGTGGAAAGCCGATGCCGAATACCGCAGCAACGTCGCCATCGCGTGCCGAACGGATCACCGACTCATCCAGACAGCGCGCGGCCTCATTTAACAGCATCAGCATGCAGCGTTCAGCAATCTGCTGCTCACTCTGACGCGCCTCAGGTTTCAGAGCGAGCAGCGTATAGAGGCTGCGATCCGCTTTACGCGCGCCGGGCCAGCGTCTCTTCTCATAGTGATAAAACCCTTTCCGGTTTTTTCGTCCTTTGCGATCGTCAGCGAGAATCGCATCAACCGCGGCCTGCGGTGCGGCAAAGCGCGCGCCATAAGCCTGCTCAAGCAGCGGGCTGATTTTACTGCCAGTGTCGATACCGACTTCATCAAGCAGCTGCAACGGCCCTACCGGAAAACCCGCTTTTACCAGAGCCTGGTCAATATGTTCGACCGGTTCTCCCTCCAGCAGACAGCGCAGCGCTTCGTTGATATAGGGGGCGAGAATACGGTTAACGTAGAAGCCTGGGCGATCCGCTACCACTACTGCAGTTTTACCCTGCTTTTGCGCCAGCCGCAGCGTGGTAGCCAGCGTTTCCGCTGACGTTGCCGCATGCGGGATCACCTCAACCAGCGGCATTTTATCTACCGGACTGAAGTAGTGCAGCCCGATGATATTTTGCGGCCGCTGCGCCTGCGCGGCGATAGCGCTGATAGCGAGCGAGGATGTATTCGAGGCGAAAATGGTGTCGGGCTGACAGTGCTGCTCCATTTCCGCCACCATCTGCTGCTTCAGTGCCAGATCTTCAAATACCGCTTCAATGACCACATCGCGCCGGCTGAAGCCCTGATAGTCGGTACCGCCGCTGATGCGCGCCATCTGCTGCTGACGCTCTGCGGGTTTCAGCTGACGCCGCCTGACTTTTTTTGTCAGCAGATCCCAGCTGTAGCGCAGCGCGTGATTGATTCCGCTGAGCTGGATATCTTTGATACGCACCGGCAGTTCCGCTTTCAGCGCCGTCACGCTGGCAATCCCTCCGCCCATCAGCCCACCACCCAGTACGCCCACCTGCTGCAGCGTGCGCACTTCGCCCTCTGCGGCGGCGGCTTTTTTCAGCGCGGTGGACGCGAAAAACAGGCTGCGCAGCGCTGCCGATTCCGGCGTTAGCGCCAGCTCGCCAAACGCCTGCGCTTCAGCCTCATGTCCCGCCTGGCTACCCTGCTCCAGCCCGATGCGCACCACCTGCAGAATGCGCCCGGTCGCCGGATAGTTACCCTGAGTTTTTTTATCCGTCTGACGCTTTGCCAGCGCAAACAGCAACGGGCGCCCCGCAAAGCTCTGCATCAGGCGCGCCCGCTGTGGCAACGTCCGCGCCGCGCCCTTTCCTTTATGAACGCGCGTCACCGCCGTTGCCAGTAAAATAGCCGGCGGCACCGCATCATCGACCAGGCCCAGCTTAAGCGCCTGCCGGGCGCGCAGGGCTTTACCGCTGAGTATCAGCGACAGCGCCTGCTCTGCGCCAATCAATTGCGGCAACCGCTGTGTGCCGCCGGAACCGGGCAGCAGGCCCAGCTGAACTTCAGGCAGACCAAGCCGGGTCTTCTCATCCAGCGAACAGATGCGGGCGTCGCACGCCAGCGCCAGCTCCAGACCGCCCCCCAGACAGGCGCCGTGTATCGCCGCCACAACCGGAAACGGCAGCGCTGCAATCTCCGCCATCACCTCCTGCCCCTGCTTCGCCAGCGCCTGCGCTTCAGCTGATGAGTGGCAGCGGTCGATCATGCTGATATCAGCACCCGCAATAAAATTGTCCGCTTTGCCGGAAATCAGTACCAGACCCGCCAGCTGCGGATGCTGACGGGCTGCGGCGATCACCGCGCGGATCTGCGCGGCAAACTCAGCGCGCAGCGTATTCATTTTTTCACCCGGCACATCAATGGTGATCACACCAACATGATCCGGGCGCAGGGTTAACTCAAACGCGGTGTGCTGCATTATTCAGCCTCCAGAACCATTGCAGTGCCCAAACCGCCCGCCGCGCAGGCGGTTACCAGTCCCAGTCCGCCACCGCGCCGCCGCAGTTCATGCAGCGTCTGGGCGATCATGCGGGCACCGGTGGCGGCAAACGGATGCCCGTAGGCGATGGAGCCACCCAGCACATTAAAGCGGTCATCATCAACCTCGCCCAGCGCCTGCGGCCGGTTGAGCACCTCACGCGCAAAGCGCGCATCGCTGAACAGCTTCAGGTTGGCTAACGTCTGGGCGGCAAAGGCTTCATGCATGTCAATCAGCGTTAAATCACCCAGCGTGACGCCAGCGCGATCCAGCGCCAGCGGCGAGGCGTAAGCCGGGCCCAGCAGCATGTCGGTCTGCACATCAATGGCGGTAAACGCGTAGCTGCGCAGGTAGCCCAACGGCGCTATTCCCAGTTCGCGGGCGCGCCCTTCTCGCATCAGGATGAGGGCTGCCGCGCCGTCCGTCAGCGGCGTACTGTTTGCTGCGGTTACCGAGCCGTGACGCCGGTCAAACGCAGGCCGCAGTCGGGCATAATCGGCCGCGCTGGCGTTAAAGCGGATGGTGTTGTCCTGCTCAACCGGCGCTTTCCACGGCGGCACAAAGGCGGGCATGACCTCCTGCTGCAGTACGCCGCTCTGCCACGCCTGTGCGGCACGCTGATGTGAGCGCAGGGCAAGCGCATCCTGCTGCTCACGCGTAATACCCCAGGTTTTAGCCATCTGCTCAGCCGTATCTCCCATGCGCAGTCCGGTTGAATACTCCGCCACGGCAGGCGGCACCGGCAGCAGATCGCGCGGGCGCAGACGCCGCAGGATCTGCAGCTTTTTGCCCACTGTCCGCGCACGGTTAAGATCGACCAGCGCACGCGCCAGCGTTTTGCTGACGCCAATCGGTAACACGGAGGAGGAGTCTGCGCCGCCGGCAATTCCGGCATCGATGGTGCCCGCCATCAGGCTCTCCGCTACGTTAGCGACGGCCTGAAAGCTGGTTGCACAGGCGCGACTGACGCTGTAGGCGTCCGTGTGCACGCTCAGCCCGCTGCTCAGCACAATTTCGCGCGCAATATTTGGCGCTTCCGGCATCTGTATCACCTGACCAAACACCAGCTGATCGATCACCTCAACCGGCAGTTCGCTGCGCACCAGCAGTTCGCTGACCACCATACGCCCCAGCTCCAGCGCCGGAATGCCGTGGAAATCGCTCGCCTGCCGGACAAAAGGCGTACGCAGCCCGTGAGTAATAGCGATACGTTCGCCCTGACGCGTCAGCAACGGCTGCGCTCTGCTCATGCTTTTCCCCCTGTAACCGACGATCTGACACCATTGCCAGAGAGGTCTGACCTGATCGTCAGTGTTAACCATCCGGCGACGGCTCGCCAATAGCAAAGAGAAAAAAGTGCGAGGAAAAACACGAAAATAGCGATTCGCCGTCGCGGATTGACGGCGATGCAGAATTAACGCAGGGCGAGCTGAAAAATCAGCGCTTCAGCCTGACAGGCAAAGGTAAATTCAGCGTTCAGGCGTATACCTTTCGGCTCTGAGGTAAATTGCGACGTAATCTCACAGGGTTCAGAGGCAGTTTGCTGCGCTTTCTCCGTCAGCGTTAACAGCATCGCTTCGGCAGCTGCGCGATCGGGAAACAGCGCTGACCAGCGGGCACTGCAGTCGCTGTTATCAATCACAATGCCCGTATCCAAACAGCAGCAGGCAGCGGTCTCGCGGGCACTGCATTTATTAATGGTCTGACTCATGAGGTTTCTCCGGCTAAAAAAGCGGGCGTTATAAGGAGAGTTTTCTGTCAGAAAGTGTACGCCTGCGGGCCAATTTCCTCTATCATTGCGTCGCTAAGTGACGAATATCACAATAAAATTTGATCCAAAACAAACCTGAGCCGGTATGCTGACGGCGCAGTATAAAGAAATTGTTAAGCAGATCTGATTTTACCGATCAAGTCTGTAATATTTGAAAAACATTATTGCAACTTATACACAGGTCAGACCTATACTCGTCGCACTGGTCTGATATGTCTGTTTAATCTCAGTCCCTACAATCCGCCGTCCTTTGTTACGCGACGTGACAACGTTTAATAATAATTTTGATGAGGTTGTGGTCATGAACCATAAGAACCTGTTTGCAAAGTCAGCTGTGGCAGCTGCAGTGGCGCTCGTCTCCTCCCAGGTTTACGCCGCAGGCTTTCAACTTAACGAATTCTCAGCAATTGGATTAGGTCGCGCTTATTCAGGCGAAGGCGCGATGGGTGACACAGCAGCATCGGCCAGTCGCAACCCCGCTACCATGGCACTGATGGATAGCCCGATGTTCTCCATCGGCGCAGTCTATATCGATCCTGAAGTAGATATTAGCGGACGCAGTCCGCTCACCGGCAACAGCCTGGACGCGAATAACATTGCGCCTAATCAGTGGGTGCCAAATATTCACTACGTTCAGCCGCTTACCGATCGGTGGTGGGTGGGCGCATCCGCGACCTCAAACTATGGCCTGGCCACTGAATTTAATAATGGTTATGCCGCAGGAGGCTATGGCGGTAAAACCGATCTGATGACCGCTAACCTTAATCTCAGCACCGCCTATCGTCTGAACGAGCACCTGAGCGTTGGCGTTGGCTTTGATGCGGTTTATGCCCGCGCCAAAATTGAGCGTTATGCCGGTGAAGCTGGCCCGGCAGTGGGCTTCCCGTCCGATCTGCAGGTCGCACACCTTAAGGGCAATGAGTGGGGCTATGGCTGGAACGCCGGCGTGCTGTATGAAGTGGATAAAAATAACCGTTTCGGCTTTACCTACCGCTCTGAGGTAAAAGTCGACTTTGACGGCAATTATAAAAACGATATCCCGGCGGCGTTTGGCGGTACCGGCGGCTCAACGGTGCCCGGCTACCTGACACTGAACCTGCCGGAAATGTGGGAAGTGTCCGGCTGGCATAAAGTTGCGCCGCAGTGGGCAGTGCACTACAGCCTTGCCTATACCAGCTGGAGCCAGTTCCAGGAGCTGAAAGCGACTGGCAGCCGCGGCCAGACGCTGTTCCAGAAAGATGAGAGCTTTAAAGATGCCTATCGCATTGCGCTGGGTACCACCTACTTCTATGACGATCGCTGGACCTTCCGTACCGGTATCGCCTTCGATGACAGCCCGGTTCCGGCCGATAAACGCTCTATCTCTATTCCGGATCAGGATCGTCTGTGGCTGAGCGCCGGTGCGTCTTACGCCTTTACGCCTGAAGCGTCAGTGGATGTCGGCGTATCTTATATGCATGGTCAGCACGTTACCGTTAATGAAGCCCCTTATACCTTCAACTCAGAAGGCAAAGCCTGGCTTTACGGCGCAAGCTTTAACTATAAGTTCTGATCGCGCCTGCCGCACAAGTAATAAGGGCAACCCGGTGGGTTGCCCTTTTTTTACGGCGCGTCGATATCCTGCAAATCGTTTTGTATCGCGCTGGCGTTTGGATTCTCTTCCGGCTTCAGCTTGCCGCCGTTAGCCAGAAAATCGTTACGCTGGAAATAGGCATTGCGGATAAAAGAGTAAGGATCCTGCTGCTGTTTCAGCAGCCCGTCAGAGTCCAGCAGCTGAGCACGCGTCTCTACTCCCTCCAGCGCCCACTTACCGATCGACATCGGCCAGGTCAGCCAGCTGAGTACCGGATAGAGCGTATCCACATAGTCACCGCCATCCTGCCGTACGGTGAAGCTGCCATAGCCAGGCAGTACGACATACGGGCCGTAGCCAACGCCATAACGTCCCAGCGTGCTGCCAAAGCGATGCGGTACCTCGCGCGCCAGCACCGGATTCGCTTTGCCTGCAACATCGATAAAACCGCCCAGGCCCAGCACGGTATTCAGGAAGAAACGCGTGAAGTGGATCCCGGCCTGACGCGGCTCGCCCACCAGAATGGAGTTAACCATGCTGGCAGGTTCATTCAGGTTGCCGAGAAAATTACTCACGCCGGTACGCGCCGGTACAGGTACATAGTCGCGCCAGGCTACCGCCACCGGGCGCACCACATAAGGATCAAGTACGTTGTAATTAAAATTGAACATCGTACGGTTAAAACCTTCCAGCGGATCGCTGCGCTGCGCCGGGGCGGCGTCATCCGCCGGTTTTGAGCTGGCGCATCCCACCAGAAGTAAACTGGCCAGTGCCAGACTGGTCAGGCGGTTATTCATGTTCTTCTCCCTGTGCGGATGATAAATGTAGCGCTTCAGGGCTGCTGCTGATCGATCTCAACAGTCAGCGGCTGGTGACCCTCCCACGAGGTAATAGCACTGAGCCCGAACCAGTCCCCGGCCTGAGGATTTGCGCTGCCGTCGCGGGCAATACGCACTCTGACCTGAACCTGATGCTGCGCCGAAAGCAGGCGATCGGGCATCATAGCGTTGCTGTCATCCAGCGTAAGCGATAGCGGAAAGTGGCTAAGCGGCAGGCGCTTAACGGCCACGGGCACCGGTGAAACACCGTCAGATACAGAAATATACAACACTCCGTCCGGCGGCAACATTTTTTCTGCCTGTGGCGACAGCTTGACCCTCAGGCTCAGCGCGACCGCCTGCTGTCCGGCAGCGGTTTTTGCCTGTTCAATGCTGCGCTGAATCAGCGTGATGCGCGGATCGCCGGCAGGCAGTAATGCCAGCATGGCACGCCACGCGTCGAGCGCTTCAGTATAGTTCTGCTGCCCGGACGCGTTGAATGCCAGCAGGCTAAGCGTACGCAGATTCGCGCTGTCGCGCTTCAGCAGCGCATGCAGCAGCAGTCCCGCCTGCCGGTTATCCTGCGGATCGCCGGAGCGTGTCAGGACTTCGGCGTAATCCTGCTGCAGCTCCAGGCTGTCAGGCGCACGCTGCAGCGCGCGCTCAAACGCCTGTCCGGCAGCGGTAGCATTGTTCAGCACCATACCAAGCCGCCCCAGCATCGCCCACTCATCGGCGCTGCCGGGTGTCTGCTGCAGCGCCGTGCGCAGTCCCAGCTGCAGGCGCGCCAGCTCCTCCATCGTCAGCGGCTGCGCATCCGGATCCATTACGCGGGCGCGCAGCGCCGGATAGTCACGCTGAACGGCGAGCCAGCCCGCGAGCTGTGCGTAGCCGCCGGTTTGCAGATAGACCACGGTTGTCACCAGCAGCAGCAGGATCACGCCCGGCAGCAGGATCCAGCGGCTGCTCTGCCGCGCCGGAAGAGTCTGCCCGTCGGGTACGTCCGTCAGCAGCATCTGCTGCAGATCGCGCTCCATCTCTGCGCGGTCTGCCACCACGCCTTCCGTTTCATCACGCTGCAGCTCGCGCAGGCGTTGCTGGTAAAAGGCGGTGTTAAGCCGGTCGCGTTCGCCAGCATGGTGTTCACGCTGACGCCATCCCGCAGCCAGAAACAGCGCTACCGCAGCCGCCAGTAAGACGATCAGAGTCGTGCAAAATACAATCATTACGGCTTCCCGTTACGTTCCAGAATCGCCTCCAGGCGCTGTTGTTCATCGTCATTCAGTTCAGTCGTTTCACGCGCGCGGCGGTTACGCAGCAGGATCACCCCGCCGCCCAGCAGCACAAACAGCGCCGGACCGGCCCATAAAATCAGCGTCGCGGGCGTCAGCGGCGGATCGTAAGTGACAAAGTGACCGTAGCGCGCCACCATGTAATCCACTATCTGCTGCCGGCTCTTGCCCTGCTGCATCAGCTCATAGACTTTCAGGCGCATGTCAGCGGCAATCATGGCGTTTGAATCTGCAATGCTGTTGTTCTGGCATTTCGGGCAGCGCAGTGAGGCGGTGATCGCCCGGTACTGATCCTCCTGCTGCAGCGAGGTAAACTGCAGGCTATCTGTGGTGGTGGCCCGGACGCTGAGCGTAAGCAGCAGCGCCGTCAGCGCAATAAGCAGCCTGCTCATGCCCCCGCCTCCCGGCTATATTTTTCCCACAGCGGTTTAACCTCTTCATTCCAGACGCGCTCGTTCATATCACCGGCGTGGCGATAACGAATGATGCCGTGGCCATCAATGAGAAAGGTTTCCGGCGCACCGTAGACACCGAGGTCAAGCCCCAGCATGCCGCTGCCGTCGTAGAGGCTCAGCGCGTAAGGGTTGCCCAGCGTATTAAGCCAGTTTATCGCTTTCGTACGGTCATCTTTATAGTTGAGGCCAACCACGCGCACGCCCTGCTCCGCCAGCCGGTTCAGATAGTGATGCTCAGCGCGGCAGGTCGGACACCAGGTTGCCCAGACGTTGAGCAGCAGCGGCTGACCATCGGTAAGGATCTGCTGGCTGTAGATTTTGCCTGGCTGATCCAGCGCTTCCAGTCTGAACTGTGGCACCGGTTTGCCCGTCAGGGCTGACTCAAGCCGGGAGGGATCGTCACCCTGTGCATTACGCGACAGCTGCCACAGCAGCGCTGCCGCCAGCAGCAGAAACAGCGCCAGGGGAATAAAGAGAATTTTTTTGCTCATGCCCGCTCCTCACGCGCAACTTTTTTCCGCGCGCGATAACGCGGATCCAGCAGGCAGAGCAGGCCGCCTGCCGCCATAAACAGGCCGCCAAACCAGATCCAGCGGACAAAGGGTTTGTAGTAGAGGCGTACGGCCCAGGCGCCGTTATCCAGCTCCTCGCCGAGTGCGGCATAGAGATCGCGGGTAAATCCGCCGCTGATCGCCGCTTCGGTCATCATGGTGCGGGCAGCGGTATAAAAGCGTTTTTCCGCCCGCAGTACCGCTTCCGGTTTGCCATCGCGGGTGACATCGATGATCGCCACGCCGCCGCTGTAGTTAGGCCCCTGCAGGTTATGCACGTCGCGGAACACAAAGTGATAGCGATGAATATCGATGCTGTCGCCCGCCTTCATGCGCACATCGCGCTCAACGCTGTACTGGGTGCTGAACGCGATGCCTACTACCGTTACCGCTACGCCCAGATGCCCCAGCACCATGCCCCAGTGGCTGCGCGACAGATGCCACAGCCCTTTCAGCAGGCTATGCCGGTGAGTCGCGCGCTCATGCAGCTCCATCAGCGTCAGCAGCGTGACCCAGATCGCCATCAGCAGCCCGGTTACCGTCATCGCTTCAATGCGATCTTCCAGCAGCCACGGCAGCAGAACAGAGAGCAGCAGGGTAACCACCAGCCCGGCACTCAGCCGCTTCCACAGCTTTTGCGGCTCATCACGCCGCCAGCGCACCAGCGGACCAATACCGAGCAGCAGCGCAAACGGCGCCATCAGCCAGCTGAACAGCGTATTAAAGAAAGGTTCTCCCACTGAGATACTGCCCAGCCCCAGCTGCTTGTGCACCAGCGGCAGCAGCGTACCGAGCAGGACCACCAGCATTGCCGCAATCAGCAGCACGTTATTGCCCAGCAGAAACGATTCCCGCGACCAGATTTCACTCTGCACGCGGCTGCGTACCTGACCGCCGCGCAGCGCATAGAGCAGCAGCGAGCTGCCAATCACGATGATCAGAAAAGCGAGAATAAACATCCCGCGCGCCGGATCGGAGGCAAAGGCGTGCACCGAGACCAGCACGCCGGAGCGCACCAGAAAGGTGCCGAGCAGGCTGAGCGAAAACGTCGCGATCGCCAGCAGCACGGTCCAGGCTTTGAAGCTGCCGCGCTTTTCCGTTACCGCCAGCGAGTGCATCAGCGCGGTTCCGGCCAGCCACGGCATAAACGAGGCGTTTTCCACCGGGTCCCAGAACCACCAGCCGCCCCAGCCCAGCTCATAATAGGCCCACGCCGATCCCAGCACGATACCGATGGTCAGAAACACCCATGCGGCGGTGGTCCAGGGGCGCGACCAGCGCGCCCAGGCGGTATCCAGCCGTCCGGTCATCAGCGAGGCGATGGCAAAGGCAAAGGCGACCGAAAAACCGACATAGCCCATATAGAGCAGCGGCGGATGGAAGATCAGGCCGATATCCTGCAGCATCGGGTTAAGATCGCCGCCGTCGATGGGGAAATCAGGCAGCGTGCGGGCAAACGGGTTGGAGGTCAGCAGGATAAACAGCAGAAAGCCGGCGTTGATCATCCCCATTACCGCCAGCACGCGCGCCAGCGCATCGCGCGGCATCTCGCGGCTGAAAATTGCCACCGCCAGCGACCAGCTGCTGAGCAGCAGTACCCACAGCAGCAGCGATCCTTCATGCGCACCCCAGGTCGCGGCGACGCGGTAATAGACCGGCAGCAGCGTATTTGAATTTGTCGCGACGTAGGCAACGGTGAAATCGTTCACCACAAATGCGTGCACCAGCACCATAAAGGCGGCGGCAATGGCTAAAAACATGCCCCAGGTCAGCGGTCGCGCGAGCGTCATCAGCCGCGCATCCTGACGCGCGGCGCCCCACAGCGGGTAAACACTCAGCAGCAGCGCCAGGCCCAGCGCCAGACAGAGCAGAAAAGTTCCGATTTCCGGCATCATGGCTGATTACCCGCCGGCTGATAGCGCACTGCGGCGCGGGTATGATTGGTATTCATTGCGTCCTGAATTTCCGGCGGCGTATATTTTTCGTCGTGCTTGGCCAGCACTTCCCGGGCGCTGATAACATTACCCGCCTGCAGTACGCCCTGCGCCACAACCCCCTGCCCTTCGCGGAAGAGATCGGGCAGGATGCCGTTATAGCTGACGCTGACCACGCCTCTGGCGTCATACAGGCTGAAGGTTACCGCCAGCGACTGCGGATCGCGCCTCACGCTGCCTGGCATCACCATGCCACCCACGCGCAGACGCTGTCCCGCTTCCGGCTTCAGCTGCGCGTCGCCTTTGCCGTTGATAATCTCGCCCGGCGTATAGAACAGATCGATGTTTGAGCGCAGGGCATACATCACCAGCGCGGTCGCCAGGCCAAGGCCGGTAAGAATAGCCAGCACCACCAAAAGGCGGTTGCGACGACGGAGATTCATCCTGCCTCCCCGGCAGCGCGCGCGCGCTGTTTAGTCTGTGCCGCACGTACACGCTGCTCCCGCGCCTGACGCTGACGGATCTCCGCCAGCAGACGCCGCCGCTGCAGCAGCGTATGCAGCACCAGGCCCAGTAGCGGGATCAGGGTGCAGGCAACCGACAGCCAGACAAAAAAGGCGTAGCCGCCCATAGCAAAGAATTCACTCCATGAGGTGAAGGCCGGACTCATGCTTTTGCTCCCTGCTGTGCCAGCGCGATAGCCCACGGACGATGCCGTTCGGTCAGTAAAATCAGGTTACGCAGCCGCATCAGCGTCAGCGTGATAAACAGCAGCAGATAGCCGAGAATCGACCAGCGCAGCGGCGTGCGCATAGAGGGATCGATTGCCTGCTGCAGCAGACCGGATGAGCCCTGATGCAGCGTGTTCCACCACTGCACAGAAAAATGAATAATCGGCAGGTTCACCACGCCGACGAGGATCAGGATACCGGCGGCACGGCCCGCCGTGCGGCGATCGTCAAAGGCGAGCCAGAGCGCCATCGCGCCCATATAAAGGAACAGCAGCACCAGCTCTGAGGTGAGGCGCGCATCCCAGATCCACCAGGTTCCCCACATCGGTTTGCCCCATGCGGAGCCGGTAATCAGCGCAATAAAGGTAAAGGCGGCTCCCACCGGCGCCATCGCGGCGGCGGCCAGGTCAGCCATCTTCAGCTGCCACACCAGACCGGTAAAGGCGGCAATCGCCATGGCGGCGTAGATCCCCATTGACCACATGGCAGCGGGTACGTGCAGGTACATAATCCGGAAGCTATTGCCCTGCTGGTAATCAGCCGGAGCGAAGCCAAATCCCCATCCCCAGCCAAGCAGCAGCGCGCCGGCTGCGGCAATCGCCATGCCGGGAATAAGTCGCCCGCATAGCTGGTAAAGGCGTTCCGGCCTTGCCCACTGATGTATCCATTTCCACATTTGCATTGCTCACACTAATAATAAAGAGGGAACGGCTTCTCTGAGGAAGCGCGCTATTGCAGGCTGATCCGCAGCGCCGCAGCGGTGGCAAACGGCGACAGCGTCGCACTTACCGCCAGCATCGCGCCCAGAACCGCCAGATAGCCGCCAACTGGCAGCCCCTGCCCGGCGGCGTCGATAGCCGCACTGGCAAAAATCAGAACCGGAATGGTCAGCGGCAGCACCAGCAGGCTGAGCAGCACGCCGCCACGCCGCAATCCCGTTGTCAGGCCGGTGCCGATAGCACCAAGAAAGCTCAGCGTCGGCGTACCCAGCAGCAGCGTCAGCGCCAGCGCGCGCCAGCCGGCCATATCCAGCGACAGCAGCAGCGCCGCCAGCGGTGACAGCAGGATCAGCGGCAGGCCGGTGACCAGCCAGTGAGCAATCACTTTACCCAGCACCGTGACCGGCAGCGGCGCCGGCAACAGCAGCAGCTGCTCCAGCGATCCATCAAGGAAATCGTCGCGGAACAGGCGCTCCAGCGCCAGCAGCGAAGCCAGCAGAGCGGCGACCCAGACCACGCCGGGCGCAATGCGCGCCAGCTGCTGCGGCTCCGGACCGATGCCGAGCGGAAACAGCGTAATGACGATGAGAAAGAACCACAGCGGGTTGATCACTTCAGCCCCGCTGCGAAACGCAATTTTCAGTTCACGCCGGAGAATACGCAGCAGCATTATTGCCACTCCCCGCTCAGGCGTATTTTACGCAGCGCGGCGGCGGGCAGTTCCTGATGCGTGGTGAGGATCACCGCCCCGCCCTGGCTGGCGTGCTGGTTAAAACGCGCCATGAGTGCTTCCACACCGGCTTTATCAATGGCGGTCAGCGGTTCATCCAGGATCCACAGTCGGGCTGAGCTGAGCCAGAGGCGTGCCAGCGCGACGCGCCGCTGCTGACCCGCAGAGAGCTGCGCCACCGGCACCTCTTCATAGCCGGTCAGGCTGACCTGCTCCAGCGCCGCATACAGCGCCGTCTGGCTGCTGTCGCCGTGCCAGAAACGCAGATTTTCCAGCGGAGAGAGTACCGCTTTTACGCCAGGCTGATGGCCAAGATAAAGCAGGTTTTGTTGCCATATTTCACGCTGACGCTGCAGCGTTTCGCCCTGCCAGCGCACTTCGCCCTCTTCTGCCCGGCTAAGCCCGGCCAGCAGACGCAGCAGTGAAGTTTTACCGGCGCCGTTCGGCCCTTCTATCTGCACGAGGTCACCCGGCCGGACATGGAAGCTCAGCCCATGGAACAGCATTCGCTCATCGCGAACGCATGAGAGATTAATGACTTCGAACATAGAGGGGCGCATCACCGCAAAAAATGAGGCGGCGATAATACCACACTGTTGCAGTGCGCCGAAGAGTGTGACCGTGCTCTCATTTCGCTGCGCACCGCTGTTTCACGCCTTCAGATCCGAAAACTGTATAAAAAAGCCGCGCGGTTAAAATTTTGTTACGCTTAAAGAAATCCTTCGTAACATTTCAGGCTTGCTAAAACCGTCTACGCTTATTACGCATTGGCACTATCACCAGGAGCAAACATGAAGCCATCGCCATCAAATGCTGAACACGACAATGACGTAGACAGCGAAGAAAAAGAGCAAGGCACTGAGATTGAAGTTGATGAAGAGGCCCTGCCCTCGCGGGCAGCGGCGATTCATGAAGAGATACGGCAGGACGGGGAGAAAGAGTTAGAGCGTGACGGCATGGCGCTGCTGTGGTCAGCCATCGCCGCAGGCCTCTCAATGGGCGCGTCGCTGATGGCGAAAGGGATTTTTCAGGTTCACCTTGAAGGGGTCCCTGGCGCCTTTCTGCTGGAGAATCTCGGCTACACCTTTGGCTTTGTGATTGTGATCCTCGCGCGGCAGCAGCTGTTTACCGAGAACACCGTGACGGCGGTCCTGCCGGTCATGCATAAGCCCACCGGCAGCAATTTTATGCTGCTGCTGCGCCTGTGGGGGCTGGTGCTGCTGGGCAATCTGATTGGTACCGGGCTGGCGGCGCTGGCCTTTAACTACATGCCCATTTTTGATGAGGCGACGCGCCAGGCGTTTACGGCCATCAGTGAAAAGGTGATGGAAAATTCGCCGGGCGAGATGTTCGCTAATGCCGTGATCTCCGGCTGGATCATCGCCACTATGGTCTGGATGATCCCGCATGCGGAGAATGCCAAACTGCTGATTATCATTATGATGACGTGGCTGGTGGCGCTGGGCGATCTGGCGCATATCGTGGTCGGCTCGGTCGAAGTACTCTATCTGGTCTTTGCGGGAACGGTGCCGTGGCAGGAGTTTTTCTGGCCGTTTGCGCTGCCCACGCTGCTCGGTAACATCACCGGCGGCACGCTGATTTTTGCCCTGATCAGCCATGCGCAGATCCGCAACGACATGAGCGAAGAGGCCAAAGCGAAGGCGCGGGCAGATCACAAACGCCGTGAGAAAGCAGAAGCGAAGAACGCTGCCGGAGAGCAGACGGAGTAACCCGCTCTTCCGGGCGCGGCGCTGCTGACAGAATGAGCAATCACGCCGCGCCCGGTTAACATCCGGGAGACATACGGGTATACTGCGTTTCCGGATGTCTCCTTAGTTAAATGGATATAACGAGCCCCTCCTAAGGGCTAGTTGCAGGTTCGATTCCTGCAGGGGACGCCATATAGCAGTTCGCCACCCTCCTTACCCGTTCGCAAAACTCCCTTATATTCAGGCATCCGCTTAATCCTGCGTTCGCTGTCGTTCGCCATAGTTCGTTGACAGCCAGTTAATTGCCTGGGTAAATTCTGGGTAAATAAATTTTACCCATCCGGATTTTACCCAATGCTTACCATCAAGCAGATTGACGCTGCTAAACCCAAAGAAAAACCCTATCGCGTGGCTGACGGTAGCGGGCTATTCCTTTATGTGCCTGCATCGGGGAAAAAGGTCTGGCAGGTGCGCTATCAGTTCGACGGCAAAGAGAAAGTGCACACCATCGGTAAGTATCCGGAGATTGGGCCGGCCGATGCCCGCAACATGGCGTTTGAGCTAAAGCGCGATCTGGCGATTGGAGTGAACCCGGCAATTAAGAAGAAGCATAAAGAGAAAGAGCCGGACTCGTTCGCCACAATTTTTGAGGAATGGTACAAGCACAAGCGTCAGGTCTGGTCGGAAAACTACGCAACAGAACTTAAGCGCATGTTTGAGGCTGACATTCTCCCCTATCTGGGAAAGCTGCAGATGGATGAGATCGAGCCGATGACGCTGCTCAAGGTGCTGCGCAGGTTTGAAGAGCGTGGAGCCATGGAGCGAGCCAACAAGGCCCGCCGGCGCTGCGGTGAGGTATTCAGGTACGCCGTGGTAACCGGCCGCGCTAAATATAACCCGGCGCCCGACCTGGCTGATGCAATGAAGGGATACAGGAAGCAGAACTATCCTTTTCTGCCGGCCGAGCAGATACCGGCGTTCAACGCGGCGCTGGCCACGTACTCAGGCAGTGTTATTTCCCGGGTTGCCACGCAGGTGCTGCAGTATACCGCCATGCGCACAAAGGAAATGCGTAGCATGCAATGGGCAGACATCGATTTTGAAAACGACATGATCACCATTGCTGCCGAGGTAATGAAGAACCGCAAAATTCACGTCGTGCCGATGTCCCGCCAGGTGAAAGAGCTGCTGATGTTCCTGAAGCCTATTACCTCAATGTCATCCTTCGTTTTCCCCGGGCGCAACGATAAATCAAAGTCGATCAGCGACGCGGCTGTTCTGCTTGTGATCCGCCAGATAGGTTATGAGGGACTGGCGAGCGGCCACGGATTCCGGCACCAGTTCAGCACGGTGCTTAATGAGCATGGCTGGCCGCATGATGCTATTGAACGGCAGTTGGCGCACGTTGACCGGAACAACATCCGTGGCATCTACAACCATGCTCAGTACCTCGATAAGCGCCGAGAGATGATGCAGTGGTGGGCTGACTATATAGATGGTGTGTGATGTTAAGTGCTGCCCTGAGCGAAAGAACCTTTCTCTTTTGCAGAAGTGAGCTTTTTGCAAAAGATGAGGCCTAGAAATTTTCGGTTTTTCACTTATCGATGAAATCAGAAAAAGCGCGGATGGATTTTCCTATAAAATAGCTATACTCACTTTAGGAAAATTTTTCTGAAAGATTCTTGTAGTTTGTGATGATTCGAAAATTTCATCATAAAGTTCCTGTTCAGGGTGCCGTTATACTTGGTATAAAATGTTCATCTGAATGGTACTTCTTGGCGTGATTCGATCGCTCGGCTTTTAGCAATTAGTGCCTATCTGTTCATAAAAGATACAGCACAGATTGTAAATCGTGTTGATCGACCACACATAAGGAGTATGATTGATGTCCCATGATTTCCGAGATGCTGTAAAGTTGCCTGGAGTTGAAGCTTCTCTAGAAGAAAAGCACCTCTACAACGTGCAGCTGGCAGTTAAAGCGACAATCGATTTCGTAGTGACGAGTTTTGAACAGCTTGGCATTGACAAGTTCCATGAGCTGGTTGACCCCTCTCTTGGCGAAATTGAAGAGATTATTACAATGCTTGATACTGAAGCGAAGCGCATCGGGCAAGTAAACCTGCAGCAAATTTTGCTGGGCGCACAAATCATGATTAACGATATCAAGCAAAAGAATCCCGAGCTTTGCGCACAAGGCGCGAAGTTCCTGAAAAACGCACAAATATTCAGTTCGTTCACCACGAGCACTGAGGAGAATCCAGATGACTGATCGCCAAAAATCTATCCAGACCATGATCAAGCTAGCAAGCCGCTTAAATGCTATCGTTGCAGAGATGCAAGCGCGTAAAGATATCATGCTGGCAGAACAAGCGCGCAAAGCTGCTTAATCTGCAGAAAAGCCTAGCCTAAGCAGCTGGGCTTTTTTATGTCCCTGAAATCAAGAGCCCGCCATTCAGCGGGCTTTTTTGTGCCTGCAGCCCCCAGCGACTACCCTTACCTTACCCACCCCGTAGCCTGCTCAGATCGGCGCGGTACTGAATGCCCCGACGCCGGGGCTTTTTTAACTGCCTGACTCAGGCTCTGCATTTTCGGCAGCTTCCAGCATGGCTTTCTGCCTCAGGTTAAATATTGAGTCCTCGGGCATATCCAGGCGAACATCAATCCAGCTGCTTACCGGGACGTCAATAAGGTCTCCTTTCGCAACCTCAATATCACCATTCTCATCATTCAGCCGGTAACGTCGTTTGTAGAGGCTTATTTTCAGCCCGCCACTTTCTGTTTCTTCAGCTTCGACAATGCCCAAATCGCCTGAACCTTGGGGATCACGAGGAGGAAGAAGCTGCCAGCCTTCTTTAGCCAGTCCGGCAGAGCCTGTAAGGATATAAATGCCGGTATCAAATCGCTTAATGCTGATGCCTTCAGCCTCTGCATTCGCTGTTCCGCAGCCGCACCAATCGAAACCAGTCTCATCCACGTCAGCACGTTGAGTTGTTTCTTTGCTGGCAACGATGCGCGCTATAGGTGATGCTGCTTTGAGCGTTCCATCAGAAGCTTTAGTAGTGTTGGCAGTACTATAAACCTTATCATTTACACCCAAGACCATTGCAGTATTGCCAACCTGATCACACGCTAAAACCAGACTGCCACCATCCTGTCGGCCCATTCGCCATCCATTGAGACCTTCAGCGCGATACCAGTTTATCCAAACATTCTGAGTATTAGATGTTGTATTCCATAATGTTATAGCGTTTTGAGACAGGCTGGGAATTAGTAAATTCCCTTCTATTCGGTTGATTGTGTTGGGATCAAGTTTATTAAATGTGCCGCTAACAGTGCCGCCAGTTTTACCATCAATAGTACTTAGGCGGGCATCATCTCCACGAGCAGCTGTATCGGAGGTAACGCCATACCTTGCGATGTTTTTCCAGGCTTCAGCCTTATCTGAAACATCACTCAGATTTTTAGCCTTATCCAGCCTATTACCGATTTGAGTGTTGATGCTACTGAACTGATTTGCTATATATCCCCAGCTGGGGCCGGTATATGTCGATAAGTCCGGAAGAGTTACAGTCACCGATACTTTGTTGCTGTAAATTCCCTGCCAATTAGCCTTATCAAGGTTGTAACCGCGAATGGCTTTAGCAACGTCAGCAGCAACCTGAGCAGTGATGCCAACCAGCGCAGCATTAGGAACCGGAGTCCATGCCGAACCAGTGACTGCCGGGCCATCATATTTGGTTATCAGAGTTACATCTGAATTAGAGTTAACAGATTTGACGCCGAGGGTATAAGTCACGCCACCGACCACGGCAACGATAAAATCATTTTCCTTTAGCTCTGATGTAAAAGCGGTCCCATTTCCACTTACCGTAGTTGAGTTGTTAGTTAACGCAATAGTTCCTGCTGGCATAGCTTTCTCCGGACAATAAAAAACCCGGCTCTCTGGCCGGGCTTATAATAAGGTTAATTTCAGAAGTAGTAACTGGCATCTATGCAGGGAAGCTGACAGCCTGCCTGCACGGCTTTCGGATAGTCATATTTGGCACACTCCCACCCCGTTGTTTTGGCCCGGGCGGTCGATACTGCGTTACCGTTCATCTTCATTCCGGCATACAGCGCCTTACGGAACGTGAAGCCATCGGTACTGCGGTTATAGTCACCGGTCTGCGTCCCGATACTGCATAGCGGCACCATTGGCTGCGATACAGTGCCGGTGGGATTAACCCAGCTGAGCACCTCACCGTTTGAGCCATCGAAATTTTCGTAGGCAGCGAAGTTGTAATAAGCATCGGGCCACATGACCGGCGGGTATTTGCTGGAGTAGGTTATCTGACCTGCAGCATTACGTATCACCATGCCGTATCCGGATGCCGGCAAACCCGGCGAAAATCCACAGGAGACAATGACAATCTGGATATTTGATACCGTGCCGCCCTGCTGTGATCCGTCGATATTCCCAAACGCGGTATAGGTACGAATAGTGTTCGTGTCGCGATCAAGAAATAGCGGAACAGACGTATTCGACCACCTGGCAAATACAATGTAACTGCCCAGCGAGGTAATGCCTGAGGGAATGGTCCATGCTCCACTGACAGTGATTACTGCGCGGTATGTTACGAACCCGCAATAGCTCACGTCGCCAATCTGCATGAAGTCAGAGCCGTTACGGATGTTCACGCCATAGGTTACTGACGGGTCTGCGGCGCCAGCCACACTGAACACATCCACGTTTCCACACGCCATCTTATATCCGCCTCCAGGGCTGATGGCTCTGGAGTCGAACGTCAGCCTGTTTCCTGCGTACTGCATGGACCTGACGTATGCAATAGCCGGACCCGCAGCGTTATTACTGTCTTCAAAACTGACCAGATTGCGTGGAACAATGAGGGGTCTCGCTCCTGCCGGCAGCGCCTTCATTGTCGGTGCGGCCACAGTGTGAGTGAGCCTTGCGCTACCCAGTGAAGAGGCGTAGCGCATAGAGGCATCCAGAATGATTGCCTTTCCTCCGTCATCAGGAATGATGCGGACTCCATAAACGTCTGCCATCAGTTGAGTTTCCCTGCTTTGAAGCGCTGAACGCCATTAGCATCATAAACAGCTAGCCCGTCAGCATTAAGCACGGATCCGCCTGCGGTGCCGTTATTCCCATTTATCTGCAGCCCTCCTGATTTATCGAGTCGCCAGCCATATCGGTTTGCAGCATAGTTATTAGATTCAATGAAGTTGCCGATTTTTGCATTGTCTATAGAGCCATCCTGGATAAAAGCAGACCTGATAAATACTTGCCCGTTTACCGCAGCAAAGGCTAGCTGATAGTTCCCCGCATCGCTTCCGGTATAGATACCGAACTGGTCTGCGTTGAATGCGATTGTGGATTTATATGAGCTCCCTGATGGTTCGATGCCAATAGCCATGCCAGCACCATAGTAAACGCCACTGCGGTTTATGCCGGCACGAAGCGTATATGAGGCTTTTGCTGTCCCGTTGTCCGTGACTGTTGCTGTCAGCTTTTCATTCACTGCAGCACTGAGATCACCTATCTGGGCTTGAACCTGTATTTCGAGTTGTGCCAATGATTCTGACACCGTAGCAATTGTCGTTTTAACAATAAGGATGTCCGCTCTTACCTCTCCGTTAATGGCGAACTGATGGTCAACGATAGCGTTATTGTTGAGAGCATTCTGCAGCATTCCCTCAATGTTCGTATCGATGTTGCCAGTGAGATTTTCAAAAGCTTCTGAGTCCCGGATGGCGTCGTCAATCAGATCAATCATGCCGGGTATATCAAACGATGCTTTGCCTGAGGCCTCCACGAATGGTGAAACTCCGAAGGCGTTTCTGGTTCTGACATACATATAGTAAGTCGTATCAGCCTTCAGTCCGTGTAGGGTCCATTGTGAAGACCTGCCGAGGAATTGAGCCTCATCCTCTACCGCAGAAATGCTGCTGGCCTGTACTTCACCCGTATACCAAAACTCAAAAGAGGTATCAGTTGTAGCAGTGACATTCATTACCGGAACGATATCAGCTGAAAAGATGCCTGGCGTCCACTGAATGAAGGATGGCGCGGACGGCGCGCCGATTACCAGGCTTACCTGCATCTCTGCGCCCTTCATTCCATTCTCGTTACGGCCGCGAACTCCCAGCATGTAAATGCCGGAATTAAGTCCGTAGAAGTCATAACGGAACTGATCTGTTTCGTATTGTGCTACAACCTTGCCATCCATACTGTAGACATAGAGCTCAAAAACAATCTTTTTGGTAAGGGTCGCAGTTTCCCATGTGGCAGTAACCTGAACGGTTTCACTATTAACGTTTATAATGCGCAGGTTTTCTATATTTGGTACGCGGTAACCGTTTTGCGTGTCACCCGGCATTTCAAACACGGCGCCATTATCAACAATCGCCTGTTTATTCGGATCATGAAGTGTCGCTGAAATGCTATATACCGAATTATTCTCGTCTTCGGAAATGCCCATAATGCGAAAAAGTCGGGGGGCAACCTCATCGGTAGAAATCACAAATACCGTCCCGTCGCGCACCCATGCAGGCGTTACTTTCAAAGTAATAACCCGACCTGCCACGCTTGCGATGTCGTACTTAACGAATTTACCAGCCGCTCCCGTCAGCGATAACTTATCGCCGCTTCCTACAAGCTCTGAAACATCGGCATCCACAGTGATGCTTCTTCCGGCGTGGGTAATAATTCGCCCACCAAGCCGTGTTGCAGCGTACTGATTATCCATTACTTCAACAATGTCGCCGGGCATAAAGCGAATAGCCTCACGCGCCATTTTGAATGTGATTTTCTTTGTTTCCCGCTTGCAGGTTTCCAGCATCCATTTACCGGTTCTGAAAGCTTGTCCGCGCGACGTGCAGCCAAACGCCTCAAGCGTCGTTTCGTTGTAGCCGTAACGATCTATCATCCCATCGTCAGAGACATATTCTTTAACCTGAGACCATCCGTTATTTGGATCTGTCCATGAGACAATGACCGCATTAAATCGCTCAGAGCGCTTCATTGATGCTGATGTAAACAGGCCATCTACTACATTGGCATTAGTGATGGATGCGACTGGGTCTTGTGGGTTATCCAGCATTACAGAGAACCGCATGCCGTCCCATAACGCTATGCCACGGAACATACCTGCTATATCGTCCAGCAGATCGCGAGCACTCTTCTGCTCTGTTATATAGGCATTAAGCGTAAAGCGAGGTTCTTTACCACCAAAACCATCATCGACCAGCTGATCGCAAAACTGCGACAGCGTATACAGGCTGCCATCATCAACATCTACATAACCTGCATGCTTAGCAAGGCCATAGCGTGTGTTTTTAACCAGCGCGCGGAACAGCCAGGCAGGGTTATTGGTCCATGCAGACTTAAAGCCACCCGTCCAGATTCCGGAGTAAGTCCGCTTTATCGGGTCATAATTATCAGGAACATCCACAATAAGGCCGCGCAGGTGGTAAGTCCTCGCAGGCGTATCTGTGTACTGGTCCCGGTCAACAACACAACCAGCTACTGCGGCATACGGATAAGACAGGTTGTCATCTGTAATCTCAGTGAAGCTGTTCCAGATGGTACCGTTATTCAGCAAATCACTTGCGCTGTCGGGCGTAAGCCGGCGAAGACGGATATCAAAGGGTTTTGTCTCCGGCGCGTCAAAAAGATGCGCTTCAAGATACTCTCCAGACTGCTTGCCGGTAATCGTAACGCTTTTCTGAATCTGCCAGCCACCTGACCCTACACGCGTTTCAATGACCATGGAGACCGACGTCTGTTTCTGATTTCCTTTCTGATCCTGCAGTACCAGCGCAGAAACACCAATATTCATCCTGACTCGGTCTACATCTGTATCTGAAACTGTACGCACAAGCGGCGTGGCCTGAGTTACAGCCGCATTTACCACTGTGGTAGCTTCGATAGTGTTAAAGCCGTTTATCGGCGTCTGTGTAGCCGATCCCGGTCGCCACGCAACACTTACGCCATTAATGGTGGCTCTGCCTGACGCATCAGTAACCGGCGTTTTATTCAGCATGAAAGATGAAAGGTGAGACTGATCCACAGGGCCATAAATGGGGCCTTCGCTGATAAGGTCCAGAACCCGGAGGAATTGCTTTGATTTGAGGTTGTCGTCTATCAGTTTAGGGGTGCTGCCACCGCCGCCGCCTGAGCCCATGCTTTCACCTTAGCTAATTGAAATATTCCAGTCCTGGTTATTTGAGGTATCAATGCCAAGACTGATTACATTCGATCCAACAACCATCTCACCCAGAAGTAATGGCACTGGTCGCCCCTGACCTATGCGGTTCTCAGCGCTAGTGAATGAGTTGTTGGTAATCGAGTTAGCACTCTGGTCTGCTGCAGAGGCTGTTTTCATATGTGAGGTCATGTAGAGAGAGTAAGCGACGGATGCGACCGTTACTGCAACCATGACCCACGCGGCTGCCACGGCAGTAATAGCCCCCTCCACTAACGGAACAAATAGCACCGTGGCGCCATCGCTGATGTGGCGATTCATATGAAATTCGAGATTGTCACCAGAAATATCGCTGCCATCGATACGCAGCCGGAGCCGTGCCTGATAAAAGTCGCGCTTGAATTCAGGGCACTGAGCCAGCAACAGGCGCAAACCCTGCGAAGGGGTATCAACGTTTAAAGTGATTTGGCGGAAATGTCGTCGTAAATTCCCTGCAAATCTAAAGATGAGCATTTTTCATGCCTCCAGACTGAGTGAATAAGCGGCACATGAATTTGCCGCAATTGCTCCCGGCGGCTGAGCCGACCGTGGACTTCGTGATGCAGAACGATGTTTTCACCAAGCCAGACCATGGCGTGGCATGGGTCACACTCGGGAAATGCACGCCGGATAATCACATCGCCTGGTTGAATAGCCTTGAAGTCAACCTCGCGAAATCCATTGGAATCCATGTTCTTCAGGTAGAGGTTTTCACCGCGCACCCACCAGCCGCTTGTTCTCTCAAAATCGGGCAAATCAATGCCGCACAAGTGGTAGGCGTCGCGGAAAAGCGTGTAGCAGTCCATTACGCCATGCTCGAACCTGCGCCCCAGCAGATGCGGTACAGGCCGGAACTTGCGCAGTTCCCCCGCGCTCGCCAGCCACCAGTGGATGCTGGTTGCCAGCTGCGCAGTGCGATCAGCAGCTGACAGCACCAGTTTTGGCGCTGGATGGGAATGAAAAACGGCGGTGATTTCTCCCGCCGCTTCTGCATTTAGCCAGTCTTTTTCATCAATCCGGAAATTGCATCCCGGATCAGGGTGAGTGTTGCTGCAGCGCCATAACTGCCTCCCGTCGATTATTAATCCGCATACTTCATCGCTGGATGTGCTGGCATAAGCCAGGCATTCGGATTCAATCATCAGGACACCTTAGAAGAGCCAGGGTAACCGCCGTATGGCAACGGTTTGGGCTTGGGGAAGCGCATGCGACATCCGCTGCGATGCTTTGAGCATTTGTCTCGTGACATATCAGATGTGGGATTGTCTTTCTCATCTGCCACTGGCCCGCCTGAGTAACCACAGCCATCGCCGCGGTAAACCCACTGGCACACATCCGCGAGAATGGTGCGAGCCGGTATAATCGCGTTATCACAGTCAACCGGCGTAGCGAGGTTGTACGTGACAGTCTCGAAAGTCTCTTCGACCATCTCTTCGATAACATAGCGCGACACCGCTTCCATAGTGGGATCTGCATCAGCGTTGCCATTCGGGAAGTTCACCGCATCCAGATGCTTAACCAGCACCTGGCGGCGCGTCACTACCGCACCAAGCGCATCTTCGAAATCGTGGTTAATGCCGGTAATCAGGCCAGTGATGTTCGCTACCTTCATCGTTGGCCGTGAATACGTTCCCTCTGACTTCACCTCGAACCCTTCAACGGCAATGGGATAGGCCGAATAGGCTCTTCCCTGCCAGATAACATTGTTGTAATAACCATTGGTGCCTGCGTGGAAGCGGATGACATCACCGCCGAATGACTGCAGGTCTACTTCAAACAGGTCGAGCATCGCCCCGACACCGGAATCAACGCTTTCGATTATGAGTTCTGCTGGTATATCTCTCATCGCGGCACCTGTTCAAACGTCGCTGTTAGCTGGCTAAGGCTTCCCGTTTTCTGCAGTGACCATGATCGGCACACATACAGTCCCTGAACGGCTGTATCAGATGGCGTCCAGTAAAAAGACTCAACTGCCATGCGTGCCTTAAGGAATGCATCGGCGGCTTTGGCCACGTTTGGACGACTGCACTTCGAGTCGTCATAGCCAATAAATGTCAGCGAGTATTTGCCCATGAGCGGGTTGATACCTTTAACTTGGCGCTGTTCGTAACCATCGCCCAACTTCACGACAGCTACATCAGGCGTACGCTCGCCCGTGAATCCCGCCTGCGGGCTCCATTTGAAAGTTTCTGGCATGGGATGACCTATTTAGTTTTGCTGAGAAGACCGCGTGGGCGCTGCTGGTCCTGAATGGTTCGAATAGCTACGGTCTGCATCATTCGAGCCATCTGCTTCTGCGTGGCTTCATCAATGCCGCCAGTCGTCTGAATATCGAACTGGAACGTCATTGATATCCCGCCAGCGCCAGAGCTCATCCCGCCCAAATCGCTATTACTGATAACCTTGCCATTATCGCCAGGGATCATGTACTGACTGCCGTTGCTGGCTTTGAAGATTTCAGGCTTGCCGCCTTCACCTACCCGGTACATAGAGCTGCCGCTTACAGGGCCTCCATGCTCGCGCCCACCACCATAGGAGATACTGCCTATAGTGGACAGCAATGAGCCGCCGGCCGCAGCAATCTGCGCATAGCCAGCAATCTTCTGGCCTGTGGTGAGTTTTGTCGGGTCAGCCAGCGCCTGAGAGAGCGCCAGCTGCAGGTTGAGGCCTGCCTGCGCCACTGCGAATCCCTTACTCAGTGCGAACATGGCCTGATAGGCGCCGCTGCTTCTTCCTGCCGCGCCGGCCGCCAGATTGGCTAGGCCATCAAAACCCTGAGATACAGAGCCGACTATCGAGGATATCGCCTGCGCCTGCATGTTGGCTTCGTTCACTGCAATCTGCTTGCGCTCGTTAGCTGCCTGTCGCTGAATGGCTGTTTTGGCCTCTTCATACAGCTGCGCGTTCTGAAGATCGAGCGCCTGATATTTTGCCAGTGCATCCAGCTTCTGCTTCTCACGCAGATTAATTTCTGCCTCAGGGTCCTCCACGGCGCCGCTCAGTGCATCAGGCATTACCTTAGCCGCGGCGATCTCCTGCGTGGCGTACTTCCTGCCCTGCTCTGCTTGCGCCAAATCACGCACGGCTTTCGCTGTATCAAAGATTTTTGCACCATACTCGCCAGCCAGCCGGATCTGCTCCTCAGTTGCGCTCTTTCCGAGGGACTCCTGCGCACGAAGGATTGCCTTTTCTCTGGTAAGCTCCTGCGTGGACTCCGCAACAAGGTCTGATTGCTCTTTGAGCTTAGCAAGTTTTTGAGCCACTGACTCAGATGATGTTGCCGAACGCTTAGCTTGCGACTCAGCTTCTGAGGCTGCTTTCTTCCTGGCATCCTCAGACTTCTGCAGGTCATAGTTCTCACCGGCTAAGCGCTTAGCTGCTTCAATCTGATTAGGGTTGCTTGTTACCTTGGCTTGTTCCATGCCGGCTTTAGTAACAGCTCTTAAGCGCTCATCCTGAATTTTAAGCAGCTCATTTTGCTGCTCAAGGTTCAGGATCGCCTCGTCACCTTTAGGCGTGGCAGGTGAAACCTGCATTGATTTGGGGTTATAGCCCTGACCGGCCTGATTGGCACGGTTTATCTCATCCGCAGTAGTTCCAAATGCCTTTGCAACTGCGCCCTGCACCCGCTCCAGCGTCGTTCCACGCTCTATTAATTTGTCATGAATTCCCATGGCCGCGAGCATATTGTTGCTTAACGTCACCTGCGCGTCATCGCGCAGTTTTGTAGTATTTTCGAGCTTGCTCTCAGTGGACTCCAGATCGCGTTGCTTTTGGTTGATCTGGTCAGTTAGCTGCGCGGCACGCTGTAGTAGTCCATTCCCTTGTTCAATTGTTGTGCCGTACTTTCTGCCGCTAGCTTCGGCCTCATCTCGCTCTTTAGTCAGCGCAGCTATCTCACTTTTAAGATCTGAAACAACATCCTGCTGCCCTCGAAGCGCGGTATTGGCATCTGCGATAGTGCCTCGTAATGAAGTGTTACTCATAGCCTTAAGCGAGTCAGTCAGGCGATCTACGCCATCAGCAAATGATACCGCTTCTTGTTTGGCTTGCTGCGCTTGTTGCCAGAAATAGAAAATTGCAGCGCCGGCGATCATCGCCACGCCAGCAGGACCGCCTACAAGGCCCATTGCGCTTCGTAGCAATCCAAGGGACGTAGATGCGGCGCGGGTCGCTATTACAGTTGCCTCTTGGGACGCCTTATAAGCACCGTTAGCAGCAGTTGCTATCCCAGTGGCGTCTGCTGTTGCAAGCCTTGCTGAGCTGACCTGCGCTTCGGCTGTAGTTATAGCAGTAGCACGAGCCTGAGCGGTCGCAACTTCTGCCGATGCTAAACGCTGATTCAATACGACTGAAGCTTGTTGCAGCTGCGCCATTCGGGTTGCAGTAGCGATGCGACCTTGTTCTGTTATTTGCGATTTCATTCTTTGCACTTCCAGAGCCTTTTCTGACTCTATCTGTGCAACCGTTGTTCTAATTGAAGACGCCTCTGCTTCGGCTAATCGCACCTCAGAAACGACTGAAGCATTAGTAGCCTTAAGCGTTGCCAGCCTTCCTTGTGCAAGCTGCAAGGTTTGGACTGCGGCTGCCTTTTCTACCTCTGCCAAACGAAGTTTCGAACCTGCCTCTAATTCTGCATCTTTCGCTGCTACTGCTGATGCCTTTGCTGAGGCAATTGTGGCTGCCGTGTCTTTAATCTTTGCTGCGGTAGACATTGCCAGAGCGCCCGCAAAGCGGCTACCCATCACAGCTGTTAGAGCGACCAAGGCTGTGCTGATGATGTCCAGATTTTGCGACAGTGAAATAATGCCTGTATTGAATGCTTTGATGCCAGTCGAGACAGTTGAGCTTTCACCGACAAACTTGACGATGTTGTTTGTCGCGATGTTCACCGCCTGGCCCATTGTCATGGCGGTGTTAGAGAATTCCTTCGCGATCTTATCGCTCTGTTGCAGCAACCCATTCACAACCACTTCGGTTGTCAGCTTACCCTGCGCAGCCATCGCGCGAAGTTGACCAATTGTCACGCCGAGAGAGTCAGCCAGTGCTACAGCAAGGCGGCTACCGTTTTCGGAAATAGAGTTAAATTCTTCGCCACGCAGAACTCCAGAGGCGAGAGCCTGCGACAGCTGAATCATCGTCGAGCTGGCTTCTTCAGTCGTCGCGCCGGAAACAACCAGTCCTTTGTTAATTGTGGATGTCAGCTTTATCAGGTCTTCTGTGCTGGTACCGGCGCTGCGGGTTGCGCGCTCCAGTCGGCCATATAACGTGGCCGTTGCCTGCAGACCGCTCATAGTATTCTGGGAGATATCGAATACGCGCTGAGTGACGTCTGCCAGTTGCTCGGTAGACCGCACTGAGTTAGCGAGCTTATTGTTTACAGTTACCCACTCATTTCCCCACTCTGTAACCTGCTGGATCGACAAAGCAGCCGCAAGGCCTTTTGCAACGCCTGTCAGGCTGGAAAAACTGCTTTGCATTGAATTAACAGACCGCTCAGTGCGAGTCACGCTGGCTTCAAGCCTACCCATATTTCCAGACAGGCCATTGAGAGCAGCATCCACTTCACGGCGTGCTGCCAGAAGTTTAGTGGTGTCCATATCAACTTCATAAATGATGCTACCAGCGTTAAGATTGCCTGCCATTTCTTATCTCCGGGCGAAAAAAAACCCGCATTAAGCGGGCTATCTTTAATTCTTCCTCTGAATTTTATTGCTTCAGAGCTTCCTTTATTTCGTCAGTGTCAAACATTAGAGTAGTGGTGCCATCACCAGATGAGACCATCGCGCTCACATTATTTTTCCTGAATACCGAGTACTTTTGTGTAGGGCATGAGCTTTGCTTAACGCATCCGTACGGGATTTTGTTAACCGCTGATGAGTCAGAAATACCTTCATTGGTGGCAACAGGATCACCAAGTTTAGATTTAGCGTACTCAACTGCCCCTTTGTAAAGTGAACTCTGGGAATCATCAATACTTCCTCGAACTCCGATCACCTTACCGTTTGCCGAGTTCACTGTGTAGTCAGCTGCATCACCCAGCGCTGGGTCTGGCGCTTTAGTGAGCTGAAGCTCCAGGAAGTGCTGCTTGGAAGGAATAAGATTTGCTCGTTTAACCAAATCATCTTTTTTCAACTGCTCGGATTTACTATCAAGTTTGATACCAAATGCATCCACAGCATCGTTACACCCAGTTAGCAGGCTAGCAATGAATAGCCCAAATATGATTTTCTTCAACTCACTCATCCTCATGATTCAGCCCAACCTTCAGAACGTTTTTTCATTTCGATTCTCTCCAACTCATCAAAAGATTTTTGCCGCTTGAGAATAATTGAGTATTGCCGATAACCGTGGTGCGCTGGCGCATGGAACTCACCATTAGAATACATATGAGGGTTTTGTTTCATTGCCTGCATGGCAAGCGGGGCTAAAGCAATTTGCTGCTCACAAAGGGCTATCGCTTTCTTTAAATGCTTAGGGTCAGCACGGAGTTTATAGTGTTTTTTTATCTGTTCCTGTAGGCCAAAGTGAGACTGCAGTATTTGATCGTGGCTGAGATGGCGCAGGCCATCAAGCCATTCCTCTTCGGTCATATCCCTATCCCCACCAGCAATTGATGGGATTAATCCTAACATGGAGCGGGCGCAAGATGGTGCAAAGAATTTAGCTAAAGTATAAGTAAATCTTGCCGATGCTATGTACTGAGGATGAGGTCATGATATTCTTTCGCCCTCACAAACCGGAGGCTGCAAATGAATTTGGAACAGATAGGTAGCTCAGTTTTAGCTAACCTTCAGCTACTGATTGATAGTGCGGGCATACCGTTGGCGGTAGGCGCTATCACTGATGAGGATTATCAGTGGCTCTCTTCTCAATTTGTTGAGCTAAACTGGGATTTCGCGTTTGCTGAATTTGGTAATCATGACAATAAGTTTGAGATGACAGTTAAGCTGGTCTCATCGGAAAGCGGAATTCCAGCGGGTGCGGCAATTTGCACCTACAATACAGAAGCGAAGAGTTTTGACATCCAGTTTGTAGAGAGCTTTGTCAGGCATGTTCCGGAGCATCCCTTGCATGGCAAAATGCTCAAAATAACGTTAATTGCCGCATATCTCTTTTGCTCGGCTGTTGAATGTTCTACCGTCAATGTGATAGAACCTGATACCCAAGACCTCATGAATCTATACGGTTCTTTTGGATTCAGTGGCGATGACACGCTAATGACCGCATCTATCGCTGAGATAGAGCATGTGATTATGTCTATACTTGATGTCTAGGTAGACAATCACAATATTAAAAGTATAATCCTTGGCCCATCACGGTCGTGGTTTGTGAAATGGTCCACCGCGTGTTCCGTAGATATTGCCTGTAGTTGCAGGCACAGGAGAGCTCATGAAACATATCCATCAAAGTAAAGCTGCAGAAGTTCAAATCCGTACGTCTGATGCGTTTGCACGCATGGGTGTAGCCATGGAGAACATGCTTGCCGCTGCACCTAAGTTTCTGGCTGCAAACACTATTGATGGTACTAAAGAGTGTCATGGTAAGAGAAAGAGCGCCAAGCAAGCCGCTTAACTCCCTTGCACTTTCCAAGCCCGGCTCAGATGCCGGGTTTTTTATTTCTGTTTTCCCTGCTTTCTCGCCTGCTTAGCAAGGAAAGCATCTTCTGCAGCTTCGTACTCTTCTCTGGTGAAGCCTTTCTGCTCAGGATATTTAGCTGCTAACAGGAGCTGGAAATCAGTCATCGTCAGCTGCTCAGCCTCTTCACGGCTCATCCCTAGGTGAGTGCGTGCTGCACTGATGTACTCGAAAGCATTGAACTCAGTAGATGCTTCTGCGCCTTCGTGGCGCTGAAGCCTGCGGACTTTAGCTTTGCCGACAATACCGTGCGCCATCAGCGACCGCGATACGATAATCATCTCTTCGGGTGTCATGTGCCCTTTGCGGTAGACGAAGGTCCACTTGCCTGAGCGCCCTGGGACTACTTCACCGGTCAGGCTAGTGACGTTCTGATCAGAGCACGCCTGTAACACTGTCATCGCAGCCACAGTAGCCTTTTTGCTGTACTGCGGTGATATACAGTGATCTGCAATCCACGCAGGAAGATAGCCCAAGGCAACAGTAGCCTTTCTCATCAACTCGGCTGCCTCGTCGTTATGCAGATCATACAGCGCTTGTACGATTTCCTCTGGCTCGCCAATCCGTGTCATGTTAATGAACGATGGCCGGAAAAAATAATCTTCCTCACCCACCGTAATCAGCACTTCTCCTATCTCTTTAAGTGGCGTCATATCTCCTCCATAACCATTATCGAGGGGCTGTTAATGCTGCCCCTCTGTAATGGTTACGCTGAAGTCACAGTCACTGCAGTGGTGCCGGTAAAGCCGCCATCAGTTGAAGTGAATGTGATGGTTGCTGAGCCTGCCGCCACACCTGTAACAAGCCCGGTGCTGCTTACTGTCGCTTTAGTTGCATCGGAAGTTGTCCATGCACCTGTGCGGTCAGTTGCATCGGAAGGCTGCACCGCACCAGTAAGCTGACGTGTCGCGCCTACAGCGATAGATGCAGTGGCCGGAGTAACGGTTACGCCAGTGGCGCGCACTGCTTCTTCGGTATCCAGCACCTGAATGGTAGAGGCATCACCAACCTTGAACTCGGTGGTAACAGTGACGATATCGTTAGTCCCTCCATCCGAGCTCAGTGCGGTGACAACCATGTACCCCATGAAGGTAATTTCGCCGTACTCCATGCGAACCCAGATACCCGGCTGACGTCGGGCTTTAAGTTCGCCAGCGAAGTATTTTATGAAGCGGCCGATGCCATACTGGTCCAGCTTACCTCTTTTGCGCACTTCACCTTCAAAGCTGATAGTGAAGTCAGAGTTAGTGATGATGCTTTCGACAAAGCCGCCACCATCATCTGCGTCAGAGGTCACTGTGTTAGGCGAGAAGTCCCACCCCTTACTGGTGCCGGCGGCCAGAGCTTTCCACTCAGACTCCTGCGGCACCTGATCCGGGCAACCGTCGGCTACTTCAAGCACGACGGCGCCACCGAACAAACGTTCGTTGCTGTTCTGGCATTCAGCCATATTTAATTCCCCTTTGAGTTTTCTATGCGCCGAATGTGGCGACAAACTGGAGTCGATAGACCAGGCGGCCTTCGCTTGTCAGAACGGGGGCGGGAATGCCACCGAGGTTTTCCAGATAACCTACGCACTCGTCGGTCATCGGGTTTTGCTGGACGTAATCAATAATGCTCTGAACCCGCTCATCGACCGCTCCGTTTCCTGATTTGGCACCTATTACATCCAGCAGAATGTAATATTCTCCACCCAGCTGATTTCGGATCGAGCCTCCACCGTTCGGGCGAAAAACCATAAACCGCTCGCTTAGGTTGCCAGTGTCACTCCACATGAGTAGCTGGGTCGTAAAACCTGCAGTAAGGTTGGCGCCATTGAAATAATTACGTACTCGCGTATGCATAGGAGGTGTCAAAGCGTCATCTCCCTATGTATCACGCGCTCAATCGCATCCCGGCTTTCTTCAAATCCTTTCGTCAGGAACTCTTTCTGTGCGGTGGACCGGCGGAAGCGCTGAGGAATGGCCGGGTCATGCACGTAAGCGGCATAACTCGCCGTGTAGCCTACTCTGCCAGTTATAAGCGCGCCATTGACGACAATCTCCCGGAACTGGCTGTTAAGCAGATACGAGGTATCGATTGGGGTATAAAGTGCCGCCTGCGCCGCACCAACAATCATCGCCCCTGTCAGTGCACGAATGACGCGTCGGTCCTGAATGCTGTCGATAGCCCGATTAACGCTCCTGCTGACCTTGCTCACGCCCTTTACTTTCACGCCCATGGTTATGCTCCGGTTATGATGGCAAAGTCGTCAGCAAGCCGCTCAAAGGTGTCCGCATAGCGAATAGCCTGCATTACCTCATCCGCACCTGCGGCGATCGGGTCAGGCTCAGCAGAAACTCCTATCAGAATGTAATCGCCTGTATCCGCCAGCGCATACTCGGTCCAGATCGTGTTTTTGACCACCCGCTCCGTACCAATGTCACCCAGCCGTTTTGCCAGCCCGCCCTGATAATCACAGGCGATAACGACAGGCGCATCAAACACCGGGTCACCGTAATCATTGCTGGCCCCGGAGCGCCTCCAGACCGTCGCCTGCGCGGTGTATGACCAGTTAGCAAGTGACGACATATCAGACCCTCCAGCCGATTACAGCAGGCTTCTCAGCCGCTATGCGCTTGCAGTTAAACACCCATTCACTGCTGCTGTTGACGTAGCCGGTTGTCTGCCGACCATCTGAGGTTTTCAGCCAGACGCGCTCAAATGCCTTTGGCTTCGTTTCGGGTGATTGCCAGTTCATCAGCAGCCTCCCACGACGTCAAAGAAGCCAACAGTCAGGCCAGATATCGGCAGACTGCCAAGACAGCCATTGGTATCCCACGCCAGAATCTGCTTATACAGATGATCTGTGCCGGCACTGTCATAGGTGAACGAGCGGGACGCGCCAGAAGGAGCAGACTGTGATGATATTTTACGGGCGCCGGACAGGGCGGCTAATCGCGCGGCTGCATAGATGAGCAATAGCTTTTGCAGGCTTTCGGAGTAGCCCGCCCCGTCCATACAGGCCGAAGCAGCACTGACCTGTTCAATCAACAGCTGCAGAACGGCGTCAGGAACCGTGAAGCCCAACTCAGCCATCAGCGGCTTTACGTCATCCAGCGTGATTTGGGCTGCCATGATTACTTATCCTTTTTGGTTGCCGCCGCCAGCGCTGCCTCTGCATCATCAGCGCGCTTGTTAGCCGCCGCCAGTGCATCAGCGTGCTCTTTGTCTTTCGCTTCAGCCGCATCCTGCGAGGCTTTCAGCTGCTCCAGCGCATCATTCAGTTTCGACTCCAGCACAGAGTTGTCTTTGCTGACCGGAGCAGACGGCGTTGCCACTTCAAATGACAGCTTCTCGCCGCCCTTCTCTTTGGATGTTTCAGCCTTACCCTGCTCAACCCACTTCTCAGCGATCGCGCTGTCAACGTCATAAACTTTACCAACCTCCAGTTTCTGGAAGTTGGCACCGGCAAAGAGGTTTGAAGCCATAATCTTTACGAGTGCCATTAGCTGCTCCTTAAGAGGCGTGGATGACGGAGTATTTGTTATTGATGTCCTGCTTAACCATCAGGCCCATCGCACCCCATGTGCGCCAGATGTAATCGCTGTTGTAGAACGGGCGCGGATCCGCAACGGTGCCAATTGCCTGGCCAACAACCGGCGCGATAACACCCGCGGTCAGCGGAACAATCAGGATTTCATTACCGGAAAGCTGCGCATCTTCTTTGATGGCCGCGATGCCTGACAGCTTAAGGAGCTCTTCCAGCACAGTGCGGGTCGCGTTCACGTCGAAATAACGCTCAAGATTCGACATAATCTCAGCAGAGACATACCAGGTTTGCGGCGCATACTGGCTGTTAGTTACACGAACCACGTCGCGCAGCGCGATAGCATTGGTGCGCAGCGCAACCGGATCGGTACTGGTAGCAAAGTTGAAGGTCAGCGTTACCTGAGCCACGCGCTCATCTTCCTTCAGGCCTTTCCATGTCAGGCCGTCGAACTTAACGTAATTGCCCTCTGAGTCACGGAAGCCGTTGAACATGTAGTCAACGTACTGACGCTGCACATCCTCTACAGAGCCGCGCTGTGCATCAGCCTGCGACTGAAGCGCTGACAGACTGTTGAAGATCGGATCACGCCAGGTGAACTTGAAGCCGGAGTCATGGATAGGAACCATGGTGCCGTCGAAGGTGTAGGACTTCGCATCCAGCGCCGCGCCAATCTGGCCGCTCATGGATGTGTGAGCCCAGCCACGACCGCCGGTGCGAGCGTAGTCGTAGCGCGACTGCTCGATGCGCACAGAGCGAGCCAGTGGCATCAGGTCATTCAGCAGAGTGAACTGAGTGGTTGGCTCAAACTGAGCCAGAACGGTGGTATCAAATGCGCGATACAGGCGGCGGATATCGTCAACGGCGTTGACAGCATCCAGTCGGCCGGCATCTTCACGAATGCCACGAACGCGACCGAGAAAATCGGCGGCGGCCTGAGCACCTTCGTTACGCGCCATCTGCAGCTCAGCGAATTGCGCCTGGTTAACTTCAAGGTTTCCGGTGCGCTCGCCAATGGAACGAGAAAATACAAACATTCAGGTGCTCCTTACTTGATCACGACACGCAGCAGATCGCCTGCAGCAGTGGTGTACGCTTTATCTTCTTCGACGAAGCAGCGGATTGATTCGCCGTCGGCCTGTGCTTTCACCTGTCCGTCAGCGATTGAAAGTGGCTGGCCTTTTTTATAGGTCCCTGCCGCTGCGCGTACGTTCAGGAACATGCCCTGCATTGGCTGAATGCCAACGACCAGCTCGCCAGCAGGAATGCTGTCATCTACCGTCAGGCAGCGCAGATAGTCGTAGTTGGCGACATAAAGAATCGCTTCTTCATTACCATCAGCCGATGCAGTGAACTTTCCTGCATCAAAGAAGCCGATGGTGCCGGGCTTAGTTGCAGCGGCTGCTGCGCCTTCACGGTTGAGCAGCGGATTAGGGAACACGCCGCCAGCGTGAATTACATGCTTTCCATCTTTAGCCATTATTTACTCCGGCATTTCGCTGAGGGATTGGGTATTTACCTGATGACGCATGCCGCCATTCAGGCCTACAGATGACTGACATTGTGCGTACATGCCATCCAGCGCCGCGCCGTCCAGGCCGTTAACCACCAGATCGCCCAGGCCAAACTTCGCCTTAACTGCAGCGCGTTTTTCGCCCTTCTCTTTGTCAGCGTTTACCGCTAGGCCGCTTTCAATGGTGTTCAGCTTGTCAGCAAACGGCTTAAACCATGCTGGCGCTTCTTCACTGTTGGTCGCGGTCTCCTTGGCCTTCTTATCAGCCTCTTCTTTCTCTTTTTTGGCCTTCTCATCGGCATCAGCTTTCGCCTTCGCTTCATCGGCTGCCATCTGGTTATAAGCGTCCATCAGCTCAGCATCAGACTTGCCTTCAACGTCGATGCCTTTCGCTTTCAGCGCATTGGTGATGAGTTCTTTCATCTGGTTTGCTTCCTCTTTGACGGGATTGCTGTTGGCGCTGAAAAACGCCTTTAGCTGTGAAAAAAATGATTTGAGTACGGGGTCTTGCGGTGATTCCTCATCCGGAGACGAGCTATCTGACAGGTTTACAACTTCGAGTTCCTGCTCTTCACCATCAGAGTTAACGAAGATGCCAACGCCTTCATCTGGTGTTCCGGCGCCCGGCTCATCCAGAAGCACCGCCACATGGTCAAACATCATGTTGGTGGCGATCTCGTTGTACTTTTTCCCTTTCGACTCGCCGTTTGCAGCGATGCCGGAATACAACAGGCCGGTTGAGATGTGGATCGGCTCGGCGTTGGTGCCGGCGGCCATTTCATCCAGGCGGTTAATCAGGCGCTTACCCTTGTCGCTGGATTCGGCGTATCGGCGGTCAACGTACATGTCGCCGGTTACCTTGCCGTCGGTGTGACTCACGTTCTGCAGCCATGCCCCGACGTGATAGTTGTTTACTGCCCTGACATCGCGCGCCGATACGTGCTTGCCGTCTACCTTTGGATGGCCCAGCGGCATCGGATTGCGCTCCAGCGTGTTATACGCTTTGCCGATTTCTGCTGCCGGGTACAACTTCCGGTTCATCACAATATCGTCGACGACAGGCGTGATGCCGCGAACCACGATATGTGGCTTGCCGTCGATGGTTTCAGTGGTGATGTTTGAAGCGGAGTTGACGACGGTCAGCACGTTAACGCGATTGCGTTTCATGCTCTGTCCTCATGGGATGGATAGTTAAGCGGCCTGCTGCCACTCTCTGCGCTCTGCGGCTAATCTCTCTGCGAGTCCGGGATTAACGATCTGGCTTTTTTCATCAAGAATCACGGGGATTTGACTACAGTAGCAGTGGTACCGGTTGCCGCTCACCGAATAGAAAGCCTCAACCTCTTCAGTGGTGTAAACCCGGCCATGGCGCGCCGCGTGCCATGCCCTGGTTGTAGGCTTAAGCGCTGACAGCCACATCACGGCCGTATTGAGCCCAAGCCTTTCGCGTGCCCAGTCTGTTTCCAGCCACTGGGCTTTCCGCAAAGCGCCAACCTGCTCGGTCTGAGCGATGTTCTTTGCCTGCGCCATCGACACATCAAGCCGCTTGCTGATGATGCGAGCCGTTTCACGCGGGTTAACGCCACGACCTATTGAATCGGATATGACGTTAGCCAGGTCAGCACGGGCAGCATCACTGATGCCCTTCCAGTCGCTGTAGGTGGAGACGTAAGCCGCGGCGATCTGATTCTGATATGCCGGACTGCTCAGCAGCTGCGCCAGCGTAGTCTGCTGCTCATACACAGCCGATTGCACTGACAGATTGGTGAATGCCTGGCGAGTGCCGCGCTCATATTCAGCAGCAACGTAGGTCAGCGCCCATAGATTCTGGCTGCCACCGTCAAGAAGATGATCGTCGAGAATCAACTGTACGCGTTGCAGCAGGTCCGCCAGCTGTGCGGCTGTCATGTCGTAGATGTAGGTGCCGGCATTCACCTGGTAAATAACATCGCCGTATACAGCATGCGATGCGTTACCAATGCGCTCAGTGCCGCTCATCCGCTCATCGAGCAACTGCTTCAGATGCAGCTTTATCCGGTAGTAGCGGTCATCAATATCGCGATACATCCGACCCACCTGCCGGGCAGATTGCGTCGGATCAGCTTTGTTGCGGGGTATTATTGGCGTCCCGATCCGGGTTCTCGCTGGCATCGTCGTCATTCAGCGGGTCCTTATCGTTTAGCTTTTTGTTCGGGTCTGGAGTGGATGGAGCCTTGCGTGGCTCAAGCTCTCCCACGGTACGCACTTCGTTTTCATCAACGGCCGATGTTCCAAATGCCTGCTGCGTGTCTTTGGCTACAGAGGCCATTGCCTGCATGTTGGCAATTTTGTCCTTCTCGCTTGGTGCGAGCAGGTCAGACCATGCCAGTGTGACCTCACCCGACTGTGGGGCATCGATAACCCCCAGCGTCCAGAAACGCTCCAGAACGGATTTAATTGCAGCCGTCATGAATCCCCACCGACGACCGTTACAGCGCTTCGCCCAGTCTGCTTTATCCTCATCGGATGCCAGGCGGCCGGTTTGCTGTCCAAACAGGATGGTGAACGGGCACTGAATCGACGATGAAAACTCATTCGCAGTTACCGTCCATGAGGGGGACGGGTCAGCCGCAGCCACAGACAGCACAGAAGGCGTGCCGGCCTGCATGACCAGCGCAGCATCGGTACCACGGTTCATCCTGGCGATTTTATCGTTCATCGCCTCGCCGATATTGGCGTAACCGGCCTCTTTAGCCTGAGCAGCAATGGTGGCCATGTCTGTCGTTGAGTCGAAGGCGATCCCCAGCTGGCGACTGGCGTTTTTCAGAAACCCTTCAGCGCTGCCGCCGGAAATCTTCTCAAGGTCGAGCAACTTGTTGTAGCCGGCGCGCAGATAAGGGACGCCAGACAGCATGTTTTCATCCTCTGAGCCTTCACACAGAATGATGACCCGATCGGGATGCACTGTAACGCTACGAACGGGCCCGTATGTGCCGTCGTCACCAACAGGTTGCTCGTTGAACTGGTAACTCACCGGTTCACCGTAGGTTTCCGACATGGTGTCTGTGTCGAAATTGCCGGGCTTAATCTGCGACTCCCATGCCGGGATGAGCTTAACAACCGCCCGGTCACCCAGCCGCTTAATCACGGTGCTGTCTACGGCCTCTTTCCACTCTCGCCCATCACGGAACTGAATCAGCAGCGCGGAGTATTTACCGATCAGGTTGCGCCTGTCAGCGTCTTTAATCTTCGGCCAGTGCCGCGCCAGCAGCTTTGTTGCCGCAGCCTCCCATGCCGTTGTGGTAGTCGATTCTTTTTTCTCGTCACCGTCGATTATGACAGGCCGGTCCACCCAGCAGGAGTCCAGCAACTTATGCACGGCAGCGTAAGCTACCGGGTTGCGCTCATAGGCACGGTAGTAGCGGTCAAAATCCAGATCGTTGGGGTAACCGAACTCTTCATAAAGCTTTGTTCGCTTGGTGTTGCCCTGATGACCACCATACAAAATGCGCTGACGGCCCATAGCATCAGCAAGGGCATTAACGAGGAATGTGACCTCGTTGCTTTGTTCACTCACTGATGAGCTCCTTAAAAGAAGATTGCGCCGGTCTGTTTGTGGTTCGTTTTCGCTACGGCGAAGTAGCGGAAGGCATCAGCACCGTGCGATGTAAAGTCGTGCAGGGGTTTATCTTTCCAGCAGCCGCGCTTGTCGTCCCACTCTTTGCGGTAACCTTCAAGATGAGAGATGCCCAGCTCGCATTTAGCAGAGTCAAAGGCGCATCGCGGGAGGATTTCACGCACTGAATCGATACCGGTATCAACGCCCAGCTTTGGCGCAACCTTGAATCTGATGGAGTAGACCTGCCCGTCTATCTCAAAGCCTTCAGCTGCTATCTGCTTACGGCTTTTGCCGTCGCCAGCAAACTCCCGGTTGTCGATATCGTGTGGCGCCCAGTGATCGCCATATTCATAGCCGCGGTCTTTCAGCACCTTCATGTAATGGCGGAGGCCTTCGCCGCTGTTCTCGTAGTAGTCGATAACGTGGAATTCATCGCCCACCTCACGAACAAACCAGATTGCAGTGGAGTCGCCCACGCCGATATCCCAGAAGGTGTGAACGAGCTGATGTGAATTGTCCGGCAGCTCTCCAACGCGCTTGTTGGTGTAAAGCCAGCGGAATTGCTTGGCATAGTAGGCACCTTCAACAGACTGCTCAAAGGCTTCAGCCGGTATCGATGGATACTCGCGCTTCATGTCGTCGCCGAGTGTTTTCTCTTTAGCGTAATACCAGGCTTTCTGACGCTCACTAAGGCTTACACCATGCTTGGCCTCAATGTCGTAGAAATAATCCATCAGGCGCTGCGGCAGAGCTTCTACCGGGTCGATTGCGTAGAGTGGGTTCTTCCACCACGAGAAGAAGAAGAACTTCCAGTCGAGGTTAGACAGCGGCTTGCCCTGCAGCTGCGCTTTCTCAGCTGTCTGGCAGTAGTCAAAGAAGTAACTGGCGCGACCCTCAGCAGTGCTCTCAATTGTGGTAAAGCAGTCGCTTGATACCGCCTCAAACGCACCAGTGACAATCTCACGGGCTTTATCGGGGAACTTAGCGCATATCTTCCCGAACTCGGAAACGTGCAGGAAACGCAGTGTGCCGCCACGGAATGATGTGCTGACGTAGATTGATCCGCCCTTTCTGAAAACCAGCTCACCTGCAGAATCATTGCTCGCCGGGTTGGCCGCTCTGATTTCTGCCGGCAGCCGGTCATAGGCGTATTTCACCTTTTCGCGGAACAGACGTTTGGCATCGTTCAGGGTGTGGGCTATCAGGGCGCATTTTGCTGACTCGAACAAAGCGGCGTCCAGCTGGATAATGCAGACCTCGGTGGTGAATCCCAACTGGCGAGCCTTGAGAATGATATTGCGGGTATGCATGCCCTCGAAGTATTCGAGCTGCTCCGGCGTCATCCTGAATCTTACAGGCTTGCCCTCTTTGTCGGTGATCCAGTATAGGTTGTTCAGGCGCCAGAGCTTGTCAGCCAGCAGTTTAAAATGCTCAGGTTTCATCAAGCCCCCTGAGACAATGAATCCATGAGATCAGAAATACTGTCGGTGACGTTGTTCTTCTCACCACTGTCGATGTTAAACGCCTCGCGCTCAGCTTTGATGATCTTCACCTGCGCATCGACACCGGCAACCAGAGAACGGGAAAGAGATGCATGGTTATCTTCGGTAAACTCAACGTCATCCAGAAAGTCACCGAGCTTGTTTGCTATTCGGCGCCAGCGAGCCAAGTCTACTCTGTGCTCAATAACAACGCCGGCAGCTTCATCTGCAGCTTCGTCGACAATCTCTTCATCGGTTCGCACATGTTCGCGCGAACTGTCATTGCGAACTTCTTTGCGAACTAACTTCTGCCTAGTGGCTTTTTGCACCTGCTCAGTCAGGTCTCGCTGCCACCCGTTCTGTGTTGCACGTTTACGGATAGCGGTATCACTTACGCCATGCTTATCAGCTATAGCGCGGATAGACAACGAACCAGCCCGGTAAGCCGATTCGATGGCCTCCCAATCTGGTTTCGCCATGTTTTATTCCTTTTGTGTTCCCGCCTCTGGCACGTACTCCATCTTGAGCACATCATCAGGCGCCAGATAGACCCAGCCACCATCTTCACGGGCAATGCCGATGAAGCCGTTAACGATTTCAGGCTGCGATCGGTTCATCAGGCCTTCATGCGTCTCGCCGGATTTGGTGGTAACTGTGATTCGATAGGTGTCTGGCATGATCGCTCCCTTCAATAAAATTTATCGGAACCATAAACAGGCATCCGCGAATGAAATATCGATGTAACTCACTAAAGGGGAAGCGATCTGTCCCCTATTACAGCTAGATACACATCAATTCATCAACGGAGGCTCTTATGAATCACGCAGACATTATTCTGCTCGCTATCGCTTACTCTGATTCGGTCAACCATATCGTTGGCATGATCTGCGCTATAACTGCTGCCTATGTTAACAAGCGGATTCGCAACGCTTCACAGCGTGGCTAACCGTTATCCCTTGTCGGAGAGATTCATCATCAGGCGCTCTGGTTAGAAAGCGCCTTGTGATGAAAGCCGTTGTGAAAGTGACTTTCTTTAACTTCCTGTTTTCCCAGCAAAGCGCAAAATTGCGCCTGGCATCAAACGGCAATGTCCAGTGTCAGCTGAAGTTGCTCTCTCCAGTATTCGACATTAGCTTCAACCATCTGCTTATCCCATCTCCAGCGAGCCATCTCTCTGGCTCCGTTACTGGCTTTCGATTTCCGGTCATCGCGGATACGGCAAGCCTGCTCAAATTTCTGCTGCTCGGTCAGCTCACCACGAAGCAGGCTATCAATATGGAGGTCGCACCAGACAGCAAATCGGGCATCACACCAACGGGCGAACGCAACTGAAAGCTTTGGATGCAGCCAGGTTCCGCCGCCCCTGTCCTTACGGGCTCGGCTTGTTTTTACATACCTCGATTGTGAGGGATGTAAAATCTGTGACTCTTCGCCGGTTAGCGCTTCGTCTAATGCCCGGATGTATTCAAGAGTTTCTGCCAGGCGCATCCAGTTATCGATGCGCTTGCTAAATCGCTCTGCTACTCCAGTAACGTTGATCCATCCTTCGGTATTAAAGCGGACAGCTTCGCCTTTGTAGTTCAATGGGACAATGTTCATATGGTAGTTACCTTATAGAAACGAGCCTTGTTGCCCAGAAACGCCAGCGCATAGAGACGGCTACCGGCCTAAACCAGCATTTCTCCAAGGCTTGTTTCTGTAAGACTCTATGCTTTTGAATGCGCCGGGCATGGCGCGGGATTTACTGCAGGTACAAAAAAGCCCCGCTATTGCGAGGCTCTGTTACTTCCTGATGCTCTGCTTTACTTCGGCTACGATTCGTTCCTGCAGCCTGGTTAGTTCACTGCGGTGCCGGCGCTCCTGCCGCTGGTGAATCCAGAATCCGACCCACGTTGCGATGAGGGCGCCGATGCAGATACCTGAGAAGATGTTGTAAATCTGATAGGCGCTCATTTCGCTTCCTGCTGGATATGTGGCAGAAAAGCGCTAAACATTCTGTCCAGCAGGTAACAGTAAGTTTCGTTTGGCTGGTCCGTTCGTATTGAAACACCTACATCGCTGCAACAATAAAACGTGGCATGCGCACACTCGTGGACCAGAGTTGATATAGATTGATCAAATACACCAATCAGATAGAGGTTTTCACCGGTCGACTCATTGCAAAAATGCATCGTGCGCCCGTTAGAAAATGAAAGATTTTGCTCAGGCTGATTGAGGTTGGAGATAGCCTGCTGCCATTCATCTTTAGTGACACACAGGTAAATGTTCGCGCAGTGAAAAAGCGGAACAAAAAATCGAGGAAGCTTGGGCCACTTAGTTTTTGCCATTATTTGCCGCCTTACCAGTCTGGCTGTCGCAGTTGGCTTTCCATGTCTTGTTATGCGTCAGGATGGCCCGCTTGGTGCGCTCATCCATCGTCATGATGTCCGCCTCAGTCACCAGGATAGGCTTTACCCAGTTACAGGCGGTGTCCACGACTTCAATTCTTGTTAAGCCAGTCTGTGCGCAGCTCGTCGTCAACAGCGCTGCCAGGCATACGGGAAACGCTTTCCTGAACATCTGCAGCTCCTTTTGAGGTTTCTGTCTGACGCTGTGAGGCGGCCTGCTGGGAATCGATAGCAGCTTTGGTTTCGCGATCGGCAGCTGCCTGCTCTGCTTTGGCTTTACCCTTGGAGTGACCAATGCCGAATGCGCCAGCCACTGCAGCGATTGCCACACCGATTACAGTGAACATCAGTTCGATGGTCGTCATGGCCTATTCTCCGGATCAAGACCAGCGTCAATCTTCTTCCCTTCAATATCTTTATCAGTGGCGATTTTCTTTGCCCCGATATAACCCGCAGTGGCGAAGCCGAAGAACAGACCGAATGTGACATCTGACAGCGTCCCTTTGTAGGCCTGCCAGCCAACTACGCCGCAGCAGACGAGAAATGCGAGAGCGGCCTGCGTGCGGCTCAGAGAGATATTGCCGCTGCTGCCACGGAGAACGCTGAACATGTCCATCAGATGAGGCCCCGGTAAATGTCATAGCTGCCGGTGCGCATTACATCTGCATGGCGTTTGGCGCGGTTGGGCGTTTGCTTCGCCCACAGGCTGTTGAGCATGCCATCAGCTGCAGCGCTGAAGTTACCGTCTGCAATCAGCTTCAGAGTGTTCTTGAATCCTGCCAGCCCGTCAGCACCCATCTGGTAGGCCATGCTAATCAGGATGTCCCGGCGCGGTGGGTTACAGGCTGCCAGAGCCGCTGCAATGCTTGGCCGCTGGCTCATCTCGTTAACTTTCTGGTCAACGATAACCTGCTTCCATACATCGCCCACTGTACGCGGTACGCGGAAGGTATAATTACTCAGGCTGGCGCCCTTTGGCCCAATGCGGATACCGCCGGCAACGGTCGGATATCCCTGCGTATCGAGGTAGGGCGCCTCTTTGTACCCCTCCTCTACATTCAGGATCGGGATGATTTTACTTTCGGTCATTTGCTCTCATCCTCTTTCACAACCTGCTTAACCTTGTCGGCTGTTTTGTTTGCTGTGCGGTCCGGTATGTTGTCCACTTTCTTCTGCAGCTCTCCGACCTGTTCAGCCAGGCGAACAACTTTTGCATCACGACGATCGGCAATCCTGCGGTAGTCATCGCGGATGACATCAATCTTCTGGTTAGCGTCATTGCTGACGTAAACGAACATGCAGGTCATGGCGATGCAGATAAGCGTCAGTACGGTAAGAACGCCGCCAATAATCAGGCTTCGTTTGTGATTCGGTTTAGTTGGTGCCATCGCTGTCGGTCTCCAGATTGGCGATCAGCCTGTTTACTTCGGTTCTGAATCGCTCATTGCCCACAGCGTTACTGGCCTCTGACATAGCCAACAGGATTCCCAGCGCGTTTTTAATCAGCTTGAGGTCCGTCTCCAGTGTGGATATCCGGCGAAGATTCTTATCGTGCCTCTCCCGAAGCTCGTCGTTCTCTTCACGAAGCAGGTTATTGCTCTCCTTCAGCAGCTGAACCTGCTCCTTGTAGTTGGAGATGATCTCACCGCCCGCCCTGTTGCTGATGCCCAGCGAAAGGAGGCTTGCTGCTAATGGCTTCCAGAGAACTGCGACTGCCCCGCCGCCAAATATGAGGCCGAGAACGCCAGTGATGATGCTGTTTTCACCCATGCTTAACCTCACGGGCGCTGTTTGATGTGCTGTTCATAGCCGTCTCCGGCATTGCCCGGAGGTATCCGGCCGTTTGCTGTGAAAAGTCGCCTGCTGCCACATAGGGGAAATCCATGAGGTCGCTTTGATTGGCAGAGGCGAAAACGAGAAAACCCAGCTCTGCGGCTGGGCTTTTTAATTGGGTGCAGAAATGCAAAAAGCCCTCGCGGATGGTGAGTCCGGAGGGCTTTCTAATTATCACAGAGTGATGGAACTTGTGTTTTTCAGCGCACCTAACAACAGCGCGCAACTTCAACTGTTGGAAATCATATCCCCAGATTCCTGAAAAGTAAATAGCTCACGATAAAATAATGAGCTATTTAACTTGTTTCTACGCAGTTACCTTATTCAGCGCAGCGTTCGCCCATGACTCCTCGGTTTCAAGCTTCCCGATCAGCTGGTCGTAGAATGGCTTGCCGCTACGATCCCACGTTGCCAGACTCACGCTCTCCGTAACTGCGGAGATAGCACGATAAGCCTCCGCTGCCGGAATGCGCTCATACCCGCGCCCGCAGCAGCGCTTGCAGTCACCCATCACCGGCACGCCCTGCTTTTCCGTCTCTGCTTTCATCACTGCCCGCCCGCGACCGCTGCAGTCACGGCACGCAGTCGAAACCACACCCCTGCCGCAACAATGCTTACACAGTACACGCTCCGTCTCACGTACCTGATAGCTGACGTTATCCGGTAGAGCTTCATCAAGGCGTTTGATGTCAGCCACCGCCATCGGCCTTTGCGTGCCAAATCGTGACTTCGTGGTAAACACATCAGCCTCAATAAACCCTTTAGCTCCACAGCAATCGCAGGGCTTCACACTGGCGGCGCTGCGGCAGTAATCCATATAGGCATAAGTTGCGAGTGTTTGCATAACGGCTGGTTTAATATCAGCGCCAAGTTTGCGAAAGGCTGGAACCCTGTCGCAGGTTTGAAGTGCATATTCAGTTAACAGGGATACGGCGCGTGCGGCGTCGTTCTCACTTACTCCCACCTTTCCCATGAAAGCGCTGTAGCCAAGCGGAGCACGACTCTGCGTCATTCCCATAGCAGCGATATAATCAGTGCCTGTGAGCGTGTCAGGCGACGTCTGCGGCGCTGTTCCGCTGAAGTTCTGCCCTTTCGGAAAATGAAATTTTACTGTGGCTTCTAAGCTCATTACCAAACCTCCGAGATATCCAGATCTTTCCCTGTACGGCGATACACTTCATGCCGCTTCATTTGTGCAAAGTGCATGCACTCCCTGCAGGCATCAAACATGGCATTAGGGTTCGTTTCGATGCTCTTGATGGCTTTGGAGCTCCTGACGGTGTATGTACCACATACGCAGCGGACCACCCATTTGCCCTTTCCTTCTGCCATGAGGCCTATAACCTTCAGTCGTCCTTTTTGCCTGCCAGTGAGGTCGATAAAGCTGGGTGACTTGGGCAAAAGGTGCCGGGGTATCATCTTCGGCGGTCCGATAAACTCTGGCGTCTGTATTTTGCAGTTCATTTCATAGTGAACGCCTTTAGATACGACCAGCGCCGCTGTTTTATTGACTGGCGATAACGCTGCTACTGGCATGCTTAACCCCCATGATTTTGGCTGTGTGCTTGATGATCCGATAATCGACCGGGAAGGTATTGCGTGTGCGGTACATACGCAGGTGTAGCCATTTCCGTTTGAGGTATTCAGTCATGCTAACCACCAATTCAGGATGCGCTGGCTCAATGGCAGTCGGCGCGGAGGTTGATACTGGACGCGCTCAATCTTGGCGTTCACTTCATCAAGGCGCTGCTGCAGCAGGTTTCTGGTATGCAGATACATCGATAATCGGTAGTGATCGAGTGGCTTCATGCTGCTTCTCTCTCTTTAACCAATGCACGCAGCAAAGCCCTGTAACACGCTCTGATGCGCTCCAGTTCCTCTCTGGTGTATCGGTGTGGTTGATTGCTAGATTCGAGCGCCTCGACGCGCTGAAGGCCAATTTTGGTGATGAGGTTGATGCGGTATGGTCCGATGTTGCCGGAGTGGTGTGTATTACAGGATGCACACTGGCTATGTACGTTGTCCTCGTTGAAGCGTAACTGTGATGCCGCCGCTGTTGTCCTGTAGTGTCCGGCGTGGTAGCTGACCGCCGTTGTGCTGCCGCAGCTGATGCAGATATCCCCGTCCCGCGCCCTGATGTAGTCATTGAATGCCCGCTGGGTCATGTTCATCCAGTGGCTTAACGGCTTCACATCTGCTTTGCGCTTATTCCAGGCTGCACGCTGCTCTTTCTCCTGACGCTTTTGCTTGCGCTCGGCTAGCAGGGTTGCGAGTTGGATTGCACATCTGGGAGAGCAGACTGTCTGGAGGCTATTGCGGGGGATAAACTTCTCAGGACAACATTTGCACTTCTTCGGTTTCGGCGGCTTGGGCTTGGTGCCTTTAGCCATCGCTATCCTCCATTGCTCCGTTAGGATCGCACTCTATGAAGAACTCATCGAGGCAGCTGGCGCAGCAGTAAACCTCATCAGGTTTGAGTGGTTCGCCGCAGTTGTTACACATTGCTGGCCTCCTGCATCATCAGGAATGCAATCATGGCTGCGCGAAGAGGGTTTCGATTTGTCTCCCCGCTAATTTGCCACTCAGCGCCATCAACAAAGTACGCATCTGAGTCAGCAACCCACTCACTCCCGTCAAATGCAATTGTGATTCTTTCTTTCTCAATAATCGGCCCGGCATCAGCCCATGAGTTGCAGGGATTAAAGCAGTTGCCATTAGATACCCGATAGCCATTTACCATGTGTTTCTCGGACTGCCAGATTGGTCCTCTATCGCTAGGCTCAATGCCCTCGCAGAAATCACCTTCCGACTTTGAAAAGAAAAATGCATGTGACATGCCCATAGCCCGTGCCACTGCGCAGTTAATTTCAAAATCTGTCATTTCGCTGTAATTCATCATCTGCTCCAGATTGGTTGTTCGTATTGCCGGCTGGGTTTAGGTTCGTATCTGCTTTCTGGTAGCAGCGCTGATACCGTCCAGAATTTTGGGTCGAATGCCAGCGTCTTTTTTGCTGTGACCTGCCGTGCGGCATATAGGGACAGCAGGCTGTCAGCTGTGATGGAGTCCATGGGCTCCGGGTGAGTGAACCAGGTAGTTTTCATCGCGCCCTCTTCGCAAGGTTTTGGCACGTTCCGGTAGGCAACCCGGTTCGTGCACTGATGATGGACCATGCCAGTCCCTGACTGCGGAGGTGTGCAATGCGGTTACAGAATTCCTGTGAGTGAGAAAAGTGTCTGCCATGTTTCATGATTGACTCCCGTACATTTGGGCCCATTCGATTTCACGCCGGGCTTCGTCGCTGAATTTCACGTTCTGCTCTGTGCCAAACCAGTAAATCGCCTCGATGACCTCGACCATTTCGCTCACCCGCATTTTGCTTGTCCGGGATCCGAACATGACGACGCCGCCGCCGATACCGGGTGCGGTGCGTTGCTGTTCGTTTTTGGATTTCGCAACGAGTGCGGTGATAAGGTCTTTCCAGTCGTCTGGGCTGTACTTCTGCCCGTACCATTCAACCTGCCGGGACAGGTCGTGCAAAAGCGGCCACATACGGCGGTTCTGATCCGCGCTGCGCTTGCGTTCCTGAATGACTATTTCGACTGGCTTGTTGCTATCGGTGGGGAGTTGCTGGATGGCGGTGATGCAGTTCTGTCTGATGCTGTTGTCACGCAACAGGTAGCGTTGTGTCTCCATTGGGTTTATCTCGCTTTAAAGCGTCATTAACGCGCTTGCTGATAACCTCTCGCAGGCAGCCGAAGTCATGATATTTACGGGAAATATCTGCGAGGTCGTTTACCAGTTCGCGGAGTTCATGCTCGGGGATAAGATGCTTTGGCCTGAGGGGGATTACGTTGTTCATGGTTTCCTCCGGTGTTCATCTGTTTCCGGAATCGGGAACTGCCCTACAGGAGATGCTTCGCAGCGAATGCACCACTTGTTCCACCATGACTGCCCTTCTCGGTATCTCTCAGGTGGCTTCTTCATTCCGCAGCGATCACAGCGGTAATGTCGCTCATGATTCATCCCCCCTCCTTGCCGAGATACATCCATTCAGCGTGACGACGCTTGAGATTCTCCCAGTGATATCGCATAACGTGCTCATTGAAGAAATCACTCATCTTTCACCCCAGCGTTATCGACACGACCATCAGTGCCATTCTCCTTCTGCTCCAGTACTGGCAGCGCAATCTCAAGGGCTTGCATGTATAGCTCTGAATCCATAGCCAGTCCAAATACACGCCGATTGCGTTTAAGTGACGCGATGCGGTCACGGCATCTGTCAGCGGTTAGCTTGTTCATTGGTGGCTCCTTTTGCTTCTGGTGGCAGGCTTTCGCAGTAAGCCATGATGCCGAAGTGCGTAATGACATAACCCTTGAAAGTGATGCCTCTGTCAGTGAATTCGACATATTCCAGATAGCCATCATCAGCCAGTTTCTGTGCCACCTTCGAGCTGGTCTGGATTATTGGGTAAGGCGTCTCTCTCAGTGCATGGTCTATCTCTGCTCCCCACGCACGCTCAAGGATATCCAGTTGCTTTTTGTTCATGCATACTCCGTAACGTTTTCACTTGCCCATGCCTGGTCGTATTCGTCTGACGGCATATTGGCGATGTAGTTGTAAGGTGTCGCACCTTCCATCATCAGAAACTGGTGCGACTGTTCGTGCAGGTAAAGCGGGATCCCACCTTCCCAGCCCTCTCCGTTTCGCTGCTTCTCAAGCATTAGCACAGACGCTGGCGATGACAGCGCGGCCTGCTCTTTGTCACTGAGATGCTCTCCTGCGTGCTGCTTCTGCAGGGCCCTCTCCCTGACCTTATTGCGCCAGATGATGAACAGGTTATCGGTCAGGTCGGTGATGGCACTGGTACCCTTGACGTCCATCTTTCCGGTAGGCTTCTCTTCGCTTTCTGCCTTGCGGCTGTGAGTAACCATGATGACGTGGCTGTTGGTGCGGTTTTTGAAGTCGCAGATTGCGTCAACAAATGCTTTCTGGCTGTTGTAATCGTCCTCGCCAATGCCGCATTTCATCAAACTGTCGATGATGAACAGCTGGATACCGTACCGGCGATTTGCATACTCAAATATCTCCAGAAGCCTGTCTGCTTTCGCCGTACCCGTCAGACCGAAAAGCCAGAGCCGGTCGTCGTAGAAATTGAAAGCTGCTTCTATTTCCAGTGCTGGCGGCAGCTTCAGGCAGGTTGCCTGCCGGGTGAGCCGCTTCAGTAAGCCGCCGGGTTTAAGCTCCAGAGATGCCACACACGCCCGGACTCCCTGCCTCATAGCCTCAAGAACCATGTGACCAACCACTTCGGTTTTACCGTGCCCGTTCACCCCATTCACTATGGTCAGCTCTGCGTCTCTGAAAGCAAAGTTGTGGTTCAGCATTTCCCACGGGCTGCGAAACATACATTGCTCTTTGCCGTAGAAGGCGTTGATGGTGTCCTGATAAAACTCGCGGGCACTGTAAAGCTCCTCCGGATCGAAGTAAGCAGCACGCTCAAGTACATCAATCACCTGGTCGCTGGTCATGCCTGCCTGCAGGCACTCGTTGATATCCTTGTGAGGTAGGTTAACCAGCCGGCAGCGGTGCTCCCCCAGCCGGGATGCGATTTCTTTTGCGGCAGCCTGGCCTACTTCGTCTGAGTCCATGGAAATCCAGATTTCGTCGAAGCGGTCAAGGTTGTGATACTCAAACTCTATCCACTGCTGCTTGGCACCTTTGCCACCACCAAACGGGACGGACAGCGCCGGCAGTCCGTACTGGTGATAGGTCATGCAGTCAATCTCACCTTCGCACAGCACAACAATCCGGATGTTTTTTGGCATTGCCTGCCAGCCGAACAAGCACGGCTCACAGTCTCCCTCAGCCATAATCGCCTTTTTTCCGCCCGGACGTTCAGTGCTGATGCGTTTCACCTGCAGCAGCTCACCATCACGCTTGTAAGGGAACGCCAGCGCGTCAAGCTCTCGCTCTCCGTTCCAGACCTTTGCAGCAGCAACCTCGAATGTCTTTGCTGTCTCAGCGGTGATGCCTCGGGTAGCGAGGTACTCTATGTGCTTTTCAGTTTTGGTGAGGTACTTACTGACTTTTTTCCGGTCGGGGCGGGAAAATTTTTTCTGCTGCTTCGATGCAAAGTGATGGTCGTTATCTTTGATTCCGAGAAACTCTTTCGCTTCGGTCATTGCCTGATGCAGGCTGCAGTCCTTCACGCCGACCCATAAATCCAGCAAATCACCCCCGATCCCCTCTGCAAAATCTGACCAGACTTTTTTACCTGCGAGGTTTATTTTCAGAGACTTACCTGACTCACCATGCAGGGATCCGGCTACCCACTCGTGCGATTCTTTTTTGCCGTTCGGCAACAGGTATTTCGCTACCCTGTCAACATGGTTCCAGAGCATGTCGCTCAGTTCAGATGGTGTCATGATTCCCTCAGATGCAGTGTTTCAAACCAGTACCGCACAAAACCATCGCTCAACAGACCGTGGTTATATCCGGCAATCAGCAGCGTTTTAATTCGTGGTTTCATGCAGTCACCTGTCGATAAACACGTAGCCGGATTTGGATGCCGTTACGGGCGATCGGTGTCCGCCAGAAGATGGCTGTGGGGCGGAAGGCTTATCATCCAGCCAGCGCTGACCGTTCAGGTACGTAGCCGGAAGCAGGCGATCAAAACCGAACTGACCACCGCCTATGCGGGCTGCGATGTCTTCTGCCAGCATGACTGCAAATTGCTCTGCGGTTCCCTTTGTCACTGACCGCCACTCTTTGAACTGAGTCCGGAAAGCTGATGCAGCGCTTTTCTTGCCGCCCTTGCGCATTCCTGCACACCAGAAAATTGACTCGAAGGCTTGGTCTGTTTCCTGATTTTTATTTGCAGGCTGAGAGGACTTTTCACACTTCGTCTGAACCTGTTCGGACAAAGTGTTTTTAATGTCTTTCTTGTCTTTTGTAATATTGTCTTTTGTGGTTACCTGATTCGGGTAAGAGCGATTACCTGATTCGGGTAAACATTCCTTACCTGATTCGGGTAAATTTACCTGATTCGGGTTACCTGCTTTTTCCCAGTCTCCAATCGCCTTGTTGATGCCTGTAAGACGACCGTTCTGACTGAGAATTTTGCGCTTAACGAGAGCGCTTTTTGCTGCTGAGCATTTATGCGGCAACATCCCTGTCAGCTTTGACAGCTGCTCATTGCTGATCCAGTCAACCTTCTTGTTGAAGCCGTATGTTTTGCGCATGACGGCCATGAATACCAGAAGCTGGTGCTGGGTTAGTCCTGCAAGCATGACAGCCTCCAGTAGCTCATTGGCGATGCGCGTAAACCCATCTTCAATTTCTGCCACGCGACGCTCTCTTGCCTCAATATGAGGCTGTAGATCATGAACTTCTGCGAGATTACTCATTGCCCTTCTCCCTCGACTTATGCGTTTCCAGAATCTCCCTCAGCTTCGGCGCGATTGCCGGATTGCACTTGGTGAGAAAGTCGAGCCGGAGAAGGTTTTTATGCACACCAGTGTGGCGATAAGACTGCTTTTTCATGTATAATTACTCCGTTGAAATTGCTTACATTTCGATATCAGGCCGAGAATGAGTTCCCGCTCATCTCGGTCTTTTCTTTTCCCATCGCAGCAGCTACCGCTTGTCTGGCCACCTCTGCAATCAGGCTCGTTTCCCAGACCTTTTCCAGCAGCACAAACACTGTCGCCATGTCGCGCAGGTTTAAGCGGCTTACCTTCGATTCATGCCATCCGGCTTCATTAGCCAGAACGCGTTGCCCTTTATGGGTCAGGCGGGATCGGAGTTCTGTTTCCACTTCATTGATTAACTTGCTATTTCTTGCGTGCTGCATTGCGTATATTTCCTGTCATTAAAAAATTGCGTGACGTTGCGATCGGCAACTCACCGTGTGTTTTGCTCCAGCATTGCGGCGGGAGCGGAGTAAGATTTTTAAAGAGCGATGCCGCTTATGCTGCGGCAGTTTTACTGCTTGGGAATGGGCGGTGTTCTTCTGCTACTACACGGCCATCTGGCAGCGTGGTGATGAAGATTTTCCGGCCAACCCTTACTGCTTTACTGATTGCCGTCTGGTGAACCCCGAGAATGTCGGCGGCTTTTGCCTGTCCGTTCTCCGTGACGTAATCAGCGAGAGTTACCTTTTTCATCGGTTTCCTCCGAGTGATTACCGATACAACAATAATACTACGAGTATTAATTTAATCAATACCTGCGGTATTTCATTTTTTAATAACTGAGGTATTAGAATCAGGGAATGAAAAACACGAAGCTGTTGACGCCGGATCAGCTGGAAGACGCAAAGCGCCTGAAGGCCCTGTACGAGTCTAAAAAGAAAGAGCTGAGGATTACTCAGCAAGATATTGCGGACGCTCTGGACATCACACAGGGCGCGGTAGGCCATTACCTTAACGGGAGAAACGCGCTAAACCTCAGCGCTGCCTTAACATTTTCTCGTCTTTTGAAAGCACCAGTATCAGACTTTAGTCCCACGTTAGCCAAAGAAGTAGACAGCGCTTCAGCACCCCGGCTCGATAAAAACGTGACTTATGATGGACCATATGAGCCAAAAGGAAGGTATCCTATGTTAAGTTGGGTTAGCGCCGGACTTTGGGATGAAGCGATGGAACCCTATTCGATCAGTGAGATAAATGAATGGTATGAGTCTGATGTCCCAATTCAGGGCAGCGGATTCTGGTTGCGCGTGGAAGGAGATTCCATGACTGCGCCCGCTGGACCTAGCATTCCGGAAGGTCATCATGTCTTGGTAGACACCGGCAGAGAGCCAAAGAATGGATCTCTTGTTGTCGCAAAGTTGACTGATGCAAACGAAGCCACGTTTAAGAAACTCATAATAGACGGCGGGCAGAAATACCTTAAAGGGCTCAACCCAGCATGGCCGATGGTGCCAATCAACGGCAACTGCCGCATCATCGGAGTCGTAGTAGAAGCAAAGATAAGATTTGTGTGATAACCCCCTCAAATGAGCCGCCATCGAGCGGCTTTTTTATTACCTGCAAAAAATAAATTCCCTTCCCAATCATCAATATAATACTTTTCGTATTATTTTTAATACTTGGGGTATTGCCTGATATTAATACCTAGAGTATTGTTTATCCCATCAGCACGAAGCACAGCAACAAACGGCAGGATGCCGACGCTCTTTAACATTGATGGGGTTTTTCTCCGCAGAGATGCGGGGAACCAAAGAGAAGTTGGCTTTGGGGTGAATTGTCTAGCCAAGGACGTAACGAGCAGGTTCGCGAAAGCACCGCTGCTGCCAGTGTGATGTCGGAATTCAATTCACCACCTAAGCCAATTACCGGAGGTACACCATGACAGTAGTCATCACAATTCTGGCTTCCGATAACGCCAGAAATCGCCGCAGAGCACGCCGTGCCGCTCAGCAGGAACAGCAGCAAGCCGATACCCGCTTAGCGAGAAAGATTGCCGTAGCGAGCGCCGGGTGCAGCTTAAACGTAGCCCGCGCCACATCAGCGCCCAGTCTGCGTGAGAAGCATGAGAGCACAGCTATGTGCTTACCACAGGTAGCCATCTTCAGTGCGGGCTATCGCAAATCTAAAGACATCGTAACGGCGAGGTAACTTATGGCGCTGGACCACGGTACGTTAAATATCCCGCTGGATAAGCGTGGCAATTTCCATAAGGAACTGGATGAGCACCTGGCAGCCGAGAAGCGCAGGAAAGAGGATGAACTCTTCGTCCGGAAGACTGCTTTCAACGATGCCAAATCACGGGCGCAGCAGCTTTACCTACAGCTGGACAATGCCTTAGTGAAGGCCGAAGCAAAGCGGCGCGGCATGAAGATTGGAGAGTTTAGAGAGGTTCTGAAAGACATCAGAGATTTCAGACCAAAGCAGGCGACAGTGGCGTTTGCACCATTTATCAAGGCTGCCTAACCCGCAGCCTTTTTTATTGGGGGGATTATGTCCGTAATCCATGAAGTAATTGCAGTTCTAAATTATGACCCTTCTTCAGGGCTATTAACATGGAAAAAAGACATAAGGGGAGGAAAGAAAGCGGGCCAGATCGCAGGATGTGCGGACAAGCTTGGGTACTTAGTTGTCAAGGTTGGTGGGAGGAGCTTCAAGGGACACCGACTGGCATGGATGATTCATTATGGAGTTGAGGCCCCCCCAATTCATCGACCACATAAATGGTGACCCATCGGACAATAGAATTAAAAACCTTAGAGCCTCAACGCATCAGCAAAATATGTGTAATCGAAAGATTAGAAAGGATAACAGTTCAGGCTTCCCTGGAGTGTGTGCTCATCGGTCTACAGGAAAATGGCAAGCCAGCATTAGGGTCAATGGTAAGAGGATGCACCTGGGTACCTATAAAACACCGGAAGAAGCTCACCAAAAATACGCTGAAGCAGCAAGGCTCTATCACGGTGAGTTTGTTCGTGAATTTTGAAAACATCTGGAGGCACCATGATAAGAGACGTTGATTACTACTGCGGTTGGTTAGTGTTTATCGTGCTGATGGTGCTGGGGTTTATAGCAGGAGGTTGAGATGAGTGAAGATTTAAAAATTAAGCCAGAAGAAGCCGAAGTGCTCGTGCAGTTTATCGACGATACCGGAATTGAATACTTGGCCGAAAGCTGCGAAGACCGCGGACTGAGTGTGCAGGAGTTGATAGAAAAGTTAGTCCGCATCGCCCATCGGGGCCAGTAACCACTACAGGAGAGAGAAGGATGGAGTGGATTAAGTGCAGTGAGCGGATGCCAGATGATTATCAGGATGTTTTGGTAACCAATGGCACGGAGATAGATTTGCAGTTTACGGTCAAGGGCGACTGGATTTTGCCAGGCTTCGGATATAAAGACGTGAAGATATCTCACTGGATGCCCCTGCCTGCTCCGCCTGCTGAGTGACACCGCAATGCCGTTACGTGTGACGGCATGACGATGCATTCTGCATCACCGCTTGAAAGGTTACGAATAACCAGAACGTTTCACCCTTAGGCGCCGCAATGGCGCCTTTCTTTTTAACACCAGTAAACAACCATATTTTAGGAGCAATACCCATGATGAGCTTTTCCATCGCGGGCGGCGTCAGCATGGGCGCTGCTCAATTAAACGAGTCACAACTCGACCGCATTATCGGTTTCATCCGTACCAGTGTTAAGAAAATCTGGCGCTCTACTGTCCACACCCTGAATCAAGGGGGTGCACTGTGATTGAGACTTGGCTACCGGTTAAAGGATATGAAGGCATAGCTGAAGTTTCCAATTTTGGCTCAGTGCGAACAGTTGACAGGGTTATTAGTTCAGGGCGCAGGCTCAAGGGAAAGTTGTTGGCTCTGCAAATAAACAAGTGCGGATATCCGACTGTTAGCCTGTGTCGCGAATGCAAGCCAAAAACATTTCAGGTTCATCGCCTTGTTGCTCTGGCATTCGTGGCTGGCAGTGGCCCACAGGTAAATCACATCAATGGTATTAAAACTGACAATCGCCCTGAAAATCTCGAATGGTGTAGCGCTTCGCATAACCAAAAGCACGCCTTCAGGATTGGACTTAATAAGTCTCGGCCCAGCCCTAAGTTTGGAAGCGAACACGGCAAGTTTGGAGGATTCATTATTGCCACTGAAATTGCCACAGGGTTAGAGCAGGTGCTGGAGGGTAGATCAGATATGGAATCGAAAGGATTCACTCAGACCTGCGTAACAAGATGCCTTCGAGGAGAGAGCCCCGCCCATAGAGGTCACACTTTCAGGCTTATGAAGGGAATATGTCCATGAAATCACGCTACTTCACGAAAGCACAGGAGCTTTCCAGAGAGGCCCATCTCTACAGCGACAAAGCGAAGTGGGCTATGGCAATGCGGTTACTACGGAGGGCACTTTAAATGAGCGAATTAACTCAAGCAGATGTAAAAAGACGATATTTTTATGACCCCGCATGCGGACACCTTTTCCATTTAATAGGCAGAAGGAAGGGTAAGCAAGTCGGGTATATAAAACATCAGGGCTACATCCAAGTATCAATTGGCAACAAAAAATACCAAGAACATCGTTTGATATGGCTCTATTTCAATGGATATCTGCCTGATTTGCTTGACCATATAAACTGCTGCAAGAGCGATAACCGCATTGAAAATCTACGTCCAGCCAGCCATCAACAAAACGCCGCAAATAGAAACCTGACGATAAAAAACAGTAGTGGATATAAGGGTGTAACTCAACTCCCAAATGGCAGGTACCAAGCACAAGCAATGGTGAATGGTACTTATTACTACTTAGGAGTGCATGAGTCGCCTGAAATCGCGCATGAGGCATTCAAAAAGGTTTCAAAACCACTGAACGGTGAGTTTTTCAATGGAGGCATAAAATGAGCCGATTCACACTGAAAGCACGCGACAGAGAAGAGGTTCAGAGCATTGCAGACGCACTGCCTGATAGCGAGCAGCGTGCCGTGGCTGATTACGTGGACGACTGGCAGCGCCGGAACCACGTTAACCCGCTGATGATGGCCGCCCTCGCCTTTCTGAATCAGCACTATGACGGTCAGGCTGTTGCCATGCTCGACCATGACGACGACTGGCACATAAAGCTGGATGAGGTGCTGCGGGAGCTGATGATAGATACCGGCACCCGTGAGCGCGGCGTAAACGTGATTATCAACAAGGTGGCGTGATGAGCTTTGACCTGGTCGAATTCGTAAAGCAGCAGGAACCGCTGTTCGTGGGAGCACTGACGGACCCGTCAGTGACGTGGGCAAAGGAATGCCAGTTTGCCATCCAGCACTTTCAGAAGAATGACTTTCTGGCAAAAACGGCTATCGGCAATCCCATCAGCGCACAGAACGCGATCGTCAACGTAGCCGCCATTGGCATCAGCCTAAACCCGGCGAGCAAGCTGGCCTATCTGGTGCCGCGTGACGGCCTTGTGTGCCTTGATATCAGTTATATGGGCCTACTCCATATCGCACAGGCTTCAGGCGTAATCAGGTGGGGCCAGTGCAAGCTGGTTCACGCCAACGATACGTATGAAAGCAACGGGCTGGATAAAGCCCCCATTCACAAATACAGCCCTTTCGTAACGCCTGATGAACGAGGCGCGGTTATTGGCGGTTACTGCACAGTCAAGACTGCAGACGGCGACTATCTCACTGAAGAAATGAGCCTGGCAGAAATTGAGGACATCAGGAAGGTCAGTAAGGCTGGCACTTCACCAAAAGGCCCGTGGGTTAATTTCTGGTCTGAAATGGCTCGCAAAACGATTGTGAAGCGTGCCAGTAAGTACTGGCCCCGGGCTGAGCGGCTCGATAACGCAACTGAAATGCTCAATGAAACAGAGGGCGTATTCACAGAGCCTGTCATGCCTTACACACCTGAAAGCGAGGTGATCGCTGCAGAGCATAAGCAGAAAGAAGAACTGCATCAGAAGGTCAGCGCCCTGTGCGACAGCATGGAGGCATCTGAAAGCATGGATGACCTGAAGCAGCACTTTGCCGAAGCATTCAAGCTGACGCGAGGCATGAAGCTGCAGCAAAACGTCCAGGCCATTTACGCAGAGTGCAAAGCCAAATTTGATGAGGTGCCGCAATGACCGCCCTTTACAAAATAGCGAATGAGTTTGCAGCGCTTAGTGAGTCCGGTATGGAGCCGGACATGATTGCCGATACTCTGGACGGCATCCAGTGGGAGCTGGAAAGCAAGGTTGAGCAGTGTCTGGCTATCTGCAAAAACGAGCAGGCATACGCTGAGGCTTTACGTGAAGAAAGCAACCGCCTGTTAGAACGCGCCCGGGCTGCTGAGAATCGCGTCATGCGCATAAAGGAGTATGTGGCTACTTCACTGGAAACCACCGGCAAGAAAACGCTTCAGGCAGGCATACATCAGGTGACGGTGAGAGAGCCAGCCAAATCAGTCGAGATTACCGACGCGGGTTCTATACCCCCTCAGTTTGTCGATTACGAGACAACCATCAAGCCGAACAAGCTGGAAATTCGCCAGCAGATAGAGGCTGGAATTCCCATCCCCGGGGCGCATTTAAAGCTCGGGAAGCCATCACTGATTATCAGGTAGGCAACCATGAAAGCACCAGACGATCCCATTACTGTCGGCCGCATAACGCTCCCATACAGCCACATGCGGAAAGGCTGGAAGCACCCTGACGGCACACTGATTAAAAACCCACTCAAGGCTCAGCGAATTGCTGAGCTTTTGAATAATGAGAAGCATAACTGACAGTGCTGGCCTGTACCCGGCTGGCATTGCATAAGGGGAAAGAGATGGAACATAGCGATATCGAACACATGGCGCAGGGGTTACCACCCTCGCATATTGGCAAAGATCATGAAGAGGTTGCCACTGAACTGGCAAAGCACGCCTTAGAACTGCAGCAAAAGCTGGATGCGGTGGTGGCGGAGAATGCGGCATTATTGATTCAAATAAGCCGTATTATCGACATTGTTAGCAAAGCAGATAATAGCTACTGCATGTGCGGGGAAAGCATGGAAAGCCATGTTATTGGTGGTTGCGGCTCACCAACAGGAATGCTTGACTACCATTTCGGAAAATTGACTGAAGAAAAAGCGCAAACCCCAGCCACTGATGCCCTGTTGAACGCGGTGCGGGCGGAGGGCATTGAGATTCTGACGAGTAGGCTACAACAGCTAATTGATGAAGGAGTGTTTGACGCCAAAGAAATTGGCGTGGCTGCCGGAGCCGTTTATGAAGGGGCTCAAATCGCCTCCCAACTCCGCGCCGAAACCGACACCACCCCTTCCCAATATGAATCACTGGCAGGTGGCAAATGAAAGAGCTGAATGAGCTGATCGATCGATATGACGTTAGTTGTCACTGCGGCGCTGTATACGTAAGGCCTAAGCAAGATGGGCATCTGGTTATGTATTCGGACTATGCATCGCTGGCGCAGCGGGCCGAAGCAGCAGAGGCGGCGCTGGAAGAAGAAAAGCGCATTAACTCAAAGCTGCGTGAGGACCGTGCTGGCCTGGCACGTGAATGCAATGATTTAGAGGCGAAGCTGGCAGAGCTGAATAAGCAGGAGCCAGTGGCGTACACAGATGCAGAAGAGCTGGAGAGTATGCGGAAAGCTACATATGCCGATATGTTTACGCCGAACGATTACTACAAAGCCGATCATCAATGGATACCGCTATTCACCCGCCCCGTGCCCGCCGTCAGCCTGTCGGATCTGGTGCCACATATCGGGTCCAGTCAGGTTAATGATGCCGCGTGGGTGCTACACGACCGTCTGGGTGAATACGGGGCACTGACAGGCGGGCAATTCAACAACATTAAGGGCTGCTTTTACGATGCGCTGAAAGTATGCATGGGGGTGAAGCCATGAGCACTCGCGGCAAGATGTGGGCTGTTATGTGGGTAGCGTGCACAATCTTCTGGACGGGGATGGCTTATGCAATATGAGATGCCGGCCATCTCTCCGGAACTGCAGGCGCAGGTGTTGCGATACCTAAAAATGAAGCCGGGTAAGCGTGAGAAACTGCACGAGGTGGAGCGGACGCTGATGCAGGCTCTAACAGAGCGCATAACTCTATCCGTACTGACAAGCTGGCCGGAGGCACCATGCTTATCGGCTTCGTCATCGTAATAGTTTCTGCCCTTCCCGCTCCGGTGTCGGAGCGAATCTACCCAACCATTGAAGCCTGCGAGCAGGTAAAGGCCCGACTGCATGAGCGCCGGCCTTTGGCTCATCTTGTGTGTGGTGAGGTAAGGAGATAAATATGAAGCAACAGGTTCTTTTTGATGGCGGGAAAGCGTCAATTGCCATGGTATGCGATAGCAAAGGTAAAGACCATTATTTCCGGCTTGATGAAGTGAGTGCAATTTCTCAACGTCTCTATTCACTTGAAGATAATCTTGAGGCTGTAGAGGTTGTGTGTGGCGGTGTATCACATAGCTTCTGTCTTAACTGCGACCTGTGTGATGACCTTCTGCGGGCATGGTTTTTCGCTAGCGGCGATAATCGACCATCCAGTAAATTCTGACCAATAGAGACCCGCCCGAATAGGCGTATACTCCAGTCAGGAGGTATCGCTATGTCACACAATCTCGCAGCACGCAGTAAAGAAGAGCGCGATAAGGTTAATGTCGATCTGGCCGCATCAGGCGTCGCCTACAAAGAGCGCATGAACATGCCGGTTATCGCCATGGAAGTAGAGTTGCAGCAGCCGGAGAGCCAGCGGGAGTATTTCCGCGAGCGCCTGCAGCATTACAGGAACGCCGCCCTGCAGTTCCCGCGCGGTACAGACCCGGTTTATCAAAAGGAGGAGGGTAAGTGAGTAGATTCATGCAAATTGACCGCGCCATAACTGTTAATGGTAAACACTACGTAGTTCGTGTTCAGGAGTATCCTGGTGGCAAGTGGCGGGTGTTTGATTTAGAGCATGAAATTCATATCTCCGATGTTGATAAAGAGACAGCCTTCGATAGATGGAAAGAGAAAGCCGAGCAAATTTTTAAGTGAAGCAAGAATATCTAAGCAACCTCGCCCCGGCGGGGTTTTTTATTGCCTGTTATCTGGAGAATCACTATGTGCGACATTGCAGACGATGCGTCAGACCTTGAGATACTCAATACAGAAATCGCCCTGGCTAACCGGCCTCGCCCGGAGCCGCGGTCGCCAATCTGCCGTAATGGCGATTGCGGGGAACCTTCCCGCGATGGATGCAGTTACTGCAGCTGCGAGTGCAGAGAAGACCATGAAAAGGTTATCTGGGCAGAGAAGAACCGGAGGACGGCATAGTCGGCCGGCAGACACCGCATGATCACCCCACTCCACCTAATCATCACCATCGCAGCAATCATCGTAATCAAAATTATCTTCAGCTACCTGTGAAGTGACAGCGTCATGTCACAGGTAAACCATCGCCCGGAGGCAACCATGGAAATTCGCGAGGATACGCTCGTTGACCTGAAGTTCATCATGGCCGATACTGGTTTCGGCAAGACCTACATCTACGACCGCATCAAAGACGGCACCCTATGCCAGCCCATCAAAATAAGCGGACGTTCCCGCTGGAAATATCGTGACCACCTAGAATTCAAAAACAAGCTGATTTCCGGCTGCAATGGGTAAATTGCTGGGTAAAATTTTAACCCACTACAGTAAAAGCTATATGGCGCAACAACTTGAATGCCATGTTAGACGTTTGCAGGGGACGCCACAGACATCTCTCCCTCATCCTGCAGATCCATACCGGCAAATTTCGACAGCTGCTGACTGATGCTATTTTCTTTGTAGCAGGTGACCAGTAACGCCTGGGTTGCGCGCGTAAACGCCACATACAGCGCCGGGATAGCTTCAGACTCATCTTCAGCCCCTTTATGAACAAATGATGCATTGATCACGGCAACGTAAGGGAATTCAAGCCCTTTGCTGCTCTGAAAGGTCAGCAGATGAACCACATCCTCCCGATGCGAATAGCGTTTTTTATCTTCCGTGGTGAAGCTGACGGCGGCGGGGATCGCATGCTGCTGCAGCAGGTCGATGAGTTTGTCTGCTGAAAAATGCGTAGGACAAAGCACCGCCATGTCGCCCCAGCGGCCCGCAGCCGCATATTTCTCTCGCAGCCAGGCCACAACGCGCCGGGCTTCATCGACCGCAGAGTGACACTGTTCGATATCGGGAATGTCGCTGTTCTCTTCGCCGCAGGCTTCCGGCAGCACCAGCGGAAGCTCCTGATTATGGTGCCGGTCAAAGTAGTCGCGTGAAAAAGCGTAGGCAAAATTGAGAATGCGCCGCGGATTGCGATAATTCACCCGAAGAATAGAGGTGCGCCCCTGAGCCTGAATACCCACGCTCGCCAGCGAAAAGTTCAGCGCTTTCTCGCGCCGGTACAGAGACTGGGCGTCGTCGTACATCAGCAGCAGCGAGCGGCGGGTGTTATCAAACAGCCGGGCTATCAGTGAAAGCCAGCGCCGGTCGAAGTCATGTCCTTCATCCACCAGCACCGCATCATACCCCGCATCCCCGACAGTGCCGCTATCAACCGCATTTTCCAGCGCCGCAAAGCAGTTATCATAATAGCGCCCTTCCCCGCTCATCTTCAGCTTAAAGGTCCGGGCTGCCGTCGCGCACCAGTCATGAAAATGATAGACGTGTACTTTATGCGATAGTCCTCTGGCCGCGATGCATTCACGGATATAGTTAGCCAGAATGATATTAAAACAGAGCACCAGCACAGGGCGTGTGGTGGTCTCGGAAAGGTATAAACAGCGGTAGAGTAAAATCAGCGTTTTACCGGAACCGGCTACGCCATGAATAACACGATGCCCTTCGCCGAGATTGCGTGCCAGCACCTCCTGCTGCAGATCCATTACCCGGTAAATATTACTGCGCTTATTTTTTACCGTAATGGCGATCTCCGGAAAAAGATGCCGGCGCAGAATATCCCGCACAGCCGGCGTTATTGCAGGCCTGAAACGGGTGGTAAAGAGTCCGGAAACTTTAGCGCGAAACGCAGAAACAGAGACAGACTCGGTCATTTCATCCTGACAAATCGTCAGCGCCTGTGGAAATATAGATTCAACCACGCCATCGGCTGAGAGTGATGTCAGCTGCTGACGGGTAATATTAGTAAACACCACACCATAAGCCCAGGCGATATTCAGCTTTCCTTTATACAGGCCTGTTTTTTGCTGCAGTTTCGGATCCTGAGATAACAGGTCAACGGTCGCACAGGCATACTCCCTGACCTGCAGCAGCGGATTTTGCGCCTGCGTTTCGCCCTGAGCATGTCTCAGCGTTACCGTCTGCGGGTCCGCATGCTGAAATGTACTTAGCTTCCAGTCTTTGACCTCAAGGAAAATAAGCCCGTTGGCAGGATCGATAATAACAAAATCGGGATGCCTGTACTGGCGCCCGACCGGAATGTCATACCAGATAAGACAATCATCGCCGAGATGCGATTCAAGCCGCTGGGCGACGCGTCGTTCCCCGTGCGTCATTCGCCCTGAACAGAGCGTCAGGGAGGTCATTAATTTCGCCATAAAACAGTATCCACGTATATAAAGTACATCAGCGCAACACCACGATAACATCGCTATTAAAACTTTAGAATACGATGTTATGCCACTTAACCCTGTCCTGTTTATTATGTTGCCGGCATGCTGATAATACCGGCCCGGTACCAGGTTCATGATGACAATAATAGCGCGATGTCTTTGCCTTTTCCGGCAGGCGGGAAAAAGCTGGCAGGAGTGGTATGATTTACGTTAAATGATGCCGCTGGCATCTGACCCCTTCCCGTTTCCGGAGCGCACTATGAAACATGAGATTGATCTGAAGTATTACGATATCGCTGACGCCTACGCTGAAGAGTGTGAAAAACCGGTGAGCGAAGCCGAGCGCGACCCGCTGGCGCACTACTTCCAGCTGCTGATCACCCGCCTGAATAACCATCAGGAGATCAGTGAAGAAGCGCAGCATGAGATGGCGCGCGAGGCGGGAATTGCTGACGCGCGCATTGATGATGTGGCGAACTTTCTGAATGAGTGGGGCAACGAGTAAACGGCTTTGGCAGGCTGTCTGCTGGCAGACAGCCTGCCCGCCGTCGCGTTGATTACTTACGCGCGTCCAGCAGCTGCTGCGCATTATCCGCAGTAACCGTGGTCCACGGAATGTAATAGTGTTTTTTCGTGCCGCCATCCCAGGCGAGATCTTTGGCATACTGCTGCCAGATGTCAGACTGCGGCTGATAACCTGCGCCTTTTACCGCACGCAGCGCGACATCAATAGCGCCCTGCATCTGGCCTTTCGCATCCTGCAGAATAGAGACCATTTCACCCGCCTGAACGGCATGAATCGCATCAGACACCCCATCCACACCCGCAATGGCGAAGTCGTTCACGTTCAGCCCGGCGCCCTTAATCGCTTCAATGGCTCCCAGCGCCATCTCATCGTTTTGCCCAATCACCCCGTTGATTTTGCCGCGATGCTTCTGCAGCCAGTTCTCCATCAGCGGCTGTGCTTCAGCGCGTGACCAGTTGGCCGTTTTTCTCTCCAGTACGGTAACCTGGCCCGGACCACACTCCGCTATCGCTTTATCATTGCCTTTGCCGCGCTGGATCTCACCGCTGCCGCCCTTCGGCCCTTCAATAATGACGACATTGACCTTTTTGGTTTTGCACTGCAGCTTATCCAGTACCGCTTTGGCTTCCAGATAGCCGCCCAGCTCATCATTAGAGACCACTTCGGACGTCATCTCTTCCGTATTCAGGCGGGCGTTGGTGACCACCACCGGAATTTTAGCCTCTTTAGCATTGGTCACAATATCGATGTTGGCTTCATAATCCATCGGGTTCACGATAATCGCGTCGGCACGCGTCTGGATAGCGGTCGCCGCCTGGTCATTCTGCACCGACGCGTCATAACGACCATCATAAAAGGTGAGCACGGCTTCGCCACTTTTTACTGCCGGATGCGCTTTACCGTAGCGCTCCATCAGCTGAACGAACTCCGCCTTATTGCCATACATCAGCACAGCGATTTTTACGGGGGCAGCCTGCGCTATGCTAATCGCGCCCAGCGTCAGGGCTGAGGTTAACAGAGCGATAGATCTTATTTTCATTGTTCTCTCCTGGCAGGGTTTATCTATTCAGAGGTTAATCGCGCTGTTGTTTACGCGACGGGTCGAGCAGTACAGCCACTACAATCAGAGCGCCTTTGATGATCTGCTGGTAGTAAGACTGCACCCCCAGTAAATCCAGGCCGTTATTCATTACGCCGATGATCAGCACGCCAAAAAAGGTGCCGACAAGCGTACCGACACCGCCAGCCATACTGGTGCCGCCAATCACTACCGCAGCAATCGCATCAAGTTCATAGCCTGCGCCCGCGTTGGTCTGTGCCGATCCGGTGCGTGCGGTGAGGATCAGCCCGGCGATTCCGGCCAGCGCGGCGCACAGGGTGTAGACCATGACTTTTATTCCGACGACGCTGATCCCTGACGTGCGGGCACTTTTCGGGTTGCCGCCAACGGCATAGACGTAGCGCCCGAGCAAAGTTTTATTGAGCAGCAGCCACGCGAGACCAAACAGTACGACAAAGATAATGACCGGTACGGGTATGCCGGCTATGTAGCCGTTGCCGAGCCAGCGAAAATCGCTGTTAAGCTGCGAAACCGGGTTGCCGCCGGTGGTCAGCATCGTGAGTCCGCGCGCAGCGGAGAGCATGCCCATGGTGACGATAAACGGCTGCAGCCGGTAACGCGCCAGCACGGTACCGTTGATCAGGCCGCAGACAATGCCAATTCCCAGCGCGATAATCATCGGGACCATCACCGCATGTGCCGTATCCCCAATTGCCATACCGCTGTTGTTCGTGGCGAAACGTGCAGCAACAATGCCGCTCAGCGCCAGCACCGATCCTACCGACAGATCGACGCCGGCAGTGATAATCACAAAGGTCATGCCGATCGCTAAAATGCCGTTGATAGAGACCTGGCGCAGCACAATCAGCATATTTTCATTACTGAGAAAATAGTTACTGCTCCAGGCGCCATTAGCGACCTGCAGCTCGCCGACGGCAGCCACAATCAGGCAAAGCACAAAGAACGCGATGATGATGCCGTATTTGTGCATACGTCTTTTGTTGCGCGTAAAAAATGAGATGCCGGAAGGCATGGAATGTGTGGTGTTCATAACGTGATCTCTCTGTTAAACCGCCAGCTTCATCAGTTCACTCTGCGTTGCCTGAGCCGCACTTAATTCTCCCGCCAGCTGCCCGTCGCGGAACACCAGAATGCGATCGCTCATGCCGATGATCTCTGACAGCTCTGAGGAGACCATCACGATCCCCTTGTTTTTCAAAGCAAACTCGGACATAAAGCGGTAAATCTCTTTTTTCGCGCCGACATCAATACCGCGGGTAGGCTCATCCAGCAGCAGTACTTCCGGGTCCAGTAACGCCCAGCGTCCCAGCACGACTTTCTGCTGATTACCGCCGCTGAGGTTGCCCACCAGCTGTTCGGCATCCGGCGTTCTGACGTTAAAGCGTTTGATCATCTCCAGGCTGCGCTGCTGCTCCTGCTTCTCACTGATAAAACCGGCGCGGGAGATAGCGCCAAATGAGGCGATGTTGATGTTTTCGCGAATCGAACGGCAGAGCACCAGCCCGGTTGCTTTGCGATCTTCTGTGACATAAGCGATGCCGTGCCGGATCGACTCTTTCGGTGAGTGGCGGCCCAGCACCACCTCGCCGAGGCGAATGGTTCCGCTGTCTGCGTGTTCAATCCCAAACAGTAAATCGAGAAACTCGCTGCGCCCGGAGCCAACCAGCCCGTAAATGCCGAGGATTTCGCCCCGCTTCAGGTGCAGGCTGATATCGTTGATTTTATTGCGCCAGCGCAGGTTTTTTACCTCCATCATCACCTCATTACCCGGCTGATTAAACTTGGCAAATTCACTCTCATATTCTCCGCCAATAATCTGCTCAATCAGCTGCTCGCGCGTGATATCGGCCAGCATGCCCTCCTGCACCCAGGCGCCATCGCGAAAGATGGTATAGCTGTCGGCAATCTGGAAAATCTCGGAGAGGCGATGGGAGACATAAATAATGCCTTTGCCCTTTTGCGCCAGCCGGGTCAGGGTCTGAAAGATTTTTTGCGCATCCTCCTCGCCAATCGCTGAGGTTGGCTCATCCATGATGATGATGTCAGCATTCGCGTGCGAGAGCGCTTTGGCGATCTCCACCAGCTGCTGCCCGGCAACGCTGAGGTTACGCATCTTTTCAGTAGCAGAGATGTCAAAATCGAGCTCTGCCAGCAGCGCGCGGGTACGCTGATTGAGCGTGGCAAAGTCAACAAAACCAAAGCGGCGCGGTTCGCGTCCCAGCCAGATATTTTCAGCCACCGTCAGGTCCGGAATTGCGCTCAGCTCCTGCTGAACAATCGCGATACCGGCGGCCAGCGCGTCCCGCGGATGGGCAAAGCTGCAGCGCCTGCCGCGAATAAATATCTCTCCGGCGTCGGGCTGGATAAACCCCATTAAGATGCTGAGAAAGGTCGACTTTCCGGCACCGTTGCCGCCGCACAGCGCGTGAATGGAGCCGGGGCGCAGCGCAAATTCGGCGTTTTTCAGCGCCACAACCGGACCAAACGCTTTGCGGATCCCCGTGACTTCCAGCAGCATCTCCTGGTTATTTCTGGTCACAATGCCACCTCCGGATAAGTCGTGCTGAGACGCTTCAGATAGCGCTGATAGTGCGTTTCATAGGTCTGATGGCGCGCGGCATCGGGCACGGCGCGGGTACTTTCATCCGGCGTGACAAAGCGCTGGCACAGCGACTGCAGTAACGCATCCGGCTGCTGTGCCGGGTTATCCAGCAGCGCGCTGGCCCACATCGCCTGAATTGCCGCACCCAGCGCGGCGGTTTCCGGAATACGCAAAGAGACCACCGGGCAGTTCATGACGTCAGCCACAATTTGTCGCCAGCCAGCGCTGCGCGCGCCGCCGCCGGTAAGGCGGATCTCCTGCGCGCTGATGCCCTGCTGCCGGAACAGATCAAGTCCGTAACGTAATCCGTAAGTGGCACTCTCCACGGCGGCGCGGCAGAGGTTAGCGCGGGTAAAATTCACGGCGTTCAGGTTGTGCAGACTCGCCTGCGCGTGGGGCAGCGCCGGCGTGCGCTCGCCATTAAAAAACGGCAGCATCTCAACGCCCTCAGCCCCCGGCTCTGCCTGGTTCAGCAGCTGATTAAAGCCGGTAAGATCCTCTGCCAGCAGCGTCTGGATCAGCGTGGTCGCCGAGGTGACATTCATGGTGCAGATCAGCGGCAGCCAGCAATTAGTGCTGGAGCAGAAGCTGGCAATCAGGCCGTTTTTGTCAGTCACCGGCGTCTCGCTGCAGGCGAACAGCGTGCCGGATGTTCCCAGGCTGAGCGTCACCGTGCCAGGCGCAATATTGCCGGACCCGATGGCGGCCATCATATTATCGCCGCCGCCTGTCGCGACCCGCACCGTGCGGCGTAGTCCCAGCCGCTGCGCCGCTTCCGGCTGCAGGGTGCCGATACACTTTTGCGCGGCAGCCAGCGGCGGCAGCGCCTGCCACAGCCGGCCGTCAGGATCGATAAGCTCCACCGTATGCCGATCCCAGCTGCGGCTGCGGATATCCAGCAGTCCGGTGCCGGAGGCGTCGCCATACTCCATAACCCGTTCGCCGGTCAGCCAGAAGTTAAGATAATCGTGCGGCAACAACACGGTATGTAAACGCGCCCACAGCGCCGGATGCTGCTGCTTCAGCCAGAGAATTTTTGAGGCGGTGTAGCCGGTAGCCGGAACAATCCCGGGCTGTGCCAGCGCACCGCTAACCCCTCCCAGCTGCTGCAGCAGCCAGCTGTTCTGTGCATCGGTGGCGGTATCGCACCACAGCTTTACCGGATGCAGCACCGCTCCGGCTTCATCCAGCGCCACAAAGCCGTGCTGCTGGCCGGAGACGCTGAGCGCAGTAATCTGCTGTGTATCAATAGCGGCGTCTGAGGCTGCCTGATGGAATGCCGTGACCAGCGCGTCGATCCAGTCGCTGGCATGCTGTTCACGGGCGCCATCCGCCCCGCTCTGCAGCCGGTGCGGCGCGCTGCCTTCGCCGACGATCGTCCCCCGCTCGCTCTCCACGATAACCACGCGCGTTCCCTGCGTGCCGCAATCTATGCCTGCATAGAGCGCCATGCGTCACTCCATCTCCAGCATGATTTTGATATCCGCCGCATGGCCCGCGGCTGCGCGGTCAAACGCTTCAACGCTGTCGGCGAATTTATAGGTGTGGCTGATCAGCGGCTCTACCCGCAGCTTGCCGCTGCTTAACAGGCGCAGCGTGCGGGGATACATATTGGCGTAGCGAAAAATCGTTTTGAAGGTCAGCTCTTTGGCCTGTGCCGCAACAATATCCATTGGCGCGGCGTCCACCGGCATGCCCACCAGAATGACGGTAGCACCCGGCGCCGCGTGTTCCGCCAGCGTGGCAATAGCAGGTTTGGCTCCGCTGCACTCAAACACCACATCCGCGCCGTTACCGCTGGTCAGTTCTGAGACTTTACCGGCCAGATCGCCGGTTTTGATGTTAACGGCGTGCAGCCCTTCATACGCTGCCGCCACGGCAAGCTTTTCATCAAACATGTCGCAGATGATGACATCGGAACAGCCGCCTGCCAGCGCCGCCAGCGCCGTGACCACGCCGATCGGACCGGCCCCCAGCACCAGGCCGATATCGCCAGGTTTGATGCCGGCTTTGGTCGCGGCCTGCATCGCCACCGCCAGCGGCTCCACCATGGCCCCTTCGCGGAAGCTGACATTTTCCGGCAGCTTAAACGTGAACGCCGCAGGATGAATGACCGTTTCACGCAGGCAGCCATGTACCGGCGGCGTTGCCCAGAAGCGCACGGCGGGATCGAGATTGTAGAGACCGGCGCGCGACTGATCGGAGTGCATATCCGGGATCCCTGGCTCCATACAGACGCGATCGCCCGCCTTCAGGTGCGTCACGTTTTTACCGGTCTCCAGCACAATGCCAGCGGCTTCATGACCCAGCACCATCGGTGCCTCCACCACAAACGGACCAATCCGGCCATGTTTGTAGTAGTGAACATCGCTGCCGCAAATCCCTACCGAGTGAATTTTAATTTTGACATCGTTATCACCCAGCACTTCATCAAATTCCCGATCTTCAATCGCAATGTGGCCTGCCTGAGTCAGAACTAACGCTTTCATTTACGCCCCCGGATTCATTTTAATGGTATCGATATCATTTCAATGCGGCGATACTGACCTAAAAAAAACGTGAAAACTGTGATGCAAGCTGAATAATATCGATCTGCAGTAGCGCAATTTAGCCCTGTTGCAGCGAATTGCGGATCGGGATCACAGAAGATCACAAGCGGAACACGCTTTAATGGTATCGATATCATTACAGGAGAAACCGTATGACCGATTATCCGCAGGCGATTCAGCGCACCCTGACCTTTTTAGAGCAGGCGAATATTGTTCTCACCCCTGCAGAGCAGAAGAAGATTGAGATTGCTACTTTCGGCCTGGACGATTACCCCGCCTCAGGTTTGCAGCTGTTAACCTATATCAACGAACCGCGCTATTGCGCTAAAGAACTGGTGCTGTTTCCCCGCCAGACCTGTCCTGAACATCGGCATCCGCCGTTTAACGGCACGCCAGGCAAGCAGGAAACCTTTCGCTGCCGCTGGGGCGAGGTCTATCTGTTTGTCGATGATGAACAGCTTACGCCAAACGATGCGACCGGCACTCCGCGCTGTCAGGTGCCTGCCGGCAGTGAAACCGCCTATACCTGCAGCCGCTATATCCTGCTGCGTCCGGGCGAACAGTACACCATTAAACCCGATACGCGGCACTGGTTTCAGGCGGGCGAACACGGGGCCGTTATCTCTGAATTTTCGTCAGAAAGTCGCGACGATCTGGATATTTTCACCGACCCGCGCGTCAGGCGACTCGCCTAGCGCAGCGAGATCGCTTAACGCGGTACGATCTGCCATGATTGACTCATGATACAAAATGACAGGGTTGATTAAGGAGCCAGACTTGGCAGCAGGACGGGGACGCAAGGCAACGCTGGCAAGCGTTGCTGCCCAGGCAAACGTAAGCAAAATTACCGCCTCGCGCGCTTTTTCACAGCCGGAGAAAGTGCATCCGGAGACGCTGCAGCGCATTCACGCTACCGCAGAGCAGTTGGGCTATGTGATGAATACGGCTGCGCGCAGCCTGCGGGCGAAAAGCAGTAAAACCATCGGGATCGTCAACCCCGATATGGCAAACCCCTTCTTTGGCGGCCTGACGCGTCTGATGACGCTGGAGGCGAACAAGCTGGGCTACGATACGCTGGTTTTTGACTCCTGTGAGTCGCAGGAGAATGAGAACCGTATTATCGATAAGCTGATTGGGTATAACGTTGATGCCATTATTCTGTCGGTGATCTCCAACGATCTCCACTATCACCCGGCCTATATGAGACGGCTGGAGACGCTGAATATACCGGTAGTGCTGGTCGACCGCGAGCTGCAGGTTTCCCACTGCAGCGGCGTCTATATTGATAACCTCGACTGCGGCCTGCAGACCGGTCGCTGGCTGGCGGAACAGGGGGCGCAGCGTATTGTCGTGGTCTCCGGCCCGGAAAAGTCGAACGTTGCGCGTGAGCGCGTGCTCGGCCTGCAGGCCGCGCTGCAGGGAAAAGCTGCCTCGCTTGAGGTGCTCTATGCCGACTTTTTTATGGATGCGGCCTGGCAGGAGACCCGGCGCTGGCTGAAACAGCACCCCGCCCCTGATTACTTCGTGGGGTGTAACAATCAGATCTCACTCGGCATTATCAAAGCCTGTATCGAACACAAACTCAGTCTGCAGCAGCAGGTAAAGCTGTTCAGCATTGATGAGGTCACGCAGGCGGATATTTATGGCTTTCACTTTCCCTGCATCGCGCACGATCTGCAGAGCATCGCCTGGCAGGCGCTGAATCTGGCGCTCCGGCGTATTAACGAAAGCGACAGCAAGCCGGGCAAAGTTATCGTGCGGGGTGAAGTGCTTCCCTGACGACGCGCTTTTTACCGGCTAAAGTCCTGCCGCCACGCGGAGGGCGCCACGCCGTGCAGCTGGCGGAACCGGTTACTGAAATGGCTGGCGGAGTGAAAACCGCAGCGCAGTGCAATCTCCGTTAGCGGCAGGGTGCTGTGCATCAGTAGCTCTTTCGCCACCGCCATACGGCGCTGCATCACATATTGGTGCGGCGCGCTGCCGGTGCTGCTGCGAAACATACGCGCAAAATGATATTCGCTGAGCGCAGCTTCTGCGGCCAGCCGCGCCAGCGTCAGCGGCTGATCGAGCTGCGCATCAATCAGGGCAATGATCCGGCGCAGCACGGCGGGTGCCAGGCCGCCCCGCACGGCGGGCAGCTGCCACTGCACATCGCTGTAGCGATGCAGCAGATGCGTCAGCAGCAGCGTCGATGCGCTGCTCAGCATCAGCTGATTGGCGGGCTGCTGCCAGCTGACGCTGAGCAAAAAATGGCGATAGAGCTGCGTAATGCGATCGTCATCAGCAAAAATCTTCTCCTGCAGATTCAGACTGGCTGGCGTGCGATCCCAGATCTGTTCGCCAAGCTGGCGTAAATGGGTATCGGTGCAGTAGAGGTGCACGAATGCGAGGTCGGCTCGCAGATCCCAGGTGGACTCCATACCGGACGGCATCAGGCAGAAACGATCCGGGGCGCCACCGTTGCGCCACCCGTGCGCGGTTTTATGCCAGGTATCATACCCCTCTTCGATATAGAGGCTCAGGGTATGGTGATCGCTGTGGTTGGTTACGCGGTCGCCGCTATTAAACCAGGCTGCCAGCCGGATCCCGCCTGAAAGCGTTACGCTATCACGCAGCTGAGCCTTTCGGTTTTTTAGCATAGTAAAGGTCTGGTAATCGGACATTGCGCACATCACATCGGCAGCGGTTAACCAGCAGTTTACCCGTCCGGACGATGGAAAACAGCGCGGCAGTCGGTGTGAGAATGAAAAAAGCGCAAGTTTTTGCAAGTGCTGCGCAATCGGGTGCAAGCGCCCGCCCGCGCCTGCGCGGATACTGTCGTCCTGTCTCTGCCGGAGTATTAACGATGAATGTAGTGCTGTATCTGAGCGTGGTGCTGATCTGGGGCACCACCTGGCTGGCGATCTTTCTGCAGCAGGACGCAGCCGCCACGCCGGTCTATGTGGCTGTTTTCTGGCGCTTTCTCTTCGCCTCGCTGCTGATGCTGGCGCTGCTGACGCTGTGCCGCCGTCTGCGATCGCTGGACAGGCGCGATCATCTGTTTTGTCTGCTGCAGGGAGGCTGTGTTTTTGGCTTCAACTTTGTCTGCTTTTATCATGCAGCAGCCTGGATCAGCACCGGTCTGGAGTCGGTGATTTTTTCCATGGCGGTGATCTTTAACGCGCTCAACGGCTGGCTCTTTTTTGGCCAGCGTCCGCCGCTGCGCCTGGTGCCTGCCGCGCTGCTCGGTATGGGCGGTATCGTCGCGCTCTTCTGGAGCGATATTCGCGCGGCGCATCCTTCGCCGCAGCTGTTATGGGGCGCGGGCCTGAGTGCGCTGGGCACCTTTGGCTTTTCGCTGGGTAATATGATTTCAGCCCGGCATCAGCGCCGCCAGCGCGATATTCTCACCACTAACAGTTACGCCATGCTCTACGGCGCGCTGATCATGGCGGTAATGGCATGGCTTAACGGTGATGCGCTGCAGCTGCCGCGCAATCTGCAGTGGCTGGGCGCGATGAGTTATCTGGCGCTGTTTGGTTCTGTGATTGGATTTGGCGCTTACTTCACGCTGGTGGGTCGCATCGGTGCCAGTCAGGCGGCCTACAGTACGCTACTTTTTCCGCTGGTTGCGCTGACGCTCTCGACAATTTATGAAGGCTATCAGTGGCACGCTAATGCCGTGGCGGGACTGACGCTGATTTTGCTGGGCAACCTGGTGATGTTTATGCGCTGGCCGGTGCGCCGCGCACTGCGGCTGGCCTGACAGCAGAAGCGGGCGTGCAGCCCGCTCTGCTCATCCTCTAACGCCAGCCACCTGCGCCGGACTGAAGCTGCTGCGGCTGATTAAGGGCTTTTCTGGCGATCCAGTAAAGCATTACCCGCTCATCATCCCTGTCACGATCGGCCATAGCCAGCAGCTTTAACGACAGCGTGGCTTTGTTGACAGGCTGATGTTCATCGCTCAATTCGATCACCGCCTGACCGATAAGACAGCAGACTTCATCTCCACTGGATACGGATTCATATGCTCGGTCTTCCATATTTCCTCCCGTTGGTTGAAATATAAGCCTGGCAAACATCCCGGACTCTGCAGCAAAATCGCCTCGCTTAACATACCTGGTTACATATGCTCATCGCAGGACATACCGGGACGTGAATTGTCACGCTGCTGCCATTCATACCGGAAAAACGGCATTTCATTCTGTTTCTCTGACCGCTGAAGCGGGATCCGGCCGCGGCTACGCGCGTGCGCGCTAAGCTGCCAGCAGACTCCATATTCCCGGACGGGAGAATCACCATGACCACAGCCTCAACGGCGCACTACCAGCGTACCCGCATACTGACTCTGATCGGCACTGTCATTACCCAGCTTGCGCTGGGGTCAGTGTATACCTGGAGCCTCTTTAACGGCGCGCTGGCGCATAAACTGCACGAATCAGTCAGTCAGGTTGCTTTCTCCTTTGGGTTGCTCAGCCTGGGGCTGGCTATCGCCTCCTCGCTGGCAGGCAAGCTGCAGGAGCGTTTTGGCGTGCGTAATGTGACTATCGGAGCCGGCATCCTGATGGCAGCCGGATTCTGGCTGACCGCGCAGGCTGATAACCTGATGATGCTTTATCTGAGCGCCGGTATTCTGGTGGGCCTGGCAGATGGTGCGGGCTACCTGATGACGCTATCCAACTGTGTAAAGTGGTTTCCTGAGCGCAAAGGCCTTATCTCCGCCTGTTCAATCGGCGCCTACGGTCTGGGGAGTCTCGGCTTCAAATTTATCTGCGGCACCCTGCTGGATGCTGTTGGCCTGGAGAACACCTTCATGATCTGGGGCGTGCTGGCGATGAGCATGATGTTCTGCGGCGCGCTGCTGATGCGCGATGCGCCGGTGCGCGCTGCCAGCAACAATCCACAGCATGCCGGACGCGACTTTACGCTGGCACAGGCGGTTCGCCTGCCGCAATACTGGATGCTGGCGCTGATGTTCCTCACCGCCTGTATGAGCGGCCTGTATGTGATCGGCGTAGCGAAAGATATTGGCGAAGGAATGGTGCACCTTACGCCGCAGATAGCCGCCAGTGCCGTAACGGTTATCGCCATTGCTAACCTTAGCGGCCGGTTAACGCTGGGGGTACTGTCAGACAAAATGGCCCGTATCCGGGTGATCTCACTGGCGCAATGTATTGCGCTCGCGGGCATGAGTATTTTGCTGTTTACCCGTATGAATGAAACCACTTTTTTTGTCTCGCTGGCCTGCGTAGCCTTTAGCTTCGGTGGCACAATCACCGTTTTCCCGGCGCTGATCAGCGACTTCTTTGGCCTGAACAATCTGACAAAAAATTACGGGCTGATCTACCTCGGGTTTGGTATTGGCAGCGTGCTCGGCTCGCTGGTCGCCTCCCTGTTCGGTGGCTTTACCGTTACCTTTAGTCTGATCATGACGCTGCTGGTTATTTCGCTGCTGCTTTCACTGAGCGTTCGTCAGCCGCGCCGTCAGGCAATTAACAGGCCTGCACTGCATAATTAACTTACAGGCGAGCGCTGTTATCCTGAGCGCTCGCATTTTTATTTTTCATCCGCAGGCGCGAATTATTGTCTTTCAGAATTATCGCGCTAATATAGCCTGCTATTCAGCTTATTCTGATTCAAATAGAAAAACCCGCTTTCCCGATCTTTTATTTAGACACATCTGGCAATATTTATCTAAATAACTCTACATTTGCTGCATCTTCACTCCACTATTCCGGCGTAATCTGACCTTACTGGAAAAGAGGAGGTCTTTCCATGAAAAAGCTTATTTCGTTAACGTCGATAGCGGTTATGGTCAGTTTGCTCAGCGGATGTATTATTGAGCACGACCGTGGCCGCGGCGCTGGCTGGGGTCATGACCGCGGCTGGCATCATGGCCACCATGGGCATCGTCACGGATAATCGGGCAAAGCGCACACAGCACTAATAAAAAAACAAAAAAACCAGGGCGGGAATATATCCCGCCCTTTTTTTAGCTTTTAATCGCGTAATTACACTGATACCAGGCTTTCTTTAATCCTGGCAGATGACTGTCCTGAGCAGGCAGAGAATCCACTTTATCAAAACCCCGCTCGCTGCAGTAATTTGCCAGGTCAACATTCATGGCATCCCGATTAAGGCTATGCGGATCGTAACGATATTGAACGGTGTTGGACGTATTATCTTCATCTACACGTTCAAATCCGCCAGGCTGATTAACGCTGCAGCCCGCCAGCATAATAAGCGCTAACGCGCCGGTAACGATATTTTTCATTCAGGTGTCCTCTTCAGGCGTCGAAGTGTAAACAACGATGCCACCGCGCGCCTATAGGAAAACGCGCGAAACAGTGTTAAGACCAGTGTTTTTGCCAATTGAATCAATAAAACCAAACGGCTTTTCTTATCATATGACAACTGCGATAGTGCAGTCAGACCACACGATGTCTGCTCCACACCAGGTAATATCAATAATAAGAAGATGTAACAAAGTGACCTTTGTGCCCGCGCTGAGCGGGCTTTTTTTCACCGGTTAGCCGTTGCTGTGCACCATATTACGTAAAAGGCCGGCGGCGCGCTTAGCAGGCAATGCGAGAATGGCGCTGTAGAGATCGATAGACATAGCACACAGCGCGCTGCGATCGACGGCGGTATCAGCCGGCTGATTAAGCTGCTGAAGTTTATTGCCCCATTTCCCATAAAGCCTGTCAACTATCTCACGCAGATCGCGGCGGGCCAGCGTCTGGTCGGTCTGCTGCTCTGCCCCCTGGCTGCTCAGCAGCAGGGCTTCAAGCGCATGACCGTCGCGCTGATAGAGTGCCGGAGTGAGCACCTCCTGCAGATTGATGCCGCCGCTGACCTGCGGATAGAGGAACTGGAAACAGCGCTGCGGACTCTGCTGCTGCAGCGCCTGCATCTCTTCCACCGACACCTGAACATAGGCGATCACTGCATCATCGCTGGCGCGGGTCATACGTTTATTGACGATATCAGTCAGCCAGCCCCGCAGGTCGCCCAGCGCCTGTTCGGCGGAAACGCCCTGCTGCAGCTTATGCCGCAGTTCACGATTCAGTAATTGCCACAGCTCCGGCTCCTGAACCCTAAGCAGGCGATAGCCTGGCGCCGCGCTGAGCTGCTGCGCAACCGCCTCCATCTGTATCTTCTGTGCCTGACGCGGATGCAGCCAGCTAAACCAGATCAGATTAGCTGCCACAAGCGGCAGGATAAACAGCAGCACCCCCTGCCAGGCTCGCAGCGCCGTGGTGCGTACCAGCATCACAATCACCAGCGCCAGCAGTGCAAAAGCGGCCAGCACCGAAATAAAAAGCAGCGTCATAATACGGCGTTAATCCTTACGCACGTCCAGCAGAACCGGACAGGTCGCGCGTTCGATCACTGCCGCGCTGACCGAGCCTTTCAGCAGCCGGTTAAGCGGCGAGAGGTGCCGGCGTCCCATGATAATCATACTGGCGCGCAGTGCCGCAGCCTGCGCCACAATGGTTTCAGCGGCTTCACCCGCCAGGATGACGCCTCTGGCATTCACACCCGCCCGCAGCAGCGGAGCCAGCGCATGACGCACCACCATCTCGGCGGTGTTCTGCTCATCTTTTGCCGCGACAAAATCATCCGGATCTTCACCGGCGTCAATTTCGATAGGCTGGCTGCAGGCTGAATAGGCGGGATCGATACAGCATAGCACCGTGACCGGGGCGTTGAGCGCCAGCGCCTGTTCAAGGGTCAGCGCAATCACTTTCTCCGCGACCGGTGAGTTATCGATAGCCATTAACAACATTTTCATGAGTCGTTACCTCTTCTCCACAGCGGTTATTTTGCCAATTTCGCGCAGCAGCGCCTCTTTACAGGTGATGATCTCTTTGCGATAGCGCGCTTCATGTTGCGCAAAGCGCGCGCCGGGAACCAGCAGCGAGATAGAGAAACGTCCGAACAGTGTGTCAATGGCGACCGCCAGGGTGGTGATCCCTTCAAGCGTTTCACCGCGATCGATCGCCAGGCCACTGCTGCGTACTTCAGCAATCAGCGCCATCAGCTGCGGCAGCGTTTTTACCGTTTTATCCGTGAGTTCCTGCCAGGCATCGCCCACCAGCAGCTGTACATCTTCATCGCTCTCCAGCGCCAGCAGCGCCCGGCCGCCGGAGGTACTGTAGAGCGGCAGATTAAGCCCCATCCGCGGTACGACCCGCAGCTCGCGCGGCGCCACGACATAATGCACGATCGCCAGCTGCGTCCCGCTGGCGCGCGCCAGCGAGACAGTTTCATTAACCGTTGCTGAGAGCTGTTCCAGCAGCGGACGCGCCAGCTCCACCACATCTGTATGGACGCTGGAGATCAGTTTCAGCAGAGCTGGCCCCAGCCTGAGCCCCCCTGCCCCGCTACTGCGCACCAGCTGAGCGTTGTCGAGCGCTGCCACAATACGCTGTACCGTGGAGCGCGGCAGGTTCACCACCTGCGCAATTTCGCCCAGACTCATACCGCCGGGATGTTCACCCAGCGCATGTAAAATTTTTGCCGCACGCGCAATGACCTGAATGCCACCCGCTTTTTCATCCTCACGGCCTGAGGCAGATCCCACCATAATGCGTTCCTTATGAGCCTGCTTTACTGTAGCGCGAATGATCGCACTTTTGTACCTGCGTATCACATTGCAATACATCATACCGGCATGTAAGATGCGCGTCCTGTATCACATCGTAATACACTGCATCATAATTTCATGAGAGTTCTGCTATGACCGCTTCGCCCGCTGCTCCGCCAGCTCCGCACCCGTTTACATTGCGCCTGGCTCTTGGGCTGGCGGGCGTGCTGATCGCGGCGCTGACGTCAGGGCTCAACGATCGGGTCACGGATATTGCGCTGGCAGATATCCGCGCCGCTATCGGTATCAGTCACGATCGCGGCAGCTGGATTGTCTCCGGCTATCAGGCGGCTGAAGTCGCCGCAATGATGATCGCGCCCTGGTTCGCCGTCACCTTTTCTCTGCGCCGCTTTGCCCTGGTGGTTTCTGCCGGCTTTATGCTGTGCGGCCTGGTGCTGCCGCTGACGCAGGATGCGACGCTGTTTATTGCGCTGCGCGTGCTGCAGGGTATCTTTGGCGGCGCGCTGCCGCCCTTGCTGATGACAGTGGCGCTGCGCTTTCTGCCGCCGCCGATCAAACTCTATGGCCTGGGCGCCTATGCGCTCACCGCCACCTTTGGCCCCAATATGGCGGCCTCGCTGGCGGCGTTCTGGACCGATGAAGTGGGCTGGACGTTTGTGTTCTGGCAGGTAGTCCCGGCCATGCTGCTGGCAATGACGCTGATTGCCTGGGGACTGCCGCAGGATCCGCTGCGCCTGGAGCGCTTTCGGCAGATCGACCTGTTTGGCATGCTTACCGGCTGCGCCGGCATGGCGCTGCTGATTCTGGCCCTGACTCAGGGGGAACGGCTGGACTGGCTCAGCTCACCGCTGTTTACCGCCATGCTGCTGAGTGCGCTGGCGCTGCTGACGGTGTTTCTGATTAACGAGTGGTTTCATCCGCTGCCGCTGTTCAGGCTGCAGATGCTGCGCCGTTCCAACCTGGCGCACGGCCTGCTGGCGCTGATGGCGGTGCTGATTCTGGCACTCTCCGGTTCAGCGCTGCCTTCGCTCTATTTTGGTCAGGTAGAGGGATTTCGCACGCTGCAGTTTGCGCCGCTGGCGCTGACCGTGGGCCTGCCGCAGCTGCTGATTGCCCCGCTGATCGCCGCTTTGCTGAACATTCGCCGGGTCGATTGCCGCTGGGTGTTGTGCTGCGGCGTGCTGCTGCTGGTCACCGCCTGCCTGCTGGGAACGCAGATTACCACTGACTGGGCGCGGCAGAATTTCTGGCTGATGCAGATCCTGCAGGCGTTCGGACAGCCGATGGTGATCCTGCCGGTGCTGATGAGTGCCACCAGCGTTGTGGCGCCGCCGGAGGGCCCTTTTGCTTCCGCCATGTTTAACACCGTGCGCGGTTTTTCCAGCATCGCGGCCAGCACGCTGGTGGAGTGGTTTATCAGCCATCGCGAACAGTTCCACTCGCATGTGCTGGTGGATCAGGCGGCCAGCCGCAGCTGGCTGATGACCGCGACCAGCAGCGCGCAGGCAAACAGCAGCACTCCCCTGCTGCCGGACGGCAGCGCCAGTAGCGTGCAGAACCTGAGCGGATTTGCCGCCCTGCTGAAACATCAGGCGCTGGTACTCAGCCTGAGCGACGCCTGGCTGATGCTGACCACCTTTGGCGCCCTGCTGCTGCTGCTGACGCTCTGTCTGGCGCACCGCGTCTGGCCGCCTCAAACATTGATTCAACCTGTTACGCCACGTCGGGAAAACTGATATGCAACTCTCTGCTGTAAAAAGAACGGCGCTGCTAAGCGCCCTGTTAGTGCTGCTGCTCGCGCTCGCCTTTCTCCTCTGGCGTGCGATGACCACCAACGATCATCGCACCGATGATGCCTGGGTTAATGCGGATTACACGCTGGTCGCCCCCAAAGTTTCAGGCTATATCGCCCGGGTCAGCGTGCAGGATAACCAGCACGTCCGGGCGGGCGATCTGCTGGCAACGCTTGACGATCGCGATTTTCGCGTGGCGCTGGAAACCGCGCGCGCTTCGCTGCAGGTCAGCGAGGCTAAGCGGCTAAGCACCCAGGCGCAGCTGGCGCAGCAGCAGGCGACGATTAATCAGGCAAAAGCGACGCTGGCGGCCAGTGAGGCAGCGGCCCGCTACGCCGGCCAGAACGCCGCACGTTATAATCAGCTTTATAAAAGTGGCACCATTGCGGCTGACGATCAGCAAAAAGCGGATACTAACCAGCGTTCCGCTTCGGCGACGGTACGACAGAGTGAGGCGGCGCTGGACGCGGCGCTTAAGCAGGTTAATGTCCTGCAGGCGGCCGTGCGTCAGGCGGAAGCGGATGTCGCAGTCGCGCAGGCGAATGTCGACCAGGCGCAGCTTAATCTCTCTTATACCCGCATTGTTGCGCCGGTAGAGGGCACGGTCGGCCAGCGTACCGTACGTCCGGGCGCCTATGTCAGCGCCGGCAGCCGCCTGCTGGCAGTGGTGCCGCTGCAGCAGCTCTACATTACGGCTAACTATCTGGAAACCCAGCTGACCGACGTGCGGCCAGGGCAAAAGGTCAGCGTTACTGTTGATGCGCTACCGGGTAAAACTTTTACCGGGCGTATCGACAGCATTGCGCCGGCAACAGGGGCAACCTTCTCGGCAATTTCACCTGATAATGCAACGGGTAACTACACTAAAGTGGTTCAGCGTCTGCCGGTAAAGATTGTGCTTGATGCGGGTCAGCCCGATCTGGCGCAGCTGCGCGTCGGCATGTCGGCGATCCCGCACATTCAGACCCAATAAATTGTGAGCAATATCTCAGAACCGGCCTATTTATTTCTGGATCGATTCCGCGTAAATTAGCGCCCGATCCTGTTCCGGTCTGGCCGGGACCACCTGAGTAGAAAGCGTGTAGCGTTAATGAACTCCACCTTTCTCTTATTCTGTTCGGGTTACGCTGGTCTGGGATCGCCATCACGGTAACCGCACAGAGGAGTTATGTTGTGAAATACGCTTTGATGGGCATCTCTTTTTTCGTGTTGCTTTGGGTCGGCACCTTTGTGCTGATGCTCTGAGTACCGGACGGGGCGACCATACCAGTCGCCCCGACGCACGCTTAACGCGTCTCTTCTGCTTCTTTTACCGCTCCCGGTAAGATACCGTCGGCGCGGAACATCGCCTTAATTCCCCGCACCGCCTGACGAATGCGATCGCTGTTTTCAATCAGCGCAAAGCGCACGTGTGTATCACCATATTCACCAAAACCGATGCCCGGCGACACGCAGACTTTGGCCTCCTGCAGCAGCAGTTTGGCAAACTCCAGCGAGCCAAGATGCGCGTAGCGTTCCGGGATTTTTGCCCAGACGTACATCGATGCCTTAGGCAGATCCACCATCCAGCCCGCTTCATGCAGCCCTTTTACCAGCACATCACGCCGGCGCTTATACTGCTCAGCGATATCGCGCACGCACTGCTGATCGCCCTCCAGCGCGGCAATGGCTGCCACCTGTAGCGGCGTGAATGTCCCGTAATCGTGATAGCTTTTGATGCGCGCCAGCGCCGCTACCAGCTCTTTGTTTCCTGTCATGAAACCGATACGCCATCCCGCCATATTGTAGCTTTTGGAGAGCGTAAAGAACTCTACCGCTACGTCGCGCGCACCCGGCACCTGCATGATTGAGGGCGCTTTCCAGCCGTCGTAGGTGATGTCAGCGTAGGCGAGATCGTGGATCACCAGCACGTTATACTGTTTTGCCAGCGCAATAACCCGTTCAAAAAAGTCGAGTTCGACGCACTGAGCGGTGGGATTAGAAGGGAAGCCGAGGATCATCATTTTCGGCTTTGGATAGCTTTCGCGAATTGCACGCTCCAGCTCAGTAAAGAAATCCACGCCCGCGACCAGCGGCACGGAGCGAACCTGCGCCCCGGCGATCACCGCGCCATAAATATGGATAGGATAGCTGGGGTTGGGCACCAGCACGGTGTCACCGTGATCGAGCGTGGCGAGCATCAGGTGCGCCAGTCCCTCTTTGGAGCCGATAGTCACAATCGCTTCTGACTCCGGATCGATATCCACCTGATAGCGCTCAGCGTACCAGCGCGAAATCGCCCGGCGCAGGCGCGGAATACCTTTTGAGGTGGAGTAGCCGTGCGTATCTTCACGCTGCGCCACCTGACAGAGCTTTTCCACAATATGCGGCGGCGTAGCGCCATCCGGATTCCCCATTGAAAAGTCGATAATATCTTCGCCGCGCCGACGCGCAGCCATCTTCAGTTCAGCGGTGATGTTGAATACGTATGGGGGAAGGCGTTCTATACGCGAGAAACGACGGGGTATGCTGTTATCAGCCATGATGTCCTCAGGATTACGTGAGCTCCCGGACCGTCCGAGCGACGCGGATCACTTGCTGTGACCTCACCCCGAACATAACGCGCTGTGACCTGCGCTGTCGAGAGCAGCAGAAAATTTTTTTATTTTTCGGGATTCAGGCAGCCAAACACCCAATCGTTTACCCACTCTCCGTTTAGCAGATAATTATCCCGCAGAGTCCCCTCCAGCATAAAATTATTCTTTTCCAGAATGCGTCGGGATGGCCAGTTACCCTCAATCACCAGCGCTTTCAGCTTATGAAATTCTGCGCTGAACAGAAAGTGAACCAGCGCCGCCAGCGCTTCGCTACCGTAGCCCTGCCCGATGTGGCTATGGCGCAGCATATAGCCAACTTCCGCCTGGCGATAAGGGTGCCACTCGGCGCTGCAGCCAAACAGGCCTATCGGTTCCTGATTTGTTTGCAGGCGCGCCACCAGGCACAGCATATGAAAGCTGGCGGGCTGCCACGGCGCCAGGCGTTCATTGAAACGCTGACGAATGTCGTTTTCATCGGGAATTTCGCTTACCCAGGTCATAGTGGCAGCGTCTTCATGTACCGCTTTGAAGATCTGCCAGTCCTCCGGCTGCAACCGGCTCAGGGTTAATCGCGGGGTCTGAAGTTGCATGGCGGCGCTCCGCTACGGGGAATAGTGCAACATAGCAAACTGCCGCAGCGACAGCCAGGGCGCCATTAATGGCGCCCCTACGCGCCTCCGCACGGGCCGCATTTATGCGGCCCGTTAAACCCGGAGCGCTATGCTGGCGCATTGCGCGCGCATTTTTTATTATGACGCCACCGATATTCTGTCCCGGAAATGCCTGTGCCCTTCCATTTTGACATGCTGCTGGCGGTATTCGATCGCGCAGCGCTGATGCTCATCTGCCTCTTTTTTCTCACCCGCACCCGGGTATTGCGCCAGCTGCTGCAGAAAGATGAACACACGCTGAGCGAGAAAGCGATCGTCACCGTGATTTTCTCGCTGTTTGCGCTGTTCAGCACCTGGTCCGGCGTGGCGGTGGATGGCTCGCTGCTGAATGTCCGCGTCATTGCGGTGATGGCGGGCGGCATTCTGTTTGGCCCCTGGGTGGGCGTGACGACCGGCGTCATTGCCGGGCTGCACCGCTTCCTGATCGACATAGATGGCGTCACGTCAGTACCCTGCCTGATCACCAGCATTGTGGCCGGTATCGCCTCTGGCGTAATTAATCGCCGGGTCAGCAAAGAGCAGCGCTGGGGGGCCGGCATAGTGGGCGGCATGCTGTGCGAGGCGCTGACTATGCTGCTGATCCTGTTATGGGCAAAGCCTGCAGCGCTCGGCCTGACGATTGTCTCGGAAATCGCCCTGCCGATGATTCTGGGTGCCTCCAGTATCGGACTGATTGTGCTGCTGGTGCAGAGCGTAGAGGGAGAAAAAGAGGCGATCGCCGCCCGGCAGGCCAAACTTGCGCTGGAGATAGCGAATAAAACGCTGCCGCTGTTTCGGCAGGTAAACAGCGATGCGCTGCGCGAAGTGTGCGATATTATCCGGCGCGACATCCACGCTGATGCGGTTGCCATTACCAATACGCAGCAGATTCAGGCGTATGTCGGCTATGGTGAACAGAACTACCATAATGGCGATGATGGCATCAGCCCCACTACCGCACAGGCGATTGCCAGCGGAAAAATCATCATCAAAAACAACGACGAAGCGCATCGCACGCGCGATATTCACTCGATGCTGGTGATCCCGCTCTGGGAGCAGGGTCAGGTGACCGGGACGCTGAAAATTTACTATCGCCGGGCGCATCGCATTACCGGCTCGCTGAAAGAGATGGCTATCGGGCTGTCGCAGATTATCTCGACCCAGCTGGAGGTATCGCGCGCTGAGCAGCTGCGTGAAATGGCCAATAAGGCGGAACTTCGAGCCCTGCAGAGCAAAATCAACCCTCACTTTTTGTTTAATGCCCTGAACGCTATCTCTGCCTCAATCCGGATGAATCCCGATACTGCCCGTCAGCTGGTTATCAACCTGTCGCGCTACCTGCGCTACAACCTTGAACTCAATGAGGATGAGCTGATCGATATCAAGAAAGAGCTGTGGCAGGTAAAAGATTATATTGCCATTGAGCAGGCTCGCTTCGGCGATAAGCTGTCAATGATCTACGATATCGACGACGATCTGCACTTTACTCTGCCCAGCCTGCTGATTCAGCCGCTGGTGGAAAATGCTATCGTGCACGGCATTCAGCCATGCCGGGGCAAAGGCGTGGTGACGCTCAGCGTGAAAGATCTGGGCGATCGGGTGCGTATCGCCGTACGCGACACCGGACCGGGGATCAGCGACGAGGTGATGCGCCGCGTTGCGCGCAATGAGATGCCAGGCAATAAAATTGGCCTGCTGAACGTTCACCATCGTGTCAGACTGCTGACCGGCCAGGGGCTGATTATCATGCGTCACCAGCCGGGAACGGAAATCGCCTTTAGCCTGCCGAAAAACAGCCAGCCTCTCCCTGCCGCGCTCAGCGTTCAACCGGAAATAACAGTATGAAAGCCATAATAGTGGAAGATGAATTTCTGGCGCGCCAGGAGCTCAGCTGGATGATTCAGCAGCATAGTCAGATCACGGTTGAAGCAAGCTTTGATGACGGGCTGGATGTGCTGAAATATCTGCAGACGCACCGGGTCGACGTGATTTTCCTCGATATTAATATTCCGTCGCTCGATGGCATGCTGCTGGCGCAGAATATTCATCAGTTTACCCACAAGCCCCTGATTGTTTTTATCACTGCCTGGAAAGATTATGCGGTGGAGGCGTTTGAACTCGACGCGTTTGACTACATCCTCAAGCCCTATCATGAGGCGCGCATCATCACCATGCTAAACAAGCTGGAGGCCACCACGCAGCCGCCGCCGCCGCAGAACAGCCCGGCTGTTGCGCCGCAGACGGTGAATCTGCAGAAAGATGAGCGCATCATCGTTACCGATATCAACGATATTTATTATGTAGAAGCGCATGAAAAGCTGACGTTTGTGTATACGCGGCGGGAAGCCTACGTGATGTCAGTGGCCATCAGTGAGTTCTGCAGCCGGCTGCCGGAGGCGCTGTTTTTTCGCTGTCATCGCTCTTACTGTGTGAACCTGAGTAAAATTCGCGAGATAGAGCCGTGGTTTAATAATACCTATCTGGTGAAGCTGCGCGATCTGGAAGCGCAGGTGCCGGTAAGCCGCAGCAAAGCCAGACCGTTCCGGCAGCTGATGCGGCTGTAAGGCGGACGACCCGCGCCGTCCGCCGCTGTGTCAGAGCACGCGGCCCAGCGCCTGACGCAGATGCGCGCCGGCACCCAGCAGGCCGGGCTGATCGTGCGTGATCATATACACCGGAATATCGACCAGATAGTCGCGGAAACGTCCCTTATCTTCAAACGCTGCGCGAAAACCGGAGGCTTTGAAAAAGTCGAGGAAGCGCGGCACGATGCCGCCCGCAATATAAACGCCACCAAAGGTGCCGAGGTTCAGCGCCAGGTTGCCGCCAAAGCGTCCCATGATCACGCAGAACAGCGTCAGCGCGCGACGGCAGTCGATACAGGTATCCTGCAGTGCCCGCTCGGTCACATCTTTGGGCTTGAGATTTTGCGGCTCGCGCGCGTCAGATTTCACAATCGCGCGGTAAAGGTTGACCAGTCCGGCTCCTGACAGCACGCGCTCGGCAGAAACGTGGCCCATCTCTGCACGCAGCACTTCGAGGATCTGATCTTCCTCTTCGCTGTTCGGCGCGAAATCGACGTGGCCGCCCTCACCCGGCAGACTGACCCAGCGCTGATTGACGTGTACCAGATGACTGACGCCCAGTCCGGTGCCCGCACCGTAGATAGCGATCGGCTTATCTTTAACCGGCGCTTTGCCGCCAAACTGGATCACTTCGTTTTCCGTCAGCATCGGAATCGCCATAGAGACGGCGGTGAAGTCGTTGATAATTTCCAGCGTGCTGAAGCCCAGATTCTGTTTCATCTGGCGCGTTGAGAATGCCCAGTCGTGGTTGGTCATCTCGACCCAGTCTTCGGTGATCGGACAGGCGATAGCGATACAGCCATCAGTCACTGCCTGCTGCTGTTCCGCCAGATAGAAACGGATAACGGCTTCAAGATTGTCGTAGTCTGATGTGGAGAATGTTTTGGCGTGTGAGATGGCGCCGGTCTCTACCTCACACAGCGCGAGACGAGCGTTAGTACCGCCCACATCGCCGACCAGGGCGTATTTTGTCATTCTTCTGCTGCTCCGCTTGGGTCATAAATAGTGGCAAACACTATAGAAGCCTGCCAATAAAACAACAACGCCCGCCGGTGAGGCGGACGCTGTTAATCCAGTGTGATGCACAGCCTGGCGATTGTCAGGCCATCTGTATAGAGGCAACTTTCTTAAACTGCACCACTATTACGCTGATGCAGGGCGGCGGTAACTTTGCGCAGCAGCGGCGGCAGATCCTGTTTTTCCATTACCACTTCAATCAGCGACAAACGCGCGGTTTTGCTGACCACCGCCATCGCCGCCTCCAGCTGCGCGGTTTCGCTGACCCGCCAGCTCTGCGCCGCCCCTTCCAGGCTCATCGCCTGCGGCAGTGCGGTCCAGTTCCAGCGCGCAATGTCATTATAACGCTGTTCCGGACCGTGAATGGCGCGCTCTACGGTATAGCCGTCGTTATTGAGCAGGAAAATCACCGGGCGCTGGCCGTCACGCTGCATGGAGCCCAGCTCCTGAATAGTCAGCTGTGCTGAGCCATCGCCAATGATCAGGATCACCCGGCTGTCGGGCCGCGCCGTCTGCGCACCAAACGCCGCCGGCAGCGTATAGCCAATCGATCCCCACAGCGGCTGTACCAGCAGCTGCGCCCCCTCCGGCAGCTGCAGGGCCGCTGCGCCAAATGCCGCCGTACCCTGATCGGCAAGGATAATATCACCCGGCAGCAGGAAGTGCTGCATTGCCTGCCAGAATGCCTGCTGAGTGATTATCCCTGCAGCAATCTGATGATTTTCCTCGCACTGCATGCTCTCTCCGGTCGGCCAGCGCGGGCAGTGACGCTGATAAACCGGCTGCAGCGCCGCCAGCGCCGCCTTCATTGGCAGCGCAAAGCGCTCGCCCGCCACACAGCTGTGAAACGGCTGGATATCGATAACGCGTTCAGCGGAGAGCTGCTGGGTGAAGCCAGCGGTCAGCGTGTCGGTAAAGCGCACGCCCGCGCACAGCGTCACATCCGTCTCCTCAATCGCCCTGCGGATAGCGATGCTGCTGCCCGCCGCCGCGTAAGTGCCGACAAAACCAGGCTGCTGTTCATTGAGCACGCCTTTGCCCATCAGCAGCGTCGCTGACGGGATCGCGCGCAGCTCACGCAGTCCGGCCAGCTGTGCGGCAGCCCCCCAGCGTGCGGCGAGAAAATCAGCCAGCAGCGCCACGCGCTGTGCCGGTGCCAGCAGACGCTCAGCCGCCGCCGCAAAGGCTGCAGCGGCATCTGCGTTTTCGCTGTGCGGCTCAGCGCGGGCTGACGGCGGGGTTATCGCTGCCGCGGCCACATCCACCGCCAGCAGCAGGTAGCCCGGCCGATGCTCATGCAGTGCAGTGCTTACCACGCGATCGATCTCCGCCGCGGCGTTCTCTGCGGTAAGCACCGCTGTCGCGGCGTTGACCTCCTGCGCCATGCGCAGAAAATGGTGAAAATCACCGTCGCCCAGCGAATGGTGCACGCACTCCCCCTGCTGCTGCACCGTCAGCGCCGGCGCACCGACAATCTGGATCACCGGCACATACTCGGCATAGCTGCCGGCGATGCCGTTAATCGCGCTCAGCTCACCCACGCCAAAGGTGGTCAGCAGCGCTGCCGCGCCCTGACAGCGGCCATAGCCGTCAGCGGCATAGGCGGCGTTAAGCTCGTTGGCACAGCCGACCCAGGCGATCGCCGGATGCGCGATCACGCTGTCGAGAAACTGCAGATTATAATCGCCCGGCACCCCAAACAGGTGACGGATGCCAGCCTGTTCCAGCCGCTGTAACAGATAGTCGCTTACGGTGAACGTCTTCATCTGATGCTCCTTCCAGGGGGAATGTTCTGGAGTATCAGTGATGGGTCTGAAATGAAGCGACTTTTTCATCGCGATTGCGCCGGGCGCAATGGCAAGCATTCGTTACGGCATGATATCTCTCTGCAGAATGGGATCTTTCACGCTTTTTAGCGCAGTGTAAACGCATACACTGAGCGGCCAGAATACGCTTTTTTATTACAGGATAACCTCAAGCCATGCCTGTTTTTCCTCATCCCGATCGTTATCAGCAGATGCACTATCGTCGCAGTGGCCAGAGCGGCCTGAAACTGCCCGCTATTTCACTGGGACTCTGGCACAACTTTGGTGATGCGACGCGCGTTGATACCAGTCGCGAACTGCTGCGTCACGCCTTTAACTGCGGTATTACCCATTTCGATTTGGCCAATAACTATGGTCCGCCGCCCGGCTCAGCAGAGAGTAACTTTGGCCGTATTTTACGGGAGGATTTTTCCGGTCTGCGCGATGAGCTGGTGATTTCGACTAAAGCGGGATACACCATGTGGGATGGCCCCTATGGTGACTGGGGGTCGCGTAAATACCTGATTGCCAGTCTCGATCAGAGCCTGAAACGCATGGGTCTGGAGTATGTGGATATCTTTTATCATCATCGTCCCGATCCGCATACGCCGCTGGAAGAGACGATGCGCGCGCTCGATCATTGCGTGCGTCAGGGGAAAGCGCTCTACGTTGCGCTTTCTAATTATCCGGCTGAGCAGGCCGCACGCGCCATAGCGCTGCTGCGTGAACTGGGCACGCCGTGTCTGATTCATCAGCCACGTTATTCTCTGTTTGAACGCGGTCCTGAACAGGGTCTGCTGGATGTGCTGGGCGAACAGGGAACCGGCTGCATCGCCTTTTCGCCGCTGGCGGGCGGCATACTGACCGATCGCTATTTACAGGGTGTTCCGCAGGATTCACGCGCCGCCAGCGGCAGTAAATTTCTGAATGAGGACCAGCTTACCGCAGATAAAATGGAAAGAGTCCGGCAGTTGCAGGCGCTGGCGCAGCAGCGCGGGCAGAAGCTGGCGCAGATGGCGCTTAGCTGGGTATTACGCGATCCACGCATCACTTCTGTGCTGATTGGTGCCAGCAAAACCGCGCAGATTGACGATGCAGTAGCGATGCTGAGCCAGCCGGCGCTTACCTCCGAAGAGCTGCAGTCCATTGATCAGATCCTGATGTAACCGCTCTCTTTTACGGCAGCAGAGACTATTAACAGCCCACATAATCTGCTGCCGTCGTGTTTTTTCAGACTAAATCTCAAGGCTAAGCTGGTCCGATGTGGCACACTGGCCTGACGGCAGCAGTGATAAGCTGTCGCAAGGAGATAACATGAAATCTGCACTTTTCGTTGCCGTTTTGCTGGCAACATTATCGCCGCTGGTGCCACACACAGCCCATGCTACCAGCGCTACCATCAATCTTGCTCCCGGCGTCAGTTTACAGCTGGGTGAACGCGACCGTCGCGGCTATTACTGGGATGGCGGGAACTGGCGCGAACCGCGCTGGTGGAACGACCGCTACCAGTATAATGAACATCGCTGGTGGCGCCATGAAGAGTGGAAACGTCATAAAGCGTGGGAGCGCGACCGCGAACATGAACGACGCCGGCACGAGCGGGAGCGCTGGCGTGAACAGGATCGTCATCATGAACGGGAACGTCGCGCGCACTGGCGACACGGTGGCCCGCCGCATCATCATCATGATCATCATGACCACCATCACTGATCCCTCTCCCGGCGCTTTGGCGCCGGCTTTTACGCTACCAGCCGAGCGCCTCCCCCACCAGTAAATAGATGTTCAGTGCCACCACCAGCATCACAATCAGCCGGCCGGTGTTCTGCATCAGGCGGGAGTTCACCAGTTCATCTCCCATCAGTTCACGATTACCGGTAAATGCCAGCAGCGGGATCAGCGCCAGCGCGATGCCAAAGCTCAGCAGCACCTGACTCATCACCAGAATGCGCGTCGGGTCCCAGCCAGCCCAGATAACAATAAACGAGGGCAGCATGGTAATTACCCGCCGGACCCACAGCGGAATATGAAACCGGATAAAGCCCTGCATCACCACCTGCCCTGCCAGGGTGCCGACCACAGTGGAAGAGAGTCCGGCCGCCACCAGGCTCAGCCCAAAGACAATTGCCGCGGCCTGCCCGAGCAGCGGTTCCAGCGTCAGGTACGCCTGATCGAGATCAACAATGGAGGTGTGTCCGCTGAAGTGAAACGCCGCCGCTGCCGTAGCCATCATCGCCAGGTTAACGAAACCGGCAATGGTCATGGCGATCGCCACATCCAGCTTGGTAGAGGAGTAACGTTCTGCTTTAGTGCCTTTATTACCGTGCTGAGTCAGCGCTGAATGCAGATAGATAACGTGCGGCATAATGGTGGCACCCAGTACACCGGCTGCCAGAAATACCGCATCAGAGCCCGGCAGCGAAGGCAGGGCCATCCCGGTAACGAGCTGGCTGACGCTGGGCTGGGAGAAAAAGAGCTCAACGATATAGGCCGCGGCAACAAACAGCAGCAGGCCACCAATCACCCGCTCCAGCGGTTTCTGTCCGCGGCTTTGCAGCATCAGGATCAAAAAGGTCGCAATGCCGGTCAGTACGGCGCCCTGCAGCAGTGAGATGCCAAGCAGCAGCTTAAAGCCCAGCGCGGCACCGATAAACTCTGCCAGGTCGGTCGCCATCGCGATGATTTCGGCCTGCACCCAGTAAAACCAGACGGCGGGACGCGGGAAACGGTCGCGTATGTGCTCCGCCAGGTTTTTACCGGTTGCGATCCCCAGTTTGGCTGACATCAGCTGGATCAGCATCGCCATGATGTTTGCCCAGACCACTACCCACAGCAGCTTATAGCCATAGGCGGCTCCTGCCTGAATGTTGGTGGCAAAGTTACCCGGATCGATATAACCGATAGCGGCGATAAACGCAGGCCCCAGCAGGGCGAGCTTGAGTTTTCTGGCTCCGCGGGCGGCGCGCTCTGCGGTGCGGCTTTCTGACATAGTGTGATCCTGTCCTGACGCGTGTAGACCCGCTGAGTTTAAGGGGCCTTACAGGCAAGTGAAATCTGGTTATATTTATCGCAGTAATAGATAGTGCTATAAAGTATAGCCAATGCTATACATCAACGCAAAGATCGGCCTCTGACAAAGCATAGAACGGATTTACTCTACGCCCGGAACAAATTATAAACAATCTCTGTGTGGATAAATTGTGTGAGCGGTTTGTTACGGTGATGTGAGCAGGCAGAGTTATCCGCAAAAAATTGCGATACTGAATACTTATAATGCGGGTTTGATCTCGTTTTTAAGTAACGTGTTACATAGAATACGCAGCAAAATACAACCCTCCTCAAATTTGGAGCCGATATGTCCCATATTTTGCATTTCCTTTTAGCACTGGTGGTCGTCGGCGTGCTGGCCCTGCTGGTCAGTCACGACCGTAAAAGTATTCGCTTTCGCTATATCGCACAGCTTTTAGTGATTGAACTCCTGCTGGCGTGGTTTTTCCTGACCTCTGAGGCGGGACTGGGCTTTGTTAAGGGCTTTGCCAGCATGTTTGATTACCTGCTGAAATATGCAGGTGAAGGCACCAATTTTGTGTTTGGCGGCATGAACGAAAAGGGACTCGCCTTCTTCTTCCTTAATGTTTTATGCCCTATCGTCTTTATTTCTGCGCTGATCGGTATTTTGCAGCATTTCCGCATTCTGCCGTGGATCATCCGCGGTATCGGAACCGTGCTGTCAAAAGTGAACGGCATGGGCAAGCTGGAGTCTTTTAACGCCGTCAGTTCTCTGATTCTGGGACAGTCAGAAAACTTCATCGCGTATAAAGATATTCTCGGCAAAATGTCGCAGCGTCGTATGTACACCATGGCGGCCACCGCTATGTCGACCGTATCGATGTCCATTGTTGGCGCCTACATGACCATGCTGCAGCCAAAGTATGTGGTTGCCGCACTGGTGCTAAATATGTTCAGTACCTTTATCGTTCTGTCGCTGATCAACCCTTACCGCGTAGAGAACGAAGAAGATCTGCAGCTGCAGGATCTGCATAAAGGTCAGAGCTTCTTTGAGATGCTGGGTGAATATATTCTTGCCGGATTTAAAGTGGCGATTATCGTTGCGGCTATGCTGATTGGCTTTATTGCCCTGATCTCCGGTCTGAATGCGCTGTTTGACCTGATTTTTGGTATCAGCTTCCAGGGCGTGCTGGGCTATGTATTCTATCCGTTTGCCTGGGTGATGGGTGTTCCGGCTCATGAAGCGCTGCAGGTAGGCAGTATCATGGCCACCAAACTGGTCTCTAACGAATTTGTGGCGATGATGGATCTGCAGAAAGTTGCAGGCCAGCTGTCACCTAACGCAGAGGGCATTCTTTCGGTGTTCCTGGTATCGTTCGCTAACTTTTCATCCATCGGGATTGTGGCTGGCGCGATTAAAGGACTGCATGAAGAACAGGGCAACGTGGTATCACGCTTTGGCCTGAAACTGCTCTACGGTTCAACGCTGGTCAGCGTGCTCTCAGCTGCCATTGCCGGTCTGGTACTCGCTTTCTGATTATCAGGGCGGGCTTCGGCTCGCCCTGCTCTCCTGCTCAGCCGTTACGCCTTCAGCACCACGCTTCCCGCTTTTTTCTGCGCTTTCTGCGCTTTCTGCACATCACTGATTTTCATCAACGGAATAGCTGCCGCTATAAAGCGTGCGTTGCAGGGAGCAGAACTGACAGAAAAAGGTCATTCAGGAAGAGATTTATCGCAGTAACGGGAAGATATTCAGAACAACAACGAAGATTTGGTGGAGATAAGCGGGATCGAACCGCTGACCTCTTGCATGCCATGCAAGCGCTCTCCCAGCTGAGCTATACCCCCACATCTGGAATCATTCTTTCGGTTCAAACCGTTGGGAGCGGTTTGGTGGAGCTAAGCGGGATCGAACCGCTGACCTCTTGCATGCCATGCAAGCGCTCTCCCAGCTGAGCTATAGCCCCGTACCGAAAAAACTGCCGGGCAGACCCGACGGACGGCATAATATGAAACCACTCTGAGTGTGTCAACGGCAAATTCTCGTTCTGTGTGCAATCGCTGAAAAAGACGGCAAACCCGTGTTGTAGTGACCTTTTTTTCACCACTTATGCTCCTCCTGCTGCTTATGGTGGCCAAAAAGCAGCGCGCTGGCGGGTTAAATTCAGGTTAAAGATGTTAGCGCCAGACTTGTTTTCGTTAATGGTCCGTGTAAAACTTCGCACGCTAATTAACCGGTTGACCTGCCAGGGTTAGCTCCTTAATAACCGGTAAAATCATCCCTTTTTTTAATAAAAGAAAAAGAGAATTATGTCACTACATACTCCTAAAGAGATCGCCCAGCTGGCGATTCAGGCTGGCGTGGCTAAAAGCCGCCTGCCCGTTTCAACCTTATTAATCCTTGGCTTTATGGCCGGTGCCTTTATCGCTACCGGCTTCCTGCTTGATCTGCACGTCATTAACCAGCTGCCTGCTGAATGGGGCTCATTCTCCAGCTTCCTGGGCGCTGCCGTATTCCCGGTCGGTCTGATTCTGACCGTGCTGGCTGGCGGTGAGCTGCTGACGGGCAATATGATGACGCTGCCGGTGGCGTGGTTTGCCCGCCGTATCAGCGCTCTGAGCGTCCTGCGTAACTGGTTCTGGGTTACGGTTGCGAACTTTATTGGTAGCGTCGCCGTCGCCTGGTTCTTTGGGCATATGCTGGGCATGACGGAAGGTGACTACCTGAAAAAAACCGTTGCGATTGCGCACGCTAAAGTCAGCGCCGATTTCCTGCATGCCTTTATCTCTGGCGTAGGCTGTAACTGGCTGGTCTGCCTGGCGGTATGGCTGGCGTTTGCCAGTAAAGATATGGTGGGCAAAATCATGGGGATGTGGTTCCCGGTGATGGCGTTCGTGGCCATTGGTTTCCAGCACGTCGTGGCGAACATGTTTATTGTGCCGGCGGCTATCTTTGCGGGTCAGATGAGCTGGGCCGAGTTTGCGCCTAACGTAATTGCCGTGTTCCTCGGCAACGCCGTAGGGGGGGCCATTTTCGTCGGTCTGACCTATTTCCTGGCGTTCCGCCCTGAACAGGCAGTTGCTCGCGAAGCCTCGTAACCTATTAATGTCTTTTATTGGTCGTAAAAAGCATTTTCTGTCCGGATTACTTTTCCCAGTAACGTTTTGTTGTAATATGTAGAGCTAATGTATTCAACAGGGACAGCATCGTGAAAAAGGAATGGCTAACCCCCGAAGAGCTCGCGCTTGAAACGGGCTACAGTCGGCAGACGGTGAACAAATGGATCAAACGCGAAAACTGGACCACCACGCCTAAGCCCGGCGTACAGGGCGGCAAAGCGCGTTTGATCCATATCGATGAGCGGGTGAAAAGCTTTATTCAGTCCACCCGCCACGCGAGTGAACCGGCAGCGAATTACGCCGCTCAGCAGAATACGTTACCTGCGTTATTAATAAATTCTGTCCAGCAAATGACGCAGACAGAACAGGACCAGCTCGCCGCCCTGTTACTGCGTGAAGGGATCCGCGGTGTTCTGGAAAGACTGGGTATTCAGGATGCATAAAAAAGCCGGAGGCAATTGCTTCCGGCTTTTTTGTTGTACCTGATAACGCTCCCGCGGCGTGCGAGAGCGATAAGCTATCAGGCGTTAGCTTCGCGCTCAGCAATAAATGCCAGCGCTTTATCAATCCGCGCAACGCTGCGGCTGCGGCCAATCGCTTCCACGGTCACATCCAGCGCCGGCGACTGCCCTGCTCCGGTAACGGCAACACGCAGCGGCATGCCCACTTTCCCCATACCCAGCTCAAGTTCATCCGCCGCGCTCTGAATCGCATGGTGAATCTGCTCTGCATTCCAGTCGCTGTCGCTCAGTGCAGCCAGCTTGTCACGCACCCGCTCCAGCGGCTGACGCGCAACCGGACGCAGATGCTTCTTCGCGGCATCCGCATCAAAGGCGTCAAACTCTTCATAGAAGTAGCGGCAGGAAGCGGCAATCTCCACCAGCGTTTTGCAGCGGTCGCCCAGCAGCGTCACCAGTTTTGCCAGTTCAGGCCCGGTGCGGGTATCGATCTGCTGCTGTTCAATGTGCCACTGCAGATGCGTCGCCACATACTCTGGCGGCAGCGTAGTAATATAGTGGTGATTCAGCCACTGCAGTTTTTCAGTGTTGAAAGCGCTGGCTGATTTACTGACCGCATCCAGCGTAAACAGCGATTTCATCTCAGGAATGCTGAAGATCTCCTGATCGCCATGAGACCAGCCCAGACGAACCAGATAATTAAGCAGCGCCTCCGGCAGATAGCCATCGTCGCGATACTGCATCACGCCTACCGCGCCGTGACGCTTGGAGAGTTTTTTACCATCATCACCGAGGATCATGGAGACGTGCGCATAGACAGGAACCTGCGCGCCAATCGCTTTCAGGATGTTGATCTGACGCGGTGTGTTATTGATGTGATCTTCACCACGGATAACGTGCGTGATCCCCATGTCCCAGTCATCCACCACTACGCAGAAGTTGTAGGTCGGTGAACCATCGGTACGACGAATGATCAGGTCGTCCAGCTCCTGATTGCTGAATTCAATCGGGCCGCGGATCTGATCGTCAAAGATGACAGAGCCATCCTGCGGATTACGGAAACGGACCACGCACGGCTCATCAGCAGCGTGATGTTCATGGCTGTCGCGGCAGCGACCGTCATAGCGTGGCTTTTCACCGTTAGCCATCTGCTCTTCACGCAGTGCATCAAGACGCTCGCGGGAGCAGTAGCACCTGTAGGCGGTGCCCGCTTCCAGCATCTCATCAATGACGTCGTTATAGCGGTCAAAACGTTTGGTCTGATAGTAAGGACCTTCATCCCAGTCAAGGCTCAGCCAGTTCATACCATCCATAATGGCTTCGATCGCTTCCGGCGTGGAGCGCTCCAGGTCAGTGTCCTCAATACGCAGGACAAACTCGCCTTCGTAATGACGTGCAAAAAGCCAGGAGTAAAGCGCGGTGCGGGCGCCTCCAACGTGCAGATAGCCGGTCGGGCTGGGGGCGAAGCGGGTTTTAATTTTCATTCAGCATTGCCTTAGATGCGCAGGTTTTCTTGTCTGGATGACAAAAAAACGGGTTAACGCGAAAAAACAGTGCGCACATTCTAGCAGGTGGAGACGATTCCTCAATCACTCTCACCGCCGCTGCCGCAGCGCAAACGGCTTTTTCTGCTAATAAAACCAGCACATTGGCTAAAACCCCTTCAGGGTGACTATTTTTAAAGCGAACAAACATTTTAATTTTAAAAAGCGTTGACTCACTTCGAAGGATCCCTATAATGCGACTCCACACAGCGGGGGTGATTAGCTCAGTTGGTAGAGCATCTCCCTTACAAGGAGGGGGTCGGCGGTTCGAACCCGTCATCACCCACCACTCTTAAGGTGGCCCGCAGTGAACAGGTAGTAAGAGATAAGATATGGGTGATTAGCTCAGTTGGTAGAGCATCTCCCTTACAAGGAGGGGGTCGGCGGTTCGAACCCGTCATCACCCACCATATCTTAGCCCGGCAGCCTGTTAAAGAAGTACCGAAGTGGGTGATTAGCTCAGTTGGTAGAGCATCTCCCTTACAAGGAGGGGGTCGGCGGTTCGAACCCGTCATCACCCACCACTTCGGGTCGTTAGCTCAGTTGGTAGAGCAGTTGACTTTTAATCAATTGGTCGCAGGTTCGAATCCTGCACGACCCACCAAATTCAGAAAAAAGCGCCCTATGGGCGCTTTTTTTGTTTCTTTTGGGCGGCATTAGCATCCGGGCGCCATTAATGACGCCCCTGCAAACAAACCACGCTGATCGCACCTGCAGGGGCCGCATTCATGCGGCCCTGTTTTATGCGATATACCCGACCCAGGGCGGCATTAATGCCGCCCCTACGGTTTCATGATACGCAGGGGCCGCATTTATGCGGCCCTGAAATCAGCGCGGCCTCAACATCCGGGCGGCACACCTGAAGCTTTTGCTGCTGCTGCCGATAACCTTCAGGGTCTATGGCAAGGAGAAAATCATGACAGCAATATCAGGTATCAGCAGCATCGGAACAGGTGGCAGCAGCGGGGGCGGAGCAGCCTCCGAGATTGCCGGGATTAATAAACAGATCGCCGCGATTACCAGCCAGCTCAAATCTCTGGCAGACGATCATACGCTGACGCAGGAGCAAAAATCAGAACAGCAGCAGATGCTGGAGAATCAGATTCAGATGCTCTTTGCACAGATTGCTCAGATTCAGCAGCGCGAAGCGGAAAAGGCAGAACAGCAGCAGCAGACTGAGCAGCCGGTGAGCGCCCGGGCTGATGGCATTAACCGGCCAACGCCAGATAATCAGATCGACGTCTATATCTAAAACGCCGGATAGAGTGAGCGCGTCTGCGTCAGCAGTTCAGCCTGCTGACGCACTTCCTGCCAGACCGCCTCCGCAGCGGGCGTAAGCGAACGGTTTTTACGTTTGATCAGCATCAGACTGCGGTTCATCTCCGGATAAAGCCGGCGTACCACCAGCTTACGTCCCGAAGGCAGCGGCAGCGCCAGGGCCGGTAAAATACTGATGCCGATGCCCGCTTCCACCATCGGGTAGAGCGTAGCCGGATGACCAATCTCCTGTACCACATTCACACTGACAGCCAGCTGCTGCAATATCGCATCAACCAGCATCCGGCTGCCTGATGCATAATCCTGCAATACCATATTGCGATCTGTCAGCATCGCCCAGGTCACTGTCTCTGTTTGCGCCAGCGCGTCATTCTGGTGACACAGCAGCAGAAAAGGCTCCTGCAGGATCTCTTCGGCATCAAACTCTGCGTCACCCAGTGGGCCAATCACAATGCCAAAATCAACTTCTGCATTGCGCACGCTTTGTAGCACCGCCTGCTGCACCCTGTCGTGCAGGATCACGCGGATATCGGGATAGTGCTGCTGCGTGCTGGCCAGACATTGCGGCATCAGATGCGCAGACGGCGTCTGGCTGGCTGCAACCCGCACGGTGCCGCTGCGCTGCTCGCCGTAACTGCGCACATCCAGCAGCGTAGTATTCAGCTCTTCCAGCAGGCGCGTCAGCCGGGTTGCCAGCTGCTGCCCTGCCCCGGTGAGTAATACTTCACGCGTCGTGCGGTCCAGCAGGCGCACGCCTATTTCCGCCTCCAGCTCTTTCACGCTATGGCTTACCGCCGACTGGCTTAACCCTATCAGCTGCCCCGCCTGGCTAAAGCTTCCCTGTCGGGCAACAGCAACAAAAGTACGCAGCTGGCGTAACGTATAATTCATCGATTCTTCTCATAGATTAATGCAATAAATCAATTTTATTTCTAAACGCGCTTAGCGCACAATCTCTGCCAGACTTTTTCTTTTAACCGGACGTTAACAATGGGCTTTTTACGACTCGATCCAATGATGATCAAACTCATCATTACCGTACTGCTGGCCAGCTTTCTGCCGGCACGCGGCGGTTTTGTCGACTTTTTTGAATACCTCACTACGGCCGCTATCGCCCTGCTCTTCTTTATGCACGGTGCCAAACTGTCGCGCGAGAAGATTATTGCCGGCAGCAGCCACTGGCGTCTGCATCTGTGGATTATGTGCAGCACGTTTGTGATTTTTCCGGCGCTCGGGCTGCTGCTGGTCTGGTGGCACCCGGTTAACGTCGGGCCTGAAATCTATACCGGCTTCCTCTACCTCTGCATTCTGCCTGCCACCGTACAATCCTCTATCGCCTTTACCTCTATGGCAGGCGGGAATGTTGCGGCGGCGGTCTGCGCTGCGTCAGCGTCCAGCCTGCTGGGCGTGTTCATCTCTCCCTTACTGGTCAATCTGGTGATGAACGTCCACAGTGCGGCACCGGGTAACGGTCTGGAGCAGATTGGTAAGATTATGATGCAGCTGCTGGTGCCGTTTGTTATTGGTCACCTCTCCCGCCGCTGGATTGGCGGCTGGGTGGAAAAGCATCGCAGCCTGATTGGCAAAACCGATCAAACCTCGATTCTGCTGGTTGTCTATTCAGCCTTCAGTGAGGCCGTGGTAAATGGCATCTGGCATCGCGTGGGCGTCGATACCCTGCTGTGGATTCTGGCAGGCAGCCTGCTGCTGCTGCTGATTGCGCTGGCAATCAATATCGGTGCCTCACGGCTGTTTGGTTTCAGCCGGGCTGATGAGATTGTGGTGCTGTTCTGCGGTTCGAAAAAGAGCCTGGCGAACGGCGTGCCGATGGCTAATATTCTTTTCCCGGCCAGTGCGGTGGGCATTATTGTGCTGCCGCTGATGATCTTTCATCAGGTACAGCTGATGATCTGCTCGTTCATTGCCCAGCGCTATAAAGCAGGGAATGAAAAGCAGCTGGCGCAGCAGCCAGAAGCGCAGAAATCGTAATAAAAAGCCCGCGCAAGCGGGCTTATTTATTTGGGGCTCGCCTGAGCGGTGTGACCAGTCCCTGCAACCCCTCAATTTTAATCGCCAGCGTCAGCTGCATCAGCTCACCCAGCGTACCTGCCGGGAACGCGTTTTTACGTGCAAACCAAAGCAAATACTCTTCCGGCAGATCGATCAGCAGCCGCCCCTGATATTTACCAAATGGCATCACCGTGCTGGCAATGGCCAGCAGCTGCTGTTTATCCATCTTACACGTCCAGCAGGCGGATCATCTCCGCTTCGTCGATGACCGGAATACCCAGCTCCTGCGCCTTCGCCAGCTTGGAGCCCGCCGCTTCGCCAGCGATCAGCAGATCGGTTTTCTTTGATACGCTGCCGCTGACTTTAGCACCCAGCGCCGCGAGACGCGCTTTCGCATCATCGCGGTTCATCTGCGACAGAGAGCCGGTAAGCACTACCGTTTTACCGGCAAACGGACTGTCGATCTCTTCAGCTTTGATCACCGCGACCGCAGGCCAGTGAACACCTATCTCTTCTGTCAGCTCGCGGATCACCTCACGATTGCTCTCTTCTTCCATAAAATTGCGTACGTGGGCGGCCACAACCTTACCCACATCCGGCACCGCAATCAGCGCGTCGAGATCGGCATTCATCACCCGCTCCAGCTCGCCAAAGTGACGGGCGAGGTTAGCCGCCGTGGCTTCACCCACCTCGCGGATCCCCAGCGCATACAGGAACCGCGGCAGCGTGGTCAGCTTTGCTTTCTCCAGCGCGGCCACCACGTTTTGCGCCGATTTTGGCCCCATGCGATCCAGTCCGGTCAGTTTGCCTGCCGTCAGGCGAAACAGATCGGCAGGCGTTTTCACATACTCTTTCTCAACCAGCTGATCGATGATTTTATCACCCATGCCATCCACATCCATGGCGCGGCGCGAGACAAAATGCTTCAGTGCCTCTTTACGCTGGGCACCGCAGATCAGCCCTCCGGTACAGCGCGTCACCGCTTCACCCTCTACCCGCTCCACGTCAGAGCCGCATACCGGGCAGTGCTGCGGAAACACAATTTCACGCGCGTCAGCCGGCCGGTCAGACTCTACCACGCTGACCACCTGCGGGATCACGTCGCCAGCGCGGCGAATCGCTACGCGGTCGCCGATGCGCAGGCCGAGACGGGCGATCTCATCAGCGTTGTGCAGGGTGGCATTACTCACTATCACGCCTGCAACCTGTACCGGCTCCAGGCGCGCGACCGGCGTAATGGCACCGGTGCGTCCAACCTGAAACTCAACGTCGCGCACTACGGTGAGCTGCTCCTGTGCCGGGAATTTAAAAGCGATCGCCCAGCGCGGCGCGCGCGCCACAAAACCGAGCCGCTCCTGCAGCGTCTGTGAATCGACTTTAATTACCACGCCATCAATATCAAAACCGAGTGCCGGTCGTTCCTGCTCAATATGATGATAAAACGCCAGCGCTTCATCAGCGGTATGAACCAGCTTGATGCGCTCACTGACCGGTAAACCCCAGGCTTTGAACTGCTGCAGGCGTGCCCAGTGGCTGGCCGGCATTTCGCCGCCCTCCAGCAGACCAAAACCGTAGCAGAAGAAAGTCAGCGGGCGTCTGGCAGTGATACGGGGATCGAGCTGACGCAGCGAGCCGGCTGCTGCGTTGCGCGGATTCGCAAAGACTTTACCACCGGTACGTCGCGCTTCTTCATTGAGCTTTTCAAAACCGCTTTCAGTCATAAACACTTCACCACGCACTTCCAGCCGCGCCGGGATATTGTCGCCCCGCAGCCGCAGCGGAATCGCCCGGACGGTGCGCACGTTAGCCGTGATATTTTCGCCGGTTGTGCCGTCGCCGCGGGTAGCGGCCCGCACCAGTAAGCCGTTTTCATACAGCAGGCTGACCGCCAGACCATCAAGTTTGAGTTCACAGCAGTAGGTCAGCTCATCGCTGCTCTTAAGCCGATCCTGTACGCGTTTGTTAAAGGCGCGGAACCCTGCCTCATCAAAGGTATTATCCAGCGACAGCATCGGCACTTCATGCCGCACCTGCTCAAAAGCGGTCAGCGGCGCCGCGCCGACCCGCTGCGTAGGTGAATCGGGCGTAATCAGATCGGGATGCGCACGCTCCAGCTCGCGCAGCTGATTCATCAGCCTGTCATATTCAGCATCCGGAACTTCCGGCGCATCCATCACGTGGTAGAGATACTCATGATGACGCAGCGTGGTACTGAGCGCTGCGATCTGCTCCTGAACTGATTTCATAGTGTTTATCCGATAAAAAACCCCCGGCTGGCGGGGGTTGAGAGTGACTCTGTTTCACGCTGCAAATGGCGGGCGTAAACATGTAATACTGCCGTAGCGGTTAGCCGCCAACCACCTCGCGAATGCGGGCTTTGTAAGTCTCAAGCTTCTGCGGCGTCATCATGCGACGCTCATCATCAAGCACCACGCCGCCGACGTCATCGGCAATACGCTGGGCTGACTGCAGCATCAGCTTAAAGTTCTGATGCGCGTCGCCGTAGGATGGCACCATCATAAACATCGAGACGCCAGGTGTCGTGAAGTCGCCCATGGTGTCAGGGTTGAAGGAACCCGGCTTCACCATGTTAGCAAGACTGAACAGAACAGGGCCGCTGCCGGCCGGACTCAGATGGCGGTGAAAAATGTTCATCTCGCCAAACTGGAAACCCGCCTGTAACACGCCCTGCAGCAGCGCTTCACCGTTGAGCGCACCGCCTGCATGAGCGGCAACGTGCAGAACCAGTACCGTCTCTTTTTTACTGCCAGGCGCTGCAGGCTGCGGTTCCTGCGGGGCCGGCGTCGCTTCACGCTCAGGTACGGCTTCAGGCTCAGGTGCAGCGCTGAATTCCGGAGCGGGCTGTACCGCTGGAAGAGGTTCGTTATCCAGCAGCGGATCGGCCTGTACCGGCGCAGGCTGCGGTTTCGCAACCGGCTGCGGCGCAGCAGGCTGCTGCACAGGCGGCGGAGAAACAGGCTGCTGCGGCGCGGAGTGCGCAGGCGCAGGCTTGCTGTCCAGCAGCGGATCGCCCGTCAGCGGGGTTTCATGCTGTGTGAAAGGCTGGCGTGCCGGCTCCGGCGCTCGCGGCGCGGCCGGTTTGGCTGGCGGCGCGGTGAACACAGGTTCATCACTGTCGTCATGCTGACGATGGACGCGCACTTCACCGACGCCATCCTCTTCATCACTCAGCAGATCGTCATCCGCGTCATCGCGCTGTTTGAGACGTTTGTGCGGGCGATCGCGAAATACGGACGAACGCTCTTTACGACTGGTCCACAGTCCGTGAAGAAGCAGCGCTATTATGGCGATCGCGCCAACAACGATTAATATCAGACGCAAATCCTGCATCATTGTATTCTCTGTTGTTCCAATACCTTGCCACCACGGCAAACTTTATCCTCTAACTGTATTTGCCCTGCTACACAAGTGCAAGTCTGCGCACTATTTTCTGACAAATAAGATAGCCAGCCGACGCTTTTTCGCTGTTTTTTCGCACAAAGCAGGCCAGCTCACCGGGAAAAGCCAGGGTATGATGTTGATGCCGCTACTTACAGGAGAAAGGCTTGTTATGCCCGCAGAGAATTCGGTCTCATCATTTAATGGTCTTCACTACTTTGCCCGCGGCTGGAACCTGGTGCATATGCGGGGGATCCGCCGCTATGTCATTGTGCCGCTGCTGGTGAATGTGCTGCTGCTCGGCGGCGCGTTTTACTGGCTGTTCCGGCGGCTGGGAGAGTGGATCCCTCAGCTGCTTTCACACGTGCCCGACTGGCTGCAGTGGCTGAGCTATCTCATCTGGCCGCTCTCAGTGATTTCAATCGTGCTGGTGTTTGGCTATTTTTTTTCCACGCTCGCCAACCTGATTGCCGCTCCCTTTTGCGGCCTGCTGGCTGAACAGCTGGAGGGACAACTCACCGGCAGGCCGCTGCCTGACAGTGGCTGGATGGGCCTGCTTAAAGATCTGCCGCGCATTATGAAACGTGAACTGCAGAAGCTGGGTTACTACCTGCCGCGTGCGCTGGGCCTGCTGCTGCTCTATTTTATCCCTGGCTTTGGTCAGATAGTGGCGCCGGTATTGTGGTTTCTGTTCAGCGCATGGATGCTTTCTGTCCAGTACTGCGACTATCCTTTTGACAACCATAAGGTCAGCTTTCCGCATATGCGCACTGCCCTGCGGCGGCATAAAGTCGCCAATATGCAGTTTGGCGCGATGGTCAGCCTGTTTACCATGATACCCATTCTGAATCTGGTGATTATGCCGGTGGCCGTATGCGGGGCGACCGCGATGTGGGTCGATCGCTATCGTGCTGATTTAGCTCGTCATTAACCGCAGCGATCCAGGCTTATGCATTTTTCCGCACGGCTTATGGTCAGGGGCTATATAGATATACTATTTCTTTCCTTCCGCGCGGAGACAGAACAGGTATCCTCAAAGGGTTCCCAATATTTCATACAGTTAAGGACGGGCAATGAGTAAGATCTACGAAGACAACTCGCTGACAATTGGTCATACGCCGCTGGTTCGACTGAACCGCATCGGTAACGGACGTATTCTGGCGAAGGTCGAGTCGCGTAACCCGAGCTTCAGCATCAAGTGCCGTATCGGTGCCAATATGATTTGGGATGCAGAAAAACGCGGAATTCTGAAGCCTGGCGTAGAACTGGTTGAGCCGACCAGCGGTAACACGGGCATCGCCCTGGCATACGTCGCCGCTGCACGCGGCTACAAGCTAACGCTGACCATGCCAGAGACGATGTCAATTGAGCGTCGTAAGCTGCTGAAAGCGCTGGGTGCCAATCTGGTGCTGACCGAAGGGCCAAAAGGCATGAAAGGCGCCATCGCCAAAGCGGAAGAGATTGTTGCCAGCGATCCGGATAAGTATGTTCTGCTGCAGCAGTTCAGCAACCCGGCTAACCCGGAGATTCATGAAAAAACCACCGGGCCGGAAATCTGGGAAGACACCGATGGCGAAGTTGATGTCTTTATTGCCGGTGTAGGAACCGGCGGCACCCTGACCGGCGTAAGTCGCTATATCAAGAATACCAAAGGCAAAAAAGAGCTAATTACCGTGGCGGTAGAACCTACCGACTCGCCGGTTATCGCACAGGCGATGGCGGGTGAAGAGATCAAACCGGGTCCGCATAAAATTCAGGGCATCGGCGCAGGCTTCATTCCCGGTAACCTTGATCTGCAGCTGGTCGATCGGGTTATTGCCATCACCAACGATGAAGCGATCAGCACGGCGCGTCAGCTGATGGAAGAAGAAGGTATTCTTGCCGGCATCTCATCGGGTGCGGCGGTGGCTGCTGCGCTGAAGCTGCAGGAAGATGAAGCCTTCGCAAACAAGAATATTGTGGTGATCCTGCCCTCTTCCGGCGAACGCTATCTCAGCACCGCACTGTTTGCCGATCTGTTCACGGAAAAAGAGCTGCAGCAGTAATCGTCAAAGTCTTAAAGTGTCGAAAAAAGCACCCCTTCGGGTGCTTTTTTGTGGCGCAGATCTCACTTTCATCACCGGGCAGATTGATTTCAGTGATGCCGCTCTGGTATTTAAGCTGCCAATTATTTCGGTGCCTGAAATTAATCTGCCCTTGAAGTGGATCAAGCTGAATCGATTTACTGATTTGGCGAAATGGCGAATCACGGCATAATTAACCCGGTGACGAACAAACGCAGTTGTTGATCCGTCATTGCAAAAATGGCTTATTCATCAGAGCGTCCTTTTCTGGTCAGCATGATGCCATACCAGCGTACCTACACAGGCTAAAGTTACGGCTCCAGGCTAGACTTTAGATCCATAACACCAAACCTGAAAAAGTTGGGGAAATAGCATGTTCCAGCAAGAAGTTACCATTACCGCACCAAACGGTCTGCACACGCGTCCTGCTGCACAGTTCGTCAAAGAAGCTAAGGCGTTCCAGTCAGAAATCACTGTGACTTCCAACGGCAAATCTGCCAGCGCAAAAAGCCTGTTTAAGCTGCAGACGCTGGGTCTGACCCAGGGAACCGTAGTCACGCTCTCTGCTGAAGGTGAAGATGAGCAGCAGGCAGTTGAACATCTGGTTAAGCTGATGGCCGAGCTCGAGTAACTTCGCGCGGTCACCACCAAATCGACTCCTTTGCCCCATTGAGTGCAACTATCTTGATCGCGGACAACCTGTCCGCGATATCGCTTCACTAGAGTACTGCTCCACGACAATGGCAATGCATCGGGTCAACGAGCCATCGTGATAAAAAGGTAGGGTTATGATTTCAGGCATTTTAGCATCACCGGGTATCGCTTTCGGCAAAGCACTGCTGCTGAAAGAAGATGAGATCGTCATCAACCGTAAAAAGATTACAGACGACCAGGTTGATCAGGAAGTTCAGCGCTTCCTTGATGGACGTAGCAAAGCAGCAGAACAGCTTCAGGCGATCTGCGTCAAAGCCGGTGAAACCTTCGGTGAAGAGAAAGCGGCGATCTTTGAAGGTCACATCATGCTGCTGGAAGACGAAGAGCTTGAGCAGGAAATCATTGACCTGATTAAAAAAGATCATGTCACCGCTGACGCTGCGGCTCACTCTGTGGTTGAAGGCCAGGCTAAAGCGCTGGAAGAGCTCGATGATGAGTATCTGAAAGAGCGCGCAGCGGACGTACGTGATATCGGTAAGCGCCTGCTGCAGAACATTCTTGGCCTGCATATGGTCGATCTCGGCTCTATTGCTGAAGAAGCGATTCTGGTCGCAAAAGATCTGACTCCATCAGAGACTGCGCAGCTTAACCTGAAAAAGGTGCTGGGCTTTATCACCGATCTGGGTGGACGCACCTCGCACACCTCAATCATGGCGCGCTCGCTGGAACTGCCTGCGATTGTCGGCACCGGTAGCGTGACTACCACCGTTAAAAACGGTGATTTTCTGATTCTGGATGGCGTAAACAACAAAATTTATGTCAATCCAACTGAAGCGGAACAGGAAGAGCTGAAAGCGATTCAGACTCAGTACCTTTCTGAGAAACATGAGCTGGCCAAGCTGAAAGATCTGCCTGCCATTACGCTGGATGGTCATCAGGTTGAAGTCTGCGCCAACATCGGTACCGTTCGCGACGTGGCGGGTGCAGAGCGTAATGGTGCAGAAGGCGTGGGCCTCTATCGTACCGAATTCCTGTTTATGGACCGTGATTCGCTGCCTTCAGAAGAGGAGCAGTTCCAGGCCTATAAAGCCGTCGCAGAGGCCGTAGGTTCTCAGGCGGTTATCGTGCGCACGATGGATATCGGCGGCGATAAAGATCTGCCTTACATGAACCTGCCGAAAGAAGAGAACCCGTTCCTCGGCTGGCGTGCAATTCGTATCGCAATGGATCGTAAAGAGATCCTGCATGCCCAGCTGCGCGCCATTCTGCGCGCCTCCTCTTTTGGCAAGCTGCGTATCATGTTCCCGATGATTATTTCGGTGGAAGAAGTGCGCTTCCTGAAAGCGGAGCTGGAGACCCTGAAAGCGCAGCTGCGTGAAGAGGGCAAAGCCTTTGATGAGTCCATTGAAATGGGCATCATGGTGGAAACCCCGGCTTCAGCCGTTATCGCCCGTCATCTGGCGAAAGAAGTCGACTTCTTTAGTATTGGGACAAATGACCTGACGCAGTATACTCTGGCGGTCGATCGTGGTAATGATTTGATTTCACACCTCTATAACCCAATGACGCCATCTGTACTTGGCCTCATTAAGCAAGTGATCGACGCATCACATGCCGAAGGGAAATGGACCGGCATGTGTGGTGAGCTGGCGGGTGATGAACGTGCTACACTACTGTTACTGGGAATGGGGCTGGACGAATTCAGCATGAGTGCCATTTCGATCCCGAGCATCAAGAAAATCATTCGTAATACCAATTACGAAGATGCTAAGGCTATGGCAGAGCAGGCTCTGGCTCAACCCACAGCGGAAGATTTAATGAATCTGGTCAACAAGTTCATTAAAGAAAAAACGCTCTGCTGATCCACGTGATGCTGGCCCCAAAATACTGCTTAGGAGAAGATCATGGGTTTGTTTTCTAAACTTTTTGGCGAAAAATCAGAGAGCGCGTCAGGGACTATCGATATCGTTGCGCCTCTGTCAGGCGAAATTGTCAATATTGAAGACGTACCTGATGTCGTGTTTGCTGAGAAAATCGTGGGCGATGGTATCGCAATCAAACCGACTGGCAACAAAATGGTTGCACCGGTTGATGGTACTATCGGCAAGATTTTCGAAACTAACCACGCGTTTTCCATTGAATCAGACAACGGCATTGAGCTGTTTGTCCACTTCGGTATCGATACGGTAGAGCTGAAAGGTGAAGGCTTTAAACGTATCGCCGAAGAAGGTCAGAAAGTGAAAAAAGGCGACGTTGTGATCGAGTTCGATCTGCCGCTGCTGGAAGAGAAAGCGAAATCCACGCTGACACCGGTTGTGATCTCGAATATGGATGAGATCAAAGATCTGACCAAGCTTTCCGGTCAGGTAACTGTTGGCGAAACGCCGGTTATTCGTATCAAAAAATAACGGACGTTAGCACTCTCTGAAAACGGCACCCGATGGGTGCCGTTTTTGTTTTCGCTACGCTTTGCGCCAGTGCGGGAGCCTGAGAATCACCTCAAGACCACCTTCTGGCATATTCTGCGCCTGAACTTCGCCATGATGAGCCAGCATTACCTTACGGACGATAGATAGCCCGAGGCCGTAACCTTTTCCGGCCAGCGGCGTGTTTACCCGCACAAAGGGATCGAAGATACTGGAGAGTTTGCTGTGATCGACGCCGGGTCCGCTATCGCGAATGCAGATCGTCAGCCAGGCGGCTCCCGCGTGCAGATCTACCCGGATCACCTGCCCCTGCTGCGAAAAACGCAGCGAATTTCGCAATACATTCTCTGCGCCACGCCGGATCAGCTCGGCGTTACCGCGCACCGTATAGTCAGCCGTCTCATCGGCGGTAAACTCCACCAGCACGCCAGTCAGCTGCGCTTCATAGCGCAGATCGGTTATAACCACCTCCAGCAGCCCGAGAAGATCAAAGTAATCTTCTCCCGGCAGGCTTTCGTGACTGACGCGTGACAGCGTCAGCAGCTCGCCAATCATCTTGTCGAGGCGACCCGCTTCCTCATCAATGCGGTTAAGTGATACCGCGACCGTTGCCGGCGTCTGACGCGCCAGCCCGGTTGCCAGCTGCAGGCGCGCCAGCGGTGAACGCAGCTCGTGCGAGATATCGTGCAGCAGCGCCTCGCGGGCGTTAATCAGCGTATCAAGCCGCTCTACCATGGCATCAAAATCGTGCGCCACGCTGGAGAGTTCATCGTGACGCCGGCGCATCAGCGGCCAGAGCCGCACCGAGAGATCGCCGCTGGCCACGCGGGCGAATCCTTCGCGCAGCTGACGCATCGGGCGCGTAAGATTCCAGGCGAGCAGCAGGCTGAAGAGCAGCCCCAGCGCACCGGCGAAGATAAACATCGGTTGCGGAATATTCAGAATGCGGCGCGGGCGCTCGCCTATGGTGCTGTCGCGCCGCAACGCCCTGACGTCATAACGCAGCTCCCAGCCGTTGCCGTCTGCGTCTGTTACCTGGCGCACTATCACGTCAGGAATGGGGCCGTGAAACGGCGCGCCAAACGCTGGCTGCGTCCTGCCGGCGGCGCGCGGCGCCGTCGCACGCTGGGGCAGCACCGAGAAAAACTGACGATCTTCTGCAGACCAGTCAGCCATCATGTCGTCAAGCGCAGCCGGACCGCCGCGCTCAAGAACGGAGACAGCGGAGGCCATCTGCAGATTCACAATGCGCCGTACCGCGGCAATGTCGGGCGGCTCATGCCGGCTGCCCGACAGCGCAAAGCCGAGCCAGAGCAGCTGGCTGATAATCAGGAATACCAGCCAGAAACCCAGCAGAATTTTCCAGAACATGCGCCCGCGATAGCTGCGCTTCATCGGATGCGATAGCCAATACTGCGCACGGTTTCAATCGTCACGCTCTCAGCTGTCAGCGCCGCCAGTTTCTGCCGGATATTGCTGATATGGACATCAACGCTGCGATCGTAAGCTTCCCGCGACCGTCCCAGCCCCTGCTCAGAGAGTTCATCTTTGGTTACCACCCGCTCAGGCGCCCGCAGCAGCAGCTGCAGCAGGTTAAATTCTGACGCGGTCAGCTCCAGCGCCCTGCCCTGCCATGCGGTAACGCGGGTCGCCGGGTTGAGCGTCAGGTCACCCAGGCAGAGCGGCTCCTTTTTATCCGCCTCCGCCGGCAGCTCCTCCACGCGGCGCAAAACTGCACGCAGGCGCGCCACCAGCTCGCGCGGATAGCAGGGTTTCGGGACATAATCATCCGCGCCCATCTCCAGCCCGATCACGCGATCAATATTGTCGCCTTTTGCCGTCAGCATGATCACCGGCAGGCGGCTGTTCTGGCGCACCTGACGCAGCACGTCGGTGCCGCTCATGTCAGGCAGCATGATATCCAGGATCATGGCGCTGTAGCTGCCTGACAGTGCCCCCTCAATCCCGGCGCTGCCGGTCAGGGCAAGCTGCGTTTCAAAGCCTTCAGCAAGCAGGTACTGGCTGAGCATGGTGCCCAGCTCAGCGTCATCATCAACAAGCAGAATTTTCATCGGTTTCTCTCAGCTAAAGTGGTGTTATTTTGTGCCGATTGCGGGAGAAACGCAGCAGGATTTACGCGATCCTTACAGTCAGATGCGCGGATACAGAAGCGGCAAGCCGGTCAGCGCAGCAGGCTGACCGGGCAGATGCTGTCAGTGAAAAACACCGGTGGAGAGATAACGATCGCCCCGATCGCAGACGATCGCCACTATCACGCTGCCGGGCTGCGCCCGGGCGATGCGCAGCGCCCCCGCCACGGCGCCGCCGGAGCTCACGCCGCAGAACAGCCCTTCACGCTGCGCCAGCGCACGCATCGTCTCTTCCGCTTCCTGCTGCCCCATATCCATGATCTCGTCTACCACCTCAGGGCGCCAGATGCCAGGCAGATAGGCTTCAGGCCAGCGGCGGATACCGGGTATGGCGCTGCCTTCCTGCGGCTGCAGGCCAATCACTTTGACCGCCGGCGCGTGCTCTTTCAGGAAACGGCCCACGCCGCTGATGGTGCCGGTGGTGCCCATGCTGGAGACAAAGTGCGTCAGACGCCCGCCGGTCTGCTGCCAGATTTCCGGTGCAGTGGTGAGATAGTGGCCCAGCGGATTATCGGGATTGTTAAACTGATCGAGCACCCGGCCTTCGCCGCGATCGGCCATCGCCTGCGCCAGATCGCGTGCGCCTTCCATGCCCTGTTCACGCGTTACCAGCACCAGTTCGGCCCCGTAAGCGCGCATCGCATCCTGTCGCTCCTGACTCATGTTCTCCGGCATCAGCAGCCGCAGCCTGTACCCTTTGAGCGCGGCGATCATCGCCAGCGCAATACCGGTGTTGCCGCTGGTGGCTTCAATCAGCCTGTCGCCGGGCCTGATTTCACCGCGCAGCTCAGCCTGATGAATCATCGACCAGGCCGCGCGATCTTTCACTGAGCCGGCCGGGTTATTCCCCTCCAGCTTCAGCCAGACTTCGCTGCCATTATCGGGCGACAGGCGTTGCAGCCTGATCAGCGGCGTATTGCCGATGGTATTTTCCAGAGTGGTCACGATCGTTTTCCAGGCGCAAGAGAGGCAATAAAAACGGGCGGGAAAGTCCCGCCCGAAAGAGATGTCAAAATATCAGGCGCTCTCGGCAAAGGCAACCGGGCGCAGCGGGGTATTCCCCTGATAGAGACGGGCCTGCTGCAGCCCCACAAACAGACGCTCACCGCGTACCGGGGCCGCCTGCTCACCTTCGAAGACCAGGGTAAACGGCTCTTCATGCCAGCCTGAGGCCTGTACCACCAGCTGCCAGAAGTGTCCGCGCGGACTGATTTCCAGCACCTGTACCGGCAGCGGCGTCTCCAGGCTGCTCTGCCGTGAGACATCCACTTCCCACGGGCGCAGGAAGAGTTCAACGCGACCCTGATGCGCTGGCGTATAGCCCAGCGGCCAGTGATGGGCGGCAACGTGGAATTGCGATCCGTGCACTTCGCCCTCAAAGCGATTGACCTCGCCCAGGAACTCCAGCACAAAGCGGGTAGCGGGTTCGCGCCATACTTCATCCGGGGAACCTGTCTGTTCAATGTTCCCCTGGCTCATTACGACCACGCTGTCCGCGACTTCCATCGCCTCTTCCTGGTCGTGCGTAACAAACACGCTGGTAAATTTCAGCTCTTCATGCAGCTGACGCAGCCAGCGGCGCAGCTCTTTACGCACCTGCGCATCGAGTGCGCCGAACGGCTCATCCAGCAGCAGGATCTGTGGCTCTACCGCTAGCGCACGCGCCAGCGCCACGCGCTGCTTCTGTCCGCCAGAGAGCTGGGCCGGAAAGCGGTTTGCCAGGTGCGCCAGCTGTACCATCTCCAGCAGGCGCGTGACGCGCTGTTTGATCTCAGCGGCTGAAGGGCGCTCGCGGCGCGGCAGCACCGTCAGGCCAAAGGCGATATTGTCAAACACCGTCATATGGCGGAACAGCGCATAGTGCTGGAAAACAAATCCCACTTGGCGATCGCGGGCGTGAATGCGGCTGACATCTTTGCCATGAAAGTAGATCTGTCCGCTGTTCTGATGCTCCAGCCCGGCGATAATACGCAGCAGCGTGGTTTTGCCCGAGCCGGAAGGGCCCAGCAGCGCCACCATTTCGCCGGAAGGAATATCCAGAGAGATATCATTCAGCACCGGGGTGCGGCCAAAGGCTTTATTAATTTGTTTGATCTCAATGCTCATGATTTTCCTCCTGTTGGCGCTTCTGCTGATGCTCTAATCGCCACTGCACCACGCTTTTCAGAAACAGCGTTACAATTGCCATCAGGGTCAGCAGCGCGGCGGCAGTGAATGCGCCCACGGTGTTGTAATCCTGATGCAGTAATTCAACCTGAAGCGGTAACGTATAGGTCTCACCGCGAATCGATCCTGACACCACCGACACCGCACCAAACTCACCGATGGCGCGCGCGTTGGTCAGTACCACGCCGTAGAGCAGCGCCCAGCGAATGTTGGGCAGCGTTACGCGGCGAAACATCTGCCAGCCCGATGCGCCAAGCAGCACCGCAGCTTCATCTTCGTTACTCCCCTGACTCAGCATTACCGGTACCAGCTCACGTACCACAAACGGACAGGTGACAAATACGGTCGCCAGCACCATGCCGGGCCAGGCAAACATAATCTGAATATTGTGGGCATCGAGCCAGCCGCCCGCCGGGCCGTTAATGCCCCAGAACAGCAGATACATCAGGCCCGCCACCACCGGTGATACCGCAAACGGAATATCAAACAGCGTCAGCAGCAGCTGCCGTCCCGGAAAGGTAAAGCGGGTGACCAGCCACGCCAGCAGCGTGCCAAACACCAGGTTTACCGGAACGGTAATGAGCGCAACCAGCACCGTCAGCCAGATCGCGTGCAGCATGTCGCCATCCTGCAGGTTGCTGAACGCCTGGCCTACGCCCTGCGCCAGCGCCTCCCAGAAGATAGAGATCATCGGCACTACCAGCAGCAGTATCGATATCAGTGCACCGGTGCCAATCAGCAGCCATTTGCCCCAGTTAAAAGGCTCACGCTCAGCGCGATTGAGGTGTGAAATCTCCGCCATTAGTGACCTCCCAGGCGACGGCCAAAGCGGCTCTGCAGCGTATTAATGGCAAACAGCAGCAGCAGCGAGGCGGCAAGGATCACCGAGGCGATAGCGCTGGCGGCCGGGTAATCAAACTCCTGCAGACGAACAAAAATCATCAGTGACGTCACTTCCGTTTTCCAGGCGATGTTGCCGGCGATAAAGATCACCGCACCAAACTCCCCGAGGCTGCGGGTAAACGAGAGCGCCGTTCCGGCCAGCAGCGCCGGAGCCACCTCAGGCAGCACCACGCGCCGGAAGCTTTGCCACGGCGTGGCACCCAGCGTTTCCGCCGCTTCCTCATATTCCGGGCCCAGCTCTTCCAGTACCGGCTGAACGGTACGCACCACAAACGGAATGCTGGTAAAGGCCATCGCTACTGCGATACCAATCCAGGTATAAGAGACTTTGATATCAAAATGCGCCAGCCACTGACCATACCAGCCGTTAACGGAAAAGAGTCCGGCCAGCGTCAGCCCCGCTACCGCTGTGGGCAGGGCAAACGGCAGATCCATCAGGCCATCCAGCAGCGTACGCCCCGGAAAACGATAACGGGTCAGGATCCACGCCATCAGCATGCCAAACACCGCGTTGAACAGCGACGCGACGCCGGCTGACAGCAGCGTTACTTTATAAGCCGCTACCAGCTGCGGGCTGGAGATCACCGCCCAGTACTGCGCCAGCGTCATCTGCGACAGCTGCATCAGCAGCGCGCTGATAGGCAGCAGCAGAATCAGGCAGGTAAACAGCAGGCTGGTGCCGAGGCTCAGGCCGAAACCTGGCAGGACGCGTTTTTGTGCTGTAGCAAACATCAGCCGCGCCCCGCTGCCAGTAATTTATCCAGCTCACCGCCGCTGACGAAATGCGTTTTCATTACCTGCTCCCAGCCGCCAAACGCCTCATTGACGTTAAACAGTGTGGTCTGCGGGAAGCGATCCTTCTGCTCTGCCATCAGCTGTGGATTGTTCACGCGGTAGTAGTAACGGGTGATAATCGCCTGAGCCGCTGGGGTGTAGAGATAGTTCAGATACGCTTTAGCTGCGTCAGCGGTGTTGTTATGCGCCACATTCTTATCTACCCAGGCAACCGGGAACTCCGCCAGGATGTTGTTGCGCGGCACAATCACTTCGTAATCATCTTTGCCATACTGATTGCGGATATTGTTTACTTCTGACTCAAAGCTAATCAGGACGTCACCCAGACCGCGTTCAGCAAACGTGGTGGTCGCGCCGCGCCCGCCGGTATCAAACACCTCAACGTTCTTCAAAAACTTCTGCATATAGGCTTCAGTTTTTGCGCGATCCTGACCGTCAGCTTTTTCCGCTGCGCCCCAGGCGGCAAGATAGGTATAGCGGCCGTTGCCGGAGGTTTTCGGATTCGGGAAAATCAGCTTTACGTTGTCGCGCGCCAGATCGGCCCAGTCATGGATCTGCTTTGGATTACCTTTGCGCACCAGAAACGCCATGGTGGAGTAGAAGGGCGAGCTGTTATTTGGCAGACGACTTTGCCAGTCAGCGGCAATCAGGTTGCCTTTATCATGCAGCACCTGCACATCAGTGACCTGGTTGTAGGTAACGACATCTGCCCGCAGCCCCTGCAGGATAGCCAGCGCCTGTTTGGACGAGCCGGCGTGAGACTGCTTAATCGTGAGTTTATCGCCAGGGTGTGCCGCATCCCACTGCTGTTCAAAGGGTGCGTTGAGTGCCACAAAAAGTTCGCGTGACACATCATACGAGCTGTTCAGCAGCTCCGTTGCCTGCGCCGCCGCTGCCAGCGACAGTGACAGCGCCACGCCGCTGAGCCATGTTTTCAAAACCGGAAGTGTCATGCAGCACCCTGATAAATAGAAATCCAGCCTGGGCCAGTAGATGCTGTCAGTGTATTTATAACTTCCCGGAAAGCAGTAACGGTTTTATATATCTTTTGGGGATTTAAAAGTCGAAAAAGGCATAAGCGATCGGCAGAGAAAAGCAGGTTTTCAGAAATATACGCAGGCGGGTGCGGGCCGCCTGAAAGCGGCCCCCGGCAGGGTTAGCGCTGCCAGATAATTTTACTGATCGTCCAGCTTTTCAGCGTGTCATCTGAAGGCATCAGACCCGCCGGGCCGTGCCATTTGCCGCTGTAGACATAGAAGATATGCTGACTGCCCGGCGCCTGGCACTCAACGTCGTGCGCATCGAGGCCTGCGACCATTTTGCAGTTGTTGAAGGCTTTAGTGAACGTATCGCTGAAGCGGTCACCGATTTTACTGCCGCTGCTGCTCTCCGCTGCCGCATCCAGCACCTCGATCCGTTCAACGGCGGGTTTACCGCTGATGATCAGCTTCACCTTGCCATCCTGCAGCGCCTGCCAGAACTCAGCCACCTCGCCCTGTTCGCTGCGCATACCCTGCCGCAGCTGGTAATCATTATTCAGCGCCTGCGAAATAGCCGATTCACTCATCAGGGTGCTGCCATTGAGACCCGCCACACCCTGCTCAGTTACCTGCAGAGAACCGCCAAACCAGCTTAGCGGGTTGAGCGCGGCCCAGTGGTAAGTCAGTGGATTATACCAGTGGCTCTCATGCTCTGCCGGTACCTGGCCAGTAGTGGCGCAGCCTGACACGGCCAGCGCCGCCGCCAGCGCCGCAAAACGTACAGCTTTCATGCTAACTCCATGGTTTCAACTTTATTGCGTGCCTCTTGGAGTCACGCGATGGCAAAAAGTTTAGCCGGCCGGATCAATCAATATTCGCGATCTTCAATCAGCCGCTTGCCCAGCAGCAGCGCCTCCACGGGTTCATAGTCGAGCTTTTCATAAAATGCCACGACCTGATCGTTCTCTTCCCGCACCATGAGATGAATTTTCGGGCAGCCGCGGGCAATCAGCTTTTTCTCCAGCCGGTTCATCAGCGCATTGGCAAAGCCGCGCCCCTGATAGTCCGGATGCACAGCCAGATAGTAGGCTGAGCCGCGATGACCGTCGTAGCCGCCCATCAGCGTGCCGACCACTTCGCCGCCCACTTCAGCGACCAGAAACAGTTCCGGGTCATGATTCATTTTGCGTTCGATATCCAGTTCCGGGTCGTTCCACGGGCGTAACAGATCGCAACGCTCCCAGAGCGTGATTACTTCATCAAAATCTTCCTGGCGGAAAGAGCGAATTTCCATCGACGTATCCTGCTGATCGGCATAATTCGCTGATTATCACGCATTCTTTGCGTGGCGCAACCCTCCTGCTCCGCAATGGCAGAAAAAAGCGGCTAAATCCCGGTTAGCACCGTGCAATACAAAGTAATACGCTGAAATGGTTGCGGGGTCGCCGTGCTGCGGCGGTTACGTTATAACACTGGGCTTATTTCTCCGCCAGAGACCTGTAAATGAAAAAGATTTCACTGCTTTCACGCCTGACTAACCGCCGCCAGCTGATCCTTTCGGGACTGGCGCTGGCAGTGCTTTCGCCGCGCGCAATTCAGGCGAAGGAGACGCGGGCAGAGATCACAGCGGCGCCGCGTCATGCCGCACCAAAACCTGCTGCCAGCGGTAAGCGAATTGTGATGATCGATCCCGGTCATGGCGGTATCGACTCCGGCGCGGTGGGACAGGAAGGCGCGGAGGAGAAGCATATTGTTCTGGAGATTGCCAATACCGTGCGCACGCTGCTGCAGTCACATCCGCATATTGAGGTGCGACTGACGCGCGACAGTGACCACTTTATCCCTCTCTATCAGCGGGTGGAGATTGCACATCAGCACGGCGCGAGCCTGTTTATGTCGGTTCACGCTGACGGCTTTACCAGCCCGGATGCCAACGGCGCCTCGGTATTTGCCCTCTCCAATCGCGGCGCCAGCAGCGCAATGGCACGCTATCTGTCGCAGCGTGAAAACGATGCAGATAAAGCAGGCGGCGGCGCCGTACAGCAGAAAGATCACTATCTGAATGAGATTCTGTTTGATCTGGTGCAGACCGATACGATTCGCAACAGCCTGACGCTGGGCAAGCACGTCCTGGATCAGATCCGCCCGGTGCATCATCTGCACAGTCAGCATACCGAGCAGGCCGCCTTTGCCGTGCTGAAGTCGCCCTCTATTCCCTCCGTGCTGGTTGAAACCTCGTTTATTACCAATCCGCATGAAGAGCAGCTGCTGGGCACTACCGCCTTTCGCCATAAGATCGCCACCGCCATTGCCAGCGGAATTGTTAACTATTTTGCCGCATACGATCGTCGCCAGGCGTGATCCCGGGCTGTGGTAAGCTTACGGCACATTTACAGAGAGAGTGACGCATGAGCAATCCCGATATTTCACGCGTTAAGGCGTTTTTGCTGACGCTGCAGGATGAGATCTGCAATCAACTGGCCGCAGCGGATGGCGGCGCAACGTTTGCCGAAGATAGCTGGCAGCGTCCCGGTGGCGGTGGCGGACGCAGCCGGGTTCTGCGTAACAGCACGGTATTTGAGCAGGCCGGGGTCAACTTTTCCCATGTGCATGGCGACCAGATGCCCGCTTCAGCCACCGCGCATCGTCCGGAGCTTGCCGGACGCAGTTTTGAGGCGATGGGCGTTTCACTGGTAGTCCATCCGGAAAACCCCTATGTGCCGACCAGCCACGCTAACGTGCGCTTTTTCATCGCTGAAAAACCCGGTGCCGATCCGGTCTGGTGGTTCGGCGGCGGGTTTGATCTGACGCCCTACTACGGTTTTACCGAGGATGCCATGCACTGGCATCAGACCGCAGCCAATCTTTGCGAGCCGTTTGGCGAGGATGTCTATCCGCGCTATAAAAAATGGTGTGATGACTATTTCCACCTGAAGCATCGCAATGAGCAGCGCGGTATCGGCGGTCTGTTTTATGACGATCTGAACACGCCAGACTTTGACCGCTGCTTTGACTTTATGCAGGCGGTCGGCCGCGGCTATCTGCAGGCCTATCTGCCGATTGTTGCACGCCGTAAAGCACTGCCGTGGGGCGATCGCGAGCGCCAGTTCCAGCTCTACCGCCGCGGGCGTTACGTTGAGTTTAATCTGGTGTGGGACCGCGGCACGCTGTTTGGTCTGCAGACTGGCGGCAGAACCGAGTCAATTCTGATGTCGATGCCGCCGCTGGTGCGCTGGGAATATGACTATCAGCCCGAGCCCGGCTCACCGGAAGCGCAGCTTTATACGGATTTTCTCCCCGTGCGGGAGTGGCTTAGCGGGAGTGGCGCTTAGCAGCGCGGGAGTTGTGCGCTGGGCAGCGCGGGGCTGGGCGCTGAGCAGCGCGGGGCTGGGCGCTAAGCAGCGCGCGGCACCGGAGGGGTTCCGCCCGCCAGGCTTCTGGCAGTTTCAGCGGCATTTCCGCACGCGGACGGGCTAAGG
>NZ_DKTK01000009.1:177198-297350 GCF_002473195.1 Pantoea sp. UBA7232
TCTGCGCCCGGCGCTGCGGATAGCGCCCCTCCTCCCCGCCTGTAAATTTTTCATTTTGTTTTTTTAAAAAGTGTTGCGGTGTGGTCTGAAGCTTCTTCACGAAACCTTCAGCCATAAAAAACGTAAGAAAAAGAGAAAAAACCAGCAGCGGCGGGAAGCGCCATCCGGGTCCGTCGGGGGAGGGCACGGTTCCGGGATGAGCCGACAGGACGTCGGCGGGAGGGCGCGGTGAGCTGGAGCGAATGGCGGCCGGTCCCGGGGAAGCGGGCTTGAGCGAGGGAACCGCGCAGCGGCGGGCGGGGCTGGCGCAGGGCCGGGGAGTGCAGAGGGCGCGGCCAGGCGTCCTCTGCCCGGTCGCCGTGCCGGAGCAAAAGCTGCCGCCGCAGCTGACGGCGAACGGAACCAGCGCTTAACATGCGCCCCGGCGCAGCAGCACGCAGCTGGCGCTAAATCGGGGAGTACAGAGGACGCGGCCAGGCGTCCTCTGCCCGATCGCCGTGCCGGAGCACAGGCTACCGCCGCAGCTGACGGCAAACTTACCGCCTCGCCTGCATCTCTGGCGCAAGCTGCTATGCTTGAAGATGGCAAAACATGGCTGAACCGATTACGCCGCCTCTCTCTCCGCCACGCCATAATCAGAGAAAACGCATTTTAATCAGCGGGCGTCTGTAGCACTGTGTGGAACCACTATCCCCAGCAAAGGGCGCAGACAAGGCGACGGTTGCCCGGCATTCTTTTGCCCACAATATTGCTAATCAAGGAGTTAAGCGATGAACCAGCTAGACGCACTAAAACAGTTCACCACCGTGGTGGCGGACAGTGGCGATATCGAATCCATTCGTCATTATAATCCGGAAGATGCCACTACCAACCCTTCTCTGATCCTGAAAGCTGCCGGTCTTGACGCTTATAAACACCTGATTGATGACGCCATCGACTATGCGAAAAAGCAGGGTGGCAGCAAAGAAACGCAGATTATCAACGCCAGCGACAAAGTGGCTGTCAACCTCGGCATGGAAATCCTGAAAAGCGTGCCGGGCCGCGTTTCAACTGAAGTTGACGCCCGCCTCTCTTTCGATCGCGGTATGTGCGTGACCAAAGCAGAAAAGCTGGTACGCCTGTATGAAGAGCACGGTATCGACCGCTCACGTATTCTTATCAAGCTCGCCTCAACCTGGGAAGGGATCAAAGCGGCTGAAGAGCTGGAGAAAAACGGCATTAAGTGCAACCTGACGCTGCTGTTCTCCTTTGCGCAGGCGCGCGCCTGTGCAGAAGCGGGCGTCTATCTGATCTCACCTTTTGTGGGCCGCATTTATGACTGGTACAACACGCGTAAGCCAATGGACCCCTATGTTGTGGATGAAGATCCGGGCGTGAAATCTGTGCGTCGCATCTATGACTACTACAAAAAGCATCGCTACAGCACGGTGATCATGGGCGCCAGCTTCCGCAAAGTTGAGCAGATTCTGGCACTGGCGGGCTGCGATCGTCTGACCCTCTCCCCTAACCTGCTGGAAGAGCTGGCGAACAGCGACGCGCCGGTTGAGCGCAAGCTGGAGCCTTCTACCGAAGGTTTCCATCAGCCAGCCTCGCTGTCAGAAGCGGAGTTCCGCTGGGAGCACAACCAGGATCCGATGGCGGTTGAAAAACTCTCTGAAGGTATCCGCCAGTTCGCCGTTGACCAGCAGAAACTGGAAGATGTGCTGGCTGCACGCCTCTGATTGCACCACCGTTGAGTGCGGGCGAGCCGAGGCGGACCCGCTGATGCTTCACTACAAGGGAGAACCCTATGTCTTCACGCAGAGAGTTGGCTAACGCGATTCGCGCGTTGAGTATGGATGCGGTACAGAAAGCAAATTCCGGTCACCCAGGTATGCCGATGGGCATGGCCGATATCGCGGAAGTGTTATGGCGCGACTTCCTGAAACATAACCCCACTAACCCGGCCTGGGCCGATCGTGATCGCTTTATCCTTTCTAACGGCCACGGCTCAATGCTGCTCTATAGCCTGCTGCATCTCAGCGGTTACGATCTGCCAATGGAAGAGCTGAAAAACTTCCGTCAGCTGCATTCAAAAACGCCGGGACATCCGGAAATTGGCTATACGCCAGGCGTCGAAACCACCACCGGCCCGCTCGGCCAGGGTCTGGCGAATGCGGTGGGTCTGGCGATTGCTGAGCGTACGCTGGCCGCGCAGTTCAACCAGCCAGGACACGATATTGTCGACCACTTCACCTATGTGTTCATGGGTGACGGCTGCCTGATGGAAGGCATCTCACACGAAGTCTGTTCGCTGGCGGGTACGCTGGGCCTCGGCAAGCTGATCGGCTTTTACGATCACAACGGCATTTCTATCGATGGTGAAACCGAAGGCTGGTTTACCGATGATACGCACAAACGCTTTGAGTCCTATAACTGGCACGTGATCGGCAGCGCTGAAGGCATTGATGGTCACGACGCCGACGCCGTGGCCGCCGCGATTAAAGAGGCGCAGAGCGTCACCGATAAGCCGTCGCTGATTATCTGCCGCACTACTATCGGCTTTGGTTCGCCAAACAAGGCGGGCAAAGAGGAGTCACATGGTGCGGCGCTGGGCGACGAAGAGATTGCGCTGACGCGTAAGCAGCTCGGCTGGAACTACGCGCCGTTTGAAATCCCGCAGGATATCTACCAGCAGTGGGATGCAAAAGAAGCGGGTTCCGCGCACGAAAAAGCCTGGGATGAGAAGTTTGCCGCTTACCAGCAGGCGCATCCGCAGCTGGCGCAGGAGTTTAGCCGTCGTCTTAACGGCGAAATGCCGGCGGAGTGGGAAAGCCAAACCGCTGACTTTATCCGCGACCTGCAGGCGAATCCGCAGAAAATCGCCAGCCGCAAGGCGTCACAGAATACACTGGAAGCCTTTGGCAAACTGCTGCCGGAATTCCTGGGCGGATCGGCTGACCTGGCACCGAGTAACCTCACCATCTGGTCAGGTTCAAAATCGATCAAAGAGGATGCGGCCGGGAACTATATTCACTACGGCGTGCGTGAGTTCGGGATGACCGCGATTGCAAACGGCATCGCGCATCATGGCGGCTTTGTTCCTTACACCGCAACCTTCCTGATGTTTGTTGAGTACGCGCGTAACGCCGCCCGTATGGCTGCGCTGATGAAAGCGCGCCAGATCATGGTCTACACCCATGACTCTATCGGTCTGGGCGAAGATGGTCCGACGCATCAGCCGGTCGAGCAGCTGGCGAGCCTGCGTCTGACGCCTAACTTCAGCACCTGGCGTCCGTGCGATCAGGTCGAAACCGCGGTGGCATGGAAAGCAGCCGTGGAGCGTCATCACGGCCCGACCGCGCTGATCCTCTCCCGTCAGAACCTGCTGCAGCCCGAGCGCAGCCAGGCGCAGGTCGAAAACATCGCGCGCGGCGGCTATATCCTGAAGGATTGCGACGGCACGCCGGATGTGATTCTGATCGCCACCGGTTCAGAAGTGGAGATCACGCTGGGAGCGGAAGCGAAACTCAGCGCGGATGGCCACAAGGTCCGGGTCGTGTCACTGCCCAGCACCGATGTGTTCGACAAGCAGGATAGCGCCTACCGCGAATCTGTACTGCCTACTACCGTACGCGCCCGCGTTGCGGTTGAGGCAGGTATCGCCGACTACTGGTACAAATATGTCGGTATCGACGGCAAAATCGTCGGCATGACCACCTTTGGTGAATCCGCGCCGGCCGGCAAGCTGTTCCCGGCCTTCGGCTTTACCGTTGAAAACGTGGTAAGCCAGGCGGAATCGCTGCTGAAACCGGCATAAGCCCCGCGGCCCTCACCCGATAACGGTGAGGGCCGTTTTTTTTAGCACTTTCTATACAAAAAAAATCGCGTTTTCCCCTTCCCGCTCTGCGCAAACTGATTACTATAGGTTTTCTTCCGATTCTGATAGCGGACGCACTCCCGTTGAAAAAACCGACTTCATTTTTACTGGCCCTGATGGTCTCCGTGCTGCCTGTCAGCGGTATGGCACAGGTCTCACCTAATCCTTTGCTGGCATCGCAGATTGTTGATCGCTATGCCGAACATATTTTTTACGCCAGCGGCGCAACCGGCATGGCGCTGGTCGCCATCGACGGCAATCAGCGCGTCTTTACCAGCTTTGGTGAAACCCGTCCCGGTAATAATGTCCGGCCGCAGCAGGATTCCGTTATCCGCATCGCGTCACTCAGCAAGCTGATGACCAGCGAAGTGATGGTGAAAATGGCCGAGCGTGGGCAGATCCGCCTGGATGACCCGCTCAGCCGCTACGCCCCGCCGGGGGCGCGCGTTCCGGCCTATAACGGCCAGACGATCCGCCTGATCAACCTCGCCACCCACACCGGCTCGCTGCCGCGCGAACAGCCCGGCGGTAAACCGCACCGTCCGGTGTTTGTCTGGCCAACCAAAAGCGATCGCTGGCAGTGGCTGGGCAACGCCACGCTGAAAGCCGCGCCCGGCACTCAGGCGGCCTACTCCAACCTCGGGTTTGACCTGCTGGCTGACGCGCTGGCGAAAGCGGGCGGCACGCCCTATCCGGCGCTGCTGCAGCGGTTAGTCACGCGCCCGCTGGGGATGAAGGACACCACCTTTACACCCTCACCGGACCAGTGCCAGCGCCTGATGGTGCCGGAAAAAGGGGCCAGCCCCTGTAATAATACTCTGGCGGCGATCGGCAGCGGCGGCGTCTACTCTACCCCTGATGATATGGCGCGCTGGATGCAGCAGTTCCTCGACTCAGCGGTAAGCCACCGCACGCCGCAGATCGATCGCCTGCAGACGCTGATCTACCGGCGCGATCAGCTGACTAAAGTTGAAGGGATGGATGTACCCGGACGTGCCGATGCGCTGGGTATGGGCTGGGTCTATATGGCCCCCAAAGCGGGCCGGCCCGGTATCATTCAGAAAACCGGCGGTGCCGGCGGCTTCATTACTTATATGGCGATGATTCCGCAGCATAACCTTGGCGTGTTTGTGGTCGTCACCCGCTCACCGCTCAGCCGCTTTACGCCCATGAGCGACGGCGTGAATAATCTGCTGACAGAGCTGGCGGGCAATAAGACGGGTTCGCCGATGATGATCGGCGCGATCCCCTGACACCCGGAAAGTCGCTCAGCGCGCCGGCTGGCTTACCCACAGCGTGGGCCAGTCGTCGCTGCTGTGCCAGGCGTCGCAGATCTGCTCTTCCGCATATTCCGCCAGAACAAACGCGCTGCCATCAAACTGCCAGCGTGTTGCCGTACCGCAATCACCCAGCCCGCGATTTTTACTGAAGGTATAGAGCAGGCCATTACTGGCATCAAACTCTGCGTTTACCAGCTCCAGCTGCGTGTCGCTGCGCGTCGGGGGAACAAAAGGCAGATTCAGCGTCAGCCCGCGTGATACGTAGGGCTGGCTGCGCGTCACTTCAAACGCCAGATCGATAACGTTGTAGGCACCGGTTTCACAGCTGACCAGCAGCAGCGCTTTGCTGTCGGTCAGCGGCGCAACGCTCACCTCGCGCCGCAGCGGATCCAGTGAGCAGCTATCGGTGGTGATGCGCCAGGTTCCATAGTCGATCAATCCGCTGGTCTCCTCCTGCGTCAGCGGCGCGGGCGGCGGTGCTGATGACGGCAGCGATGGCAGCGACGGCGGTGGCGGGAGATCCCACTGCGCCCCACGCCTGACCCATGCGCTGGTCCCGTTTACGCGCCCCTGCACATCATCCATCAGCAGCAGCGCAGCTTTCAGGCCACGCAGCGGAACCACCGCTTTGGCCTGGTACGTCAGCTGCAGTGTGCTCGCGTCCAGCGTCTGTCCCAGAAACTCATCAATCGCGATAGCGTTGCTGGTAGCAAGATGGTGCGGCTCAACCGTCCAGTGTTTAAGGTCGGGCTTCAGGCGACGCTGATCCAGCAGCAGATTATCTTTCAGCGGGCCACCCGGCAGCGCGCCGGTATAGGCGCTGCCGTAGTCGATACGCAGCAGCGGACGATCGTCGACGCCGGCGTGGCGCGACAGCGTCATCACCAGACCATTGTCGCCGGGAAAGCTGCGCGCCACGCAAAAAGCCGCATTGTTACAGGTGAGCTGCCAGTCAGAAAAAGACTTCTGCAGAGGTTCAGCCTGCACGCTGGCGCTGGCTGCCAGAGAGCTCAAGAGCAGTGACTTTATCCAATACGACATTAACAACCCGGTCCCCGAATTTCTGGAAAGAAAATCATAGCGCACTGCGTGCGTTATCAGCAGGCTGGAAGTGTGAAGCGGCCTGAAAAGCAGAATTAACTGCTTATTAAATCAGCGATTCATCATCGTACGGACAGGTTGTACGCTGCGGTCCCATCATCCACTGCGCCTGACGGCGGCTCAATCAGATTCCCCTGACTATCAGGGCGCAGTTTGAAACGGTCAATCCCGCATAAACGGTCATAAACAGTCATGCTATGGTAGCTATGGATTAATAAGCTGGCGATCGGATCTGTTTTAACAGTGACGCTTCAGGGGTTAATTATGTGAGCCACATCAACATTACGTGCAAATAAGCTTTAAGCATTACATTAATAACTGAACTTATATCACTCAATAACGGGCCTCTTTTTTTACCACCGTGGACTCCTGCCCAGTCCACATTTTCCCGTGCCCGCTTCCAGTAATTTATAGCCATCGGAGGATAAGTATGTTGCCGATTGAGAGACAGCAAAGAATTATTAACGAACTTAATATAAATGGCCGCGTAATTGTCTCAGAGCTGGTCACGCTATGCCAGGTTTCGCAGGAAACCATACGGCGTGATTTAAGCCAGCTGGAAAAAAGAGGATTATTACAGCGCAGTCATGGTGGTGCTGTTCCGGTAAAAAAACAGAACGCCAGCATTCAGGGAAATAACAGAGCTGTCAGAGAAAACGAATTATCTTTTCGGCAGCGTATTAATGAGCATGTCGATGCAAAAATGAGCATTGCCAAGCGCGCGCTCGATTTTATCACGCCGGGTGACTGTATTTTGCTCGATAGCAGTACCACCTGCTGGTATCTGGCGCGGCAGTTGCCCGATATCGAGTTAACCGTGCTAACCAATTCGCTACGCATCGTGCAGACGCTGGCGGCGCGCGGCAGCATTCGCACTATCTGCCTCGGCGGAGAATATTCTGACCGCGATGAGGATTTTCACGGCGTGGTGGCTGAGCAGCCGCTGCGTGAATTTCAGATTAATAAGATCTTTTTTTCCTGTAGCAGTTTAGGTAATGACGGATATTTACGTGAAGGCAATGAGAATAACGCGCATTTAAAACAACAAATGTTACTGGCCGCTGAAAGAAAACATCTGTTACTGGATGGCAGTAAATTTATGCGCCCCTCTTTTGCCCGTGTTTGTCACTACCGTGATGTCGATTTTCTGATAACTGACCAATTAAAAGATAAAGAGCTGGAGCAGGAACTGGCGTGGAATGGCGTTAACGTCATTGTCTGTTCTCAGCGTCATCAGTCCATGCAGCTAATTAAAAATTAACCAGGAGTCTGTATGAAAAAACATCTTATCGCCTGTTCTCTGCTTGCCCTGTTTGCCGCCACCGGCGCGCAGGCCGCTGATAAATTACGCATGGGTATCGTCGTTAAAATCGGGGGTATTCCCTGGTTTAACGCCATGGAAGCGGGCATTAAAAGCGAGGCGGCGAAGCGCGGCATTGATGCATGGATGGTCGGCCCTACCGCAGCCGATCCGGCGCTGCAGGTGCGCGCCATTGAAGATTTGATTGCGCAGAAAGTCGACATCATCGGCGTGGTACCCAACGATCCGAAAGTGCTGGAGCCGGTACTGAAACGGGCGCGGGACGCCGGTATCGAAGTGATTACGCATGAGTCACCCGGCCAGCAGGGTGCCAACTGGGATTTTGAGTTGGTTGACGCTGCAACCCACGGAATCAATCACATGAAAGCGCTGGCGAAGTGCATGCACGACGAGGGCAAATACGCCATGTACGTGGGCAGCCTCACCGTACCGCTGCATCAGCAGTGGACCGATGCCGCGCTCAATTATCAGAAAGAGCACTATCCCAACATGCAGCTGGTCACCGACAAATTTGGCGTCGGCGAATCGCTGGATGACTCCATCCGTACCACCAACGAGCTGATGTCTAAATATCCCGATCTGAAAGGCATTATGGCGTTTGGTTCACAGGGGCCGATTGGTGCCGGGCGCGCCGTCATGAACCGCAAAAAAATTGACCAGGTTTGCGTCATTGGCTCCTTCAGTCCGGGTCAGGGCGCCTCGCTGGTGCAGCGTAACGCCATCAAAGGCGGCTACATCTGGAATCCGGAAACCGCAGGTGAAGTCTTTGTGCGTATCGCCGACATGATGCAGAAGAAAGAGCCGATCACCGACGGTATGACGATTGAAGGACTGGGCAAAGTCAAAGTGGATGAAGCGACGCATACCATTCTCGGCAACAACACAGAGAGTCTGGATAAAGACAACCTGCCAAAACTGGTAAAAATGGGGCTCTGATATGCAAGAGGTCATTCCACAGACGCTAATTGCGCTCGAGAATCTGTCGAAAACATTTGGTGGCAACCGCGCGCTGAGCGATATCTCCCTGACCTTGCTGGCAGGCGAAGTGCACTGTCTCGCTGGCACCAACGGCTGTGGCAAGAGCACCCTGATCAAAGTCATTTCCGGGGTGCACGCCCCGGACAGCGGCAGCCATATTACGCTGGGCGATGGCCCGGCACTGCCGCGCCTGACCACGCAACAGGCGCGTGATTTCGGTATTCAGGTCATCTATCAGGACCTCTCGCTGTTCCCCAACCTGAGCGTGGCGGAGAATATTGCGTTTGAGCATAACCTCAATGGTCTGCTGCGCTGGCACCGCAGCGCGCGCCTGCGTGAAAGCGCCCGCAGCATTATAACCGAGCTGAAATTTGACCTCGATCTGGATGCGAAAGTCGCGGCGCTTTCGATTGCCCAGCGCCAGCAGGTCGCGATCTGCCGCGCGCTGGTCGCCGATGCGCGCCTGGTGATCATGGATGAGCCAACCGCCTCGCTGACCCGTACCGAGGTCAATCAGCTGCTGCGCACCGTGCGCTATCTGAAAGATAAAAATATCTGCGTGGTCTTTGTCAGCCACCGGCTTGATGAGGTGCTGGAGATCTCCGACCGCGTCACGGTGATCCGCGACGGCCGCAAAATGGGCTGCTGGCCCGCCCGGGAGATGACGCCGCATCATCTGACCGAGCTGATGACCGGCCTGAAGCTCGACTACCAGCTGAAAGCGCCGACGCGTAATAGCGAGCGCGTGATCCTGGAGATAGATAATCTTACCCGTGCCGGTCAGTACCGTGACGTCAGCTTTAAACTTTATGAGGGCGAAGTACTGGGGCTGTGCGGTCTGCTTGGCTCCGGACGTACCGAGCTGGCGCTGTCGCTGTTTGGCATGACGCGTCCCGACAGCGGCAAAATCTGGCTCGACAGCAAACCGGTCCGCTTTCGCGGTCATGAAGATGCGATCAAAGCCGGCATTGGCTATGTGTCAGAAGATCGCCTGACGCTGGGGCTGGTGCAGCAGCAGTCGGTGGCCGACAACATGGTGCTGCCGATCCTCGACAAACTGCAGAACCGCTTTCACCTGATCGATGAGTACCGTAAAAACAAACTGATCCTGCAGTGGATCCAGCAGCTCGGCGTGCGCGTCGCCGACCCGAATCTCGCCATATCTACCCTCTCCGGCGGTAATCAGCAAAAAATTGTGCTGGCAAAGTGGGTTCTGACGCAGCCGCGTATTCTGATCCTCGACTCGCCTACCGTTGGCGTGGACGTCGGTGCCAAAGCCAGCATCTATCAGCTGATCCATGAGCTGGCGAAAGAGGGCCTGTCGATCATCCTGATCTCTGATGAGGTGCCGGAGGTCTGGTACAACTGCGACCGTATCCTGCACTTCCGCGATGGCACCATTCATGCCGAATATCAACCCGATAGCGTCGAGCAGCAGCAGCTGGCGGAGGTGATCAATGCCTGATTTTTCCCGTTTACGTCCGCACTCCAGCCAGGGCTGGCTCGCCTGGGTGCTGCTGGCGTTCATTCTGTTTTTCTCTGTGACCAGCGATCAGTTTCTTACCGTACAGAACCTGCTGGATCTGGCGGAGAGCTACGCGGTCACCGGCATCTTTGCGCTGGGCCTGTTTGTAGTGCTGGTGACCGGCGGGATCGATATCTCTTTTGCCGCCGTTGCCTCAGTGGTGCAGTACCTGCTTGCGTCCCTGTTTGTGCAGTTTCAGTTTGATAACGCGCTGCTCAGCATTGTGCTGGCGATCGTGTGCGGCACGCTGTTTGGCGTGATCAATGCGCTGCTGATCACCACGCTGCGGGTGGTCTCCATCATCATCACTATCAGCATGCAGTCGCTGCTGTTCGGCCTGCTGATGTGGGTGACCGGCGGCCGCAGCCTCTATTCGCTGCCGGAGTGGTGGATCACCCTGCGTAACGTGCTGCCGTTCAGCTGGCAGGGCGAGAGCTTTCAGGTCGGTTTACCGCTGGCCACCATGCTGATCATTGCAGCGGCGACGGCACTGCTGCTGAACAAAACCAACCTCGGGCGCCAGCTTTATGCGGTGGGTGGCGACGCAGAGTCTGCGCGACGTATCGGCATCCGCGTCGGCCTGATCCACGTTTTTGCCTACGGCTGGCTGGGCGCAATGGCGGCGGTTGGCGGCCTGGTACAGGTCTATCGCATGGGCGAAGTGGTGCCTAATGCACTGGTCGGCGGCGAGCTTGATGTGCTGGCGGCAACGGTGCTGGGCGGCGCCAGTCTGATGGGCGGTAAAGGCACGGTCAGCGGCACGCTAATGGGGGTCTTTCTGATCGCCATCCTGAAGAACGGTCTTAACCTGGTAGGCGTGTCGAACTACTTCATGAACATCGTGGTAGGCGGCGTCATCATGATTGCGATCGCCGTAACGCACTACAAAAAACGCAAAGAAACTGATGTCAGTTTCGTGTGACTGAGGGCATTGATGATGAAATCACTGACTGCACTGCGCCCTGACGGCACCAACCTTGGTCTGATGCTGCTGATCGCGCTGGCGCTGGCGACCTTTACGCTGATGCTGCCGGGTCGCTTCCTGACCGACTCCACCTTTATGAGCATGGCGTTTCAGCTGCCGGAACTGGGATTACTGACTCTGGCGATGTTTATCGCCATTCTCAGCGGCGGCCTGAATCTCGCCATTATTGCCACCGCCAACCTGACCGCGCTGTTTATCGCCTGGACGCTGATGAGCGCCCTGCCTGCCGGTGCCGGGATGGCGCTGCAGCTGCTGTGGCTGGTTATCGCCATTATCGGCGCCATGCTGATTGCCGCCGCCATCGGCGTCATCACCGGCCTGATGGTCACGCGCATCGGCGCGCATCCGATTCTGGTGACGCTGGCTACGATGATGACGCTGAACGGGATCGGTATCTGGCTGACCAAAGGCGCAGCCGTCAGCGGCATGCCGCCGGTGGTGCAGGCGCTGGGCGCTGATACGCTGCTGGGGATGCCGCTGCCGCTCTGGGTGTTCCTCATCGCCGCCGCGCTGCTGGCGCTGTTTCTCGGTAAAACCCGGGCCGGCAAATGTATCTATATGGGCGGCAGCAACATCAACGCAACCTGGTTTAGCGGCATTAACACCCACCGCATGGTGATGCTGGTTTACGTGATCTCCAGCCTGCTCTGCGTGCTCGCGGGCCTGATTATGATGGCGCGCTTTAACTCCGCGCGCATGGGCTACGGCGACGCCTACCTGCTGCTGACGGTACTGGCGATTATCCTCGGCGGCACCGATCCCAACGGCGGCTTTGGTCGCGTCACCGGCGTCGTGCTGGCGCTGATTGCGCTGCAGGTGCTCTCAACCGGCTTCAACCTGATGAATATCAGCCAGCACGTCAGTCTGGCGATGTGGGGTGCGGTGCTGATTGTGGTACTCGCCTTTAAACAACTCAAAACCCGACTCAACGAACACCGTGCGGTAAAGCTCAGCAAGCTGGCCGCGGTGCTTAATCCTCTGACTGAAAAGAAGGAAGTATGATGCGTATTCAAATCTCCCCGTCACTGATGTGTATGAACCTGATGGAGATCAAGCACCAGCTGCAGGTTCTCGATTCGCGCGCTGACTTTCTTCACGTGGATATCATGGATGGTCACTACGTTAAAAACATCACGCTCTCCCCTTTCTTTATTGAACAGATCCGGCCCTATACCCGCGTGGCCATTGATGTGCATCTGATGGTGGAAGAGCCGACCGACTTTATCGAGGCGGTCGCCAGAGCGGGGGCTGACTACATCTGCCCGCATGCAGAAACTATTAACCGCGACGCCTTCCGCGTGATCAATCTGATCCGCAGCTTTGGTAAAAAAGTGGGTGTTGTGCTGAATCCCGCCACGCCGGTCTCCTTTATCCAGCACTATATTCACCTGCTGGATAAAATCACCGTGATGACGGTGGACCCTGGCTACGCCGGTCAGCCCTTTATTCCGGAGATGGTGGAGAAAGTGCGCGAGCTGAAAACGCTTAAACAGCAGCACGGTTATCATTATCTGGTTGAGATCGACGGCTCCTGCAACACCCGCACCTATAACCAGCTGATTGGGGCCGGTGCAGAAGTGCTGATTGTCGGCACATCCGGCCTGTTCAATATTCATGATGATTTGGCGACCGCGTGGGAGATGATGCGCGACAGCATTGATGAAGCCCAGGGGCTGACGCAGGTGTCCGCATGAAACCACGCTGGCTCGGTATCGACATCGGCGGCACCGGTACGCGGCTGCAGCTGATGGAAGAGGATGGCGTCTGGAGCAGCTTTCGCAAAGTCGCCACCGCCAGCTGGGCGCAGCAGCCCGACGCGCTGCTGGCGCTTGCTCAGCTCATCCGCGACACGCTGGAGCAGCAGCCGGTAAGCGGCATTATGCTGGGTCTGCCGGGTATTCTCAGCCGCGACCGGCAGCTGGTGATTTCGCTGCCCTTTATTCAGGCGCTGGATGGCCAGCCGGTCGCGTCGCGCCTCACCGCGCTGCTTGGCGTGCCGGTGGCGATGGACAAAGATGTGAACCATCTGATGCTGTGGGATCTGCTGCAGCTGGAGCAGCTGCCGGACAACGCCGTGGGTCTCTATCCCGGCACTGGCATGGGCAACAGCCTGTGGCTCAACGGTGGCTTTTATCACGGCGAGCATGGTGGTGCCGGCGAGCTGGGGCATATTCCGGTGGCGGGCAACACCCTGCCCTGCCCGTGCGGTAACCACGGCTGTGCAGAAACGCTGACGTCGGGCCACTGGCTGAGCCGCTGGGCCGCACAAAACGCCGCCGATACGCCGATGCCGGCGCTGTTTACCCGCCACGGCGAACAGCCGGAACTGCAGGCGTTTGTCCGGCGGCTGGCTGAACTTATCGCGACCGAAATGAATATTCTCGATCCGGAGTACCTGATCCTCGGGGGCGGCGTACTGGCGATGGCTGATTTTCCGCTGGCGCAGCTGCGCAGCCAGATCCAGCAGCATCTGCGGCCGCCGGTTACCCGTGAAAATCTGAAGATTATCTTCAGCCACTCAACCGACTACACGGGCTGCCGCGGTGCCTGTCTGGCCGCCGAACGCCTGTTCAGGAGCGTATGATGAAAGGAAAAGTGTGTGTATTTGGTTCCTTTAATCTCGACATCGTGGCGGTGATGCGCCGCTTTCCGCTGCCGGGTGAGTCGCTGACGGCGCATCACAGTATGATGGGCGCAGGCGGCAAAGGGGCTAATCAGGCCACGGCGGCGCTGCGCGCAGGTGCGCGGGTGCACTACATCGGCAAAGTAGGCAATGACGATTTTGGCCTGTTTGCCCGCCGTCATCTGGAAAAAACCGGGTTCGATGCCATTACGCTGTTTACCTGTAAAGAGAAGCCAACCGGCAATGCGCTGATTTACGTCGCGGGCGACGACGCGGAGAATATGATTTCAGTCTATCCGGGCGCTAATACCACCGTGACCGCAGCCGAGGTGACGCGCTGCCAGCCTACGGTCGCCGCAGCCGACATTCTGCTGGTGCAGCTGGAGAATAATCTCAGCGCTATCCAGCGTATGATCGACAACGCCCGCGCCAGCGGCACCTTTGTCATCCTTAACCCGGCACCGTGGCAGAAGATTGGCGATGCGCTGCTGGCAAAGGTCGATCTGCTGACGCCGAACAGCACCGAAGCGACCCAGCTCAGCGGCGTAACGGTAACCGATTTCGCCAGCGCGCGCCGTGCCGCCGACGTGCTGCACCGCAAAGGCGCGCGCCAGGTCATTATTACGCTGGGCATGGCGGGAGCCCTGCTCTCCACGCCTGACCGGCAGCAGCGTATTCCGCTCTTTCCGGCGCAGCCGCGCGATACCACCGGCGCGGGTGACGCATTTAACGGTGCGCTTGCCGCGCGTCTCGCCTCAGGCGACGATCTGCCGCAGGCGGCGCGGTTTGCCGCAGCGTTTGCCTCGCTCTGCGTTGAGCGCGCTGGCGCAGCCGACTCAATGCCCTCCTATGCCGAGGCGCTGGCACGACTGCAGGCGCATCCGGAGTGCGTGGTCGGGGAGATAGAGAACGCGGTGGCGTAACTGAGCTTCAGGCACAGATATTCAGCCATGCAGGCCCGCCGCGGGGGCGCATCACTGCGCCCTGATTACGGCTTCAGCCATCCGGCAAGCTGCGCATGCTGCAGCAGCATAATGGTTTTACCGTCACAGATGCGCCCATCTTTTACCCTCGCCAGCGCCTGCGGGAACGACAGCTCCAGCACGGTTATCGCTTCATCTTCAACGCCACCGCCGCTGCTGGCACGCATCGCTTCACTATATTCTGCAGCAAAGAAGTGGATCAGTTCCGTAACGCCGCCGGGTGACATGTAGGCAGCAAAGAGTTTCTCAACCTTCCCCACCTGATAGCCCGTCTCCTCAATCGCCTCTTTACGGATGCAATCTTCGGGCGTGTCGTCGTCCAGCAGCCCGGCGCAGGCTTCAATCAGCTCACCGCTTTCGTTGCCGTTAACGTAAGTGGCGATGCGAAACTGCCGGGTCAGCACCACGCTGTTTTTTTCACGATTGTAGAGCAGGATGGTTGCGCCGTTACCGCGATCGTAGACTTCACGTTTGTGCCGCACCACCTCGCCATTGCTGCGCGTCAGCTCGTAGGTGTAATTGCGCAGCACAAACCAGTTTTCAGACAGGATTTTATTTTTAATGACGTTGATAGTGAATGCCATGAGCGCTCCGCTGCTTTGCTGAGAGAGGCTGAAATGATAGGCGGCAGCGGCGGGGAAAACTATCTGAATTACCTGCGCAGCGGCGGGTAAAAAAAACGGGAGCCAGGCTCCCGTTACGCTACAGAGAAAGGTTTAGCGTCCGCTTTCGTCCGCCAGCTGCGGTGACGCATCGCTGCTCTCATCCGCGTGCACCTCATGCTCTTTCATCGCCTCTGCCTGGACGCGCTTGCGTACGCCAAACCAGCCAAGCACCAGCAGTACAGCGATCAGAGGAATGGAAGCGATGGTATAGGTGCCGTTAGGGTAGTCAAACGCCATCAGCACCAGCACGCTCAGCAGGAACAGCAGCGTCAGCCAGGAGGTGAACGGCGCCCACGGCAGCTTAAAGCTGACATCCTCAGCCTTGCCCTCTTTGATCGCTTTGCGCAGACGCATCTGGCAGACCACGATAAAGCCCCAGGAAGAGATGATCCCCAGCGAGGCAACGTTCAGGACAATCTCAAACACCTGCGACGGCACGTAGTAGTTCAGCACCACGCCAACGATGTAAACCGCAACCGTGACCAGGATACCGGCATACGGAACCTGCTGCTTGCTCATCTTCGACATAAACTGCGGCGCTGAGCCGCCCATCGACATGGATCGCAGAATACGGCCGGTTGAATAGAGACCGGAGTTAAGGCTGGAGAGCGCCGCGCTCAGTACCACAATGTTCATAATACTGCCGACATAGGGAACGCCCAGCTTCGAGAAGAAGGTCACAAACGGACTCTGTCCCGCCTGGTAGGCATTCCACGGCAGCAGCAGCACCAGCAGCACCACGGAACCCACATAAAACAGGCCAATACGCCAGATCACGCTGTTGATCGCTTTCGGCAGCATGGTTTTAGGATCTTTGCACTCGCCGGCCGCGGTTCCTACCAGCTCAATCGAGGCAAAGGCAAATACCACTCCCTGCACCAGCACCAGCGCGGCCATCAGGCCATGCGGGAAGAGACCGCCGTTATCGGTGATCAGATGGAAGCCGGTCGCGTTGCCGTCGAGCGGTTTGCCGGTACCGAGAAACACCACGCCAACAATCAGGAAGATCACAATTGCCAGTACTTTCACCAGCGCAAACCAGAACTCCATTTCGGCGAACCACTTAACGCCAATCATGTTCATGGTGCCGACAATGGCCAGCGCGCCGAGCGCAAATACCCACTGCGGTACGTCGCCAAACGCGCCCCAGTAATGCATATAAAGCGCCACGGCGGTGATATCGACAATCCCGGTCATCGCCCAGTTAACGAAATACATCCAGCCCGCTACATAAGACGCTTTTTCCCCGAGGAATTCACGCGCATAGGAGACAAAGCTGCCGCTTGAGGGGCGATGCAGTACCAGCTCGCCCAGCGCACGGAGAATAAAGAAAGAGAAGATGCCGCACACCAGATAGACCAGTGCCAGCGCCGGACCTGCCAGCTGCAGGCGTGCGCCTGCGCCGAGGAACAGACCGGTGCCGATAGCACCGCCGATGGCGATCATTTGTACCTGTCGGTTACCCATCGCTTTGTGGTAACCGGTATCGTGAGAGTTCAGCCAGCGCCTTCTCGCAGCACGCTGTTCGTCGGGCGTTTTTTTAGTATGTTTCATAGCTTTCCTGTTTGTCCTGACCATCAATCACCGGCTGACCAATCGTTTGCGCCTGCGGTGCGAAATGGAGTAAAAAACCGGTGCCTGAGCAGTGGAACGATGCGCGTGGCGACCCGGGAAATTACGGCGATGAATCCTACCCGTTCTGCATGAACGAAGCAAAATATACTGGCTGGACGCACGATCTGATTTGTAAGAATCGGTCGTGACGCACAAAAAAAACCGGTCAGCAGCGTGACCGGTCAGGATGGCGTCAGAAAAGCAGAAAATCGGGCCGGGAAATGCCCGGTTGCGCAGCTCCCGGGTAACGCATCAGCGATAGATTTCAGCGCTGCCGTTCCAGAGGCTGGAGTCGCCAGGATTCTGCGCGCCAATGACGCGAAAGTGTGTGGCGCCCATCTCTTCCGCTTTTTGCGACAGCTGGCGGGTGGCGTCATCCAGCGTGCCGCGCACGCCGCTGACCGATATGGTGCCTGCAGGCTGCATGTTTTGGGCATCCGCCTCGCTCAGCGGCGTAGCAGCCAGCGTGGAAAAACTTGCGGTGGCAAGCAGGGCCGCACCAAAGAGGGTAGTAGCTCGTTTCATAAGGATCTCCTGAGTGGCAGAAAATAGCGGGTGACAGGAGAAGTATTGGCAAGCCTGTGCAAACCAGGCCAGGCGGTCGGTAAATCTGTTTAATGTTTAGCCAGATTAATGTCTGTATTGCCGGGAAAGGTAAAGCAGTACGGCACCGGTTGAGCCGTCCGGCCGCGCAACATTTACATTTCTTCCATAATTACTCCACGTTTCTCTGATTTACACCGCGTAAAGTAAAGCGGGCAGGCGCCTGCAGAGTGTGCCCGCCTCGCCTGCCAGCGCGCCAGCCGTGCGCTGCTCATATAATAATGACAAGCTGCCGCTGAGGAGTAACAGAGTTATGTCGGACTTTTTTATCGACCGCCCGGTATTTGCCTGGGTTCTGGCGATTTTACTCTGTCTGTGCGGCACGCTGGCTATCACCTCGCTTCCGGTTGAACAGTATCCGGATCTTGCTCCGCCCAATGTCCGCATCACGGCCAATTATCCCGGCGCCTCTGCCCAGACGCTGGAGAATACCGTTACGCAGGTTATCGAACAGAATATGACCGGCATCGATAACCTGATGTATATGTCCTCCAACAGCAGCAATACCGGCCAGGTGCAGATTACGCTGACCTTTCTCGCCGGTACCGATCCCGATGAGGCGCGTCAGCAGGTGCAGAACCAGCTGCAGAGCGCGCTGCGCAAACTTCCGGCCGCCGTTCAGGCGCAGGGGGTTAACGTTAATAAAACCGGCGACAGCAACATTCTGATGATTGCGTTTGTCTCCACCGATGGCAGCATGGATAAGCAGGATATTGCTGATTACGTTGCCAGTAACATCCAGGATCCGCTCAGCCGCATCGATGGCGTCGGTCAGGTGGATGCCTATGGGTCACAGTACGCTATGCGCATCTGGCTCGATCCCGTCAAACTGACGCGCTATGCGCTCACGACCGCCGATATCATTCAGGCGATTGAGTCACAAAATACCCAGGTCGCCGTTGGCCAGGTCGGCGGATTGCCGTCGGTAGAGAAGCAGGCGCTGAATGCCACGGTCAACGCGCAGTCCATGCTGCAGACGCCGGAGCAGTTTCGCGCCATTACCTTAAAAAGCAGCGGCAGTGGTGCAGTTGTCACGCTGGGTGATGTTGCCAGCATCGCCATGGGCGCAGAGAAATATGACTACCTGAGTCGCTATAACGGTCAGCCCGCATCAGGTCTGGGTGTAAAGCTGGCTTCCGGCGCGAATGAGATGAATACTGACCGGCTGGTCCGCGCCCGCGTCGCGGAGTTGGCGCACTATTTCCCCCCCGGCCTTGAAGCGAAAATCGCATTTGAAACCACGCCTTTTGTTAAGGCCTCAATAAAAGATGTCGTCAAAACGCTGCTGGAAGCGATCCTGCTGGTGTTTCTGGTGATGTATCTCTTTCTGCAGAATTTTCGCGCCACGCTGATCCCCACTATCGCGGTGCCGGTGGTGCTGCTGGGTACGTTTACCGTGCTCTATATCTGCGGCTTCAGTATTAATACCCTGACCATGTTTGCCGTCGTGCTGGCCATTGGCCTGCTGGTTGATGATGCGATCGTGGTCGTGGAAAACGTTGAGCGCATCATGAGCGAGGAAGGGTTATCGCCACGGGCCGCCACGCGCAAATCGATGGGGCAGATACAGGGCGCGCTGGTGGGCATTGCGCTGGTTCTCTCCGCGGTCTTTGTCCCGATGGCCTTTTTTGGTGGCACGGTGGGTGCCATTTATCGCCAGTTCTCCATTACGATTGTCTCCGCTATGGTGCTGTCAGTACTGGTGGCGATGATCCTGACGCCCGCCCTCTGCGCCACGCTGCTTAAGCCGCTGAAACAGGGTGAACATCACGGTCAGCGCGGATTTTTCGGCTGGTTTAACCGCGCGTTTAACGCCAGCACTCAGCGCTACGAACGGGGCGTTGCGCGACTGCTGCGCCAGAGTGGCCGCTGGATGCTGCTCTATGCCGCGCTGATCGGCCTGATGGCTTTTCTCTTTTTGCGTCTGCCGACCTCTTTTCTGCCGCTGGAAGATCGCGGCGTATTTATGACGCAGATTCAGCTGCCGCCGGGTTCAACGCTGCAGCAGACCTCCCGCGTGGTTGAGAAAGTTGAACGTTACTACCTTACGGCGGAAAAAGAGAACGTCACGTCCGTGTTTGCCACCATTGGATCCGGGCCTGGCGGCAACGGTCAGAACGTGGCGCGGCTGTTTGTCCGCCTCACGCCCTGGGATCAACGTCCCGGTGACGACCGCACCTCTTTTGCCATTATTGAGCGCGCTACCCGCGCATTTGCCGCGATTGCTGAAGCACGCGTGGTCGCCAGCAGCCCCCCGGCCATCAGCGGCATGGGCAGCTCCTCGGGCTTTGATCTGCAGCTGCAGGATCACAGCGGTATCGGGCACACGCAGATGATGGCGATGCGCGATAAGCTGCTGGCGCTGGCGTCAGCCGATCCGGCGCTGTCGCGCGTGCGGCATAATGGCCTGGACGATACGCCGCAGCTGCAGATCGATATCGACCAGCGCAAAGCGCAGGCGCTCGGCGTCTCGCTGGACACCATCAACCAGACCCTCTCTACCGCCTGGGGATCGACCTATGTGAATGATTTTCTCGATCGCGGCCGGGTTAAAAAGGTCTATGTGCAGTCGGCACCGGAGTTTCGTATGCTGCCCGGCGATATCAATAAATGGTACGTGCGCAACAGCAGCGGCGGCATGGTGCCCTTCTCTGCGTTTGCCACCAGCCGCTGGGAAACCGGCTCACCGCGCCTGGAGCGCTATAACGGCTACGCCTCGCTGGAAATTGTTGGCGAAGCGGCCAGCGGCGTCAGCAGCGGAACCGCCATGGATGAGATGGAGAAGCTGGTGGCGCAGCTGCCGCTCGGGGTAGGCTTCCAGTGGACCGGCGCATCTTATCAGGAACGATTATCCGGCGCGCAGGCCCCGGCGCTCTATGCTATTTCGCTGCTGGTGGTGTTTTTGTGTCTCGCTGCGCTCTATGAAAGCTGGTCTATTCCCTTTTCGGTGATGCTGGTTGTGCCGCTGGGTGTTGTCGGTGCTCTGCTGGCAACATGGCTGCGCGGACTGGAAAACGATGTCTATTTTCAGGTCGGGCTGCTGACGGTGATCGGGCTTTCGGCGAAAAACGCGATTCTGATCGTGGAGTTTGCGAATGAGATCAACAGCAAAGGCCGTGAGTTAAAGGAGGCCACTCTGGAAGCCTCGCGTCAGCGCCTGCGTCCGATATTAATGACTTCGCTTGCCTTTATGTTTGGCGTTCTGCCGATGGCGATCAGCAGCGGCGCGGGTTCAGGCAGTCAGCATGCGGTAGGGACTGGCGTTCTGGGCGGTATGCTGACTGCCACGCTGCTGGCTATTTTCTTTGTACCTCTGTTCTTTGTGCTGGTCCGGCGTCGCTTTCCGCTGCGTGAGAAATCGCACGATTAGCCGGCATGAAAAAAGCCGCCGGGAGAGGCTCCCGGCGGCTCTATTGATGTGTGTGGTCAGAATCGCAGCAAGGGGGGAAACGCCCTGCTTTCCTCGTCACGCGTTACTTACGTAACATCGCTTCGATAAATTCTTTCCAGTTCCCCAGTTCATATTCAACCATAACAACCTCTCTTATTGTGATGGCAATTGTACGCCGCTTTTTTCTGCAGGTGAATACGTTTCCACCTCTTATCACTATCGGCAGACGCGGGGAAAAGCTGCAATTTTTCTTTTTTGTGCCGTAACGCACATTTCTGCAAGCTTCTGTTCAGAATGAAAAATAATGTTTTTTTCATCCTGTAGCACAATTCCGTGATTAAGATAATCCTTACCGGCCTGATAATAAGACAGCGGGCAGTTTGCGCTCAGAATGAAAACGCTTACTGGTCCTGATTAGCGTTTTCGATTAAAGGCCGCAGATGATGAAAAATGCAGGCAATATCCACTGACGCTCACCGCGCGCACCCCGCTGTGGTAAACTCGCGCGCAGATTTTTTTGCAGAACGGGAAACAGCTATGACAGCGCAGTGGGTGATGTACGGAATCAAAAATTGCGACACCGTAAAAAAAGCGCGCAATGCACTAACCGTGTCCGGCATCGACTACCGGTTTCACGATTATCGCGCGGATGGACTGGATGCCGCGCTGCTGCAGCACTTTATCGATCGGCTTGGCTATGAAGCCCTGCTGAATACGCGCGGTACCACCTGGCGCAGGCTGCCGGAAGCAGAACGTGCCGAGATTAAGGATGCCGCCAGCGCCAGCGCCGTGATGCTGGCACAGCCTGCCATCATTAAACGTCCGCTGCTTGCCGCCCCCGATGGCAGCCTGCTGCCGGGCTACAGCGCCGATCTTTACCACGCTTTTATTCAGGAGAAGTCATAACATGTTCTGTCCGGTTATTGAGCTGGCTCAGCAGCTCATCCGTCGCCCTTCGCTAAGTCCGGATGATGCGGGCTGTCAGGCCTTGCTGATCGCCCGCCTGGAGGCGATCGGTTTTCAGATTGAGCAGATGCATATTAATGACACGCTGAACGTCTGGGCCACGCGCGGTCACGGTGAAACCCTGGCGTTTGCCGGACACACTGATGTCGTTCCGCCCGGTGATGCAAACCGCTGGATCAACCCGCCGTTTGAGCCCACTATCCGCGATGGCATGCTGTTTGGGCGCGGTGCCGCCGATATGAAGGGCTCGCTGGCAGCGATGGTGGTCGCCGCTGAACGTTTTGTCGCTGCGCATCCGCAGCACAAGGGCCGCCTGGCGTTTCTGATCACCTCCGATGAAGAGGCCAGCGCGGTCAACGGCACGGTCAAAGTGGTGGAGCGCCTGATGGCGCGTCATGAACGCCTGGATTACTGCCTGGTGGGTGAGCCCTCCAGTACAGAGATCGTCGGGGATGTGGTGAAAAATGGCCGGCGCGGTTCAATGACCGCAAACCTGACGCTGCACGGCGTGCAGGGCCATGTCGCCTACCCGCACCTGGCGGATAATCCGGTACACCGTGCCATGCCGGCGCTGAATGAGCTGGTGGCCACCGAGTGGGATCAGGGCAACGCATTCTTTCCGCCAACCAGCATGCAGATTGCGAATGTGCAGGCGGGTACCGGCAGCAATAACGTTATTCCTGGCGAATTTTTTGTCCAGTTTAACTTTCGCTTCAGCACCGAGCTGACCGATCAGATGATTAAAGATCGCGTGACAGAACTGCTGGACCGCCATCAGCTGCGCTATACGCTGGAGTGGACCGTTTCCGGACAGCCCTTCCTGACGTCACGCGGCAGGCTGGTCGATGCCGTGGTAAACGCCGTAACGCACTATAATGAAATTAAGCCGCAGCTGTTGACCACGGGCGGCACTTCTGACGGACGCTTTATTGCCCGTATGGGAGCGCAGGTAGTGGAGCTTGGCCCGGTTAACGCCACAATTCATAAAATCAATGAGTGCGTCAAAGCGTCAGATCTGCAGCTGCTGAGCCGCATGTATCAGCGCATTATGGAGCAGCTGATCGCCTGACCGCATATAAACAAGGAGACGGGGCATGGAGTGGTTAAAAGAGTACTGGTGGATCCTGGTGATTGTGCTGATGGTGGGCGTACTGATGAACGTCTATAAAGATCTCAAGCGCATCGATCATAAGAAATATATGGATAACCGGCCGGATTTACCCCCGCATCGTGATTTCAACGATAAGTGGGATGATGAAGATGACTGGCCAAAGAAAAAATAGGCCAGGGGCGCGTAAAAACATCAGGGGCGCATGAATACACCAGGGGCGCATAAATGCGCCCCCTACGGGTTATTGTAGGGGCGGCATTCATGCCGCCCTGGCCGCAAATGGGCGATGGACGCGTAAATACCCAGGGGCGCATAAATGCGCCCCCTACGAAATTGTAGGGGCGGCATTAATGCCACCCGCCCCCTATAAAAACATCACAACGTCGTCGTCGTTGGGTTTGGCGCCGCTCAATGCTTCATCAAAATAGCGGCGCGGTATGGTATAGCGCAGATGATGCAGCGCCCGCGCCATGCTGCGTTCATCTATCGCATGCGGCAGATCGTTCACCACATCCAGCGTCACATCGCCGCCCAGCTCGGTCAGACGCTGGTTCGCCGCTTCAGCATGCTGTAGCGGTACCTGTTCGTCATCATCGCCGTGAATAAGATGAATGGTATTACGCCTGCTGGCGCGTTCCGGCAGCGTGGTATAGCGCCCGCTAAACGCCACCACCCGTCCCGCCAGCTCCGGCTGCGCTTTTACGCCCTCCAGAACCATGGTGCTGCCCTGCGAGAACCCGACCAGCGCCGTCGCTTCGGGCCGGACGCCAGCAGTACGCTGCCAGTGCCGGACAGACTCGATAAATAGCGGCATGACCGCATCGACACACTGCTGCGGCGAGCGATCCTGAGCGGGATAGTCCATAAACCACTGGCGGCCCTGCGGCACACTACCGGTATAAGGCGCACCTACTGACACCACCTGCGCGTCCGGAAACGCCTGAGCAAACCAGGTGCCAATCTGTGCCATCGCATCAGGGTTATCATCAGCGCCGTGGTAAAGCAAAAAAAGCTGAGCAGCCTGCGCCGGCTGCTGAACAACTACATATCGTAAAGCCATACTGACCTCCTGTATTCACTATACGCCGCAGCCAGCAGAGTGATACCGGGAAAATTTGAACAAGAGCGCTGATTTATTGCAACAACGTCAGCCGCTGTTGCCAGGCCTGCGCTGCCTGCGGATCGAGCCGTTCAAGCGCCTCAGCCGTCTCCTGACGCAGCCGCTGTACCACCGCCCTGCGGCCGCTGAGACCAGCGCTGCTGCCCGCCTCGCTCAGCGTCTGTTTCTGAAGCAGTATGGCCTGCATTAACGGCTGTGGTTGTATGCGCACCAGCCGCTGCAGCATCGCATAGCTCGCCTCGAACGGGCGCTGTGCCCAGGCAAAACCTGCCAGCAGCGCCACATCCTCTTCATTAATATCCTGCGACAGCCCCGCTCCGTCCGGCAGCGGTAAATCGATGAGATCGTTCAGCCAGACAGCATCGCGCGCCAGACGCTGCGCCGCCTGCGTCTGCAGCAGTTTCCCGGCCGGCGTCAGTGCGCAGATGGCCATCGCGGCGTAGCAGCCGCTGCTCGCTTCACGCTGCGATCCGACCCGCACCAGCGTAAAGCCGCAGGCGTGCCAGAAGCGCCACAGCGCCGCCGTGTAACCAAAGCTCACCGAGAGAAAATCACAGCCGGCGGCCTGGTGACGCGCCTGTGCGACCAGCGCCCGGCCAATGCCCTGCTGACGGCGGGCGGCCGTCACCGCAATGCGGCTGATACGCAGAGAGCGCAGCGTCGCCGCCGCGCTGAAACCGGCGTGTGCCGCCAGTGACTGCGCGACCAGATTACCGCGCGGGCGACGCGTGCCGGCCCAGACAGCCTGCGCCAGTTCTGCATCCAGTCCGCCCTCTTCAACCAGCCACAGGGCACCGGCCACGCTCTCTGCTGCGCCAGCCAGCCAGAGCTGCATCCCCGGCGCGTCCAGCAGGCGGCGCAGGTCGAGCGGCGAAGTGCGATAGTGCGCGCTTGCCAGCAGACGATAGCCCGCCTCCAGCGCGGCGGGGTGCGCATCCGGCATCGCTCGGTATAACGTGATTTCTGATGCCGGCGCGGCGCGGTCCGCTTCTTCAAACAGCAGCGCGCGGTTGAGCCACTGCTCCAGCGGATCCTTAGCGCACCAGCGCAGGGGCTCATCCAGCGTGAAATAGTGAACGCCAGGCAGGGTGGCGCAGAAGCGCAGCAAAAAACCGCGTCCGGTGCCCTCGTACCCCTGCACGGTTGTGGTCAGCAGCACACGCGGAAAGCGTGCAACCAGCTGCTGCAGCAGCGGCGCCGGGATCGCGGCTGCCTCATCAACGATCAGCCATGCAGGCAGCGGATCGATCGGCTGCTGCAGGATCGCATCAGGGGCCATAAAGGAAAACTGCTCGCCGGCAAACTGCGCCAGCACCTCTGTTGACACCTTCGCCGGAGCGGTGACCAGCGCGTGGGTTGTATTACGTGCCAGCATGCCGGCCAGCGCCGACTTGCCGCGCCCGCGCGGTGCGGTAACCACCGCCACCCCGGAAGCGATCGCCTGCAGCTGAGCAAGAATAGCCGCCTGCTGCTGTGGCGCCTGGCATTGCCAGCGCGGCCAGACACCTGCGGCCGGCTGACGTACCGGCAGATGCTGGCGCTGCAGCAGCACCTCGTCATCTTTCAGCATCAGCTGCTGCAGGCGATGTATAAAACGGGGCGTGGCGATGGGCTCTGCGACATCGGCCCAGCGCAGGCTGTCCGCATCGGCAACTGTCGCCCAGCTCTCCCACGGCGGCGTCAGCAGCAGCAGCCAGCTGCCGGCGCGCAGCGTACCGGCCAGCGCGGCAAAAGCCTCAGCGTGAAAGCCGTGCCGCGCATCGAACAGCGCATGGGTAAATTCACGTCCCAGCAGCGTTCGCAGCGCTGTCGGGGCAACGTGCGGCGTCAGGTCGCAGGCGCTGCTGAGCGTGATCCAGTCACCCGGCAGCGCCTGCTGCCATAGACCGGCCTGCTCGCGCGCCCACTCTGCATCACCTGCTATAACCGCTAAGCGGCGGATGCCTGCCTGCTGCATCGCCGCCGTGATAACCGCACAGGACATCAGTTAGTGGCGAAGGTGTTGCACTGGCCCGGATCGCCGCCGTCATAACCACGTTTAAACCAGGTATAGCGCTGTTCAGATGTGCCGTGCGTAAAGCTGTCCGGCACTACGCGCCCCTGGCTCTGCTGCTGCAGGCGGTCGTCACCAATCGCTTCGGCCGCGTTAAGCGCTTCCTGCAGATCGCCCACTTCCAGAATGTTCTGCTGCTGCATATAGTGGCCCCAAACGCCGGCAAAGCAGTCCGCCTGCAGCTCCATTTTCACCGACAGCTGATTCACCTGTTTCTCACTGGCGCCCTGCTGCATTTCACGTACTTTCGGCTCAATACCCAGCAGCTTCTGCACATGGTGACCCACCTCATGCGCAATGACGTAGCCCTGCGCAAAGTCGCCGCCTGCGCCGAGTTTGGTTTTCATCTCATCATAGAAAGAGAGGTCGATATAGACGCTCTGGTCAGCCGGACAGTAAAACGGCCCCATCGCCGCCTGGCCGGTTCCGCAGTGGGTGCGCGTCACGCCGCGATACATCACCAGTTTTGGTGGCACATACTGTTTGTTCATCTGCTTAAACAGCTTGTCCCAGGTATCTTCGGTTGTGGCGAGGATCACCGAGGTAAATTTCGCCGCCTCGTTATCCTGCGCGGAGTCCACCTGGCGCTGCTGCACCGGTGCGCTGCCACCGCCGCCCAGCAGTCCGGTAAGGTCATAGCCGTAATATCCGGCCACCGCCACAACGACCAGCAGGATAATGCCGCCTTTCCCGCGCGGCAGCCGGATCTGTCGCCCGCCACCGCCAAAACCTGATGATTCGCCGCGACGATCTTCCACATTGTCGCTTTCACGACGCCCTTGCCAGCGCATGGCCTGCTCCTGTTTATTTATCTTCAGATAGGCATGATTTTAGATGGCGCCAGGCATAATCACCAGCGTTGCAGGCAGGCAGATGACGGATATAAAAAAGGGCCGTCTGCAGAGACGACCCGATAGCACCTGCCGCGTAATGCGGTTTAGTCGAGTTTGACCCCGAGGCGGTGTGCTACAGCTTCATACGCTTCCACGACGCCGCCAAGGCTCTGACGGAAACGGTCTTTATCCATTTTGTCCATGGTCTCTTTGTCCCACAAACGCGCGCCATCGGGTGAGAACTCGTCGCCCAGCGTGACTTCGCCGTTAAACAGACCAAACTCCAGCTTGAAATCGACCAGGATAAGACCGGCATCATCAAACAGTTTGCTCAGCACCTCGTTGGCTTTATACGTCAGCTCCTGCATACGCGCCAGGTTCGCTTTACTGACCCAGCCAAAGGTTTCGCAGTAAGACTCGTTGACCATGGGATCATGTTTGGCGTCATCTTTCAGGAAGAGATCAAACAGCGGCGGACTGAGCAGCATGCCCTCTTCCACCCCAAGGCGTTTGACCAGCGATCCGGCCGCGCGGTTGCGGATCACGCACTCTACCGGCACCATCTCCAGCTTTTTCACCAGCGCTTCGTTATCAGACAGCAGCGCTTCCATCTGAGTAGGAATGCCCGATTCCTGCAGTCTGGTCATAATAAAGTGGTTAAACTTGTTGTTTACCATGCCTTTACGATCAAACTGTTCGATTCGTGCCCCGTCTCCTGCTGATGTATCGTTGCGGAACTCAAGTACCAGCAAATCCGGATTGTCGGTACTGTATACGGTTTTCGCTTTACCGCGATACAACTCAGCTCGCTTTTGCATCTTGTTAACTCCAGACATGAAATAACCCGTGTTCAGCGGTGTTCCACCGCGCGACGACTGCGTGACGCAATCGTTTACCTCGCCGGGCGCCATTATGCCAAAATCAAAACAAAAAGGCCGGAGAATCTCCGGCCTTTACACAATTATTTATTCAGTGCGCCCTGCATGACGGCCACCAGCGCATCGTTCTGCGCCTGGGTCAGCACGTGACCCTTAGGATCGATAAACTGCAGACTACTGCGGTTATCAAGGTCGCCGACCTGCAGCTTATAGTCACCGTTCGGCAGCTCCGGATCTTTGGCGCCAATCGCGTCAAACGCGCTGCTGCCCGGCTGCTTATAGGTCACTTTCAGACTGCCCTGCGAACGGTTGTCATCCGTCACTTCCATGCCAGCACGCTGCAGCGCCGCCGGCAGTCGCTGCCAGGTGACGTTAAACGGCGAGCGCAGGATCAGCAGCGGCAGGCCGGTTTCATCTGCACCGCTCTGGACGTCGATCTGTCCGGTCGCACGTCCGGCGGCAGCATCCTGACTGGCAGTATCGATCTTATCCAGACCGGTACTGAGATCGTTGAGCATCTGGCCGGTATAGCGCTGAACCTGTGCCGGTGACGTTACCGTCTCACCCTGCTGCTGCAGCTCAAGCAGACGCACCGTCAGGACCTGCTGATACCCCTGATTCTGCACGCTGATCTGATAGCGGCCGCGATACTGATTATCTTCATCTGCGCGGTTCCACTGCACCCAGTCGGTGGTGAGCTGCTGCCCGGCATCGTTACGCTGGGCAATCGGGAACTTGTAGGATTGCACCACGTTGACCACCTGTGACCAGATAGAACCGCGACTGCTTTCCAGCGCCAGTACGCCAGTATTACCGGTGAACTGCGCGCGCGTACCGTTCATCAGCGCCAGCGGCTGTGCCGGCGGACGAATATCGAGTGCTTTACCCAGCGCGCCATTAGCTACGCGATGCGGAACCTCATAGTCGCCGTTCTGTATCGGCAGTATTGCCCCTGCCGGCGCGTTCAGATCGCGCAGTTCAGGCGTCTGAAGATAGGACTCATCGCCGCTTACCTGGCGCTTGTAACGCTGATCGCTGGAACAGGCTGTCAGCAGCATCAGAGTGGAGAGACCTGCTACCGTTACCAGCGTCGAGCGCTTAACTGAAAAACTCATTGATTCTCCCTAAATTAACGCAGACCCGCTTTGATAAGTGCCTGCGCCGTTTTTTCCTGGCCCGCGCTGGTCAGCGGCGTCATTGGCAGGCGCAGCGTGTCATCCGCGATCAATCCCAGCTGTTTTGCGGCCCATTTTACCGGAATAGGATTGGGCTCACAGAAAAGCGTCTGGTGCAGATGCATCAGACGCTGATTCAGGTGACGCGCTTCGGCAAATTTGCCTTCCTGCGCCAGCGCACAGAGTTCAGCCATTTCACGCGCCGCAATGTTAGCGGTGACAGAAATGACGCCTTTGCCGCCCAGCTGCATGGAATCCAGCGCAGTGGCATCATCGCCGCTGACAATAATGAACTCGTCACCAACCAGCTGTTGGATCTGTGAAACCCGCGATAAGTTCCCGGTCGCTTCTTTAATACCGATAATATTTTTAATTTCAGCCAGGCGCGCCACGGTCTCCGGCAGCATATCGCAGCCGGTACGCGACGGAACGTTATAGAGCATCTGCGGCAGATCGGTGCTTTCCGCAATCGCTTTGAAGTGCTGGTAAAGCCCTTCCTGAGTCGGACGATTGTAATAAGGCGTCACGGTCAGGCAGCCGACCACGCCGGTGCCGGTAAAGCGTTTTGTCAGAGAGATCCCTTCGGCAGTGGCGTTAGCGCCCGTTCCGGCGATAACCGGAATACGGCCATCGGCCAGCTCCAGGGTTTGCATCACCACGTCACCATGCTCTTCATGGCTGAGCGTTGCAGATTCGCCGGTGGTGCCAACAGAAACGATCGCTGCGGTTCCGCTGGCGACATGATAATCAATCAGTTTTTTCAGACTCGGGCGGCAAACCTGGCCCTGGTCATTCATAGGCGTAATGAGTGCAACAATACTTCCGGTGAACATGGGCTATCCCCTCGACAAACAAGTGCCTCATGTTACGTTTTACCTTCAAAGAAAAGCAAGCGAGCCAGCCCATTCCCGCGCTTGTCAGCAGTTTTTTTTATGTTTACCTTATAGTTATTAGCGAACGTACAGGAAAACTCATTTTGTCGCAGCCACAGCCGCATCATCTGGTCATCACTGCTCTTGGCGTCGATCGTCCGGGTATCGTTAACGCCATTACCCGCCACGTCAGCAGTTGCGGCTGCAATATAGAAGATAGCCGTCTGGCGATGCTCGGCGATGAGTTCACCTTTATTATGCTGCTTTCCGGCAGCTGGAACGCCATTACGCTGATTGAATCCACGCTGCCGATGAAAGGCGCTGAGCTGGAGCTGCTGATCGTAATGAAGCGGACAAACGCGCGCGCGACGCCACCGATGCCGGTGACGGTCCGGATTCAGGTAGAAGTGCCCGATTCGCCACGCATTATTGAGCGCTTTACCGATCTGCTTGATAAACATCAGCTGAACATCGCTGAGCTGGTGTCGCGTATTAACCCGGCTCAGGACAATGAACAGCCGGTACTCTATATTCAGATGACAGCACACAGTCCGGCAAACCGGGTAAGCGCACCGATAGAGCAGGCGTTTAATCAGCTGTGTGAAGAACTGCATGCACAAGGCTCAATTCGCCTCTATAGTGTCACCGACGACAGCAGCAATGTCCTGTAATCAGGCTCCGGGTTATTTCGCCACACACTCTGTTGCAGCAGCATAACGTGTTGTGAAATAACCCTGAGGTAAACGTCCGGCCAGCCAGCAGGCACTGCCGGGTGTCATACCCGCAGCATGAACAAAAAACGGAGAGTTGTGATGAATCCACTGAAAGCCGGTGATACCGCACCGAAATTTAGCTTGCCCGATCAGGATGGCGAACAAGTAAATTTGGCCGACTTCCAGGGACAGCGTGTTCTGGTCTATTTCTACCCGAAAGCGATGACGCCAGGCTGTACTACTCAGGCCTGCGGCCTGCGTGACAACATGGACGAGCTGAAAAAAGCGGGCGTAGAGGTACTGGGTATCAGCACCGACAAGCCGGAAAAACTGTCCCGTTTTGTTGAGAAAGAGCTGCTGAATTTCACGCTGCTTTCTGATGAAGATCACCAGGTGTGCGAGCAGTTTGGCGTCTGGGGTGAGAAGTCATTTATGGGCAAAAGCTACGACGGCATCCACCGCATCAGTTTCCTGATTGGTCAGGATGGTAAAGTGGAAAAGGTGTTCGACAGCTTTAAAACCGCAGACCATCACGATATCGTGCTTGATTACGTGAAGTCTGCCTGATCAAAAGCGGTGCGCCTTTGCTGCGCACCGCTTCCCGCTATTTCTTACTCTGCGATCTGCCGTTCCGGCGTGGTTTCCGGCCAGGCGCGTACAACCGCTTTTACCAGCGTGGCCAGCGGAATAGCAAAAAATACGCCCCAGAAGCCCCACAGTCCGCCAAAAATGACCACGGAGAGAATAATCACCAGCGGATGCAGATTTACCGCTTCTGAAAACAGCACCGGCACCAGTACGTTGCCATCCAGCGCCTGGATCACCAGATACACCACCATCAGCGTCCAGAAATCGCTGCTAAGCCCCCACTGAAACAGCCCGACGCCAATGACCGGCAGCGTAACGGCCAGCGCGCCCACGTAAGGGATCAGCACCGAAACGCCCACCAGCACCGCCAGCAGCAGCGCGTAATTGAGCCCCAGCACTAAAAAGGCGATCCAGCTGACGACGCCTGTCACCACCATCTCCAGCACTTTGCCGCGAATATAGTTGGTGATTTGCTGATTCATCTCTTTCCATACCGTGCCCGCCAGCCCGCGATTACGCGGCAGCACGCGCCGTACTGCGTTCAGCATCTGCTCTTTATCTTTCAGCAGGAAAAACACCATCAGCGGGACCAGCACCAGATAGATCATCAGCGTCATCAGACCGACCAGCGAGGCCAGTGAATAGCGCACCAGGGATTCACCCAGGCCAGTCAGGCGGCTGCGCAGATTCTCTACGATGATATCGATAATGCCTGCATCTACCAGTGCCGGAAAACGCTGTGGCAGTGCAGCCGCTGAGACATAGAGTTTATTGAGCATGTTGGGCAGATCGCGCGTCAGGTTAATGCCCTGCTGCCAGGCAACCGGCGCCACTATCAGTACCATAACCAGCAGAATGCCGGCGAAGAGTATTAACACGATGCTGGTTGCCCAGCTGCGGCTGCAGCCGATACGCTGCAGCCGCACTACGGGCCACTCCAGCAGATAAGCCAGCACCAGCGCCACCAGCAGCGGCGCCAGCAGCCCGCTAAAGAAAAACAGAATGCAGAACGCCGCCAGCAGGATCGCCAGCAGGCCAATCGCCTGCGGATCGCTGAAGCGACGCTTGTACCAATGAAACAACAGAGACAACATCAACCTTATCCTTTTACTGCCCCGGCACGGCACGCTGCCGCCCGCTTATCGATCCGCACATCAGCGCATAATACTGCTGACCAGTGCGTTATGGCCGGCAATCATCACACAGTTTCGTCCGGCGTGCTTGGCCTGATAGAGCGCCGCATCCGCCTGCCGGAGACTCTCCTCCTGCGTGCCCTGCTGCGGCTGCCAGCAGGCGATGCCCACCGAGAGCGTGATATGGCCGGGCGGATCGATCCAGCTCTCCGCAATGCTGACGCGCACCCGCTCGGCGATAACCCGTGCCTCTTCGACCGTGGTAGCCGGCAGCAGCATCAGAAACTCTTCGCCGCCGTTACGGCAGACCACATCCGTCTGACGGGCGTTACTGCGTAACGTCTGCGCCACCTGCTTAATGACGTTATCACCCGCGCCGTGGCCAAAATTATCATTTACCCGCTTAAAGTGGTCGATATCCAGCGCCAGCACGGCAAATGGCTGCTGCATCGCCTCAAAATAGTCGAGCACGGCGTGCAATCCCCGCCGGTTGAGCAGCTGCGTCAGAGGATCGCTTTGTACTTCTGAGTTAAGCCGGCCGATTTTATCCTGTACCAGTCCGATACCGGTCAGCAGCGCCCGCTTTACCTGCGCCGCCTCAAAGTACCACGCACGGATGCCGCCGATCTCTGCCGACACCCCCTGCGTATCCATCTGGCTGGCTTTCCGCGACAGCTGCCAGAGCGGCAGCGCGATCAGCCGCGCCAGCACGATCGCTACCAGCAGCGTCAGCAGCGCAAACGGCACCGAGTTTTTCAGCACGTTCAGCAGCAGACCGGAAAGCGGCGCCAGCGTGAGTGCCGCAGGCTTAAGCGCCACGACCATCCAGCCGGTACCGGGCACCACAGCGTAGCCAATCAGCTTATTGCTGCTGTTCTCTGTGATCTGCGCGGTACCGCTGCTGCGCTCCGCCCGCTCGCGTTCGCTGATAATCGCCGGCACGCTTTTACCCACCAGCTGGCTGTTCTGGTGATAAAGCACCTGATTATTGCGGTCCAGAACAAAGACCTGCGTCCCGTCGCGATAATATTGCTCGCCCAGCAGCGCATTCAGGATGCTTTTTTTCTTCAGATAGAGCGTGCCGCCCACGTACCCCAGATAGCGCCCTTCGCTGTTCCAGATCGGCCATGAAACAAACACGATCAGGTTGTTTGCGGCTGAAATCACTGCCCGGCTGACCAGCGGCTGCCGCTGCGACAGCGCTTCCCGTGACGCCTGACTGGTGAGCTGCATGCCTTTCAGCGTCAGGGATTCCGGTGAAATCGCTTTAACGATGCCATTACTGTCCACCACCGCAACGGAGTTAAAACTGCTGGTCTGCTCGCGCAGGCGATTCACTTCCTGCTGCGCAAGTGCTTCATCATCAAACGCCTGACCCAGCAGATTAGCGCTGAAGTGCAGCTGCGACTGTGCCTGCTGAAAGAAAAGTTCCGTGGTGGTCGCCAGCTTGGTCGCATAGGCGCGATTGGCTTCCAGCGTGGTTTCAATCAGCACCATACGCTGCACGCGCCAGGTCGCATAAAGCGTGTTCGCCAGCGTAATGACAATACTGATTATTGCCAGCAGCGCGATCAGCGTCCGCAGGTCAGTTTTGGGCCGGATTCGCATCAGCATAACGCTGCCGCGCGGATAGGTTGCTTCATAGATTTCGTGCCTGACGCTGTGGTGATTGAGGGGGTCACTTGTTGTTATGAGAGACACATAAGTGTACACCGCTCAGGTCGTTTCAGCACGGATCATCCTGCTGCTCTGGCAACAGAACTCTGTTTTACGCTGGATCGGTTTACGGAGGGAGGCAGAGAAGTGACAGCGGCCTGCACCGCTGTCAGCGCATGTTACAGCATCAAAAAGGCGTATCCTTCATTCTGCAGCGTAGCAACCGTCGTGCCGCTGGAGAGCGTATGGGTCACGCGGGTATCGATCCAGTCACGCTGCAGCTGGTGAAACGCCACGGACTGGTCGCAGATAGTGACTTTAACGCCCGCTTTTTTCAGCTCATCGATCAGTTTCAGGTTCGGGTTATCAAAACCGTACGCCTTATGAAACTGCTCGTTGTTCAGCGCAGCCGGTACGGCATCGCTGTTGATAGAGACCACAAAGTTTAGCTGATTAAGCGGCACGCCCGCAGCATAATAGAGGTTGGTCACGCGTGCCACGCGCTCCAGGCCCAGGTTAGCCTGGTGAATATCGCCTTCGCTGCGGTTGATCTGAAACACAATTTTATTGCTCAGCCCCGGCGTCGTTGCCGGGTTGTAGTCAGGCGTATTCACGAAGTGAATTTTGCCATAGCCGGCGATTGCCGGCGTGCTCCAGAAGTCAGCAGGCTCCGCTTTTTTATCGGCGAATTTACCGCTGACCTTATCCACCAGCTCAGGAAGCTGTAACACATTGCCGCCGACAAATCCTGCCAGCGCGGCGATAACAATATAAGACGCTACACGCATTCTGTTTCTCCTTAACCGAAACGATTACATCTGCAAAAGGGCATAGCCCTGATTTTCCAGCGTGGAGACCGTAGTCGGGCTGGAGAGCGCATGGATCACGGAACGATCGATCCAGGCGTTGGGATAGTGGTGAAAGGCAACAGACTGATCGCATACGGACACTTTTACGCCCAGCTTATTCAGCGCATTGATCAGCGGCAGATTAGGGTTATCGACGCCATAAAACTGTCTGAAGTGGCTGTCATCCAGCGTGGCAGGCGTCGCATCACCGGTCATAGAGACAACAAATTCCAGCTGATCAACAGGAACGCCGGAGGCAACGTAGAGGTTAACCACGCGCGCAACCCGCTCCAGCCCGAGGTTAGGACGTTTGATGTCACCCTCATTTTTGGTGAGCTGGAAAACCACCTTATTGCTCAGGCCGGCCGCCGGCTTAAATGCGGCATCCGCTTCATAATGAATTTTGCCATAGCCTTCAATGGCGGGCGTGCTCCAGAATCCTTCGGGATCGGCAGGCTCAGCGGTAAAATGTTTCGCTACACGCTGATAGAGGTCGTCTCCTTTAATTATTCCTGCTCCGACCACGCCTCCCAGAACAGCAATCAGGGCATAGCTTACTGCTGAACGCATACATACTCTCCGGCATACACGGCACGTGTATTAACAGTTCATAGGGGAAAAAAAAGTGCCTTATCTATACCACAGCGCATGCGGAACGGCGTGACTGACCGGCGCGGTGTCATCACGCTTTAGTTGCGCGCAACATAATTAGCAGTGCTGATTAAACAGGGAATTCGATGGTCATCGCGGCAGCGCTGCAGAATAGGCTGGCCGGGAAATCGGTTTACTTATGCTTACTGCACGGGTTGACGAACGGATCAATCCTGACCATTAATTTCTGTTAAGGTCCGTTTTTATCCCGCGCTGATGATAAAAAAAGCTGATGGAACAGAGTGATAGTTAAGGCCAGGCCAGCCCTGTTTTTCAGAGAATACCTGGAAAAATCCATGCCAGATTCAATATTTTTGAGCAACTTTACGTAACTTTGAATTTATCGCAGCATAACCTTATGCCTGTCGCTGCATTACTGTTCAGTTTTTTGCGGCAAATCAGCGACTCATCGCTCTCCGCGCTCTGTTTTGCGCTTCTGCGACCGCTCTCTTTGCAACCCGGCGGCCTGCGGTTAAGATAGCGACAGAGCAGAAAACCCGATTCACATCGAACATTTACCCTCTCTTCTGTCCGGCGACAGATGAGCATCATCAGGATCGAGGCATGTTAAACCGACTGCGTATCTCCGTACTGGCTACCCTCATTCCTGCGCTGCTGCTGACGCCCGCCTTCAGCGCACGCGCCGACCTCAGTGATAATCTGCCCGACATCGGCACGACGGCGGGTTCCACGCTATCGATTAATCAGGAACTGCAGATGGGCGATTTTTACGTGCGCCAGCTGCGGGCCAGCGCGCCACTGATTCAGGATCCGCTGCTGAACCAGTACATTAATGAGCTGGGGCAGCGTCTGGTCGCGCACGCCGGTTCAGTGCGCACGCCGTTTCACTTTTTCCTGATCCAGAATGACGAGCTTAACGCCTTTGCCTTTTTTGGCGGCAACGTGGTGCTGCACGCCTCACTGTTCCGCTATACCGATAATGAGAGCCAGCTCGCCTCGGTGATGGCGCATGAGATTTCACACGTGACGCAGCGCCATCTGGCGCGCGCCATGGAGGAGCAGAAACGCAGCGCGCCGCTGACCTGGGTTGGCGCGCTGGGTTCTATTCTGCTGGCGATGGCAAATCCGCAGGCGGGAATGGCGGCGCTGACCGGTACGCTGGCGGGCACCCAGCAGGGCATTATCAGCTTTACGCAGGGCAATGAGCAGGAGGCGGATCGCATCGGCATTCAGGTGCTGCAGCGTGCCGGTTTTGATCCGCAGGCGATGCCCGCTTTCCTGGAAAAGCTTGCCGACCAGACGCGCTTCTCCTCCCGCCCGCCGGAAATTTTGCTGACGCACCCGCTGCCTGACAGCCGTCTCTCTGACGCGCGCAACCGCGCAAACCAGATGCGTCCGGTGGTGGTACAGTCGTCGCAGGATTTCTATATGGCGAAGGTGCGTGTGCTTGGCATGTATCCTACCGGCCGCAATCAGCTCACCGACGATCTGCTGAATGAGTATGCGAAAGGCAATCTGCGTGAACAGCAGGCCGCGCAGTATGGCAAAGCGGTGCAGTTTCTGCAGGCCAAAGATTTTGCGAATGCTAAACGTACGCTGGCGCCGCTGCTGGCGAAACAGCCGGACAACGTCTGGTTCCTTGATCTGATGACCGATATCGATCTGGGGCTCAACCAGCCGCAGCAGGCGATCGCCATGCTGAGCAGCGCCCGCGGCGGCGGCACTAATCCGGTGCTGCAGCTCAACCTGGCTAACGCTTATGTGGAAGCGAAACAGCCCGCCAGCGCCAGCCGCATTCTTAACCGCTATACCTTTGCCCATCCGGACGATCTTAACGCCTGGGATCTGCTGGCGCAGGCGTCGGCGGCACAGGGATTACGCGATGAAGAGCTGTCAGCGCGGGCGGAGAGCCTGGCGCTCAGCGGCCAGCTCGATCAGGCCATTACCGCACTGGGGAGCGCCAGCGCACAGGTGCCGCTTGGCAGCCTGAAGCAGGCGCGTTATGACGCGCGTATCGATCAGCTGCGTGAGCTGCAGCGGCGTTTCCGGCAGTATCAGAAAGGATAACGTCAGAGTCCGAGCGTCTCTTTAACAAACGGGATCGTCAGTTTGCGCTGGGCACTGATAGAGGCGCGATCGAGACGATCCAGCGTTTCAAACAGCGTGCGCATTTCACGATCGAGACGCTTCAGCAGAAAACGCCCGACATCTTCCGGCAGTTCAAAACCGCGCAGCCCGGCACGCAGCTGCAGCGCCTGTAATTTATCCTCATCTGAGAGCGGCTGCAGACGATAGATTTGTCCCCAGTCGAGACGGGAGGCCAGATCGGGCAGGCCAAGACTGAGCTGGCGCGGCGGTCGATCGCCGGTGATAAGCAGGCGGGTTTTACCGGTTTCCAGAATGCGGTTATAGAGGTCAAATATCGCCATCTCCCACTCCGCTTCCCCGGCGATACACTCAATATTGTCGATGCAGACCAGCGCCAGATTCTCCATGCCTTCCAGCACCTCCGGCACAAACCAGGTCCGCTTATCCAGCGGCACATAGCCTACCGCTTCATCGCGGGCAGACATTTCAGCGCACGCCGCGTGCAGCAGGTGACTGCGCCCACCGCCTTCGCGCGACCAGAAGTAGAGATAGCTGCCGTGTTGCTGCGCCAGTGCGCCGCGCAGTGCGGCAAGCAGCGACGGATTGTCCCCTGGCCAGAAGCTGGCAAAGGTTTCATCATCAGGTAAGTAGAGTGGCAGTGAGAGCTGTGCCGGCGTGTTCAGAAGTACCTCAGCAAGTGAGCGGGCAGAAAACGGCGCAAGTTTATCACGATCCTCTGCAGAGATGAACCAGGCGTCCCTGCCCGGCGACCGCGCTTAGCGATCCTGCTGCTCCTGCGCCTCCAGCACCACCTCTTCCGGACGTAAGATATTGATAACCCGGAAAATCAGCGCCAGCGCAACGCCGACCAGCGTGGCCAGCGCCATGCCTTTCAGCTCTGCCGCACCGATATGGACTTTGGCACCGCTCACGCCGATGATCAGGATCACCGAGGTCAGGATCAGGTTCTGCGCTTTGTTGTAGTCCACTTTTGATTCAATCAGCACGCGAATACCGGAGGCGCCGATCACGCCATACAGCAGCAGCGATACGCCGCCCATCACCGGCACCGGGATCGCCTGAATCGCTGCCGCCAGCTTGCCCACGCAGGAGAGCAGAATGGCAAAAATCGCTGCCCCGCCAATAACCCAGGTGCTGTAAACGCGGGTGATCGCCATGACGCCGATGTTTTCGCCATAGGTGGTATTGGGCGTTGATCCAAAAAAGCCGGAGAACATGGTTGAGAGGCCGTTGGCGAACATAGAGCGGTGCAGCCCCGGATCGCGGATCAGATCTTTTTTCACAATGTTTGCCGTCACGACCAGATGCCCGACGTGTTCGGCAATCACCACCAGCGCGGCAGGCAGAATGGTCAGCATGGCCGCCCACTCAAAGCGCGGCGTGTAGAAGGTTGGCAGCGCAAACCAGGGCGCGTTTTCCACGCTGCGCCAGTCAACAATGCCCAGCATCGATGAGAGCGCATAGCCCACCAGCACACCAATCAGAATCGGGATGATGGCAAGAAAACCACGAAACAGCACGGAGCCGAACACCGTAACCGCCAGCGTCACCATGGAGATCAGTACGGTGGTGCTGTCCGGTGCCGCGCCTTCCGCCGGTAGCAGGCCCGCCATATTGGCCGCCACGCCTGCCAGCTCCAGCCCGATCACGGCGACAATAGCGCCCATCGCGGCAGGTGGAAACATCACGTCCAGCCAGCCGGTGCCCGCTTTTTTCACAATCAGCGCCACTATGCAAAATAGCAGACCACACAGAATAAAGCCGCCCAGCGCCACTTCGTAACCCAGCGGCAGCAGCAGCAGTACCGGTGAAATAAAGGCAAAACTGGAGCCGAGATAAGCGGGTATTTTACCTTTGCAGATAAACAGATAGAGCAGCGTACCTGCGCCGTTAAATAGCAGCACGGTCGCCGGGTTAATATGAAACAGGATCGGCACCAGCACCGTGGCACCAAACATCGCAAACAGATGCTGCAGGCTGAGTGGAATGGTTTGCAGCAGCGGCGGGCGTTCGCTCACCCCAATGGCACGTCTCGTCATCGTATCCCCTTCCCTTCCTGTATGACAGGCGGTTAATTACTGTTTTTTTGTTAAAAAAAAGCCGACTCTCTGGTCGGCTGCTCAAATACTATTTTTTAAAAAATGCTAATGCATATTCTGCCTGCAGGTGCAGGCCGGGCGTTGCTGGCGGCAATAGGTTCGCAGCCAGCGCGGAGCGTACCGGCGCAGGCAATGGTTTCGGGCACTGCCCGGGGGCAGAGCGACCAGCAACATAGCCCGGAGTAAACATTATTTCGTTCCGAAGATCTTATCGCCGGCATCGCCGAGACCTGGAATGATATAGCCTTTCTCATTCAGCCCCTGATCGACTGACGCGGTGTACAGCTCAACGTCCGGATGCGCTTTCTCCAGCGCGGCAATGCCTTCCGGGGCCGCCACCAGTACCAGCACCTTGATGCTGCTGCAGCCCGCTTTTTTCAGCAGGTCGATGGTGGCAATCATTGAGCCACCGGTCGCCAGCATCGGATCGACGACCAGCGCCATGCGCTCTTCGATGTTAGAGACCAGCTTCTGGAAATAGGGCACCGGCTCCAGCGTCTCTTCATCGCGGTAGACACCCACCACGCTGATACGCGCGCTCGGCACGTGCTCCAGTACCCCTTCCATCATGCCAAGACCGGCACGCAGAATAGGAACGACGGTAATTTTTTTACCTTTGATTTGATCAACATCAACCGGGCCGTTCCAGCCTTCAATCGTTACGCGTTCGGTTTCAAGATCGGCGGTGGCTTCATAGGTCAGCAGGCTGCCCACTTCCGAGGCCAGCTCGCGAAAGCGTTTGGTGCTGATATCATGCTCACGCATCAGGCCCAGTTTGTGTTTAACCAGCGGGTGTCTGACTTCCACGATTTTCATGATTATTCTCCCGGAATTGAGTTGAGCTAAAAAAAAATCGCCGGATTATACCGCCTTTTTGCTTTTGCGCCACAGCGGATTGCGCAGGGGGATGGCTGCCTGTCCTGAGAATAGCGGAATCGCGAAAATCTGACATAACGAATATCGGGCGTGAGATCAGACTCGCAAACGTTTGCCTGCGCTGTTAGAATTGCCGCGCTTAATTTTTGCCACCAATCGCAATCGCGTGGGGATTCCGCAGTGACCGACAAAACCTCTCTCAGCTACAAAGACGCCGGTGTTGATATTGATGCTGGTAACGATCTGGTTGACCGTATTAAAGGCGTAGTAAAGAAAACCCGCCGCCCGGAAGTGATGGGTGGACTGGGCGGCTTTGGCGCGCTGTGTGCGCTGCCGCAGAAATATCGCGAGCCGGTGCTGGTTTCGGGAACGGATGGCGTCGGTACTAAACTGCGCCTGGCGATGGATCTTAAGCGTCACGACAGTATCGGCATCGATCTGGTTGCGATGTGTGTGAACGATCTGGTGGTACAGGGCGCCGAGCCGCTGTTCTTCCTCGACTACTACGCTACCGGCAAACTGGACGTTGATACCGCCTCTGCGGTGATCACCGGTATTGCCGAAGGCTGCCTGCAGTCAGGCTGTGCGCTGGTAGGCGGAGAGACGGCGGAAATGCCGGGCATGTATCACGGCGAAGATTATGATGTCGCTGGCTTCTGTGTCGGCGTGGTGGAGAAATCGGAGATCATCGACGGCAGTAAAGTTCAGGATGGTGACATCCTGATTGCCCTGGGGGCAAGCGGCCCGCACTCCAACGGCTATTCGCTGGTACGCAAGATTCTGGAAGTCAGCGCCACCGATCCGGAACGCGAGCAGCTGGAAGGTAAATCGCTGGCCGATCACCTGCTGGCCCCGACCCGCATCTATGTAAAAAATATCCTGAGCCTGATTGAGCAGGTTGATGTGCACGCCATTGCCCACCTTACCGGCGGCGGCTTCTGGGAAAACATTCCGCGCGTGCTGCCTGACAATACGCAGGCGGTACTGGATGAGCAGAGCTGGCAGTGGCCGGCGGTGTTCAGCTGGCTGCAGCAGGCGGGGAACGTCAGCCGCCATGAGATGTATCGCACCTTTAACTGCGGCGTCGGCATGGTGATTGCCCTCAGCCCGGATGAAGCAGACAAAGCGGTACAGCTGATGCAGGATGCCGGTGAGCAGGCGTGGAAAATCGGCGTTATTAAGGCGTCTGATTCCGCAGAGCGTGTGGTTATCAATTCATGAAAAAACTGGTTGTACTGATCTCCGGCAACGGCAGCAATCTTCAGTCCATCCTTGACGCCTGCGCCAGCGGGCGGATCAACGGCAGCGTTGCTGCCGTTTTCAGTAATAAAGAGAGCGCTTACGGCCTGACGCGCGCGCAGCAGGCGAGCGTGCCGGGCCTGGCGTTGTCGCCCGGCGACTTCCCCGATCGCGAAGCTTTTGATCGCCAGCTGATGCAGGAGATCGACGCCTTTGAGCCCGATCTGGTGGTGCTGGCAGGGTATATGCGCATCCTCAGCAGCGCCTTTGTTGCGCACTATCACGATCGCCTGCTGAATATCCACCCTTCTCTGCTGCCAAAGTATCCGGGCCTGCATACCCATCGCCAGGCGCTGGAGAACGGCGATAAAGAGCACGGCACGTCGGTGCATTTTGTCACCGATGAGCTGGATGGTGGTCCGGTCGTTCTGCAGGCGCGGGTACCCATTTTTCCCGGTGATGATGAAGCCGAGATAACGGCGCGCGTGCAGCATCAGGAGCATGCCATCTATCCGCTGGCCATTAGCTGGTTTATGGATGGCCGGCTGGTGATGCGCGAAGGCAAAGCATGGCTGGATGGTCAGCTTCTGCCCGCACAAGGGTACGCCCCGTAGGTATGTCAGGGGCGCATAAATGCGCCCCCTACATTTATCCCCCGCCCCCCGTAGGCGGCGCATTCATGCGCCCATCCCCTAGCCCCCGTAGGGGGCGCATTTATGCGCCCCTGGGTTAGAACGCAATAACGCCCCGGTAACCGGCGTTAACCAAACCGGCCGGTGATGTACTCTTCGGTGCGGCGCACGCCGGGTGCGGTGAAAATCCGATCGGTTTCGCCGAACTCAATCAGCTGTCCCTGATGCATAAACGCGGTGTAATCAGACACGCGGGCCGCCTGCTGCATATTATGCGTCACCAGTACCAGCGTGAAATGCGCCTTCAGCGTGGTCATCAGCTCCTCAATCACCAGCGTAGAGATAGGGTCGAGCGCGGAGGTGGGCTCATCCAGCAGCAGCACTTCTGGCTCAATGGCAATTGCCCGGGCGATCACCAGCCGCTGCTGCTGGCCGCTGGAGAGCGTCAGCGCGTTCTGCGCCAGATGATCTTTCACCTCCCCCCAGAGCGCCGCCGCGCGCAGTGCGCGTTCGCACGCTTCATTTAAAACCCGGCGGTCGCGCACTCCCTGCAGACGCAGGCCATACACCACGTTCTCATAGATCGATTTGGGAAACGGATTCGGACGCTGAAACACCATGCCGATGCGCCGCCGCAGTGCAGGCAGATCCTGCCCTGCCTGCATTACCGGCAGCTGGTCCAGCAGAATTTCTCCTTCGGTTCGGCAGCCGCTAATCATATCGTTCATACGGTTAAAACAGCGCAGCAGCGTGGACTTTCCGCAGCCGGATGGTCCAATCAGCGCCGTAATGCGGTTTTTCGGGATCTGCAGATCGATAGCGTTCAGCGCCTGGCGCTCGCCGTACCAGAGCGATAGCTTGTTTACGCTTAGCGCAATGTTCTCAGTGGACGTCATATTTCAACCTTGTTAGTGCGTCATCAGCCGGTAGCGTTCGCGCAGCCGGTGGCGCAGCACCATCGCCAGCAGATTCAGCGACAGAATAATCATGACCAGCAGCAGCGCAGTGGCATAAACCAGCGGCCTGTCGGCGTCGATGTTCGGGCTCTGAAAGGCCAGATCGTAAATCTGAAAGCCGAGGTGCATAAATTTGCGGTCGAGATGCAGATAAGGAAACACGGCGTCTACCGGCAGCTCCGGCACCATTTTAACCACGCCGACCAGCATCAGCGGCGCCGTCTCTCCCGCCGCGCGCGCCACTGCCAGAATCAGTCCGGTGAGCATCGCCGGCACCGCCAGCGGCAGTACCACCCGCCACAGGGTTTCTGCCTGCGTTGCCCCCAGCGCCAGCGATCCCTGACGCAGCGTATCGGGTATCCGTGACAACCCCTCTTCTGTCGCCACAATCACCACCGGCAGCGTCAGCAGTGCCAGCGTCAGCGACGCCCACAGCAGGCCTGGCGTACCAAAGGTCGGGTTCGGCAGCGCACGGGAAAAGAAGAGCTGATCGAGCGTGCCGCCAATCAGCCAGACAAAAAAACCGAGACCAAATACGCCATAAACGATAGAGGGGACGCCGGCGAGATTCACCACGGCGATACGCACCAGCCGCGTCAGGGCGTGACGTCCGGCATACTCATGCAGCCAGACGGCAGCCACCACGCCGAGCGGCATAACGATGACCGACATCAGCACCACCATCAGCACCGTGCCAAAGATAGCCGGAAACGCGCCGCTCTCGCTGCCGCCTGCCGCCGGTGAGTCGCTGACAAACTGCCACACCTGCCGCAAAAAGTGCTGCGCTTTTTGCGACACGCTCATGTTATTGGGGTACCAGGCCGCGACGATCTGCGCCAGCGGGATAGTATGTTCTGCGCCCTGCGCGTCGCGCAGGATCAGCGTATCGCGCTGGCTCGCCTGCTGCAGATGCGTCAGCTGCTCAGCCAGCGCGCTGAAGCGACGATGCAGCGCCGCGCTGTTGGCGTCGAACTCTGACTGCTGCTGCAGGCCAAAACGCTGTTCGCGCTGCTGCTCATCCGCCTGCTGCTGCAGATTTTCCAGCTGCGCATTGAGCCGCGCCATATCAATACGGCGGATATCCTCTGCCTGACGCAGCTGCTCCTGTACCTGCTGCAGACGCTGCTGCAGCAGCGCATCACGGTTGTGTGCGGTGAGCGTCTCATTGTCTTCCCGCAGCGCCACCAGCCAGCCGTAAGCGTTACCGCCGTTGCGCCGTTGCAGCACCAGCACGTCACGCGGCTGTTCCGCGCGCGCGGGCCCGGTGCTGTAAATGACGCGGAAATCGGGGGCGGCAAAATCGCGGTTGCCGGTTTTTACCAGGTAGCGCCATCCGGTACTCTGCCGCTCTGCCTGCAGCGTCTCGCCCAGCAGCGTAACCGGCGACGCGCCGGGAGCCTGAAACTGATAGCGATCCACCGGCTGCGGCCAGAAGGCGCGCACGCCCTGCCAGCCAAGCAGGCCGATCAGCAGCGTAAACGCCAGTAAACAGACGGCCACCGCACCCGCCGTCAGCCAGCGCCAGCGATCGTTCTGACGATGTGCGTTTTTCATCCCTGTCCCTCATGCTGGCCATAACGCCGGCGCAGCCGCTGGCGGATCACTTCTGCGACCGTGTTGATAACCAGCGTAAACAGCAGCAGCAGCAGCGCGCTGAGAAACAGGATGCGGTAGTGCGCGCTGCCCGCTGCCGCCTCCGGCATCTCTATCGCAATATTCGCTGATAGCGCGCGCAGCCCGGCAAACAGCCCGCCTTCGCTCACCGGCGTGTTGCCGGTGGCCATCAGCACAATCATCGTCTCGCCCACCGCCCGGCCAAAACCGATCATCAGTGCGGCAAAAATCCCGGCAGAAGCGCCGGGCAGTACGACCCGCGTCAGGGTCTGCCACGGCGTGGCACCCAGCGCCAGCGATCCCTGTCCGAGCGCCCCCGGCACGCTGAACAGCGCATCTTCCGCCAGGGTAAATATCAGCGGCACCAGCGCAAATCCCATTGCTACGGCGGCAACCAGCAGATTGCGCTGTTCGTAGTGAATAAGCTGTTCACCGGCGTCCGGCCAGAGCCGGGCCGTCAGCCATAGCGTCAGCAGCGTGACCAGCAGCAGCAGCGGCAGAAGTAACAGCACCTCGACGCCCGGACGCCGCCAGCGCGCCGGCAGACGCGGGCTCAGCACGCCGCACAGCAGCAGCGTAGCGGCCAGTATCACCGGCAGCAGCAGCACGCCCGCCAGCACATGGCTGATATGCGGCGCCATCCAGACACCGGCAATCAGGCCGATCACCACGCTCGGCAGCGCGCCCATCATCTCAATGCCGGGTTTAACCCAGCGCCGCAGTCCCGGCGACATAAACCAGGCGGTATAGATAGCGGCAGCCAGCGCCAGCGGCGTGGCAAACAGCAGCGCCAGCGCGGCGGCCTTGAGGGTACCGATAACCAGCGGAACCAGGCTGAACTTCGCCTGATAGCTGTCACCGGCCGCGGTGGATTGCCACACCCAGTCGGCGTGCGGATAATTTTCATACCAGATTTTCTGCCACAGGCTACGCCAGGTAACATCAGGCCACGGGTTATCAATCCGGAACTGCTGCCAGCGCCCGGCGTGTTCGACGATCACGCCGTCACCGCGCGGCGAAAAGGCGACCGCCTGAATGCCCGGCGCCAGCTGACGCGTGAGGATCGGGCCTGACTGTTTGCTGGCAAACAGGCTGAGTACGCCCTGCGCATCCCAGCTGGCAAATACCCGGCGCTGTGACTCGGTTGCCACACCCTGCGCCCCCTGCGAGCCGTGCCAGGTTTTAATTTTTTGCAGGCGTGGACCGTGCTCGCCGGTAATGGCAAACCACTGGCTGACACCGCGATCGTCTCTGATCAGCAGCGTCCGGCCACCCGCCAGCATATGCAGGCTCGCAACCGGCTGCGTCAGCGCCTGCGTTTCGCGCAGCTGTGCGCCCTCAGCGCTAATCTGCCACACCTGCAGCTGGCGCTCACGGCTGGTAAAGAGCTGCGTGCCGTCAGGCGACAGCAGCAGCTGGTCGGCATGCTGCTGCGGCAGCATAACCTGACTGACAGGCTGCTGACTGGCCAGCGTCAGCACGCTGATCCCCGACGGCGTCTGTGCAGCAATACGCCACTGCCCGTCGTCGATGTGCGCCAGCGTCATCTGGCTGACGGCACCCTGCGGCAGGCGCAGCGGCCGATCGCCCAGCGGAAAATACCACTCGCCGCGATCGTGCTCTATTCGCGGCTGCATCAATAGCAGTGCGCCCTGCACGTTGAGTAACACGGCATCAGCCGCGCTGCTGGTCACGGCGGCCTGCGGCGCATCCGAAAGTGCCAGCGCCGGTCCGGCGGGGTCGCCGTTAAGCGGAATAAAGCGCGCTTCATGACGACTGATGCGCCAGCCCAGCGTGTCGCTGCTGCCCAGCGCCAGCGCCGGCGTTTTATCCCACAGCTGCTGGCTGAGCGCAGGCTGAAGCTGTGGCGCGCTGAACAGGGGCAGGACCACCCAGATAAGCCAGAAGAACAGCAGCAGCATCAGCAGCAATATTCCTGCGCCGCACGCCGTTACCATGCGCCGCACAAAGCGATCGATGGCGCGCCGGCGACGGTCATTAGATTCAACAGGAATATGGTTTATGCTCATGCCGGTCAGGGATTCAGATTAGAGAGTCGCTATGTTGCCCGTAGCGGATTGATAAGACAACTGTTGCGGTTGGACAAGCCTGCCATACTCTAGCAATAATGGTGAAGGAGACTGAGCGGAGCCGCACCACTGCGCGCCTTGCGCCGGACATATCGTCCCGCCACAGCATCACGGAGTCAGAATGGGTCAGGAAAAGCTGTATATAGAAAAAGAAATAAGCTGGTTATCCTTTAATGAACGTGTGCTGCAGGAAGCGGCGGATAAAAGTAACCCGCTGATTGAGCGCATGCGGTTTTTAGGGATCTATTCCAACAACCTTGAAGAGTTCTACAAGGTGCGCTTTGCCGATCTGAAGCGGCGCATTCTGATCAGCGAAGAGCAGGGTAAGCCCACTCCCCTGCGGCATCTGCTGAAGAAGATCCAGCAGCGGGTACTGAAGTCCGATCAGGAGTTTGACGCGCTCTACAATGAGCTGCTGCTGGAGATGGCACGTAACCAGATCTTCCTGATCAACGAACGCCAGCTCTCACCCAATCAGCAGGAGTGGCTGCGCCACTATTTCAAACATCAGCTGCGTCAGCACGTTACGCCGATTCTGATCAACCATGACACCGATCTGATTGAGTTTCTCAAGGATGACTACACCTATCTGGCGGTGGAGATCATTCGCGGCGAGGATATCCGCTATGCGCTGCTGGAGATCCCGTCAGACAAAGTGCCGCGCTTTATCAACCTGCCGGCCGAGTCGCCACGCCGCCGCAAGCCGATGATCCTGCTGGATAACATTCTGCGCTACTGCCTGGATGAGATTTTTAAAGGCTTCTTTGACTACGATGCGCTGAACGCCTACTCCATGAAAATGACGCGCGATGCTGAATATGATCTGGTTACAGAGATGGAGTCGAGCCTGCTGGAGCTGATGTCCTCCAGCCTGAAGCAGCGCCTTACTGCCGAACCGGTGCGCTTTGTCTATCAGCGCGATATGCCCGATGCCATGGTGGAGATGCTGCGCCACAAGCTCTCTATCTCTAACTATGACTCCATTGTGCCGGGTGGCCGCTACCATAACTTCAAAGATTTTATCGGCTTTCCCAACGTCGGCAAAAGTAACCTGGTCAACCGGCCGCTGCCGCAGATCCGCCATATCGGCTTTGATGGCTTCCGCAATGGCTTTGACGCCATCCGCGATCGCGATGTACTGCTCTACTACCCCTATCACACCTTTGAGCATGTGCTGGAGCTGCTGCGTCAGGCGTCGTTCGATCCCAGCGTACTGGCGATCAAAATCAATATCTATCGCGTAGCCAAACACTCCCGCATTATGGATGCGATGATCCACGCGGCGCACAACGGCAAAAAAGTGACGGTGGTGGTTGAGCTGCAGGCGCGCTTTGATGAAGAGGCGAATATCCACTGGGCCAAGCGGCTGACTGAAGCGGGCGTGCACGTTATTTTCTCTGCGCCTGGTCTGAAAATTCACGCCAAACTGTTTCTGATTTCCCGTCGCGAAGGTGAAGAGGTGGTGCGGTATGCGCATATCGGCACCGGCAACTTTAATGAGAAGACCGCGCGCCTGTATACCGACTACTCTCTGCTGACCGCTGACGCGCGCATCACGAACGAAGTCCGCCGCGTATTTAACTTCATCGAGAACCCCTATCGCCCGGTTACCTTTGAACATCTGATGGTGTCGCCGCAGAATTCGCGGGCCGTACTCTATCAGCTGATTGACACGGAGATCGCCAATGCGCAGCAGAGCAAGCCGTGCGAAATCACGCTTAAAATCAATAATCTGGTAGATAACGGCCTGGTCGACAGGCTCTATGCAGCCTCGTCAGCCGGGGTAAAAATCAACCTGCTGGTGCGCGGTATGTGCTCGCTGATCCCGGACCTGCCTGGCATCAGCGAAAATATTCGCATCACCAGCATTGTTGATCGTTATCTTGAGCACGACCGGGTGTATATTTTTGAAAATGGCGGTGAGAAAAAGGTGTTTCTCTCTTCGGCTGACTGGATGACGCGCAACATCGATTACCGCATTGAGGTCGCCGTGGCGGTGCTCGATCCGCGTCTTAAACAGCGGATTCTGGATATTATCGCCATTCTGTTAAGTGATACGGTTAAAGCGCGTATCGTAGACAAAGAGCTGAGTAACCGTTATGTTCCGCGCGGCAATCGCAGGAAAGTGCGCTCGCAGCTGGCGATTTACGATTACATCAAGAGACTGGAACAACCCGAATAACGCCTATGCCAATTACTCCGAAGAGTACGCCGAAGCCGCAGGAATTTGCGGCCATCGATCTCGGCTCAAACAGTTTTCATATGGTGATCGCCCGCGTGGTGGATGGCGCCATGCAGGTTCTGGGACGCCTCAAGCAGCGGGTGCATCTGGCTGACGGGCTTGACGCGCAAAACCGGCTGAGCGAAGAGGCGATAGTGCGCGGCCTGAGCTGCCTGGCCCTGTTCGCTGAGCGACTGCAGGGCTTTAGCGCCGCCAACGTGACCATTGTCGGCACGCACACGCTGCGCATTGCGACCAATGCCGAAGAGTTTTTGCAGCGCGCCGCGGAAGTGATCCCCTATCCGATTGAGGTGATCTCCGGTAACGAAGAGGCGCGCCTGATCTTCATGGGCGTTGAGCACACTCAGCCAGAAAAAGGGCGCAAGCTGGTTATCGATATCGGCGGCGGGTCAACCGAGCTGGTAATCGGCGAGGATTTTGAGCCGCAGCTGGTTGAGAGCCGCCGCATGGGCTGCGTCAGCTTCGCTAATCTCTATTTCCCGAAAGGCGAAATCAGCCAGGATAATTTCCGTCGCGCCCGCCTCGCCGCTACGCACAAGCTGGAGACGCTGGCGTGGCAGTATCGCCTGCACGGCTGGCAATATGCACTGGGCGCCTCCGGCAGTATTAAAGCCGCCTGTGAAGTGCTGCTGGCAATGGGCGAGAAAGAGAAGCGCGTAACGCCTGACAGTCTCGATATGCTGGTTGGTGAAGTGCTGAAGCATAAATCCTTTGATGCGCTGAGCCTGCCGGGCTTATCTGAAGAGCGCAAAGCGGTGTTTGTGCCTGGCCTTGCGATCCTGTGCGGCGTCTTTGACGCACTGGCGATCCGTGAACTGCGTCTCTCTGACGGCGCGCTGCGCGAAGGGGTGCTCTATGAGATGGAGGGCCGTTTCCGCCATCAGGATATCCGCAGCCGCACCGCACAGAGTCTGGCGAACCACTATGTGATCGACAGCGATCAGGCGCGCCGCGTGCTGGAGACGACAGAGCAGCTCTATCTGCAGTGGCAGGAGCAGAATCCAAAACAGGCGAACCCGCAGCTGACCGCTCTGCTGAAATGGGCGGCCCTGCTGCATGAGGTCGGGCTGACCATTAATCACAGCGGTATGCAGCGGCACTCCGCCTATATTCTGCAGCACTCCAATATGCCTGGCTTTAATCAGGATCAACAGATGCTGCTGGCCACGCTGGTACGCTTCCATCGTAAAGCGGTGAAGCAGGATGAGATCCCGCGCTTTACCCTGTTTAAGAAAAAGCAGGTGCTGCCGATGATTTTTCTGCTGCGCCTCGGCACGCTGCTGAATAACCAGCGTCAGGCGACCACGCGCCCCGATGCACTGAAGCTCTCAACGGACGATGGTCACTGGACGCTCACTTTCCCGGCCGGTTTTCTCAGCCAGAATACGCTGGTGCAGCTCGATCTGGAGCGCGAGCAGGCGTACTGGAGCGATGTGACCGGCTGGAAACTGCTGCTGGAAGAGGAGTAACGCGGGCCGTCCGCCCGCTGTCTGACAATGACGATACGCCCTGATAACTGGTTTACAGAAAAGTATGATTTATCGCCGCCGCACTCTGAAGTGCGCGCGGCGCTGCCGAAGCTGACGCCGGGCAACGCGCTGGATCTCGGCTGCGGTAAAGGCCGCAACAGCCTTTATCTCAGCCAGCACGGCTTTAACGTCACCGCCTGGGACGCTAATCCGGCAAGCCTTGACTATCTGAATACGATTATTGCTACTGAACAGCTGCCGAATATTCAGACAGCGCTGTGCGATCTCAACCAGCTGCGCTTCAACGGCAGCTATCAGTTTGTGCTCTCAACGGTGGTGATGATGTTTCTGCAGCCGGAGACGATCCCGCAGCTGATTGCCGATATGCAGGCCAGTACGCAGAAGAATGGCTACAACCTGATTGTGGCGGCGATGAGCACCGCTGACTACCCCAATACGCAGGCGTTTCCGTTTACCTTTAAATCGGGCGAGCTGAGCCACTACTACCGCAACTGGCACATCGTAAAATATAACGAGGATGTCGGCGAACTGCACCGTCGTGACGCTGACGGCAACCGTATCAAATGTCAGTTTGCTACTTTGCTGGCGCAGAAGGCGAGCTACTGAAGCCGGGCACGGTTCGCGGCGCCTGATGCATCGCTTCCGTGCTTATTTTTCATACAGCGATTGACCCCGCCCGGCAACTGTGACTAAATATTGCTATCGCCCTGAAGGGTATCAACAGGAACACCCGCGTGAACAGCGCCCTATCACCACGAAGACGTCCCAAAACCGGCACCATGACCCGCATCGTTTTGCTGATCAGCTTTTTTATTCTGGCTGGTCGCCTGATCTTTATCATTCCCGGTGCCATTGAGCATCATCAGCAGAAAAAGCCCCTGCCGGAACCGGCAACGCTGAGCAGCAGCGAGACACGCTGACGCGGCGACTGGCGCCTTTGTTCTGCCCGTTCTGGCGGTAACACGCTACACTTTGTGCTGACTTTACAGACACAAAGGACGCGTTATGTCTGCCTCGCACGCACAACAACTAACCGAATCCCGCCAGCGCATTCTTTCACTGCTGCTGAGCAAACAGGACTTAGTGGATGTCCTGCTGGATAAATCCGTCGATCTCAACGCCGCAGAGCTGCGCGAAGTGGCCGCCTGGCGCCAGCAGCTGGAGCAGGAGCTGGCGCCGCTGCACGCCGCCGACCTCGCTGATATCCTGGAAGCGCTGCCGGAAGAGGAGCGCCGGGCGCTCTGGCAGCTGGTCCCCTCCGAACAGCGTGGCCGCGTGCTGGTTGAAGCCTCAGAGACCGTCTGGGAGAGCCTGACCGAAGGCATGAGCGACCGCGAGATCCTGCGCGCGATTGAACCGCTGGATATCGACGATCAGGTTTATCTGGCGCGCTATCTGTCGCGCGATCTCACCGGCCGCCTGCTGACCACGCTGGAGCCGCAGCTGCGCGCGCGCCTGCTTGATGTGATTGAGCTGGATCGCGACCGCGTAGGCCGCATCATGGATTTCAATATTCTCACCGTGCGCGCCGACGTCACCCTTGCCACGGTGCAGCGCTTTCTGCGCAAGCGCAGCAGTATGCCCAACGGCACCGATAAAATCTTTATCACCAATGCGCAAAACCAGCTGCTCGGCGAGCTGCCGCTGACCGATATTCTGCTCAACAAGCCCAAAACGCTGGTCGCCGATGTGATGAATCCCCGTCCCACTACGTTTCAGCTCAATGACAACGCCGAGGATGCCGCCAGCGCCTTTGAGCGCTACAACCTGATCTCTGCTGCCGTTACCGACGCCAAAGGCAAACTGATTGGCCGTATTACCGTTGAGGATGTGATCGATCTGGTTAACCAGGAGAATGAGAGCAACATCCGTAAAATGGGCGGGATCAGCCAGGAGGAGGATGTGTTTGCGCCGGTGCGTAAAGCGGTGAGCAAGCGCTGGACGTGGCTGGCCATTAACCTCTGCACCGCATTTATCGCCTCGCGCGTCATCGGCCTGTTTGAAGCCACAATTTCACAGCTGGTGGCGCTCGCGACCCTGATGCCGATTGTGGCGGGCATTGGCGGCAATACCGGCAACCAGACCATTACCATGATTGTGCGCGCGCTGGCGCTGCATCAGGTGGAGCCTGGTAACTTCTCCTTCCTGATTGGTCGCGAGCTGGGCGTGGCGCTGATCAACGGCCTGTTCTGGGGCGGCATTATGGGCGGCATCACCTGGCTGATGTATGACAATATTCAGCTTGGCGGCGTGATGATGCTGGCGATGGTGCTGAACCTGCTGCTGGCGGCGCTGATGGGCGTGCTTATTCCGCTGATCATGACCAAAATGAAGCGCGATCCGGCGGTGGGGTCCAGCGTGCTGATCACCGCGCTCACCGACACCGGCGGCTTCTTTATCTTTCTCGGTCTGGCCACGCTGTTTTTACTGCCGCACTGAGTCACGGCAGCTGCGCCTTTAGAGTGGCGCAGCTACACTCATTCATACCCTTATCTGATGGAGACACAGCATGTTTAACGCAGGCGATTTTGTGCAGTCGAAAACCGGTGGTCCTAAAATGCAGGTGCTGCGTGCAGAGGGCGATATGCTCTGGTGCGCCCGTATCGACGACCCGCTGAAAAAAGAGATAGAGATTAAAGCAGACAGCGTCAATCTCTATCATGAAGAGGGCGACTTCGGCGTCTGCTGAGTGCCCGGCGCGCCGCAATCCGCGGCGCCCCCGTCAGGGATTATCCTTCTGCACGTTATCCCGGCCGATACCGCCAATAAACGGCAGCCGCAGCCGCAGCGGCGTGAAATCGACGCCCAGATTAAGCCCCAGCAGGTTCATCTCTACCCCCTCTTCCGCACCGACCGTCACGCCCAGTACGCCCAGCAGCGACAGCTGCAGACCGCGCCCCGAGGGCGGCAGCCCTATCGGGTGCAGCAGCGAGCGGTAATCCTTGCCAACCGCGTTTGCCGGCAGGTCGAGCTTCAGCGCCGGCACTTCGCGACCAATGTGCGCCAGAAAGGTATTGCTGTTTGGCCCCGGCCAGGCGCGATAGGTGGCGGGCCACGGGTAAGAGCGGATTGCCGCCTCAATCTGCGGGATCATCGCCTGCGCTGCGGCCCCGCGGTGATCCACCAGCAGACGCGGACGGGCGCCATACCAGTAGCCATCCGGCAGGTTACGGTTACGCCGCACCTTGTCACCGCTGCCCCAGCTGATCACCTCATAGCGATTATATTGCGTCTCGCCGGCGCGCTTAAAGATGATCCACGGATGCACCGCCACCGCGCCTTTCCAGCCGTAAGTGGGAGCCGCATAGACCTGCACCACCGCCTCGCTGGCGTAGCGCTGCGGATCGGGCGCCAGTCCGGCGGAGTCGCGCCGCGCGGTGGCCCAGCCGCCCTGCCCGGTCTGCAGGTCGCCGCTGCGCGTCGCCTGCGCCAGGCTCGCCGCCAGCGACAGGATCACGGCACAAAGAAAAGTCAGCAGGATAAGTTTCACAGGCAGCATTCAGGGTATCCGGGGCAGAAAAAGAAGTGCGTTATTATGCAGCAAAACGGCGCCTGTTTATTCACCAACTATGCGCTGGCACGCAACGCGACGGCAGACCCATCATCGTGCGCTGCGGCTGCGGTTCAGCCATAAAAAAAGCCCGCATGCGGCGGGCTTTATGTCAGAACGGGGTTATTCCCACTCAATCGTCGCCGGTGGCTTACCGGAGATGTCATACACCACGCGGGAGATGCCGCTGACTTCATTGATGATGCGGTTGGAGACGCGGCCAAGGAAATCGTATGGCAGATGCGCCCAGTGTGCGGTCATGAAGTCGATGGTTTCCACCGCGCGCAGTGAGACCACCCAGTCATACTTACGGCCGTCGCCCATTACGCCGACGGAGCGCACCGGCAGAAACACGGTAAACGCCTGGCTCACTTTATTGTAGAGATCCGCTTTGCGCAGCTCCTCAATAAAGATGGCGTCGGCGCGGCGCAGCAGATCGCAGTACTCTTTCTTCACTTCGCCCAGCACGCGCACGCCAAGACCCGGTCCCGGGAACGGGTGACGGTAGAGCATGTCATATGGCAGGCCCAGCTCAAGACCGATCTTGCGCACTTCATCTTTGAACAGCTCTTTCAGCGGCTCAACAAGGCCCATCTTCATCTCTTTCGGCAGGCCGCCCACGTTATGGTGCGATTTGATCACGTGCGCTTTACCGGTGGCAGAAGCAGCGGACTCAATCACATCCGGATAGATGGTGCCCTGCGCCAGCCACTTCACTTCGGTCAGCTTCAGCGCTTCTTCGTCGAACACCTCAACAAACACGCGGCCGATGATTTTACGCTTGGCTTCCGGATCGTTTTCACCCGCCAGCGCATCGAGAAAGCGCGCTTCCGCCGGTACGTGGACAATGTTCAGACCGAAATGGTCGCCAAACATATCCATCACCTGCTCCGCTTCATTCAGGCGCAGCAGACCGTTATCAACAAATACGCAGGTCAGGCGATCGCCGATAGCGCGGTGCAGCAGCATGGCGGTTACCGAGGAGTCAACGCCGCCGGAGAGGCCGAGGATCACGCGGTCGCTGCCCACCTGCTGGCGGATACGCTCAACGGCGTCTTCAATGATTTTCGCCGGCGTCCAGAGCGCTTCACAGCCGCAGATATCGCGGATAAAGCGCTCCAGCATGCGCAGTCCCTGACGGGTGTGCGTCACTTCCGGATGGAACTGCACGCCGTAGAATTTCTTCTCTTCATTCGCCATGATGGCAAACGGACAGGTTTCAGTGCTGGCGACGGTGACGAAGTCAGCCGGAATTGCGGTGACTTTATCGCCGTGGCTCATCCAGACATCCAGCAGCGGCTTGCCGGCGGCGCTGATCGCATCTTCGATATCACGCACCAGCGCGCTCTGCGTGGTGACTTCCACCTGCGCATAGCCAAACTCGCGCTCATTTGAGCCTTCAACCTTGCCGCCCAGCTGCATCGCCATAGTCTGCATGCCGTAGCAGACGCCCAGTACCGGCACGCCAGCGTTAAAGACGTACTCAGGCGCGCGCGGGCTGTCCAGCTCGGTGGTGCTCTCAGGGCCACCTGACAGGATAATTCCGTTCGGGTTGAACGCACGGATTTGCTCTTCGGTGACATCCCACGCCCAGAGTTCGCAGTAGACGCCCAGCTCACGCACGCGGCGCGCAACCAGCTGCGTATACTGCGAACCAAAATCGAGGATCAGGATACGATGTTTATGAATATTTTCAGTCGTCATTGAGGCATTTCCAGTGGGATGGACTTAACAATAAAAGCGCCCGGCCAGAGCCGGGCGGGAAATCTTCAGGGATCAGGAACCCATGCGGTAGTTCGGTGACTCTTTAGTGATGGTCACATCGTGCACGTGACTCTCATTGATGCCGGCGCCGCTGATGCGGACAAACTCCGCTTTGGTGCGCAGATCATCAATGGTCGGGCAGCCGGTCAGGCCCATGCAGGAGCGCAGGCCACCCATCTGCTGATGGACGATCTCTTTCAGGCGACCTTTATAGGCAACGCGGCCTTCGATACCTTCCGGCACCAGCTTATCTGCGGCGTTATCGGTCTGGAAGTAACGGTCAGAAGAGCCTTTGGACATTGCGCCGAGTGAGCCCATACCGCGGTACGATTTAAATGCGCGGCCCTGATAGAGTTCGATCTCACCCGGAGACTCTTCGGTGCCGGCCAGCATAGAGCCCACCATCACAGCGGCTGCGCCTGCGGCGATCGCTTTAGCGATATCGCCGGAGAAGCGGATCCCGCCATCTGCCACGACCGGAATACCGGTGCCTTCCAGCGCCGCAACGGCGTCAGAAACAGCGGTGATCTGCGGAACGCCTACGCCGGTGACGATACGGGTGGTACAGATAGAGCCGGGGCCAATCCCCACTTTCACCGCGCTGACGCCCGCTTCAGCCAGCGCCAGGGCACCGGCGCCGGTGGCAACGTTGCCGCCAATGATTTCAAGGTCAGGATATTTGGCGCGGGTTTCACGAATGCGCTGCAGTACGCCTTCGGAGTGGCCGTGCGAAGAGTCAATCAGCAGCACATCAACGCCAGCGGCAACCAGCGCATCCACGCGCTCTTCGTTACCGGCGCCGGCACCCACCGCCGCGCCCACGCGCAGACGACCCTGCGCATCTTTACAGGCGTTGGGTTTACGTTCAGCTTTCTGGAAATCTTTTACGGTAATCATGCCCAGCAGGTGGAAGCTCTCATCCACCACCAGCGCTTTTTCAACGCGCTTTTCATGCATCCTCTGCAGCACCACTTCGCGCGCCTCACCCTCTTTTACCGTCACCAGACGCTCTTTCGGCGTCATAACCGCGGTAACCGGCAGCGTCAGATCGGTTACAAAGCGCACATCGCGACCGGTGATGATCCCCACCAGCTCGTTACCGGCGTTGACGACCGGATAGCCGGCAAAGCCGTTGCGATCGGTAAGCTCTTTCACTTCCGCCAGCGTCGTGGTTGGCAGCACGGTCTGCGGCTCTGTTACCACGCCACTCTCATGCTTTTTCACCTTACGCACTTCATCAGCCTGACGCTCAATCGACATATTTTTATGAATAAAGCCGAGGCCGCCTTCCTGTGCCAGCGCAATCGCCAGACCCGCTTCGGTCACGGTATCCATCGCAGCAGAGAGCATAGGAATGTTCAGACGGATGTTTTTGGTCAGTTGGGTGCTGAGGTCAGCGGTGTTAGGCAATACAGTGGAGTGAGCGGGAACGAGCAGGACGTCGTCAAATGTGAGGGCTTCTTTCGCGATTCTTAGCATTGCAATATCTCCACCTGGGGGCGTTGAAAACAGATAAAATATTGCCGCGGCATTATACAGGACGAAACCGATTGCCTCTACTGCTTTTTCAGAAAAAGTCTTGATCCTGCGCAGCAGCCCTGTAGTATCGATGAATTAACCCTCTGATTTAAAATTTGATCTTCATCACATGTCGCTACCTGCAACCGCCAATATTTTTACCGTCAGCCGCCTCAACACCACGGTGCGCACGCTGCTGGAAAATGAGATGGGCCTGGTGTGGCTCAGCGCTGAGATCTCCAATTTCACGCAGCCCGCGTCCGGCCACTGGTACTTCACGCTGAAAGATGATGGCGCACAGGTGCGCTGCGCGATGTTCCGCAACAGCAACCGGCGCGTGACGTTCCGGCCGCAGCACGGGCAGCAGGTGCTGGTGCGGGCCAGCGTCACGCTGTATGAGCCGCGCGGCGACTATCAGTTAATCATTGAAAGCATGCATCCGGCGGGTGAAGGCCTGCTGCAGCAGCAGTTTGAGCAGCTGAAAGCGCAGCTCAGCGCAGAAGGGTTGTTCGATCAGCAGTTCAAACAGCCGCTGCCCGATCCGGCTCGCCAGGTCGGAGTGATCACCTCCGCAACCGGCGCCGCGCTGCATGATGTGCTGCGCGTGCTGCACCGCCGCGATCCCTCACTCCCGGTAGTTATCTACCCCACCGTGGTGCAGGGGGCCGATGCGCCCGCTGCCATCGTGCGCGCTATCGAGCTGGCCAACCAGCGTAACGAATGTGACGTGCTGATTGTCGGCCGCGGCGGCGGCTCGCTGGAAGATCTCTGGTGCTTCAACGATGAGCGCGTGGCGCGTGCGATTTTTGCCAGCCGCCTGCCGGTGGTCAGCGCCGTGGGGCATGAAACGGATGTCACTATCGCCGATTTTGTCGCCGATCTGCGCGCGCCCACGCCCTCTGCCGCCGCTGAGATTGTCAGCCGCAATCAGGTCGAGCTGCTGCGGCAGCTGCAGTCACAGCAGCAGCGCATGGAGATGGCGATGGACTACTATCTCGCCGGGAAGCTGCGTTATCTCACGCAGCTTCAGCATCGCCTGCAGCAGCAGCATCCGCAGCTGCGCCTGGCACGGCAGCAGACCGCCCTGTTTCAGCTGCAGCGTCGCTTAGGCGCAGCCGCCGATCGGCAGCTGCGCAGCGCGCAACGCCAGCAGGATCGGCTGCTGCAGCGGCTCAGTGCGCAGCAGCCACAGGGGCGCATCCTGCGCGCGCAGCAGCAGCTCGCGCAGTGGCACTACCGTCTGCAGCAGAGCATGCAGCAGCAGCTGGGACAGGATCGCCAGCGCTTTGGCACGCTGATGGCGCAGCTGGAAGGAGTCAGCCCGCTGGCGACGCTGGCGCGCGGCTTCAGCGTTACCACCGATGCGCAGGGCGAAGTTGTAAAACAGATCGCGCCGCTGCAGCCAGGCGACAGGCTGCGCACCCGGCTGGAAGATGGCTGGGTGGAGAGCGAAGTCACCGCCCTCACGCCGCTGAAACGCCGCCGTAAACCCCGCCAATCCTGACCAGCACGCAGGGAGATCCCCTCCCTGCCTGCACGTTTCCTGCTCTGCCTGACCCCGGTCTATACTCTTTGCATACCCATCACCCAGGGAGTCCGGCATGTCATACAGCGTAATTCCCCCCTATATTCTGCGTAACATCATCGACAACTGTGCAGGGCCGCAACAGGAGTCGGCGCGCCGCACGCTTACTCACGTTCAGCAGCTAATGGCGGAGCCGCACCGCGTCATCGCACCGGCGGATATCGCCCGGCCAGGTCAGGTGCTGCGCGCCATTTTTGATGCCAGAGAGAGTCAGACGCTGCCCGGCACGCTGATACGTCAGGAAGGTCAGCCTGGCAACGGCGACGTGGCTGCGGATGAAGCCTGGGACTATCTGGGCGTTACTTATGATTTTTTCTGGAACGTTTATCAGCGAAACTCGCTCGACAACAAAGGGCTGAAGCTGGACGGTACCGTGCACTACGGCCAGAATTATCAGAACGCTTTCTGGAACGGCCAGCAGATGGTCTTTGGCGACGGTGACGGCGAGATTTTTAATCGCTTCACCATCGCGATTGACGTGGTCGCCCATGAACTGACGCACGGCGTCACGGAAAGCGAAGCGGGACTGATCTACTTTCAGCAGGCGGGCGCGCTGAATGAGTCGATGTCTGATGTCTTTGGCTCACTGGTAAAACAGTATCAGCGGCAGCAGCGCGCGGAGGAAGCGGACTGGATCATCGGCGAAGGATTGCTGGCTAAAGACATTAACGGCAGCGGTCTGCGCTCCATGTCAGCCCCCGGCACCGCCTATGATGACCCGCTGCTGGGTAAAGATCCGCAGCCGGCGGATATGGCGCACTATATCGAAACGCGTGATGACAACGGCGGCGTGCATCTCAACTCCGGTATTCCTAACCGCGCGTTTTATCTTGCGGCCACCGCGCTGGGCGGTTTTGCATGGGAACGCGCCGGTCAGGCGTGGTATGACACGCTGTGTGACAAAACCCTGCCGCAGGATGCTGATTTCAGCACCTTTGCCCGCTTTACCGTTGAGCATGCGGCAAAACGCTTTGATCGGCAGGTCGCGGAGCAGATCCAGGCCGCCTGGCAAGAGGTGGGTGTGAAGTGAACATAGAACTGACGGATGACGCGATCGTAGAGCTGGCGCGGGAGGGCGGCTTCGCCTTTATTCCCAAACTGCGTAAAGAGCGGCGTTTTGCGCTGGCCCAGCTGCCGGAACCGCAGAAACAGCGGGTCTGTCAGGTGCTGGAGCAGGCGCTGCCGCTCGGCGAGCAGGCGGAACAGGCTACCTCCGCAGGCAGTGGCGATCAGCACTATTTCCGCATCCAGATCACCTACGCCACCCACCATGAGGCGGGTGCTATCGTGATTTACGTAGCGGAAAAAGATGCGCCGCCAGCGCTGCAGGCGCTGTGGCAGAACGGAGAGTAGGCAAAAAAAAGGCCGGCATCCTCTGCCGGCCCTGCTGCTCTTACTTGCTGTCTGGCAGCGCGTAAGCAATCACATAATCCCCGCGGTCCGGCGACTGGCGTGCGCCACCGGCAGAGATCAGGATGTACTGCTTGCCATTTTTGGGTGAGACATAGCTGATTGGGCCACCCTGGCTGCCGACCGGCAGGCGCGCTTTCCACACCTCTTTACCGGTTGAGCTGTCAAAGGCGCGCAGGTAGTAGTCCTGCGTACCGGCGATAAACACCAGTCCGCCCTGCGTCGCCAGCGTACCGCCCAGCGTTGGCATACCTACCGGCATCTGCGCGTGCATTTTGATACCAAACGGGCCGGTATCCTGCACGGTACCCACCGGCACCTGCCAGACAATCTGACGCGTTTTCATGTCGATAGCTGAAAGCGTACCAAACGGCGGGGCCTGACACGGAATGCCGAGCGGCGACATAAAGCGGTTTTTATTCACTGCATATGGCGTGCCCTTAAGCGGTACGGCGCCCATGCCGGTGTTAACCGATTCACCGCCGTTGCTGCCGCGAGCCACTTTGCTGGTGTCCTGCGGGATCATCTGTACCCACAGGCCAAGGCGCATATCGTTGACGAACATATACTGATTGTTGGGATCAAACGAGATACTGCCCCAGTTCAGACCACCCAGAGACCCCGGGAAGCTGAGCGATTTGTCCGTGTCCGGTACGGTGAACAGACCGTCATAGCGCATGCCTTTAAACGCGATACGGCACGCCAGCTGGTCAAACGGCGTCGCGCCCCACATATCGGATTCCGTCAGCGTCTGGTTGCCGATATTGGGCATCTCAACCGAGTGCGGCTGGGTTTTGGTGTACTGCTCGTTCGGGATGTGCCCCTGCGGCATCGGCCGCTCTTCCACTTTGGTCAGCGGCTTGCCGGTCAGGCGGTCCAGCACCCAGATCATGCCGGTTTTTGCCCCGATGACCACCGCCGGTTTGGTGGTGCCATCCTTCATCGGGAAGTCGACCAGGCTTGGCTGCATCGGCAGGTCAAAGTCCCACAGGTCGTTGTGAACTGTCTGATAGACCCACTTCTGTTTGCCGGTAGTGGCATCCAGCGCGAGGATGGATGCACCGTAGGTGTGATCGAGCTTTGTGCGATTCGCGCCCCACAGATCCACTGACGAGCTGCCCATCGGCAGGAACACGGTGTTCATCGCCGGATCGTAGGAGAGCGGCGCCCAGGAGTTCGGCGTGCTGCGGGTATAATCCTGGCCCGGCATCAGTACCGCATTCGGATCGTCGTTGCCTGGATCGAACGCCCAGCGCATTTTACCGCTGATCACATCAAAGCCGCGCAGTACGCCGCCTGGCATATCGGTCTGCACGTTGTCCGCCACGCGACCGCCGACTACCACGGTGGTACCGGCAACCTGCGGTGCGGAGGTCAGCTGATAGAGCGGATCGGGCGCCTTGCCCAGCCCCTGCTTCAGGTCAACCACGCCGTTGTTGCCAAAGCTGGCGCAGAACTCACCGTTGTCGGCGTTAATCGCGATAAGACGCGCATCGATCGTGTTCATCAGGATACGGCGCTGGCAGCTGTCGCCTGCGGCCAGAACCGGTGCCGGCACCGGCGTGGAGCCTGGCTGCGTGGGCTGCGTCACCGGTTTGGTGGCGTCAAAATAGGCCAGACCGCGGCAGCGGTTCCACACTTCCGCCTGCGCATTGATTTCACGCTTCCAGATCTGCTTACCGCTGTCCGCTTCTACCGCAATCACATTGTTGTGCGGCGTGCAGAGATAGAGCGTGTTGCCAACCTGCAGCGGCGTCTGCTGATCTTCAGCGCCATTGCCGGTCGGGCTGAGCGGTGTGTCGCCGGTACGGAAGGTCCAGGCAACCTGCAGTTCATTAACGTTGTCACGCGTGATCTGATCAATCGCCGCAAAACGATCCCCTTCCGGCGTGCGGCCGTAGCTGCTCCAGTCCTGCTGCGGTTTGCTTTTATCCACCGGGATCAGCGGCAGCTGCGAACCGGTAAAGGCCACGGTAGGATGCGGCTGAAACATCTGCACCACGGTAGCGATCATGCCAACCGCAATCAGCGCTGACAGTGCGTAAGAGAGCGTTGCCAGCGGCGCTTTGCCTTCGCTTTTGCGCAGCGCAGGCCAGGTCAGAAATGCGAACAGCATCAGCCCCGCCGGCACCATCAGCCGGGAAACCAGCGGCCAGAAGTGCCAGCCGGCATCCATTACCGCCCAGATCAGGGTTCCGATAAACGCCAGGACCAGCAGCGTCACCGCTGACGCTTTACGCCGCATAAACTGGACCGCCGACGCTATCATAACGATACCGGCAATCAGAAAGTATTTACTGCCATCCAGCGCCGCCAGTTTACCGCCGCCAATAGCGAAAAACAGGCCGATCGCCAGCAGCACCAGCCCGAACAGCACGGACCAGACGCTGAGTCCCCTGCCGGGGCGAGTGGAATGTTCTGCCTTCACACAAACTCTCCTGAAAAATAGTGCATGCCGCCTGTCCGGCTTCGTCGCGGGACACAGCAGCACCCTGTTTAATGACGAACCGCAAAGCAGTCCGCAACCGCGCACTCATGCATGAGAACGCGGCATATCAGGGCGAGCTCACCATAAGGCGGCAGGATTGTACCAGATGGTACAATTGAAAGTGAACGATCATAACGCAGGGTTTACCGGCCAATAGCATTTTTGCTACATCTGCCGGGCTAAGCCGCTGTTAAATCACAGGCAAAAAAAAAGAGCCCGGCGGGCTCTTTTTTACTTAACGCTTATTCTTTTTCAGGTGTGCCAGCAGACGCTTGCGCTTGCGCTGCTGCGTCGGCGTCAGCAGATTGCGTTTGCCGGCATACGGGTTATCACCCTCTTTGAACTGGATACGGATTGGCGTACCCATAACGTTCAGCGAGCGACGGAAGTAGTTCATCAGATAACGCTTGTAGGAATCGGGCAGATCTTTTACCTGATTACCATGGATGACCACGATAGGCGGGTTGTATCCACCGGCGTGCGCATATTTCAGCTTAACGCGACGGCCCCGCACCAGCGGCGGCTGATGATCTTCTGCTGCCATATTCATAATCCGCGTCAGCATGGAGGTATTTACGCGTTTGGTTGAGCAGTCGTACGCTTCCGTTACGGATTCAAACAGGTTACCTACGCCGCTGCCGTGCAGCGCCGAAATAAAGTGTACGCGGGCAAAATCGATAAAGCCGAGACGATAATCCAGCGTCTCTTTCACTTCATCTTTTACTTCCTGCGACAGGCCATCCCATTTGTTGACCACAATCACCAGCGAACGTCCGCTGTTGAGGATAAAGCCCAGCAGGGAGAGATCCTGGTCGGAGATACCGGCACGCGCGTCAATCACCAGCATCACGACGTTAGCATCTTCGATCGCCTGCAGGGTTTTGATCACCGAAAATTTCTCAACGGTATCGGTGATCTTGCCACGCTTGCGCACCCCGGCGGTGTCGATCAGGACATATTCGCGCTCGTCACGCTCCATCGGGATATAGATGCTGTCACGCGTCGTGCCTGGCATGTCATAGACCACCACGCGATCTTCACCAAGAATACGGTTGGTGAGCGTTGACTTACCTACGTTAGGACGACCCACGATAGCCAGCTTAATCGGCAGGCCGGTCGGATCAAACTCCTCTTCCTCTTCCGCCTCTTCGCCACTCTCTTCTGCGGCTAATGCGGCCCAGTAGGCTTCGTTTTCATCCTCTTCGCTGACTTCCTGCGGGTCTGCCACGTCCATCCACGGCAGCAGCGCGGTTTCCAGCAGCGAGGTAACGCCGCGACCGTGCGAGGCGGCAATCGGATGAATATCACCCAGACCTAGCGCGTAAAAGTCCAGCACGGCGGCATCGGCGTCCAGGCCATCCGTTTTGTTCGCTACGAGGAACGTCGCTTTTTCACGGGAGCGTAGATGGTTAGCGATCTGCTGATCCGCCGGCATAACGCCTGCGCGGGCATCAACCATGAACAGCACCACATCCGCTTCTTCAATCGCCAGCAGCGACTGCTCCGCCATGCGGTTCTCTACGCCCTCTTCGGTGCCATCAATACCGCCGGTATCGATAACAATAAATTCGCGCCCTTCCACTTCGGCGCGACCATATTTGCGATCGCGAGTCAGTCCAGGGAAATCGGCCACTAACGCATCACGGGTGCGCGTTAAGCGGTTAAACAGCGTGGATTTCCCCACATTGGGACGCCCAACCAGCGCGACCACAGGTACCATAACACTTGCCTCAGTTTAAAAATGAATCGCCCGAATGGCGTGAGTATAACGACATTTGCCGCCCGCTTCAGGCTTAAGGCGCCTAGAATATCACGCCTGACAAAAAACAGAACGGCTCCTGACGAATCAGGAGCCGTAATTACTGACGGAAATCCATTCCCGCGCGCTCAGGACTTAACGGCTGATGGCGTAAACCTCGCCGCCTTTCGCCTGAATCAGCAGTCTGTCACCGGCCACAACCGGCTCGGTCTGGAAGCCGTCGCTGTCCAGTTTCTGCTGCGCCACAAAGCGGCCATCCAGCGTGTTGATCCAGTGCACGTAACCTTCGCTGTCTGCCACAACCAGATAACCGTTAAACAGCACCGGTGCCGTCAGATTACGGTGCAGCAGATCGCTCTGACGCCACAGCGCTACGCCGCCATCGGCGTTAAGCGCTATCACGCGGTCGTCCTGATCCACCAGATAGATGCGTCCGGCGTCGACAATCAAATCTTTAACGCCGCCGATTTCACGCTTCCACATAATCTGACCGGAACGCAGGTCGAGTGCGGTCAGGTTACCGTTGTACGCCAGCGCATAGACCACGCCATTAACGATAACCGGCGTGGTATCGACGTCACTCAGACGATCGATCTCCGTCGCGCCGCTCGGCTGTGAAATGCGCTGCTGCCAGATCAGCTGACCCTGGTTCAGGATCACCGCGCTGACGCGACCGTTATCACCGCCAACGATAGCGCCGCCAAAGGCGACCGCAGGCGCAGACTCACCGCGCAGCGAAAGCGCCGGCATATCGAGGTTCACGGTCCATTTTACCGCACCGCTGCTCTGATCCAGTCCCTGCAGCATACCGTTACTGGTGTGAACCAGTACCAGGCCATCGCTGACCACCGGACGGGAGAGCGCTTCACCGGCGACTTTGGTCTGCCACGCCAGCGAGCCGTCGCTGCTGTTGAGTGCAAATACCTGCCCGCGCTCGCTGCCAATATAGATCCGATCGCCGCTGGCGGTGACGCCGCCGGAGAGCAGCGCAGAGATGTTTTTCGAGAAGAAACCAGTCTTCTCAGAGAGATCGACTTTCCACTTCTCTTTACCGTTGCTGGCATCCAGCGCCTTTACCACGCCAAAACGATCGGCAGCGTAAACGGTGCCGTCCAGCCATGCCGGATGCAGGTTGGAGTAGAAATCGCCAATGCCGTCGCCTACTGACGTGCTCCAGACAGTTTCCGGCGTGAACTGATTTTCCACTTTCGGCAGCGGAGCCATCTTCACTACATCTTCTTCGCCGCTGAATAGCGAGCAACCGCTGAGCAGAGTGACGGAAATCAGCCCTGGCAGCAGGTATTTACGTAATTCCATGTGCGCTCTCTTGTCTGGCTTAACTTAAGTTATCTATTTTCATCTGCAGCATCTGCTTCAGTGCCGGAGAAGCCTGCGAACCCGCGCCTTTACTCCAGGCATCGCGCGCGCCCTGCTTGTCGCCTTTGCTCAGCAATGCTTCACCGCGAATATCTGCCACAATCGCGCTCCAGCCGTCACCCTTAACGTTATCCAGGGTAGCCAGCGCGGCATCAGCCTGCTTCTGCTGCAGCTGAATACGCGCCAGACGCAGGTTGATAACCGCCTGCAGATTGGCATCTTTGGTGTCGTTTAGTCCTTTCTGCAGCAGCGCAATGGCTTTATCAAGCTGGCTGGTCTCAACGTACTGCTTCGCCAGGTCCAGCGCGGCCAGTGCACCGTAGGTATTGCTGTTTTCGCTGGCGAAGCTGGCAACGGCCTCCAGGCTTTCCGGTTTATCCGCCTGCATCGCGCTGGTGAGCTGCTGATACTCCGCAGATGCCGCTTTGCCTGAATTTTCCTGATGCAAACTCCAGTAGCGCCAGCCGCCCAGCGCCGCGATCCCTACTACCACGCCAATCGCCAGTGCTTTGCCGTTATCGGCGAAAAAGCGGCGCAGCGCATCAACCTGTTCATTCTCGTTGCTGTAAACTTCCACGCAATCCCTCTCCTTAAAATGGCTGTTGCCGCGTGCTGCTTACTGCAGCAGCGTCTGCAACGTCGCAGCGGCGTCCTGCTGAGCCAGCGTCTGCTGGTCGCCGGTGCGCAGATCTTTAATCACCACCTGGCCCGCTTTCACTTCATCTTCGCCGAGCACCAGTGCAATGCGTGCGCCCCATTTATCTGCACGGGCAAACTGCTTTTTAAAGTTGCCGCCGCCGAAGTTAGTCATCAGCTTCAGCGCCGGGTTGGCATCACGCAGCGTTTCCGCCAGCTGCATAGCCGCAGACTGAACGCCCTGCCCTGAAGCGATAACATAGACATCAACAACCCGCGTCGGTTCAAATTCAGGATTCACCGCCTGCACCAGCAGCACCAGCCGCTCCAGACCCATGGCAAATCCTACCGCTGGCGTGGCTCGTCCGCCCAGCTGCTCAACCAGGCCATCGTAACGCCCGCCGCCGCATACGGTGCCCTGCGAGCCGAGGCTGCTGGTGACCCACTCAAAGACGGTGCGGTTGTAGTAGTCGAGGCCGCGCACCAGACGCTGGTTGACGCGATAACGAATACCGGCATCATCCAGCAGCGCGCAGAGTCCGGTGAAGTGGGCGCGCGACTCTTCATCCAGGAATTCGCCCAGCGTTGGCGCATCATTCAGCAGCGCCTGAATTTCCGGATTTTTGCTGTCCAGCACGCGCAGCGGATTGGTATACATGCGGCGTTTGCAATCTTCATCCAGCACATCCTGATGCTGCTCCAGAAACGCCACCAGCGCACTGCGGTAGTCCGCGCGCGCCGCCAGAGAGCCGATGGAGTTCAGCTCCAGTTCAACGTGGTCAGCGATGCCCAGCGCTTTCCACCAGCGCGCGGTCATCATAATCAGCTCAGCATCAACATCCGGCCCCTGCAGGCCAAACACTTCGACGCCCATCTGATGAAACTGACGATAGCGCCCTTTCTGCGGACGCTCGTAGCGAAACATCGGACCGACATACCAGAGGCGCTGCTCCTGGTTATAGAGCAGACCATGTTCAATACCGGCACGTACGCAGCCCGCCGTGCCTTCCGGGCGCAGCGTCAGGCTTTCGCCGTTACGATCTTCAAAGGTGTACATCTCTTTTTCAACCACATCGGTCACTTCACCAATGGCACGGCTGAACAGTGGGGTATGCTCGACGATTGGCAGACGGATTTCACTGTAGCCATAGCTGGCCAGCACCTGCTTCAGGGTGCCCTCGATACGCTGCCAGATTGCGGTGTCGGCTGGCAGGAAGTCGTTCATCCCGCGAATCGCTTGAATATTCTTCGCCACGTTAAAATCTCTTAATACAAAAAAACCTGTCCGGCATCATACCTTATGAGGATGAAACCGCACAGGTTCATTCATAAACTGGTACGCGCCGGGCGCGCACCGCCTGGTTATTTTTCCAGCTGCTGCACGCTGATTCGACGACTCTCATCCAGCATGGATGCCTTGGCACGAATGCGCGCTTCCAGCTGATCGATCATGTCATCGTTGTCGAGACGATCGCGTTGACGAACGCCATCCTCGTAGAAACCGCTTTTCTTGCTGCCGCCGGTAACGCCGAGCGTCGAAACGGTAGCCTCGCCCGGACCGTTGACTACGCAGCCGATAATGGAGACATCCATCGGCGTAATAATATCTTCCAGCCGTTCTTCCAGCGCATTCACGGTACCGATCACATCAAACTCCTGACGTGAGCAGGTCGGACAGGCGATAAAGTTGATCCCGCGCGAACGGATGCGCAGTGATTTCAGGATGTCATAGCCAACTTTTACCTCTTCTACCGGATCGGCTGCGAGCGAAATACGCAGCGTATCGCCGATGCCCTCTGCCAGCAGCAGACCAAGGCCGATTGCCGACTTCACCGCACCCGCCCGCGCGCCGCCCGCTTCGGTGATCCCGAGATGCAGCGGCTGATCGATCGCTTTTGCCAGCAGGCGGTAAGACTCTACGGCAAGAAACACATCAGAGGCTTTAACGCTGACTTTGAACTGATCGAAGTTCAGACGATCGAGATGATCGACATGGCGCATAGCGGATTCCAGCAGCGCCTGCGGCGTGGGTTCGCCATACTTCTCCTGCAGATCCTTCTCCAGTGAACCGGCGTTCACCCCGATACGAATCGGAATGTTGTAATGGCGGGCGCAGTCCACAACCTGACGAATACGTTCGTTGTTGCCGATGTTGCCCGGATTGATACGCAGGCAGTCAACGCCATACTCCGCCACTTTGAGAGCGATACGGTAGTCAAAGTGAATATCCGCTACCAGCGGCACGTTGACCTGTTGCTTAATCAGTTTAAAGGCTTCCGCCGCGTCCATGGTCGGCACCGAGACGCGCACGATATCCACACCCACACGCTCCAGCGCACGAATCTGGTTAACCGTGGCTTCCACGTCGGTGGTGCGGGTATTAGTCATGGACTGAACGGCGATGGGAGCACCATCGCCGACTGGCACCTTGCCGACGTAAATACGCGTTGATTTGCGACGGATAATGGGTGCTTCGTTATGCATATTTTCTCTCCACAATTCCCCGGAAAGCGCGCTGCGCGTTATTGCGCACCCAGCGTCAGACGGGCAACCTGGTTATTACGGATAAAACGACTTAAATCAACGGGCTGATTCTGATATTGCACGTCAACCGCACGCGGTGCGCCAATTTTCAGACGATACGGAGGCGTGCCGGAGAGGCTGAGCTTGCCACCGCTACGCTGTATCCCGCTGAACAGTTTTTTGCCGGTTGCATCGCTGACTTCCAGCCAGCAGTCGGCCTTGAAATTCATGACCACAGCGTTGGGATCGCCTGCGGGCTGGCTGACAGCCGCGCTCGCGGTTGGCATGCTGCCAGCTGCGACGCTGTTGGCCGGTGCCGGCGAGGTGGCCGCTGGCGGCGCGTTATCAACCGGCGCCTGCGAAGGAGAAACGACCGCGTTATCACCAGAGGTGGCCGAAGAGGCAGCCGGCGCGCGGCTGCTGTTATCCGCGCTGCCAGCGGTGCTGCTCTGTGAGGTCACCGCGCCGGCACCGTTATCAACCGGCGTGCCGGCGGCATTGGTGTCGCTGTCACTGGTGCTGTCGGTGCTGGTATCGCCCAGCGGAATAGACTGACCGCCGTCGCTGCTGCCGTTCTGATCGGCCATTGAGACCAGATCGTCCTGCGAAGCCTTGTGATTCTGCCACCACCAAGCGCCGGTCAGGCCAATAACAACAAACGCCACCAGCCAGGTAAAGATCATCAGCCAGCCATCGCGCTTTTTGCGGCGCTTGCCCAGCGAGAAGCTCTGCATCGGCGCGATTTTGGCCGCGCGCACCGGCGCCTGCTTTGCCATCATTGGCAGCAGATCGTCTTCCGGTACATGAACCAGGCGGGCATAGGAGCGAATATAACCGCGCAGAAAGGTCGATGCGAGATCGGCCGGCGACTTATCCTCTTCAATGTCACGCACGGTAGAAAGTTTCAGGCACAGGCGCTCAGCGACGTTTTGCTGCGTCAGCCCCATCTGCTCACGGGCCAGACGCAGGCGTTCACCTGTGGAATGTACTGCAGATTTTTCTTGAGTGGCTTCAGTATTCATTAGCTAAATAACGCTGGTACTGTATCGATTGTGGAAAACTTCGCGCCAACCGGTCGCCATAACGTGTAACGTCAGCAGCGTTTCCCTGTTGCGCGGCGAAACGTATCTGTAACCACAGACTCTCTGCCGTTGCGGGCAGACGCTGATGGTAGAGTTCTAAAAGCACGGGAAGCATTTTTCCTGCCGGCTGCATCAGCTGCCGTTCACCCTCCTCCAGCAGCCAGTTTCCCTGCTCAGGTGCGGCTTCCAGCGCCTGCAGCAGCCGTTTGCGCCCGGCGGCCTCGTCGCCCGCCTGCAGATAACAATAGCCTGAAATCAGAAGGAGATCCTGACGGGCATCGCTCTCCGGCGCCGCACTTGCCAGCTTAAACTGTTGATGCGCTTCGCCATACTGCCCTAATCTGCAGAGAAACGCACCGTAATTGTTAGCGACATAACCATTAGCGGGCGCTAACTGTTGTGCCCGCTGGTAGTACCGGCGCGTCTGTATACTATTCTGCTGCGCCTGAGCGACCCGCGCCAGCGCCAGGGGCACGCGGTAATCTTCAGGAGCCACGCGCTGCGCCTGCAGCAGATTGCGTTCAGCAGCCGCTAAATTATTTGCGGCTAAATAGTGCAGTCCCAGCTGCAGACGAATATCCGCCGCACGATGTGATGACGGGCCGGTGACACACCCGGTTACAACAAAGCCTGCCGCAACGGCAATACCTAATCCTTTTAGCATAGCGCTCTCCCTGCGAATAAACCGGGAGAGTGCCACGCTTTACGCCCGCAGCGAATCGGCGGGCGTGCGGTTTCAGATCGCCTTCACAGAGATAGCGTCACCCGCCATCTTTTTACGCAGCGTACGCTTGGTACGGTCGATCACATCGCCCGCCAGCTGGCCGCAGGCCGCATCGATATCATCGCCGCGGGTTTTACGCACGATAGTGGTAAAGCCATAGTCCATCAGCACTTTAGAGAAGCGATCGATACGGCTGTTGGAGCTGCGGCCATAAGGGGCTCCCGGGAAGGGGTTCCATGGGATCAGGTTGATCTTGCAGGGCGTATCCTTCAGCAGCGCCGCCAGCTCATGCGCATTGTCGGTGCTGTCGTTGATATGGTCCAGCATCACATACTCAATGGTCACGCGGCCCTGATTGGCATTGGATTTGCCGATATAGCGCTTCACCGCCGCCAGGAAGGTTTCGATATTATATTTTTTGTTGATCGGGACAATTTCATCGCGAATGGTATCGTTCGGCGCGTGCAGCGAGATCGCCAGCGCTACGTCAATCATATCGCCAAGCTTATCCAGCGCGGGCACAACGCCTGAGGTGGAGAGCGTGACGCGGCGCTTGGAGAGGCCAAAGCCAAAATCATCCAGCATAATATCCATCGCCGGCACGACGTTGTTCAGGTTGAGCAGCGGCTCACCCATGCCCATCATCACCACGTTGGTAATAGGACGCTGGCCGGTGACTTTCGCGGCGCCAATAATTTTGGCCGCGCGCCATACCTGACCAATAATTTCGGAAACGCGCAGGTTGCGGTTAAAACCCTGCTGCGCCGTAGAGCAGAATTTGCACTCCAGCGCGCAGCCTACCTGAGAAGAGACGCACAGCGTGGCGCGCTCCGCCTCCGGAATATAGACCGTCTCCACCAGCTGATCGCCTACGCGAATCGCCCATTTGATGGTGCCGTCGCTGGAGCGCATCTCCTCCGCTACTTCCGGCGCGCGGATCTCTGCGCGCTGCATCAGCTTGCCGCGCAGCACTTTGTTGATATCCGTCATCTGCTCGAAATCGTCGCAGCAGTAGTGGTAAATCCACTTCATGACCTGATCGGCACGGAACGGCTTCTCGCCCATTTCGATAAAAAATTCACGCATCTGCTGACGATTGAGATCGAGCAGGTTAATTTTTTCGTTTTTAGGAGAAACCACGGCGGGGGACGCGTCAGCTGGCGTCACAATCTGTTCAGACATAATAATCTCTGGCCTCGTTGTTACACGTTACGGCTCTGGTTAGGAAGAAGAAAAAACAGCGCCCCGGCTGAGCCAGGCTCAACAGGGGCGCATTATTGTACTATAACTGCGGCACGATGCCAGGGTAACCGTTTTACGCCAGCGTAAAAGGTGTAAACTCCCCTGTCCGCTTCAGCCGCAATGCACTTAGCGGGTGCGCGCGCAGACTTCGTTTTCAGCGAAGAAGTAAGCGATTTCACGGGCAGCAGACTCTGCAGAGTCAGAACCGTGGGTCGCGTTTTCGGTGAAGCTGTCCGCGTAATCTGCACGCAGGGTGCCTGCCAGTGCGTTGTCCGGGTTGGTCGCACCCATCAGGTCACGGTGACGCTGAACGGCATTTTCGCCTTCCAGAACAGAAACCACTACCGGGCCAGAGGTCATGAACTCAACCAGACCATCAAAGAATGGACGGCCTTTGTGCTCAGCGTAGAAGCCTTCAGCCTGCTCTTTGGTCAGGTGCAGCATTTTTGCGCCAACGATTTTGAAGCCCGCGCTCTCAAAACGGTTGTAGATAGCACCGATAACGTTCTTAGCAACGGCGTTTGGTTTAATGATGGAGAAAGTACGTTCGATTGCCATGATTACCTCTGAATTAGCATCCTGAATAAACCGGGAACCCTCTCCCGGTAAGAAAAACGCGCCGATTATAGGGAGATCGACGCGTGTTGCCTATGAGTGATTGGTGGAATTATTGAAAATAATTACTTTTTGCGGTGCAGGCTGCACCGTGACGCACCCGCCACGGGTTTACGCCCTGTGCTGCAGGCCGGATATCTTCAGCAGAACAGATGCTGCATTTTCATCCCGCGGCGCTCACTTTAGCCATTGCGGGCTTGAGATAGCCTGCACATTCCCGGAGACTGACCTTTTCCGCAAGAAGAGAGAAGATGGCAATGACGGTTCCCCTGTTTGTATCTGCTGAGTGGCTGCATGAGCACTACGGTGATGAAGAAGTACAGGTGCTGGATGCGCGCATGGTTCCGCCGGGTCAGGATGCAGTGCGCGATGTCACCGCAGAGTATCTGGCCAGTCACCTGCCGCAGGCAGCTTTCTTTAATATTGAAGCGCTTTCCGATCACACCAGCCCTTACCCGCATATGATGCCCCGCCCGGAGAGTTTTGCTGTCGCAATGCGTGAGCTGGGGGTGGTGCAGGATAAGCATCTGATTGTGTATGACGAGGGTAATCTCTTCTCTGCCCCGCGCGCCTGGTGGATGCTGCGCACCTTTGGCTGCCAGCGCATCTCCATTCTGGCCGGCGGTCTGCAGGGCTGGAAAGCCGCAGGTTTGACTACCGCAGACGGCCCGGTGGCGCTGCCGGAAGGTGACTTCGCGGCACACTTCGACAGCAGTCAGGTGAAGCGACTGAACGATGTACTGCTGCTCAGCCATGAAGGAGGCGCGCAGATTGTGGACGCGCGCGCAGCAAACCGCTTTAACGCTGAGGTGGATGAGCCGCGTCCCGGCCTGCTGCGCGGACATATTCCGTACAGCCTGAATCTGCCGTGGAACAGTCTGGTGGAGAATGGCGCGCTGAAACCCGCCGCCGAGCTGCGTCAGCAGTTTGCGCAGGCAGGCGTGGCGCTGGATAAGCCCATCGTTGCCAGCTGCGGCTCGGGCGTAACGGCGGTGGTGCTGATTCTGGCGCTGACGGCGCTGGGCGTCCGCGACGCAACGCTCTATGACGGCTCCTGGGGCGAATGGGGCAGCCGCGACGATTTACCGATTGAAAAATAGTCGCCTGCCTGAAACCAGGGCGCCATGAATGGCGCCCCTACAGGATCCGTACCCGCCTGAAACCAGGGCGCCATGAATGGCGCCCCTACAGGGAATTCCCGCGTTATGCGCGTGCCAGGGCCATACGCATCAACATACGATGGTTAAATGATGCGCTGGCTGCCTTTAAAATCGCGCAGGAAACTGCCCCAGCGCCGCTCATAAAATGGCGTGATATGCGCGGTAAAAAAATGGCTGACGCCATGCTGTCCGGCATCCACTTCGCAGATATCAACAGGAGCATCATCGGTCAGCGTATCGGTCGCCACGCTGCCTGCGGCCTGAATAATTTCATCGATATCACTGTCAGCTTCTATACCAATCAGCAGATTAGGCGCTTCGTTCACGCTTTCACGCAGGCTGGCAATGTAGGCGCGGCGCACCTGTTTATATTTAGCAAACAGCTGGGTCAGGGAGTCGATCATCTGTGCCGGCGGCTCAGCTACCTCCGACAGCAGCAGCGCGTGGCCGCCCTCCAGCACTGTCTGCTGGCTCAGCGCACTTCCCTCCTCACCCAGCAGATGCGCGATTTCACCCGGCGTAAACTCTTTACCCGCTGGTAATTTCGGGTTCAGAAACAGCGCTTCCCCCAGCGTCATCTCAAACAGCGTACGCGCCGGCAGGCGCAGCCACGGCTGTTCATCCGTTATCGCCTCGCGCATAGCCGCCTCAGAGCTGAAAAACGGGATCACGCTGCCGCCTCCCTCTTTCTCCCAGTGCTGTAACTCGACGGGCGAGGTCGCGTTAAACTGTTCAGCCGGGCTTTCACCTGGCACCCAGACATCTGCGGCCAGCAACAGCTGAAAAAACTCCGGGCGATGCGCCGGCTCGGTGGCCGCCAGCTTCAGCACCTCTTCAAGACGATTACTCATGCGTGTTTCATTCCAAAAAAGCGGGCAGGAGCCAGCCTGCCCGAAGCGGGATTATTTCAGTAACAGGTTGGCAAGCGTGCGCACGCCGAGTCCGGTTGCGCCCGCTGACCACTGATCCACCGCGCTTTTGCGGTAGGTTGCGGAGCAGTCAATATGCAGCCAGCCCTGCTGATATTTTTCAACAAACCACGAGAGGAATGCGGCCGCGCTGCTGGCACCGGCGGCGTGAGCCGGGCTGGCGATGTTGTTGAGATCGGCAAAATTTGACGGCAGATGGCTGCGGTGGAACTCCGCCAGCGGCAGACGCCAGAACGCTTCATTTTCGCCGGTGGCGCTGCCCAGCAGCGACTCAGCCAGCACATCGTCGAAGGTAAACAGCGCGTGATAGTCGTTGCCGAGCGCCGTTTTGGCTGCGCCGGTCAGCGTGGCAGCATCAATCAGCAGCTCCGGCTTCTGCTCGCTGGCGTCAATCAGGCCATCCGCCAGCACCAGACGCCCTTCCGCATCGGTGTTCATCACCTCAACGGTTTTACCGTTGCGGTAGCGGATGATATCGCCAAGACGGAATGCGTTGCCGCTGACCATGTTATCGGCACAGCAGAGATAGAGTTTTACGCGCTTCGTCAGCCCACGAGCAATCGCCAGCGCCAGCGCGCCGGTGACGGTCGCCGCTCCGCCCATATCGGACTTCATAGAGTCCATAAATGCGCTCTGCTTCAGACTGTAGCCGCCGGTATCAAAGGTGATCCCTTTACCGACCAGACAGGCGTAAACCGGCGCATCTGCGTCACCGGTCGGGTTGAAGTCAAGCGCCAGCAGTACCGGCACGCGCGACGAGCCACGCCCAACGGTATGGATACCGCTATACCCCTGCTCGCGCAGATCTTCGCCTTTAGTGATGCGATAGCTGACGGCATCGCCACCCGCGTCTCTGATCAGATCGATAGCGCTGTGCGCCAGCTGTTCCGGGCTCAGGTCTTCCGCGGGCAGGTTAATGGTATCGCGCACCCAGTCAATAATCTGCAGACGACGATCGAATTCAGCGCGATCGCTGTCGCTGAGCGCCGGCCATTCCACCTGGCGCGCGCCTTTCGGGCTGCGATAGCCCTGCCAGAATGCCCAGCACTTTTCCAGATCCCAGTCGTCACCGCACAGCGCAACGTGACGGATCCCCTGGCTGTCGAGCTTGCGCGCCGCGCGCTGAATCGTCAGCAGCGCATCACTGCCCGTAAGGTGCAGCGTCATACCACTCTCGCTGCTGCTCAGCAGGGCTTTTTCGCCCCAGCGCGCATCAGCAGGCTGCGTGCTGAGCGTAATATTCATCGGTTGTGTTGTCATCGCGTCGCTCCGTTTACGTTTGGTCTCATTCCACGCCAGACCGGCGCGGAGTGGCATGGATCAGCGGGCGGCTGCCGGGGCAACGGCCCGCATCCGGCTGACGGCTTTATTGACCAGCGCAATCGCGTAGTCAATCTCCTCCTGCGTAGTGAAACGCCCCAGCGAAAAGCGCAGCGAGCTGTAGGCCAGCTCCGGCTCAACGCCCATTGCGCGCAGCACATAGGAGGGTTCCAGACTCGCCGAGGTACAGGCTGAGCCGGATGAAAGCGCCAGATCTTTCAGCGCCATAATCAGCGTTTCACCCTCAACCTGCGCAAAGCTGATATTGAGGATATTTGGTGCGCTGTGTGCCAGCGAGCCGTTAAGCTGTACGCCGCTCAGCTGGCTGATGCCCTGCCAGAGCCGCTGACGCAGCGTGGCGAGTCGCGTCATCTCTTCTGCCATTACCTCGCCTGCCAGCGCATAGGCTTCACCCATACCGACAATCTGATGCACCGGCAGCGTTCCGGAACGCATACCGCGCTCGTGCCCGCCGCCGTGCATCTGTGCGTCAATCTTCACCTGCGGCTTGCGGCGTACCCAGAGCGCACCGATGCCTTTGGGTCCATAGAGCTTATGCGCCGAGAACGACATCAGATCCACCGGCAGCGTGCTGACGTCAAGCGGCAGCTTGCCCACGCTCTGCGTGGCGTCCACGTGGAACAAAATGTCACGCGCGTGACAGAGCGCGCCCAGCGCCGCAATATCCTGGATGACACCCGTTTCGTTGTTCACGTGCATCAGCGACACCAGCACGGTATCGTCGCGCAGTGCGGCAGCCAGCATATCCGGCGTGACAATACCGTCGCTGCCGGGCGTCAGCCAGGTCACATCAAACCCTTCGCGCGCCAGCTGCAGACAGCTATCGAGTACCGCTTTATGTTCCGTCTGGCTGGTAATGATATGCCGTCCGCGCGCCTGACGGGCGTGTGCTGCCCCTTTAATGGCGAGGTTATCCGCTTCGGTCGCGCCGGAAGTAAAGACTATTTCGCGCGGATCGGCGTTAACCAGCACCGCAATCTGATTGCGGGCAACATCAACGGCCTCTTCAGCCTGCCAGCCAAAGCGGTGGGAACGGGATGCGGGATTACCGAAGGTGCCATCCAGCGTCAGACACTGCATCATTCTGCTGGCGACTCGTGGATCCACAGGCGTGGTCGCTGCGTAATCCAGATAGATCGGTAATTTCATGGCGCTGTAACTCCGTAAAATAAAACACAGGTCTTTATAGCATGATTCAGCCTGCAGAGAGTAAACCGGTCATGCGGCCGGTGACGGGAGCGCTAACAGCACAAAGCCCCGGGGGCTTAATCGCTAAGCGCCCGGGGCTTTGTAAAAGTCAGTCTTCAGTCAGGCAATAGGATTGCGATCAGGCACGCAGATTAACGTTGATGGTTTCCTGCACGCGATGCTGCTGAAAACGACGGTTATCCACGCTGTTCTGACGATCGGCAACATCCAGGATTTCCTGATTATTCACCAGCTCAGCCAGCGTAATATTGTTCAGGAAATCGCTGATGCGCTCGCTGAGATCGCGCCACAGAACGTGAGTCAGGCAGCGTTCGCCACCCTGACAGCCCTCTTTGCCCTGACATTTGGTCGCATCCACCGACTCATCTACCGCGGTGATCACCGCACCCACTGCGATAGCACTGGCATCTTTACCCAGCAGATAACCGCCACCCGGCCCGCGCACGCTGGCAACCAGGCCGTGCTTACGCAGACGCGAGAACAGCTGTTCCAGATAGGAGAGTGAAATCCCCTGACGCTCGGAAATATCCGCCAGCGGTACCGGCCCCTCATGCGAATGCAGGGCTACGTCCAGCATAGCGGTAACGGCATAGCGTCCTTTGGATGTCAGTCTCATAGCGTAAAACCTCGTCGGCATCCGCCCTTATGCAGGCGGGTTATCGGTGGAATGTCAGTCAGCGCAGTCTGCCATTCCCGAGTATTTTGGTCAACTATTTAACCGAGTAATTTACTCAACTATTTAACCTGGCGTTTTACTCAACTATTACCCTTTTCGCCTTTGGGTTTTTCAAAGGAGGAGAGCATGCCGCGCAGAATGTTCAGCTCATCGCGTTCCGGACGGGCACGCGTATAGAGGCGGCGCAGTTTGCTCATCACCTGGCTCGGCGTGCCGGTACGGATAAAGCCGCTCTCCAGCATCATCTGTTCGATATGCTGATAAAAGCGTTCCAGATCGTCCACCAGCGGATAAGGTGAGGCTTCATATTCCGGCTGCGGAGCCGCTTTTTCCTGCGCATCCAGCCACGCCATACGCACTTCATAAGCGATGATCTGCACCGCCATTGCCAGATTCAGCGAGCTGTACTCCGGGTTAGCCTGAATGGCTACGTGATAATGACACTTCTGCAGTTCGTCGTTGGTCAGTCCGACGCGCTCACGACCAAACACCAGCGCGACCGGTGCCTGCTGTCCCTCTTCCACGCTCTTGATGCCGCACTCGCGTGAATCCAGCATCGGCCATGGCAGCGAACGTGAACGGGCGCTGGTACCTACCACCAGGCTGCAGCCGGCAATCGCCTCATCCAGCGTATCAACAATGCGGGCGTTGCCGATAACGTCGCTGGCCCCCGCCGCAAGAGAGATCGCCTGCGAGTCAGGTTTAACCAGCGGATTCACCAGATAAAGGTTGCTTAACCCCATGGTTTTCATGGCGCGGGCAACAGAACCCATGTTGCCGGTGTGGGACGTTTCAACCAGTACAATTCGGATATTTTGCAGCATAATTATGAGCGGGTGAGAAAATGATGGCGCGTATCCTAACATAAATGCAGGACATTTGCTGAACACGCTGCTATACTCCGCGCCGTTTTCCCCGTTCTTTAACATCCAGCGAGAGATACCGATGCATCCGATGCTCAACATCGCCGTGCGCGCAGCGCGCAAGGCCGGAAATTTAATTGCCAAAAATTACGAAACTCCCGACGCTGTCGAAGCCAGCCAGAAAGGCAGCAACGACTTCGTGACCAATGTTGACCGTGACGCAGAAAGCCTGATTATCGAAGTCATTCGTAAATCTTACCCACAACACACCATCATCACCGAAGAGAGCGGTGAGCTGGCGGGTGAGGATCAGGATATTCAATGGGTAATCGATCCGCTGGATGGCACCACCAACTTCATCAAACGTCTGCCACACTTCTCCGTCTCTATTGCCGTGCGCATTAAAGGCCGCACTGAAGTGGCTGTGGTTTACGATCCAATGCGTAATGAACTCTTCACCGCCGTACGCGGTCAGGGCGCACAGCTGAATGGCTATCGTCTGCGCGGCAGCAACGCCCGCGATCTGGATGGCACCATCCTGGCGACCGGCTTCCCGTTCAAGGTTAAGCAGCACGCGACGCCATATATCAATATTGTTGGCAAACTGTTTACCCAGTGCGCAGACTTCCGTCGCAGCGGTTCAGCCGCGCTGGATCTGGCTTATGTCGCAGCCGGCCGCGTTGATGGCTATTTCGAGATTGGCCTGAAGCCGTGGGATTTTGCAGCGGGTGAGCTGCTGGTACGTGAGGCGGGCGGTCTGGTGACTGACTTCACCGGCAACCACGGTTATCTGCACTCAGGTAACATCGTAGCCGGCAATCCGCGCGTCGTAAAAGCCATGCTGGCTAATATGCGCGAAGAGCTGAGCGAAGCGCTGAAGCGCTAAGCAAAAAAAAAGGCGGCCCGCGGGCCGCCTTTTTTAATGGTACTGATTAACGACGTTCGTGCGTTAACACCTGACGCGGCTGAGTACGGCGACCTACACCACCCAGAATCGCTGCCAGCACGGCTTCGATAATCAGCATGATGAAGGTGAACCAGCTCGCTTTCGCCGTAGCAGCGGCAGCCTGTTCTGCTGCTTCACGTGCTTTCTGCTCCGCTTCCTGCTTCAGCTGCTGATACTTCTGCATCGCCTGCTGATAGCTCTGCTCTGCCTGGTTAACAATCTGTTCTGCTTCCTGGTCACTCTTACCGGTACGCGCTTTGATAATATTTTTCAGCGCATCGCGGTCAGCAGCCTGCAGCGTATCAGAATGACGGCTCAGCACGCCTTTAAACCAGTTGCTCAAATCAGCATCCGCGTTCTGCGGATTTTGTGCCGTATTTTTTGCCTGATTCTCAGCGTTGTTCGCTTCGTTATTTGCATCCTGCTGCAGATTTTCTGGCTGTAATTCCGGCTTGCCGGTCTGGCGCAGCGTGGTCTCCAGCTCATTCTGCAGATCGTCGAGGTTAATATTATTTTCCTGCAGCTTCTCTTTCGCCATATTGGTCAGCGAAGGCGCAACAGAAGAAATACCATTACCCAGCGCATTTACACCTGAACCCAGAATATTAAAGGCGCCGCCAATAATACCGCTTGCCAGAGAGAAAGCCAGCCACAGAGTAATAAGCGTACTGACACCAAACATCAGTAAACCGTGCAGTGCGCCTTCGCGCTGTGCCAGACGGCCGGCGATATAGCTACCTACCGCCATCGCAATCAGCATGCTGGCACCGGTCCAGATCAGCGCGCCAGTACCAAGATGCTCCAGAGGATTTTGCTCCTGCTGTGGATCAATGGTCGTAGCACCAATTGCCGTACCCAATACTCCCAGTAATATATGAACAATCAGCGCAGCGATAACACCTGCAAATATTGCGCTCCATGAAATGCGTTTTAACGGCAGTCCCGCATGTGTATCGGTCACGGTCTCCGTGATGCCATTATGAGTCCGGATTTCAGGCATGGTATTCTCCTCGCAAAAAACGACGACTGATAAAAGTTTATTTTAAAAAAGTTAATTCTCAGCTGATGTCATTTAGCGTAGACAGAGAATGCTATTTACACCAGAGGTGCACAGCAGGATATTTTTCTCTGATAGCGGAAAATTAAACATCCGGCAGATTATGCGCGGCCGGATGTTTATCCCGGGTCCGGTTAAAAGGGGCGCAGGCCGTTGCTGGCAGCGGGGAGTGCACTCTGCCACAGAAGCGCTCCGGCAAGTATCAGCGCAACCGCCCCCAGTAGCATGAGCAGCGCCATCACTACCGCAGTTCGTTTTTGATCGGCTGCTGAACGGCTCAATCTCGCTGCCAGCACGCGCGAACGCTGAACCATGATGCCCAGCAGAGACACCGTCAGCGCGGTCCCCAGCGCCATCGCCAGCGCAGCGGCCACGCCCCACAGATAAACATCAATCACTTTAGCGAATAGCAGCATCATCAGCGCCCCTGAACAGGGGCGCAGGCCCATGGAGAGGACCAGCAGCAGCTGAGTCCTGAAGCTCACCGCGTGCGCCAGCTGATGCGCATCCGGTACATGCGTATGGCCACATGCGCAGGCTGCGTCATGCTGATGCTGCGTATGTATTGCCCGGATCTGCCAGCCCGCCGCCGGACGCAGGGCTGCCCGCAGCGATTTCACGGCGCGACAGCCCAGCCAGCAGCCCAGCGCGATAACCAGCAGGTAGCTCCCCTTTTCCAGCCAGTAGCTGCTGAGATGGAGCTGGCGCGATGAGGTCTGCAGTACCACCAGCATCAGCGTCACCAGGGCAATGGCTACCCCGCCCTGCAGCAGCGCAGCCAGCAGAGTCAGACGAATGCTGGTGCGCAACTGCGCAGGGTGCGTCGCTAAAAAAGTGGCGATCACCACTTTGCCATGCCCCGGTCCCAGCGCGTGCAGGACGCCATACGCCAGGCTCAGCAGCAGCAGCGTTATCCCCGCCTGGCGCGGCTGTGCTGCGACCTGCTGCAGCAGCTGTGTCAGGGAATGGTTAAGCGCTTTCTGCCACAGCACGCTCTGTAACAGAATGTGCGGCCAGGCGTGCCAGAGCAGCATTGCGGTCAGCAGCAGCAACAGGCCGGCGGCGGGCAGTGGCCAGCGACGCCGCGTAGGGAGCGGAATATTCAGCGACATATCAGCGTCACCGTCTGGGCAAACTGGCGGCCCAAATCCATATCTTCCGGCGGCGCGTCAGCTTTATCCAGCGACAGTGCATACTGCTGCAGCGACGCGTCCGGCTGTGGGGTCGTAAGCTTCAGCTGGCAGTGCGCCTTTAGGTTCTCATCCATGGCAATATCCTGTGACGTCTCATACTGCATATCAACAAAATAGCTGGGATCAAACGTCAGCATACGGTAACGCTTCCCGGCCAACGGCTGCGGCTCGCCCAGCGGCACAATAAATTCGAGCACGGCCTTATGTCCGCTACGCGACAAATTGTACTCCTGCGGCAAATTAAGAAATTTTATCCGCGTTTTCTCCTGCCACAGCTCGGTAAAATAGTGCTGACCCAGTACGTTAGCCATCACCTGAGCCGCCAGCTTTTTCCATACCACATCACCCGGACTGGCCTGCCCGGCATCATAAAGCAGGTCGGCGGAGGTGATTTCGTCCATCGTCCAGACCATTTTTATGCCAGTCAGCCGATCGTTCTGGCTTTTCAGCTCTGCTTTCATCGCAATAAAACTGTGCGGATGGCATGCAGCCGCAGCGGAGAAAAACAGCGTAACCAGTAAAAGCGCAATTTTCATATGTTATAAAGTAACAATTTATAAGGTAAAGGTTTACGTGGCCCGAAAAAAACTGTGACCCGCCCTGAAGCTCTGAGTAAAAGTCTGCACCGATAGCGTAATTTCAGCGCGATATTGGCTATTCTTAGCTGAAAAATGAGCTGCGGATAAAATACGTGATGAGTTTTGCGCCTGCTACAGCACCGCTCTTCAGCCGTTCCCAGCGACGTTGCCATCTGTTACTGCTGTTATTTCTGCCCGCCCCCGCCCTGACGCTCGATAAACTGTGCCAGCTGAACGGCGTTGATCCTGCGGTTGCCCGTCAGGATATCGCGGATGTGGGCGATGAGATACAGCGCTTTCATCAGCTGGAACTGCATCAGATGGTGGATGGCAGCTTTCGCATTCACGGCACGGAACTGGACAGAAGACTCTGCCTGATCCACTGGCTGCGACGCGCGCTGCGCCTGTCGCAGGCGTTTGTCTGCGACCATTTTGTTCCCGCCCTGCGTCAGCGGCTCAAAGTTTTGCAGATTGAAAAAGCGCTGTGGGATGAGATCAACCTGCAGGCGCTGATCCAGCACTGCAGCCTGCGGCTGATGCGCAATTTCTCTCCCCGCGACCAGCTTTTTCTGCTTATTTTTATGAAGTATGCCCTTTGTCAGCGTCAGGCGGCGCTGTTCAGCGAGCGGCAGCGCAGCTGGCTGGCAGACAAAGCGGAGCGTGCCGCAGCAGACGATGTCATTCACCACTGGCAGAAACGCTGTCATCTGATGCCCGATGCCAGCGAAACCGATTTCTGGACGCTGCTCTTCAGCCTGATTCATGCGCCTGATGCCACCCAGCTGAGTATGCCACAGGCGCACCGGTTGATGAGTGCCACCGAAGCGCTGATTGCGCGTTTTGAACAGCTGGCAAAAACGCGCATCCGCAACCAGCATGAGCTGAAGCTCCAGCTCTATACCCATCTGGCGCAGGCGCTGGACCGCAGCCATTTTTCTATTGGCATCGATAATAGCGTGGCGCTGGATGTGGCGCGGCTCTATCCGCGGCTGATGCGCACCACCGAGCGCGCGCTGTACCATTTCAGCAGCGACTTTGGCACGCAGTTCAGCGCGGAAGAGACCAGCCTGGTGGCGGTGCTGTTTGGTGCCTGGATGATGCAGGAGAGCGCGCTGCAGGAGAAGCAGGTACTGCTGCTCACCGGCGTCGACGCCGCGCTGGAGCAGCTGCTGGAGCAACAGCTGCGCGACATGACGCTGCTGCCGATCAATATAACCTATCAGGATATGCTGCACTTCCAGCGCGAGGGCGCACCGCGCGATGTGGCGCTGGTAGTGACTCCCTATGCTATTTCGCTGCCGCTCTTTTCGCCGCCGCTGATCCATGCAGAACTGCCGTTAAGCGATCATCAGCAGCAGCGTATTCTTCAGCTGCTGGACGCCTGAGCCGCAGGGCGCAGGAACAGCGCCGGCAGCGCCACCAGCGCCATGACCCAGAAGAGATGCCCCTGCAGGTGAGCAAACAGGACACCGCAGATCATGGTCATCACGGCAATTCCGCCCCCCATCGCCAGCGCCGAGTAAAGCGACTGCAGGCGAATCACCTCGGTGCCTTTACGTGCAGCGATAAAGCGCATCGCCGCCAGATGACAGATGGTAAAACTGCCGCAGTGCAAAATCTGTGCGACAACCAGCAGCGGCAGCGCGGTCGTGGCGCCGAGCAGCGTCCAGCGCAGCAACGCGCAGACGCCGGAAAGCAGCAGCAGATCGCGCGCGCTCCAGCGTCTGAACAGACGGTTACTGAGGGCAAAGACTACAATCTCCGCCACCACGCCGAGCGACCACAGATACCCCACCACGGAGGCGGAGTAGCCCGCCTGCTGCCACCAGATGGCACTGAAGCTGTAGTAGGCAGCATGCGCGCCCTGCAGCAGCGTAACGCAGATCATAAAACGCCAGACGCTCTTTTCCCGCAGCAGATCGCGCCACGCCGCCCAGCCGCCGCTGGCGCCCTGTCGCGCCTCACCCTGCGGACGCGTCTGCGGTGGCAGCAGCATCCCGCTCAGCATGGCCACGACGCCCAGACTCAGCAGTAGCAAAACCGCCTGATAAGAGTAAGCGCTGACCAGCATGCCGGTGAGCGCCGAGCTGATGACAAACGCCAGCGATCCCCACAGCCGCACCGGACCGTAGGCCAGCCCAATCTGGCGCGTCCAGGTTGCCGCCAGCGCATCGCTCAGCGGCACCAGCGGAGAGAAAAAGAGATTGAACCCTACCATGACCAGCAGCAGCCAGAGCCACTGGCCGCCGAACCAGAAGCCGAGAGCGAACAGTGCGGTCAGAAGCGCCAGCAGCCGCAGCGCGACAATCAGCTGAGCCGGATTTTTAACCTGTGAAGCGATAAGCAGGCTGCCGGCGAAGCGCGCGACCATGCCACAACCGAGCAGCAGGCCAATTTTTTCCGCATCGAGTCCGCTGCCCTGCAGCCAGACGCTCCAGAAAGGTAAATAGATGCCGTAGCAAAAAAAGTAGGTGAAATAGCTCAGTCCCAGCCATCTGGCTGATGCGATGGTCATGCTCTCTCCTGTGGCGCGCGCCACTGCCTGCGGTTTGGGCGCTACTTTGGCAAAGCACCGGCTAAAAAGAAACCCGCAGAGCGAATCAATCGTGCGCTAAGCAGCGGAAAATACACCAATAAAAAAGGATGGCCGGAGCCATCCTTTTTTCATCCGTTAAAACCTGTCAGGCATAAACGGGCAGACGGGCACAGATATCGAGCACTTTCTGTTTGGTGCGTTCGATGGTGGCCTCGTCATTCACGTTATCCAGCACGTCGGCGATCCAGCCAGCCAGTTCACGCACGTCTGCTTCTTTGAAGCCGCGACGGGTTACCGCTGGTGTACCGATACGCACGCCAGAGGTCACAAACGGGCTTTTCGGATCGTTTGGCACGCTGTTTTTGTTCACGGTGATATTTGCACGTCCCAGAGCGGCATCCGCTTCTTTACCGGTCAGGCCTTTGCTCACCAGATCGATCAGGAACAGATGGTTATACGTACCGCCGGAAACGATGTTGTAACCGCGCTCCAGCAGGACTTCAACCATCGCTTTCGCGTTTTTAGCCACCTGCTGCTGATAGGTTTTGAACTCCGGCTCCATCGCCTCTTTGAAAGCTACAGCTTTACCGGCGATGACGTGCATCAGTGGGCCGCCCTGTCCGCCAGGGAAGACCGCAGAGTTGAGCTTCTTATACAGATCCTCATCTCCGCCCTGCGCCAGAATCAGGCCGCCACGCGGACCCGCCAGCGTTTTATGCGTAGTTGTGGTCACGATATGCGCGTGCGGAACCGGGTTAGGATAGACGTCAGCTGCCACCAGACCTGCCACGTGAGCCATATCCACAAACAGCCAGGCGCCGATGCTGTCAGCGATTTCACGCATTTTTGCCCAGTCGCAGACGCCGGAGTAGGCAGAAAAGCCGCCGATGATCATTTTTGGCTTATGCGTCTGTGCCAGCTCGGCCAGTTCGTCATAGTTGATTTTGCCGGTTTCATCGATGCCGTACGGGATAACGTTGTAGAGTTTTCCGGAAAGATTGACCGGTGAACCGTGGGTCAGGTGACCACCGTGCGCCAGATTCATACCAAGAATGGTATCACCCGGCTGCAGCAGCGCGGTGTAAACAGCGAAGTTTGCCTGCGAACCAGAGTGAGGCTGAACGTTGGCAAAATCTGCACCAAACAGGGCTTTTGCGCGGTCGATCGCCAGCTGCTCAACGATATCAACATATTCACAACCGCCGTAGTAGCGCTTGCCCGGATAGCCTTCCGCGTATTTATTGGTGAGCTGTGAACCTTGCGCCTGCATAACGCGCGGGCTGGTGTAGTTTTCTGAAGCGATCAGTTCAATGTGCTCTTCCTGACGCACTTTCTCCTGCTCCATAGCCTGCCACAAATCGGCATCATAATCGGCAATGTTCATATCACGCTTTAACATCCGCATCTCCTGACTCAGCAACTTTAACGGCAATTTAAGCCCCCGCTTAGGGGCGAAGGCCAACAGTGTAAACGGTTTTGCCAGGGGACGATAGCGCCAGGGCGCTCTTTTTACGCAAACGATTGGCATGCCGCTGGAACGCCTTTTTTACGCTTTAGCTGCACGCAAAAAAAGGGCATGGATTGACGGAAGATCAGCGTAAACCGCCCGGAATGCGTACCCGGCTCGCGCTAAAAGCTGCTGCTGCCGGTTTACAGCCGGACGTGCACGGCATAAGATTCATTTAAAATACATCTTTTAAGTTATCCGCTGAGGAACACACCATGCTTGACGCTCAGACTATCGCGACCATTAAATCTTCCGTGCCCGCTATAGCAAAAATGGGACCCGCTCTTACCGGCTGTTTTTACCACAAACTGCTGAACGATCATCCTGAACTGAAAAACGTGTTTAACATGAACAATCAGCGCAGCGGCGATCAGCGTGAAGCTCTGTTTAATGCGATTTGCGCTTACGCCACCCATCTGGAGGATTTGCCAGCGCTGCTGCCGGCGGTCGAGAAAATTGCGCAGAAGCACGCCAGCCTGAATATCCGGCCTGAACAGTACGATCTGGTAGGCGCCACGCTGCTGGCCACCATGAAGGAGCAGCTCAATCCGGACGAGGAGGTACTTGCGGCCTGGGGCAAAGCATATGCGCTGCTGGCGCAGGTCTTTATTCAGCGTGAAGAAGCTATCTATCAGGCATCTGAGCAGAAGAGTGGTGGCTGGCGCGGCCTGCGTGACTTTCGTATCCGCCGCATTACGCCGGAAAGCAGCGTGATTACCAGTCTGGAGCTGGTTCCCAATGACGGGCAGCCGGTGGCCGATTTTCTGCCGGGACAATACCTGACGCTCAGCCTGCGTCTGACAGAAAACGGGTTTATGCAGCATCGCCAGTATTCGCTGACGCACGCGCCTGACGGCAAAGCCTACCGTATTGCTGTCAAACGTGAAGCGCACGGCACCGTGTCGGGCTGGCTGCACGACTGCGCCCGGGTGGGAAATATTGTGCAGTGCAGCGCGCCGGCGGGTGACGTCGTGCTGCAGACAGAACCAGCGACGCCGGTGACGCTGATCTCAGCGGGCGTCGGTCAGACGCCGATGTTAGCGATGCTCGCGGTGCTGGCGCAGCAACAGCATCCGGCAGCCGTGACCTGGCTGCACGCGGCTGAAAATGGCGCGCAGCACGCCTTTGCGCGGGAAGTTGCCGCGCTGGGTGCCACCCTGCCGCACTTTCGCAGCCACGTCTGGTATCGCCAGCCTGCCAGCGACGATGCCGGCCGGTATGATGCAGAGGGCGTAATGGATCTGGCCTGCGTGTCAGCGGAGCTGAACCAGCCGGACCGCGCGTTCTGGCTGTGCGGGCCGCTGCCGTTTATGCAGTTTGTCGCTCGCCAGCTGCTGGATGCAGGCGTCGATACCGCACGCATTCACTATGAGGTTTTCGGCCCGCACAAGGTGCTGTAATTGCAGCAATAAAAAAGCCTGCGGCAGGCAGGCTTTTACTGTGACACCGGACAGAGTATCAGATTGCCTCTTCATCCTCTTCGCCGGTGCGGATACGCACCACGCGCGCCACGTCAAATACGAAAATTTTACCGTCGCCGATTTTGCCGGTCTGCGCCGTTTTCATGATGGTTTCCACGCAGGTATCGACAATGTCATCCCCGACCACCATCTCGATTTTTACCTTGGGCAGGAAATCGACCATATATTCGGCACCACGATAGAGTTCGGTGTGGCCTTTCTGACGTCCAAACCCTTTGACCTCGCTCACCGTCATCCCGGTGATGCCGACTTCCGCCAGCGCTTCACGCACGTCATCAAGTTTGAATGGTTTAATAATTGCATCGATCTTTTTCATCGCAGATCCCTTTTTCGCTCCCTCCATGACGGACGGATAACAGAAAGTATATATCGCTAACGGCGCCGGTGGCGCGGCTAACTACTCTTTAAAGTCGCTGGCGTCCAGCTCATGACGAGACAGCAGCTTATAGAACTCGGTACGGTTACGTCCAGCAAGACGCGCGGCGTGAGTAACGTTGCCTTTGGTCATCTGCAGCAGCTTGCGCAGATAGTTCAGCTCAAACTGGTTGCGCGCCTCCGCAAAGGTGGGCAGCGCGGTGTTCTCGCCCGACAGCGCCTGCTCTACCAGCGCTTCACCAATCACGGGAGCAACGGTCAGCGCAACGCACTGCTCAATAACGTTAACCAGCTGACGGACGTTACCCGGCCAGCTGGCGCTGACCAGCCGCTTCATTGCACCGGCAGAGAAGCTGCGGACAAATGGCTTGTGGCGCCCGGCGGCCTGACGCAGTAAATGGTTAGCCAGCAGCGGAATATCTTCAGCACGCTCGTGCAGCGCCGGAAGTTTAAGATTCACGACATTGAGCCGGTAGTAGAGATCTTCCCGAAAACTCTTTTTCTCCATCGCTTTTGGCAGGTCGCGATGGGTGGCAGAAAGGATACGTACGTTGATCTCCACATCCCGGTTACTGCCAAGGGGACGCACTTTGCGCTCCTGCAGCACGCGCAGCAGTTTGATCTGCAGCGCCGGAGGCATATCGCCAATCTCATCCAGAAACAGCGTGCCGCCCTCTGCTGCCTGAAATAATCCTTCGCGCGCGCTGACCGCGCCGGTAAATGCGCCCCGCGCGTGGCCAAACAGCTCTGACTCCAGCAGCTGCTCCGGCAGTGCGCCGCAGTTAATGGCGATAAAGGGTTTCGCCGCGCGCGGACTGGCAGCATGAATTGCCTGCGCCAGCACCTCTTTCCCGGTGCCGCTCTGACCGTTAATCAGTATGGAGACGTCCGACTGCGCCACCATGTGCGCCTGCTCCAGCAGCCGCTGCATCAGCGGATTCCGGGTGACAATCGCTTCACGCCACCGGTCGTCACTGATCGGTGCACGCAGCGCCAGCGCCTCATCGATCGCTTTATACAGCGCGTCGCGATCCACGGGTTTGGTGAGAAAGCTGAATACCCCCTGCTGCGTGGCAGAAACCGCATCGGGTATGGAGCCGTGTGCGGTCAGAATAATGACCGGCAGCCCGGCGTGACGCCGCTGAATTTCGCCAAACAGCGCCAGCCCGTCCATCTCATCCATACGCAGATCGCTGATGACCACATCCGCGGGCTCTTTCTGCAGCTGACGCAGCGCCTCAGCCCCGCTGGCGGCGGTAGCGACCTGAAAACCCTCACTGCTGAGACGCATACCGAGCAGCCTGAGCAGGCCCGGGTCATCATCCACCAGCAGTAAACGGGCACGTGCACTCATGGCTGCTCCTCCCGGATTTCGTCCCCGGCGTGCGGGCTGTCGCTGCTGTCCGGCGCTTTACGCGATGAAAGCTGGCGCTCTATGTCAGTCAGCCGCTCCAGTTTACGCTGGGTTTCGTTCAGCGCCTGATGCAGCCGGGCCTGCTGGTGGCGCAGGGCATCCAGTTCGCTATCGTGACTCTGCTGCAGCGCGCTGTAGCGGCTGCGCGCCTCGCTCAGCTCCAGCTGCGCAGCCTGGTTACTGCGCCACAACTGGATCAGCGGACGCACCGTTGCGGGAAAGTCTGCGCTGTAGCTGTCGAGCGTGGCGATATACTGACGGCGCTCAACCGGCGTGACGTTACCGTTCGCCAGCAGAATGCCCTGCTTGAAGGCGCGCGCCCAGCTCTGCACCGGCCAGCGGCGGGCCTCTGCGCGGGCTTCAGCCGCCGAAAACCGTTCGCTGCAGTCAATCGCTCGCTGCCAGTAAAGCGGATTGTTTACCGCCGCTGCGGTTTCAGCAGGCCATACGTTCTGACAGGCGGTAGTAAGGTAGTCCGGCAGCCGGGTATCGGGTTCAGTGACGCTTATATGCTCACGCTGGGGCACCGGCACCGCATGCGGCTGGCAGGCGCTCACGCCGCTTAAAATAAGTACGCTCAGAAGAGCTTGTCTGATAAGGCGTTTCATGGTTCAGGCTTCCTGGCACCGGCGGGTAAAATAATGCGGAAACAGACATCTGCCTCTTTGTGACTGACCAGCTGCAGGTCTCCCTGCATGCGCCGCAGACAATCTTTTGCAATGCTCAGGCCCAGGCCGCTGCCTTTTACGGGCCCCTGCCGCTGCTGGCTGCCCTGGTAGAAAGGTTCGAAGATCATCGCCTGCTCCTCTGGCGGAATCGGAGTACCGCTATTCGCCACATCAATCCACACCCGGTCGCCTTTTTGCCGGCTGTGCAGCCAGATGTTACCGGATTCACGACCATAGTTCACGGCGTTCGAGTAGAGGTTATCGATAACGCGCTCCAGCAGCGTCGCTTCCGCCAGACAGCGGGTGGCCTGCAAATCAACGTGCGTTTTTATTCGCCGGGCGCTGGCAGGCAGCGAGTGCACGCGGGTGACAGCCGCCACGATCGCATCCAGCGCGACCGGCTCCGGAGTAAGCGGCATCTCGTTCAGCTTGCGGTTGTAATCCAGCAGCTGCTCAATCAGGCGCTGCAGATGGCGACTGCTGCTGTCGAGAATAGCGACGATCTCCTGCTGCTCTGCGTTAAGCGGCCCGGCAACGCCATCGGCCAGCAGCTCTGTGCCTTCACGCAGGCTGGCGAGCGGCGTTTTCAGCTCGTGTGAAAGATGACGTAAAAATTCATGTCGCTGTGCCTCCAGCCAGCTTAGCCGTTCGCTAAGCCAGGCAATACGCTGTCCCAGCGAGCGCAGCTCACGCGGTCCGCGAAAGCTGACGTTATTTTCCAGCGACTGCCCTTCCCCCAGCCGGTTGATCATCCGCTCCACGCGCTTTACCGGCCCGATAATCATGCCGGTAAACAGCAGCACCAGCATCAGCGTAACCAGGAACAGGATCAGCGCCTGCCAGCCAAAGAACTGACCGCGCTCGGCGATATCGCGCTGCAGCTGCAGCCCGCGGGAAAACACCACGTCGCGCGTCGCCTGCACCATACGCGCGTTAGCATCAGAAAAGCGCTCCAGCGCAGCGGCACCGGACGCTGAAGGATTACCGTTTTCGCAGGCGGCCGTGGCGAGCTGTGGCAGCGTGCTGCGCAGCAGGGTAAACGTGGGCAGTTCCGGCAGGCTGGCCGCATGGCTGTTCAGCATCTGTCCGTAGCGGGTCCACTGGGTGGTATAGAGTCTGACCAGCGCAGCATCACCGAGTACGCAATATTGACGATAGCTGCGCTCAAGCTCCAGGGCGGTGCGGGCCATCGCCTCGCTGCGCCGCACGTCGGTAAAGGTATTGCGGTTGGTATCTGCCGCCTGATTACTGAGCGCAGAGAGGCTTTCCCACGCCTGCCACGCCAGCACCAGCAGCGGCAGTAGCACCAGTAAAAAGGCCATCAGAACCAGTTGTCGCAGGGATCGGGGAAACGGACGCCATCTCATACTGCCGCGCTCTCGTAAAAAGTGTGCTGCAGGCATGCTAGCTAACTCTGGCGCGCTTAGAAAGCCGGAAATGCAAACGGCAGACCCGAAGGTCTGCCGCTCAGAAAAGGTGGAGCCTAACTCAACGTTACGTCCGGTGCTTGATAACGCTGCAATGCAGACGATTATCGGTCAGGTGGACGGCAGGCTCCGTTTGGTGCGTCATTCAGGGTTCTGTGAGCTCTGCCGTAAATTACGGGGCAATCACAGACAGGCGAATGAGCCACGTCCTGATTATAGCAACTATCGTGCCACTTTTTAAAACTCTTTATTTATCAGAGTGGCGCCATAGTACCGCTGCCTCCGGCAGGTGGCTCTGAGCTGCTGACCATATGAAAGTGTCTCTGCTTAGCGACGCATTTAGCCTGGATTTTTCTGATTAATATAAATCAAAGAGTTAAGTGTCTCCATAAAGAGACAGTGCGGCAGGCGATTTGTCGGAATTGAGCGACAGTCGTCTGCGTCAGATAAAAAAACCGCCCTTTACTGCGGCGGCTTTTTTTTACTGCTTACAGGCACCTGCTGTAAAACGCAGATCAGCCCAGCTGCTTACGCGCATTACGGAAAATGCGCATCCACGGGCTGTCTTCGCCCCACTCTGCCGGATGCCAGGAGTTGGTGACGGTACGGAAGACGCGCTCCGGATGCGGCATCATGATCGTAACGCGACCGCTTTCGTTGGTGACCGCCGTGATACCGTTTGGCGAGCCGTTCGGGTTAGCCGGATAGCTTTCGGTCACTTTACCGAAGTTATCCGTGAAGCGCAGTGCCACCAGGCCTTTTGCTTCCAGCGCCGCCAGATGGGCGCCGTCGCGCACTTCAACAAAGCCTTCACCGTGTGATACCGCAATCGGCATGCGTGAACCTGCCATCCCCTCCAGCAGCAGCGACGGACTGGTCGCCACTTCCACCAGGCTGAAACGCGCTTCAAAGCGCTCAGACTGATTGCGGACAAAACGCGGCCACAGCTCGCTGCCGGGGATCACTTCACGCAGATTTGACATCATCTGGCAGCCGTTGCAGACCCCCAGCGCCAGCGTCTGCGGACGATGGAAGAAGTTTTCAAACTCGTCGCGCACGCGATCGTTAAACAGAATCGATTTTGCCCAGCCTTCGCCGGCACCCAGTACGTCGCCGTAAGAGAAACCGCCGCACGCCACCAGCGCATGGAACTCCTCCAGGCCGCGACGTCCCGCCAGCAGATCGCTCATGTGTACATCCACGGCGGTAAAGCCGGCGCGATGGAACGCTGCTGCCATCTCAACGTGTGAGTTAACGCCCTGCTCACGCAGCACGGCGATGCGCGGGCGCACGCCGGTGGCGATCATCGGCGCAGCCACATCTTCTTCCGGCCGGAAGGTCAGCTGAGCGTTCAGACCCGGATCGCTGTCGTTTTGCTTCGCCTCATGCTCCTGATCGGCACAGGCCGGATTATCACGCAGGCGCTGCATCTGCCAGGTGGTTTCGGCCCACCAGGTACGCAGCGTCGTGCGGCTTTCGCTGTAGACCGGATGCTCGCCGGCGCGGATCACAAAGCGGTCGCCCGGCAGCGCCTTGCCAATCACATGCAGCGCGCTGCGCAGACCGTGGTCAGCAAATACCTTCTCTACCGCTGCCAGATCGGCCGCGTTGATCTGCAGCACCGCGCCCAGCTCTTCGGTGAACAGCGCCGCCAGCGCATCGCTGCCCAGCGCGGCGATATCCGCCTCAATACCGCAGTGGCCGGTAAAGGCCATCTCCGCCAGCGTCACCAGCAGCCCGCCGTCGGAACGGTCGTGGTAAGCCAGCAGCTTCTGTTCGCTGACCAGCGTCTGGATAGCGTTGAAGAAGCCTGCCAGCTGCGCGGCGTCGCGCACGTCAGCCGGCTTATCGCCCAGCTGACGATAGACCTGCGACAGCGCGGTTGCGCCCAGCGTATTGGCACCGTTGCCGAGGTCCACCAGCAGCAGCAGGTTATCCTGCTCCGCCTGCAGCTGCGGCGTTACGGTACGCCGGACATCTTCCACGCGCGCAAACGCGGTGATCACCAGCGAGAGCGGCGACGTCATTTCACGCTCTTCATTGCCCTGCTGCCAGCGGGTTTTCATCGACATTGAGTCTTTGCCGACCGGGATAGTGATCCCCAGCGCCGGGCAGAGTTCTTCGCCAACGGCTTTGACCGCTTCGTAAAGGCCGGCATCCTCACCCGGATGTCCGGCTGCTGCCATCCAGTTCGCAGAAAGCTTCACGCGCTTCAGCGAACCAATCGCGGTAGCGGCCAGGTTAGTGAGCGCTTCGCCTACCGCCAGACGCCCGGAGGCGGCAAAATCAAGCAGCGCGACCGGGGCGCGTTCGCCCAGGGCGAAAGCTTCGCCGTGATAGCTGTCGAGGCTGGCCGTGGTCACGGCGCAGTTTGCCACCGGGATCTGCCACGGTCCCACCATCTGATCGCGCGCCACCATGCCGGTCACGGAACGGTCGCCGATGGAGATAAGAAACGTTTTCTCAGCCACCGCAGGCAGATGCAGCACGCGGTTAACCGCATCCGCAACCGTGATGCCGTTACGCTGCAGCGCTTCGCCTTTTGCCTGCTGCCGCGTGACGTCGCGCGTCATTTTTGGCGTTTTGCCCAGCAGAACATCCAGTGGCATGTCGATAGGCTTGTTGTCAAAATGGCTGTCGCTCAGCGAGAGGTGCTGCTCTTCAGTCGCCTCGCCAATCACCGCATACGGGGCGCGCTCGCGCTGGCACAGCTCATCAAACAGCGCCAGCTTCTCTGGCGCAACGGCCAGCACATAGCGCTCCTGCGACTCGTTACACCACACTTCCAGCGGGCTCATGCCCGGCTCATCGCTGAGAATGTCGCGCAGGTTGAAGTTACCGCCGCGTCCGCCATCGCTGACCAGCTCAGGCATGGCGTTAGAGAGACCGCCTGCGCCGACGTCGTGAATAAACAGAATCGGGTTGGCTTCGCCCAGCTGCCAGCAGCGGTCAATCACTTCCTGACAGCGGCGCTCCATTTCCGGGTTGTCGCGCTGCACTGAGGCAAAATCGAGGTCGGCATCGGACTGACCGGAGGCCATGGATGACGCAGCACCGCCGCCGAGGCCGATATTCATCGCCGGCCCGCCCAGCACAATCAGTTTGGCCCCCACGACGATCTCGCCTTTCTGCACGTGATCGGCACGAATATTGCCAATCCCGCCTGCCAGCATGATCGGCTTATGGTAGCCACGCAGTTCAACGCCGTTGTGGCTGTTAACCTGCTCTTCATAGGTGCGGAAGTAACCGTTCAGCGCCGGACGGCCAAATTCATTGTTAAACGCCGCGCCGCCCAGCGGGCCTTCGGTCATGATATCCAGTGCGGTAACAATACGATCCGGCTTGCCGAAATCCTCTTCCCACGGCTGCTCAAAGCCCGGAATACGCAGATTGGAAACGGAAAAGCCGGTCAGACCCGCTTTCGGTTTGGCGCCACGCCCGGTTGCGCCTTCATCGCGGATTTCGCCACCTGAACCGGTAGCGGCACCCGGCCAGGGAGAGATAGCGGTTGGATGGTTATGCGTCTCTACCTTCATCAGGATATGCGCGGCTTCCTGATGAAAAGCGTACTCGCCCTGCTGCGCATCAGCGTAGAAGCGGCCAACTTCCGAACCTTCCATCACGGCAGCGTTATCTTTATAGGCTGACAGCACGTGATCGGGATGCTGCTCAAACGTATTTTTGATCATCTTAAACAGCGATTTCGGCTGTTTTTCGCCATCGATGATCCAGTCAGCGTTGAAAATTTTGTGGCGACAGTGCTCTGAGTTCGCCTGCGCAAACATATAGAGTTCAATGTCGTTGGGGTTGCGACCCAGACGGGTGAAGGCATCCAGCAGGTAATCTATTTCATCATCCGCCAGCGCCAGGCCCAGCGTGCTATTCGCCTGCTCCAGCGCCTGACGTCCGGTTCCCAGCACGTCAACGCTCTGCAGCGGCTGCGGCGCGTGATGAGCAAACAGCTGCTCTGCCGCCTGCAGATCGCTGAATACGCACTCCATCATGCGATCGTGCAGCAGGCCAGCCAGTTGCTGCCACTGCGCTTCTGTCAGCTGCGGCGCCTGAACATAGAACGCCAGGCCGCGCTCCAGGCGCTTAACCTGCGGCAGATCGCAGTTGTGAGCAATGTCCGTGGCTTTCGATGACCAGGGAGAGATAGTGCCGGGGCGCGGCGTGACCAGCAGCAGACGCCCTTGAGGCGCATGTTCAGCGAGAGAAGGGCCATATTTCAGCAGACGCTGCAGGCGGGCGTGTTCATCCGCGCTGAGCGGTGCGGCAACATCAGCAAAATGGACATACTCGGCGTAAATATCACTCACCGGCAGATGAGCGTTCTGAAAGCGGGTCAGCAGTTTGTTTACACGAAAAGCTGACAGAGCGGGCGAACCACGCAGAATTTCCATCATTAAAGATCTCTCGTCTTCGAAGCGCCGGGCGACGCTTCCTTGGGCGCAACAGGGAAAACGGGCGGTATTATAGAGAAAGCGCGCGGGTAACGAAACCGTTTGCGCAGAAAAACTGCCATACGGGATTTGCCTGAATTTTGCGCAAAACTTGCTATATGAGTTGCCCTGTTTCGCTTTGTTGCGCAAAATGCCCCTCGCTCTGGGAGTAAAAAACAATACCAATACTGCCTTTAAAGGACAGAGGCCTGTGAGCCATTAAGAGACAACCATTTGAAACGCCTAAAATTAAATTATCTGTTTATCGGTCTGATCACCGTGCTGCTGGCGCTGGCGCTGTGGCCGGCAATCCCCTGGTACGGGGGCGATCGGGACGCGCTGACAGCGATCAAATCACGCGGTGTGTTGCGCATCAGCACCGTCAATTCGCCACTGACCTATTACACCGTCAATCAGGCACCGGCTGGCATGGATTACGAGCTGGCAAAGCGCTTTGCAGACTACCTCGGCGTCAGGCTGGAAGTCACTGTGCGACCCAGCCTGGGCGATCTGTTTGACGATCTCGATGACGGAAAAGCCGATCTGCTCGCCGCCGGGCTTATCTATAACAGCGAGCGTCTGGCGCACTATCAGGCCGGTCCCAGCTACTATTCGGTGTCGCAGCAGCTGGTTTACCGTATCGATAAGCCGCGTCCGCGCACGCTGGGCGACCTGAAAGGCCGTCTGGTGGTGCAGTCCGGCTCAGCCTATCTCTCCACGCTGCGGGCAGAAAAAGCCAACAGCTATCCCGATCTCGACTGGGCTATCGCCACCGATCAGGGACAGAAAGCGCTGCTGGAGGCGGTGGCTGACGGCAAGCTTGACTACACGGTAGGCGACTCGGTGACCGTGGGCCTGCTGCAGCGTATTCATCCGCAGCTGGCGGTAGCCTTTGATATTACCGATGAAGAGCCAGTGACCTGGTATCTGCCGCGCAATGCTGACAGCAGCCTCAACGCGGCCATGCTCGATTTCTACAGCCAGATGGGTGAAGAAGGCACCATGGCGCGGCTGGAGGAGAAGTACCTCGGTCACGTTGGCACGTTTGATTATGTTGATACCCGCACCTTCCTGCGCGCAATTGACAATACGCTGCCGGATATCAAACCGCTGTTTGAGAAATATGCGGCGAGCATGGACTGGCGCCTGCTGGCGGCGATCTCCTATCAGGAGTCGCACTGGAATCCGCAGGCGACCTCGCCCACCGGCGTGCGCGGCATGATGATGCTGACGCGCAACACGGCGGATAGTCTTAACGTTGATGACCGGCTCGATCCGGAGCAGAGCATTCGCGGCGGCAGTGAGTATCTGCAGCGCATGATGGATAAAGTGCCGGCGAGCGTGCCTGATGACGAGCGCATCTGGTTTGCGCTGGCAGCTTACAATATGGGATATGCGCACATGCTCGACGTGCGCCGGCTGACGGCAAAACAGGGCGGTAACCCTGACAGCTGGGCGGATGTAAAACTGCGCCTGCCGATGCTCAGCCAGAAGCGCTACTACGCGCAAACCGCCTACGGCTATGCGCGCGGGCATGAAGCGTATAACTACGTGGAGAATATCCGCAAGTATCAGCTAAGCCTGGTGGGCTATCTGCAGGAGCAGGAGCGCCGCCTGGCGCAGCGTTCAGCGCTGGAAGCGGAGCTGGGCGCCGGTTATCCGGCGGTTGAGCCCAAAATCGCCATGAATTAATCTGCGCGCTGTGCCTGGCGCAGCGCGCGCTTCTGCTCGCGTCGCATACGAAAAAAGTCGCTCAGCATGCCGGCGCACTCCTCCGCCAGCACGCCGCAGGCGATCTCAATCTGATGATTCATCCCCGGGTGCCCCAGTACATCCAGCAGCGAACCGGCCGCGCCGGTTTTAACATCTTTCGCGCCGTAGACCAGCCGGGTAATGCGGCTGTGGACCATAGCGCCGGCACACATGACGCACGGCTCCAGCGTGACATAGAGCGTGGTATCCAGCAGGCGATAGTTATCCAGCACTTTGCCGCCCTGGCGCAGCGCCATGATCTCCGCGTGTGCGGTGGGATCGCACTGGCCAATCGGCCGGTTCCAGCCCTCGCCTATGACTTTATCTCCCTGCACCAGCACGGCTCCGACCGGCACCTCACCCTGCTCCCGGGCACGCTGCGCCAGCTGCAGCGCATAACGCATCCAGTATTCATCAGTTTGTGGCTTCACCGGGTAACTCCTGCAGAATCAAAAGGCGGCGCATTATAGACAAAAACGCCGCGCGATTCACTCCAGCTGCTGCAGTTCACCGCGCGGCGTTACGCGCCAGCGATGCTGGCAGAAAAACAGCAGCGGGTTATCCTGCTTGCTGTCGCTATAGCCGCTGTAGAGCTGCAGCGGCGTGCCAATCTGCTCTTCCAGCTGCGCGACCTTTTCGTGGCCCAGGCAGCGCATTGCCAGCACGCGTCCGCCGCGTCCTGGCCGCATCTGGCTGGCGATCAGTTTCACACGCGGCAGAAAGGCGGAATCGAAATAGACCTGCTCCACCAGTGATTGCGGTGAGCCGGTAATCAGCCACACATCGGCATCGTTGCTCTGCAGGTAATCGGTCAGGCGCTGCTGCACCACCGGAAACGCTACTACCCGCTCGCGGAACCACTGCGCAAACTCCGCTTCACGCGCGCGCAGGCGCGTTTCGCTGTGCCCGAACGTGATTGCCCAGAGCAGCAGACTCATTGGCCAGCGCGCTGCCCGGCCCTTAATCAGCAGCCCGAGGCCAATAACCGGCAGCAGCGGAACCACCAGCAGCAGATTCAGCGGCTGCCGGCGCAGCAAAAAGCGCATAAAGGTTCCAAACATATCCTGCTGATGCAGCGTGCCATCCAGGTCGAAAAATACGACGCGGCGTTGCGAGTCCTGTGTCAAACCTCTCTCCTTTTTTAAATCAGTTGCTGCTCTACAGTGTAGCCAGCAACCGCGCTTAGCGAAGCTGTGATTTTTAATTCCGCTAGCTACAAAGCCCACTGAATAGTTTATTCTTAGTGTCATGGAATATTGACTATTGCTGCGCATGCTGCGGAGAGGTTAGCCGCGCCATGCTATGAAACCGGGAGTAAGGATCGAACATGAGTTCACTGCTGCGAATCCGCCAGCTCTATCCCCGGCTGGCGCTGAATGAGCGCCGGCTGGCCGACTTTTTACTGTCACAGCCCGATCGGGCGCGCCATCTCAGCTCGCAGAGGCTGGCTGAAGAGGCGGGCGTCAGCCAGTCGAGCGTGGTGAAATTTGCGCAGAAGCTGGGTTATAAAGGCTTTCCTGCACTGAAGCTGGCGCTGAGTGAATCGCTGGCGGATCGCGATGCGATCACCGTGCATAATCATATCCTCAGCGACGATCCGCTGAAGATCGTGGGAGAGAAGCTGCTGACGGAGAAGATCTCCGCGATCCGCGCCACGCTGGATATTAACAGCGAAGAGAAGCTGATGGAGACGCTGCATCTGCTGAAGAATGCCAACCGCATTCTGCTGGTGGGTATCGGGGCATCCGGTCTGGTGGCGAAAGATTTCTCCTGGAAACTGATGAAAATCGGTATTAACGCGGTGGCAGAGCAGGACATGCACGCCCTGCTCGCCAGCGTTCAGGCGATGGCGCCGGGCGATGTCCTGCTGGCCATCTCCTACACCGGCGAACGACGCGAAATCAATCTGGCGGCACAGGAAGCAGCCGCTATCGGTGCGGATGTGGTGGCCTTTACCGGTTTTACGCCAAATGCGCTGCAGCAGTGCGCGTCAATCTGCCTCTATACCGTTGCAGAGGAGCAGAGCACGCGCAGCGCGGCAATCTCCTCAACCAGCGCCCAGCTGGCCCTGACAGATTTGCTGTTTATGGCGCTGGTGCAGCACGATCCGGAGCGGGCATCGAGCCACATCCGCCACAGCGAAGCGCTGGTGAAAAAGCTGATATAAGCGTTAAACCAGCTTATAATGACCGCGTTTTTAATGAGGATTAACGGACGTGAAGAATGGCGTTACTGATTACGGCGAAATGTATTAACTGCGACATGTGTGAGCCGGAGTGTCCCAATCAGGCTATCGCGCTGGGTAAGGCGATATATGAAATCGATCCGGCACGCTGCACCGAGTGCGTGGGACATTATGAAACGCCAACCTGCCAGAGCGTCTGTCCTATCGACAATACGATTATCAGCGACCCGCAGCGCGCCGAAAGCCGCGACGCGCTGTGGGAGAAATTCGTGCAGCTCTGGCCGCACTGAGCGCGTAACGCTCAGTCCTCGATGATCACCGTGGCACAGGCGTAGTGGCGCTCATCAGCCAGCGTCACGTGCACGCGCTGCACGCCCAGCCGTTCAGCAATGATGCTCGCCTGCTCAAAAAAGCGCAGACCCGGTTTTCCCAGCGCATCGTTGAACACCTCAAACTGATTAAACGCCAGTCCGCCGCGGATCCCGGTGCCAAAGGCTTTGGCCGCCGCCTCTTTCACGGCGAAGCGCTTGGCAAGGAAACGCACCGGCTGCTGATGCGCCTGATACTGCTGCCACTCCGCGTCACTCAGTACGCGGCGCGCCAGACGATCGCCGGATCGTTCGATAACGCCGGCGATGCGCTCAATTTCCACGATATCGCTGCCGAGGCCGAGAATCGCCATCAGCGCCGCGCTTCCCGCATCAGCTGCTTCATTTCGCTTACCGCATCTGCCAGCCCGCTGAAGAGCGCGCGGCCGATGATGGCATGGCCGATATTCAGCTCATGCATCTCCGGCAGCGCCGCAATTGGCTGCACATTGTGATAAGTCAGTCCGTGGCCGGCATTGACCTTCAGCCCGAGAGAGGCAGCGTAGTGCGCTGCTTCGCGAATACGCATTAGCTCGGCGTCACGCGCCTGCCCTTCCGGCGCTTCAGCGTATGCGCCGGTATGAATTTCGATATAAGGCGCGCCGCTGGCAACCGCTGCGTCAATCTGCCGGCGGTCGGCATCGATAAACAGTGACACCAGTATGCCCGCCTCTGACAGCTGCTGTACCGCTGCGCTGACGCTCGCCTGCTGGCCCGCCACATCCAGGCCGCCCTCCGTGGTGACCTCCTGACGCTTCTCCGGCACCAGGCAGACAAAGTGCGGCCGGATGTCACAGGCGATAGCGATCATCTCATCCGTGACCGCCATCTCCAGGTTCATTCGCGTCTGAATGGTATCGCGCAGGATACGCACATCGCGATCGGTGATATGCCGGCGGTCTTCACGCAGATGCACGGTAATACCATCAGCGCCCGCCTGCTCGGCCACGAAAGCGGCCTGTACCGGATCGGGATAGTGGGTGCCACGCGCGTTACGTACGGTAGCGATATGATCAATATTGACGCCTAACAGCAACTCAGCCATAACTACGCTTCTCTTTATTTAATGTCAGTGCAGTGTATCGCGACGATACGTTCAGGTGGTCTGACCGCCGCTACGCCTGCGGCGCATCGGGTTTCTTCTTTGGAATAAACTGGCGAAACAGCTCCTGACTCTTCAGCGGTTTGCCGCCGAGATAGGGCTTTAGCGCAATGCGCGTAAAGCGCTTGGCGGCCCGCAGGCTATCGGCATCGGGGAAACTGCGCGCTTCAATGGCGCGCAGCTGGTGACCGGTAAAGCTGCGCTGATTCAGCACCAGGCTGGCGATAAAGCCCTTCTCTTCGCGGTAGCTGTAAGTCATGGCGTCGTCGATCGCCTCGCCGCTGCCGGCGCAGTGCAGAAAATCGACGCCGTAGCCGAGATGCCCGAGCAGCGCCAGCTCAAAACGGCGCAGCGCCGGTTCCGGCGAGGCGGTGCCGGCGGCCAGCTCCTGAATACAGTTCAGGTAATCGAAGAAGAGTTCAGAAAAGGGGATCTCCTGCTCCAGCACGCGCGACAGCAGTTCATTGACATAGAGACCGCAGTAGAGCGTGATACCGCTGAGCGGCAGCGCCAGCGAAACCGCTTCGGCATTACGCAGCGTTTTGACTTCACCGCGTCCGCCCCAGCGGACCAGCAGCGGCGTAAAAGGCTGCAGGGTGCCTTTCAGCTGAGAGCGACGCGAGCGCGCGCCTTTAGCCAGGACGCGAACGCGTCCCTGACTTTCCGTAAAGAGATCGAGCAGCAGGCTGGTTTCGCTGTAGGGGCGACTATGCAGCACAAACGCGCGTTGCCAGCCTTCCATCAGTTACAGATCGTCTGTGTAGCCCAGGCTGCGCAGCGCACGTTCGTCGTCTGCCCAGCCCGATTTAACTTTCACCCAGAGTTCAAGGTGCACTTTGGCTTCAAACATCTCTTCCATGTCACGTCGCGCTTCAATGCCGATGGTTTTGATTTTCGAGCCTTTATTGCCAATTACCATTTTCTTCTGGCCTTCACGCTCTACCAGAATCAGGCCATTGATGTCGTAGCCGCCGCGCTCATTGGCCACAAACTGTTCGATCTCAACGGTCACAGAGTAAGGCAGCTCGGCACCGAGGAAACGCATCAGCTTTTCGCGGATGATCTCTGAAGCCATAAAGCGCTGTGAGCGGTCGGTGATGTAATCTTCCGGGAAGTGGTGCTCCGCCAGCGGCAGACGCTTACGGGCAATCGCTGCGATGGTATCGACGTTTTTGCCATTCTCAGCAGAGATAGGCACGATATCGAGGAAATTCATCTGCTGGCTCAGGAACTGCAGGTGCGGCAGCAGGATACTTTTATCCTGAATGTTATCCACCTTGTTCACCGCCAGCACCACCGGGACTTTGCCGTCGCGCAGCTTGTTGAGCACCATCTCATCATCCGGCGTCCAGCGCGTGCCTTCCACGACGAAAATTATCAGCTCCACGTCGCCAATTGAGCTGCTGGCAGCACGGTTCATCAGGCGGTTGATCGCCCGCTTCTCTTCCATATGCAGCCCGGGTGTATCCACGTAGATCGCCTGATAAGCGCCCTCGGTGTGGATGCCCATAATACGGTGGCGCGTGGTTTGCGGTTTGCGTGAGGTGATCGAGACCTTCTGCCCCAGCAGCTGGTTCAGTAAGGTTGATTTACCGACGTTGGGCCGGCCTACAATCGCGACAAAGCCGCAATAAGTTTCGTGTTCGCTCATTCGGGTCCTGACTTAGTCAGCGCCGGGATGGCGCTGTCGTAAAACAATTTATTCGAGTCCAAGCTTAATTAAAGCCTGTTCGGCGGCAGCCTGTTCCGCTTTGCGGCGGCTGGAGCCTACGCCCACGACCGGATCGGCCATGCCACTCACCTGACAGTGAATGGTGAACTCCTGGTCGTGCGCTTCGCCCCGCACCTGCACCACCAGATAGGAAGGCAGCGGCAGATGGCGACCCTGCAGATACTCCTGCAGGCGCGTTTTGGGATCTTTCTGTTTATCGCCCGGGCTTATCTGCTCCAGACGGTTCAGATACCAGTCGAGAATCAGCTTCTCAACGGTCTGGATATTACTGTCGAGGAAGATGCCGCCAATCAGCGCCTCTACCGTATCCGCAAGGATCGACTCGCGACGGAAGCCGCCGCTTTTCAGTTCGCCTGGTCCAAGACGCAGGCACTCGCCCAGTTCAAACTCACGCGCCATCTCAGCCAGCGTATTGCCGCGCACCAGCGTGGCGCGCATGCGGCTCATATCGCCTTCGTCCACGCGCGGGAAGCGGTGATAAAGCGCGTTGGCAATCACATAGCTGAGAATTGAATCGCCTAAAAATTCAAGCCGTTCGTTATGCTTGCTGCTGGCGCTGCGGTGTGTCAGAGCCTGCTGCAAAAGTTCCGGATGAGTAAAAGTGTAGCCCAGTTTGCGCTGCAGCTTAGTAATGAGAATGGGGTTCATGCGATTCCAGTTGTTCTGTGCGTCTGTAACTCTGCATACGAAACAGGGCTGATAGCAGCGCGTTCTGTTTCGTGTGCAGTGGCTTCCTGTCAGACAGGAAGCCACTCGTATTTAGTGAATGCCGCCGATACGGCTCAGGCGTACGCCTGTCGGCCACTCACCTTCCTGTTTTTCAAAGCTCATCCAGATAGCGACCGCTTTACCGACCAGATTCTTCTCAGGCACAAAGCCCCAGTAGCGGCTGTCGGCGCTGTTGTCACGGTTGTCGCCCATCATGAAATATTGACCCTGCGGTACCACCCAGGTCGCCTGCGGCTGGCCCGGCTGCTGATAGTACATGTTCGCCTGACTCTGCGCCTCATTCACCAGCAGAATATTGTGCGTCACATCGCCCAGCGTCTCTTTGCGCGTCCCGAGACGCAGGCCACCGCGCAGCGTTTCACCCTGCGGTTTCCGGAAGAAGCCGTTGCCGGTCTCGTTGCCGTCAAAGCCGCTGAACGTCTGGATAAAGTCGCTTGGCTCAATATTGGTATAGGTGACCGGCAGCGCCGTATCACATTTACCGTTACCGCAGCCGGGATTGATGGTCAGCGTTTTACTGAACGGATCAAACACCACTTTATCGCCTGGCAGACCAATCACGCGCTTGATGTAGTCAACGCTGGGATCTTTCGGATATTTAAACACGGCGACATCGCCGCGCTTTGGATGTCCGGTCGGGATCAGCGTGGTCTGCGTAATGGGATCTTTAATACCGTAGGCAAACTTCTCCACCAGAATAAAGTCGCCAATCAGCAGCGTTGGCATCATTGAGCCGGAGGGGATCTGAAAGGGTTCAAAAATAAATGAACGTACAATCAGTACCACCGCCAGCACCGGGAATACCGATGCCGCCGTTTCAATCCAGCCTGGCTGCGCAGCCACTTTCGCCAGCGTTTTGCTGTCGAGGGAGTTACCCGCCTGCGCCTGTGCAGCGGCCTGTTTTGCCCGACGCTCAGGTGCCCACTTCACGCGATCGATACACCAGATGATGCCGGTCAGCAGCGTAGCGATAACCAGAATCAGGGCGAACATGTTAGCCATTGTGGTTCCTTATTTGCTGTCTTTACCGACATGCAGAATGGCGAGGAAAGCTTCCTGCGGCAGCTCAACGTTGCCGACCTGCTTCATGCGTTTCTTACCATCTTTCTGTTTCTGCAGCAGTTTTTTCTTACGGCTGACGTCACCGCCGTAGCATTTTGCCAGAACGTTTTTGCGCAGCTGCTTCACGGTCGAACGCGCAATGATATGATTGCCAATCGCCGCCTGAATCGCGATATCAAACTGCTGGCGCGGGATCAGATCTTTCATCTTCTCCACCAGCTCGCGACCGCGGTACTGCGAGTTATCGCGGTGGGTGATCAGCGCCAGGGCATCAACGCGCTCTGCGTTAATTAATACGTCCACGCGCACCATGTCTGACGCCTGGAAACGCTTGAAGTTGTAGTCCAGCGACGCATAGCCGCGCGATGTCGATTTCAGACGGTCGAAGAAGTCGAGTACCACTTCAGCCATCGGGATATCGTAGGTGAGCGCGACCTGGTTGCCGTGGTAAACCATATTGGTCTGCACGCCGCGCTTCTCCACGCACAGGGTAATCACGTTACCCAGATACTCCTGTGGCAGCAACATGTGACACTCTGCAATCGGCTCACGCAGCTCTTCAATATTGTTGAGCGGCGGCAGCTTGGCCGGGCTGTCAACATATACCACTTCGCCATCGGTGGTTTGCACTTCATACACAACCGTTGGCGCAGTGGTGATCAGATCGAGATCGTACTCGCGCTCCAGGCGCTCCTGAATGATCTCCATATGCAGCAGACCCAGGAAGCCGCAGCGGAAACCAAAGCCCAGCGCGGTTGAACTCTCTGGCTCATAGAACAGAGAGGCGTCGTTCAGGCTCAGCTTGCCGAGCGCGTCGCGGAATGACTCATAGTCATCTGAACTCACCGGGAAAAGACCGGCATAAACCTGCGGTTTGACCTTTTTGAAGCCAGGCAGCGCTTTATCTGCCGGGTTGCGCTGCAGCGTCAGCGTATCGCCCACCGGCGCACCCAGAATGTCTTTGATGGCGCACACCAGCCAGCCCACTTCCCCGCACTTCAGTTCGGTGCGGTCAACCTGTTTGGGTGTGAAGATACCCAGGCGGTCAGCGTTATAAACCTGACCGGTACTCATGACTTTGACCTTCTCGCCCTTGCGCAGCGTACCGTTTTTAATACGGATCAGGGAAACAACGCCAAGGTAGTTATCGAACCAGGAGTCGATGATCAGCGCCTGCAGCGGGCCATCCGGATCGCCTTCCGGTGCCGGAATATCGCGCACCAGGCGCTCCAGCACATCCGGCACGCCGATGCCGGTTTTAGCCGAGCAGCGCACGGCATCTACGGCATCGATACCCACGATATCTTCAATCTCTTCGGCTACGCGCTCAGGATCGGCAGCGGGCAGGTCGATCTTATTCAGTACCGGTACCACTTCCAGATCCATTTCCATGGCGGTATAGCAGTTCGCCAGCGTCTGTGCTTCAACGCCCTGTCCTGCATCGACCACCAGCAGCGCCCCTTCACAGGCCGCCAGCGAGCGGGAAACTTCATACGAGAAGTCTACGTGGCCCGGGGTGTCGATAAAATTGAGCTGGTAAGTTTCACCGTCTGGCGCTGTGTAATCGAGCGTGACGCTCTGCGCTTTAATCGTAATGCCGCGCTCGCGCTCCAGATCCATGGAATCAAGAACCTGCGCCGCCATCTCACGATCGCTCAGGCCACCACAAATCTGAATCAGACGATCGGAGAGCGTTGATTTGCCGTGGTCAATGTGAGCAATAATAGAGAAATTTCGTATGTGCTTCATTTATATGAATATCTTCACGTAGAGAATCAGTTGAAAACGTGAGCACAGACACATTCAGGCAAGCGATCTTTACCCGGAACCCTGTCGGCCTCATTAATGACGTCGCATATTACACTGTTAACGCCGCGCGTTAAAGAATGGAACCTGTGGGATTTGCAACAGAATTCAGCGGGTAAGCGGGAAATGAAAAGGCCGCACAGCAGGCGGCCCGGGCGGCATCAGCTGACATCTTCAACCCGCAGCGCATCAGGCGGAAGCGCAACGCTGAGGATCACCGGCTGAAAGGCTTCGCGTCCGGCGTAGCGGGATGAGACGCCTTTAGCAATGATAAATCCCCCTACGCCGCCAAGCAGCGCCCCGCAGGCGGCCGCGAGGTCGCTGTGAAACAGCATCTGGAACAGGCCAGCCACAGCAAACAGACCAAACAGCGGCGTCATATAGACCAGCAGCGCTGAGCCGAGCAGGCTGCTCTCGCGAATGCCTAACTCAATGCGCTGACCCGGCTGTAGCGGCTCAGCGCTGGGAATGGTCATGACATGAGCGTTCTTCGGCCCAAGCTTATTGAGCGCATGGCTGCCACAGCCTTTACGCGCTGAACAGCTGTTGCAGGAAGTTTTCGCTTCAGAATGCAGCGTGGCAACGCCATCCTGCCATGCCACTACGGTGGCCCACTCTCTCATCATTTTTTTGCCCCTGCATCAATAGCGCTGGCGATACGTTTCGCGGTTGCAGGCGGTAATTCGCCCACCACGGTGATCTCCTGATTATCGCGCACAACGGTCTGCACCGTACGACGTCCCGTGCGCAATTGCTGAGGCACGCTATTTTTATCGGCAGGCGCAATGTTAATGGCAAAACTGAACAGCCCGTCGCTGTAGAGACGCGATTCAACGGTTTTATTCATAGCGGGTATTGCGCGACGACTCTGCGAAATCAGCTTCATGCCTGCCGGTATCCAGCCAGGCTGCCAGTTAAGCTCCACTTTGTCTCCCGCCGGCAGGGAGAGCGACGGCGGCAGATTTGCCTTCTCAAGCCCCTGCATCAGATTGCGCACGCCCTCATCCACTGCAAAGCTGATAACGCGGAACTGCTCCAGCGTTTCACCATCGCGATCCAGCAAATCGATGCGCAGCGGCAGTTTGGTATCCACGTCCAGCCAGACCACATAGCTGTAGCGCGTACCGTCACGAGAGACAATACGCACAACTTCGCACATCTGGTCAGCCATACGCGATCGCCCTACCGGCACAAAGTCATACGCCTGACCCAGCCGGGAGAAATCAGCAAACATCAGTGAAGGCAGCGCGTCGATAATATGGTTGCCCGGCAGTGAGAACGGATCCAGCCCGGGTTCAAAATAGCTGATGTCGTTACCGCGCTGGATCACTTCACGGCGCGGACCATCCATCTGCAGCAGCTGCGCAAAGACGCGCTTATCCACCACGGCGTGACGATAGCGCAGAGACTCAATGCCCAGTCGTGAGACATTAATATACGCAAATTCATAATTGAGATTTTGAGTCGCCTGCTCCATCTGCTGTAACAACGCCCCGGAAGACGACGTCTGTGCCGGGGCGGTTGATGTCCAGAGCAGGCTGCCGGCCATAAGGCTAACGGCGCACCAGAGCTGCTTCATTACTGCTGTTGAGTTCCTAACGACTGCGTTCCGGGAACGGTGGCCTGCGCCTGCTGCGGTACGCTGTTTTCAAACTGTACCTGATCGGCATGCAGACGGCGCTGCAGTTCATAATCCTGCAGCATGGCGTTAACGCGACGCCGCTGATCCTGAACCTGCTGATTTGAACTGTTGGTTTCAAAGGCATCAGACGGTACGCCCAGGCTTACCGGTGATGCTTTACCCATCATCGGCAGCGTATTGAACGCCGGAGCATCTGAGGATTCTGCTGCCCCACCGGCAGAAGAGCCGTTGTAATGCTGCACGCCAACAATTACCGCCAGTGATACGCAGGCGGCTACGCCAATTTGCGTGACTGATGCCACCCAGCTGCCACCGCGACGCCAGAACGGCATTTTTTGCCAGCGTGCCGGTTCCGGCTGCGCTTCAGGGATCAGCGGTGTTGCCGCAGGGCGCAGCGGTTCATTTTCAATGGCTGCGGCCACGCGGGCGGAGATATCAAAATGCAGCACTTCGCCTACATCCCCGCGAAGGGTGTCGCGAATAAGATGGTAGCTCTCCCAGCTTTTTTGAAGTTCGACATCCTTTGACAACGAGGACAACAGCTCGCTGTCTAACGTTTCACCATCCATTAAAGCGGAAAGTTTTTCTTTCTGCATGCCTTGGTACCCTTTCAGTAGCCGTTATCACTAACGTTGGATAAGCGGTTGAACTTTGTTATCAATGGCTTCCCGGGCACGAAATATGCGCGATCGGACAGTACCAACCGGGCAATCCATAATGGCAGCGATCTCTTCATAACTCAGACCATCCAGCTCCCGGAGCGTGATAGCCATACGGAGATCTTCAGGAAGTGACTCAATTGTCCGAAAAACAATTTGTTTCAGTTCGTCAGACAACATTAAGTTCTCAGGGTTCGATATTTCTTTTAACGCGCCCGCACTTTCGAAGTTTTCTGCATCATTTGCATCTACGTCGCTGGAAGGCGGACGACGGCCCTGAGCCACCAGATAATTTTTTGCCGTGTTTACCGCGATGCGGTAAAGCCACGTGTAAAAAGCGCTATCCCCGCGGAACGACTCCAGCGCGCGATAGGCTTTGATAAATGATTCCTGTACCACATCGGGCACGTCACCCGAAGGGACATAGCGTGAAACCAGGCTCGCCACTTTATGCTGGTATCGGACTACCAGTAAGTTAAAGGACTTTTGATCTCCTTTCTGAACCCGCTCAACGAGAACCTGATCCGTTAACTGCTCGCTCATCCGAGGTAATGTCTCCCCAAAACTCTTTTATGCGTAAGTGGACTGCCAGCACATCTCATACCCGTGAGCAAGCATGCGCTTTGAGTTCTGTTCTGGCCTGAAGTTCACTACGACCTGTTTTTTCGTCGCGGCATTGCAACCCGTTATGACGTAGCGGCTGACCCGCTTTCAATAGCTTATGCAGTGCCGATCGGTGCTGGCAGAGTAGCGTAAGGCGATCTCTTTTTCATCTTTATTACTCTTCTTTTCAGCATAGCTGACGGCAGCGCGCAAAATCCGCCACTTTGCAACAAGATGCTGCAGGGATCCCGCGAACGTAACGACAGATCGCGACCGCTGCTGCAGTATGGTGACAGCCAATACTCAGCGGAAAAGATAGAAGTCTGTCACCAGGCTCAGCCAGTCAGCGGAGTAGCTTTTATCTTCATTGCGGATCGCCAGCCGCTCCTGTATCAGCTCCCCGGCCGCAGGTGAAAAGCCCAGCACCAGCCGGTTAGGCGGCCGCTGTGCGTAAGGCGCGACGTCGTAGCGCAGCCGCAAATGCCAGCCATCGGCGCGGGCGAACTGCACCAGCGCCTCGCCGCTATCCACCGGCAACACCACGCAAAACAGCCCCTCTTCTTCGATAAGCTGCGCCGCGCACTGCAGCAGCGCGGCGTGATCGAGCGTGGCGGTGCTGCGCGCCGCGTCCCGTGCTGCGCTGGACGAGGCCATGCCGGGCACAAAAAAAGGCGGATTACTGACGATCAGCGAGTAGCGCTTTTCGCACTGGCGGCTCCAGTTAAGAATATCGGCCTGATGCACGCTGATACGGGCGGCCCACGGCGACGCCTGCACATTCTCCTGCGCCTGCGCGGCGGCTTCGCTATCAAGCTCAACCGCATCCAGCGTAACCTGTTGCGGCGTACGCTGCGCCAGCATCAGAGCGATAAGCCCGCTGCCGCAGCCAATATCCAGAATACGCCGCGCCCCGGCCACTGGCGCCCACGCTCCCAGCAGCACGCCATCCGTGCCAACCTTCATTGCACAGCGATCGTGTGCGACAAAAAATTGTTTAAACGTAAACCCATCTTTTCTTAATGTCGCCCGTGCTGGCGGCTGGTACTGAGACATGCTTTCGGCCATTGAATTGTTATCTGGCGAGAGTGTAACGTGGTCGCACAATGAATTCATCTGCGCCTGATGAACACAAACAGATGAAGATTGCGGCCGATCTGTCTATAATCAGCGCCCCAAACTGAGGTAGAACATGACAGTAACCACATTCTCCGAACTCGAACTCGACGAAAGCCTGCTGGATGCCCTGCAGGAAAAAGGCTTCACGCGCCCGACGGCCATTCAGGCTGAAGCCATTCCTGCCGCGCTGGAAGGCCGTGACGTGTTAGGTTCGGCACCCACCGGAACGGGGAAAACCGCCGCCTATCTGCTGCCCGCATTACAGCATCTGCTGGACTTCCCGCGTAAGAAGTCGGGTCCGCCGCGTATCCTGATCCTCACCCCTACCCGCGAACTGGCGATGCAGGTGGCCGATCAGGCGCGTGAGCTGGCGAAGCATACCCATCTGGATATCGCCACAATCACCGGCGGCGTTGCCTATATGAACCACGCTGAAGTCTTCAGCGAAAACCAGGATATTGTGGTGGCGACCACCGGCCGTCTGCTGCAGTACATCAAAGAAGAGAACTTTGACTGCCGCGCGGTAGAAACACTGATTCTCGATGAAGCGGACCGCATGGTCGATATGGGCTTTGCCCAGGATATCGAGACCATCGCCGGTGAGACGCGCTGGCGCAAACAGACGCTGCTCTTTTCCGCCACGCTGGAAGGCGAGCACATCAAAGATTTTGCTGAACGCCTGCTCAACGATCCGGTCGCGATTGAAGCCGACCCGAGCAAAAGCGAACGCAAGCGCATTCAGCAGTGGTACTACCGTGCTGATAACCTTGAGCACAAAACCAAACTGCTGGTGCACCTGTTAAAGCAGCCGGAAGTGAAGCGTGCGATTGTGTTTGTGCGCAAGCGTGAACGTCTGCACGAGCTGGTAACCTGGATGCATGAGGCGGGCCTGCGCAGCAGCTACCTCGAAGGTGAGATGGTACAGGCGAACCGTAATGAAGCGATTAAACGCATCAACGACGGTCGCGTCAATGTGCTGGTTGCCACTGACGTTGCGGCGCGCGGTATCGATATTGATGACGTGACTCACGTGATCAACTTTGACCTGCCGCGTACGGCAGATACCTATCTGCACCGCATTGGCCGTACCGGCCGTGCCGGCCGCAAAGGGATCGCCATCTCGCTGGTAGAAGCGCACGATCACGTTCTGCTGGGTAAAATCAGCCGCTACGTTAATGAGCCGCTGAAATCGCGCGTGATTGATGAGCTGCGTCCTGAATCGCGTGCGCCGAGTGCTAAAGTCACCGGAAAGCCGTCGAAAAAGGCGCTTGCCAAACGCAAAGAGAAGAAAGAGAAAGAAGACGAAAAGCCGCGCGTGAAGAAACGTCATCGCGACACTAAAAACGTCGGTAAACGCCGCAAGCCAAGCGGATCGACCACACCGGAGTCTGGTGCGGAATAAAACGTCACCGCAGTAAAAAAAGCGCCTGAACCGGCGCTTTTTTTTTACTTTTTGTGAACTTTACGTGCCACTGCCATGCAGGTCAGCGCGAACCCCGGTAAAGGGCGCCTTTCAAACAGCGCCCGGGTTCCGGGCCGCTTCCGCGCTGACCTGCAGCATGGGCAACTTTTCATCGCTGCTTCAGTTACAGGCTCTCTGTAAAGGTACGGGTGATCACATCGCGCTGCTGCTCGGGCGTCAGGGCGTTAAACCGCACGGCATAACCAGATACGCGAATGGTCAGCTGCGGATACTTTTCGGGATGCTTAACCGCGTCCTCCAGTGTCTCCCGCTGCAGTACGTTGACGTTAAGATGCTGTCCGCCCTCAACGCGCACCTGCGGTTTCTGCTCCAGGGGCACTTCACGATACGCCATCTCGCCCAGCTCGCTCAGGGCAACCACCTGATCCTCCTCATAGAGGCCTCTGGCGCACAGACAGCGCGCCTGTCCCGCCTCTTCATCCAGCAGCCAGAATGAGTTCAGCAGCAGCGGGTTATGGGTTTGGGTAATTTGAATGCCGGTAATCATAGCGATCTCCAGAAAGGGGCGTTCTGTCTCTGAACGCCGTTGACAGATAGACAGGCTGGTATATCACCGGGACGCTGCCAGCGCCTTGACCTGCATCAAGCTGAAACGGCGGGGTTAATCCTTCTGCTCCCGCGCTGAAGCAGCTAAGCTAAGGAAAACTAGCGGCAGGAGTTAACCATGAGTGACAAGCTGACCTGGCACGATGTGCTGGCAGATGAGAAAGAGAAACCCTATTTCAAAGAGACGCTGCAGGCGGTTGCGCAGCAGCGGGCCGCGGGCGTGACCGTTTATCCGCCACAGAAAGATGTGTTTAACGCGTTTAAACTGACAGAACTGGGCGATATCAAGGTGGTGATTTTGGGTCAGGACCCCTATCACGGGCCAAATCAGGCGCACGGCCTGGCTTTTTCGGTGCTGCCTGGCGTGGCCATCCCGCCCTCTCTGCTTAATATGTATAAAGAGCTTGAACAGGATATCGACGGCTTTCAGCGCCCGCAGCACGGTTTTCTGGAGAGCTGGGCCACGCAGGGGGTAATGCTGCTGAATACGGTGCTGACCGTTGAGGCGGGCAAAGCACACTCGCACGCGCGGCTTGGCTGGGAGACGTTTACTGACAGGGTGATTGATGCCATCAATACGCACCGTGAGGGCGTGGTTTTTCTGCTGTGGGGATCGCATGCGCAGAAGAAAGGCAGCATCATTGATGCGCAGCGTCACCACGTGCTGAAAGCGCCCCACCCCTCCCCGCTCTCTGCGCACCGCGGCTTTTTAGGCTGCCGGCACTTTTCACAGACCAACGCGCTGCTCAGTAAGGCAGGAGAAACGCCGATCGACTGGACGCCGGTACTGCCCTGAAACAACAACGGCCGCGTCAGGGCGGCCGTTATGATGTACTACTCTGCTCAGGCTTTGGCTTTAGAGACCGCCACCATGGCCGGACGCAGCAGGCGACCATTCAGGGTATAGCCACGCTGCATTACCATCAGTACATGGTTCGGCTCAACCTCATCCGATTCCATCATCGACATCGCCTGATGCAGATCCGGGTTAAACGGCACGTGGGTGTCGCCCACCACTTCAACGCCAAACTTGCGCACGGCGCCCAGCAGGGATTTCAGCGTCAGCTCGATGCCTTCAATCATTGAGGCGAGCCCGGTGTTCTCTTTATCAGCCACTTCCAGCGCGCGTTCCAGGCTATCAATCACTGGCAGCAGCTCGTTGGCAAATTTTTCCAGCGCAAATTTATGCGCTTTTTCGACATCCATTTCTGCACGGCGACGGATGTTTTCAATTTCCGCCTGCGCACGCAGCTGCGCTTCACGCACGCCACCCTGCGCCAGGGTAAGCTCCGCTTCCAGTTGCGCAATGCGCTCATCACGCGGATCCACCTCAGTTGCTGTCTCCGCGTCCGCCGGCTGTTGATCCTGTTGAATTTCGTCTGAGACTTGCTCGTTTGGGGTGTTCTGTTCTTTACTACTCATGAATTTCTCCGCGTTTTGCACATTCATTTCGCTGGTTGGCTTATTATGGGGATCAGTTTGACGGTTTCAAGTGAACCCATCACATTGCCAGGCCGTTTTGGCTTATGAGGAATACCCGCCACATGAACACACACTTTAGCTGCATCGGGATCGTGGGTCATCCGCGCCATCCAACCGCGTTGACCACCCATGAGATGCTCTGGCGCTGGCTGACCGATAAGGGATACGAGGTGATTGTCGAACAGCAGATTGCGCGCGAGCTGAGTTTAACCGATGTCAAAACCGGCACGCTGGCGGAAATAGGACAGCAGGCCGATCTGGCCGTGGTGGTCGGCGGCGATGGCAATATGCTGGGCGCAGCCAGAGTGCTGGCACGCTATGACATTAAAGTGATTGGCATTAACCGTGGCAATCTGGGCTTCCTGACCGACCTCGATCCGGATAACGCGCAGCAGCAGCTGGATGATGTTCTTCAGGGCGACTATTTTGTCGAGAGCCGCTTTCTGCTTGAGGCGCAGGTCTGCCGCGATACCTGCTCGCCGCGTATTGGCAGCGCCATCAATGAAGTGGTGCTCCATCCGGGAAAAGTGGCGCATATGATTGAGTTTGAGGTCTATATCGACGAAGTGTTCGCCTTTTCTCAGCGTTCCGATGGCCTGATTATCTCCACCCCTACCGGTTCCACCGCCTACTCGCTCTCCGCAGGCGGACCTATCCTTACCCCTTCGCTTGATGCCATTGTACTGGTGCCGATGTTCCCGCACACGCTGTCGTCGCGTCCGCTGGTTATCAACAGCAACAGTACCATTCGCCTGCGCTTCTCCTCGCTGCGCAGCGATCTGGAGATCAGCTGCGACAGCCAGATTGCCCTGCCGATTCAGGAGGGTGAAGATGTGCTGATCCGGCGCAGCAGCAGCCACCTTAATCTTATTCATCCTAAAAACTATAACTACTTCAACACATTAAGCTCAAAACTCGGCTGGTCGAAAAAATTGTTCTAGAAATCAGTGCTGGCTACTTTACTGGTTAAAAAACCAGTTTATACTGTACGAAAAACCATATCTGTTTTTCTATACAGGTGATTGTATGCTGGCACAACTGACCATCAGTAACTTCGCAATCGTTCGTGAGCTTGAGATCGACTTTCATCGCGGTATGACAGCGATCACCGGTGAGACCGGCGCAGGTAAATCTATTGCCATTGATGCGCTGGGCCTCTGCCTCGGCGGACGGGCGGAAGCGGATATGGTGCGTCAGGGCGCAAGCCGGGCTGATATCTGTGCCCGCTTTCAGCTGAAATTATCGCCGTCAGCGCAGCGCTGGCTGGTTGATAATCAGCTGGATGACGGTAATGAGTGCCTGCTGCGTCGCGTTATCAGCGCGGATGGTCGCTCGCGCGGCTTCATCAACGGCACGGCCGTACCGCTCTCACAGCTGCGCGAGCTGGGCCAGCTGCTGATTCAGATCCACGGTCAGCACGCGCATCAGCTGCTGCTGAAAACCGATCACCAGAAGCATCTGCTCGATGCTTACGCGGCGCATGACGGGCTGCTGACGGAGATGCGTCAGCACTACCAGCGCTGGCATCACAGCTGCCGTGTGCTGGCGCAGCATCAGCAGCAGTCGCAGGAGCGTGAAGCGCGCCGCGAGCTGCTGCAGTATCAGCTGAAAGAGCTGAATGAGTTTGCCCCGCAGGCGGGTGAATATGAGCAGATTGATGAAGAGTACAAGCGTCTGGCTAACAGCGGACAGCTGCTCTCTACCAGCCAGCAGGCGCTGCATATTCTTGCCGACGGTGAAGATACCAACCTGCAGAGCCTGCTCTACAGCGCCCGCAACATGCTCAGCGAGCTGGTCTCGCTGGATGATAAAGTCAGCGGCGTATTTAACCTGCTGGAAGAAGCGGCGATTCAGCTGAGCGAAGCCAGCGACGAACTGCGTCACTACTGCGAACGCCTCGATCTTGATCCTAACCGTCTTTACGAGCTGGAGCAGCGCCTGTCGCGGCAGATTGCACTGGCGCGCAAGCATCACGTTGCGCCTGAAGCGCTGCCGGCCCTGCATCAGCAGCTGCTGGAAGAGGCGGAGCTGCTGTCGCAGCAGGAGAGCGATCAGGAGAGTTTGCAGCACGACGTGGTAATGCATCACAAAGCCGCTATCACCTGCGCCGAAGCGCTGCATCATCAGCGTGAAAAATCCGCTCAGGAGCTGTGCGATCTCATTACGCAAAGCATGCGCACCCTGGCGATGCCGCACGGGCAATTTGCGATTGTGCTGGAGTTTAATCCCGATCAGCTCACCGCCGAAGGTGCCAGCCGCATCGATTTCCGGGTGACAACTAACCCGGGCCAGCCGCTGCAGCCGCTGGGTAAAGTCGCCTCTGGCGGTGAGCTGTCGCGTATTGCGCTCGCTATTCAGGTGATCACCGCGCAGAAGATGGAAACCCCGGCCATGATTTTCGACGAAGTGGATGTTGGCATCAGCGGCCCGACGGCTGCTGTAGTGGGCAAGATGCTGCGTCAGCTGGGCGAATCGACGCAGGTTATGTGTGTCACGCACCTGCCACAGGTTGCGGGCTGCGGTCATCAGCACTTCTTTGTCAGCAAAGAGACCGACGGCGCGATGACGGAAACGCATATGCAGCCGCTGGATAAGCGGTCACGTCTGCAGGAGCTGGCTCGTCTGCTGGGCGGCAGCGAAGTCACGCGTAACACGCTGGCGAACGCCAAAGAACTTTTAGCAGCCTGAGACCGCACTTTTTTCCGGCCTGATGGTCATATGCATGCTCTGTAGAGGTTCCCAACCGGGAAAAGGTCTATTATCATCGGCAGTGATATCGCCATAATAAAAGCCTGCCGCGTGCAGAGTTCAGAATGTAATGGCAACAAAACTGCCTGCTGAAAGGCGTTTGGCCCGAAAAAAGGAATGTACAGATGCGCTTTAAGACGCTGACTGCTGCGGCAGTGGTAATGTTGATGACAACCGCCGGATGCTCCACGCTGGAGCGCGTTGTCTATCGTCCGGATATCAATCAGGGGAATTACCTGGCCGCCAACGATGTCGCCAAGATCCACACCGGCATGACGCAGCAGCAGGTGGCCTATACGCTGGGCACCCCGATGATGCACGATCCCTTTGGCAGCAACGTCTGGTATTACATTTTCCGCCAGGAGCCTGGTCACGAGCGCGTGAAGCAGCAGACGCTGACGCTGACGTTTGATCGCAGCGGTGTCCTGACGAATATTGATAACAAGCCGCGGCTCGCGGGTCAGAAAAACAGTTAAGCTGATGACAATAAAAAAGGCGCCCGGGGCGCCTTTTTTAATGCTTAACGTCAGCTACTTTTTCACCGCGGCACGCTCAGCGCGCTGGCGGCGCAGCTCTTTCGGATCGGCAATCAGTGGCCGGTAGATCTCAACCCGATCGCCCTCTTCAACCGTGTCACCAAGCTTAACCGGCCGGCTGAAGATCCCGGTTTTATTCTGCGCCAGATCGATATCGCGGCGCAGCTGCAGCAGGCCCGATGCCTCTATCGCCTGCTCTACCGTGGCGCCCTGCTCCAGCGTAACCTCACGCAGATACTGCTTATCCGGAAGCGCATAAACTACCTCCACGCGGATCTCAGTCACGATAGACCTCTTTGGCACGCTGGGTAAACGCCTGCACCATGCTGTTTGCCAGCTCTTTGAACACGCGCCCGAATGCCATCTCAACCAGCATATTGGTGAACTCAAAGTCGAGGCTCAGCTCAACCTTGCAGGCGTCATCACCCAGCGAGATAAATTTCCAGCCGCCGGTCAGCTTACGGAACGGGCCGTCAACCAGCTGCATGTGAATGCTCTGGTTGTCAGTCAGCGTATTGCGCGTGGTAAAGGTTTTACTGATGCCCGCTTTTGAGACATCGACCGCAGCGGTCATCTGATGACCGCTGTTATCCAGCACGCGACTGCCGGTGCAGCCAGGAAGAAATTCAGGATAGGCATCCACGTCATTCACAAGCTGGTACATCTGTGCAGCGCTATAGGGGACCAGCGCTGAGCGGCTAATCTGAGCCATAAGGGTTCCTGTTGGTCACAAAACCATTGAATTGTACCATTTTAGGCCATTAAACAAAAATTCATGCTTTTGCCAGCTGTGCTAAAATAGGATGTTTTTTACCGCCCCGCAGGACATGGGGATGCGCCCACAAACTGAGTAATGTAGACTACGCCGCACTATGACAAAGAAAAAAGCTCACAAACCCGGTTCAGCCACCATTGCCCTCAACAAACGCGCGCGCCACGAATACTTCGTCGAAGAGGAGTTCGAAGCGGGTCTGTCGTTACAGGGATGGGAAGTTAAAGCACTGCGCGCCGGTAAAGCCAATATCAGCGAAAGCTATATCATGCTGCGCGACGGCGAAGCGTTTCTGTTCGGCGCCACGTTCCAGCCGCTGATCGGTGCTTCAACGCACGTGGTATGCGACCCTACGCGCACCCGTAAGCTGCTGCTGAAAGAGCGCGAGCTCGCTTCACTGTTTGGCAGCGTTAACCGCGACGGTTATACCATCATACCGCTTTCGCTCTACTGGAAAAACGCCTGGGCCAAGCTCAAAATCGGCGTCGCACGCGGTAAGAAAGAGCACGATAAGCGCTCTGATATCAAAGATCGCGAGTGGAAGATGGATAAAGCACGAATTATGAAGAGCGCCAGCCGTTAAGCACTGGATTCTTTTATAGATTTGCGCTACAGTTTTAGAACTTGGGGCTGATTCTGGATTCGACGGGATTCGCGAAACCCAAGGTGCATGCCGAGGGGCGGTTTGCCTCGTAAAAAGCCGCAAAAAAATAGTCGCAAACGACGAAAACTACGCACTAGCAGCTTAATAACCTGCTTAGAGCCCTCTCTCCCTAGCCTCCGCTCTTAGGACGGGGATCAAGAGAGGTCAAACCCAAAAGAGATCGCGTGGATGCCCTGCCTGGGGTTGAAGCGTTAAAACTAATCAGGCTAGTCTGTCAGTGGCGTGTCTGTCCGCAGCTGCCAGGCGAATGTAAAGAC